>NZ_CP039396.1:719611-1439222 GCF_004803915.1 Duncaniella dubosii
ACGGATGGACGGCGGGAAAGCACCTTGAGTGGAGACAACGATACTCCAAGGTGATGCTCGAGAAAATCCGCATGAGACTGACAGCAGTCAAAGACCGCATCGGCGTGCCACCCGACGACCCGCTGCTCGCCGCCACCGAACATGCACTCAAACAATGGGACGAGATACCACGCATCTTTGCCTCACCCACCTACAGACTCGACAACAACGAAGTCGAGCGAATCAACCGCTACATATCCCTGACCCGTCGCCGACTTACAATCGGCTCCCACTCCGGAGCCGAAGCCGCCGCCCTGTACCACTCTCTTGCGATCACCTGCCACCGCTGCGGAGTCAACGTCTTCGACTACTTCTGCGACATAATCGACCGATGTGCCGCATGGCCGCCAAACACCCCGATCGAAAAATACCGCGACCTGCTTCCCGACCGCTGGAAACTCTCACAAAAATAGCCGCCCAAAACCTGGACGGCTATTTTTTTAAGCTATACCTGCTGTCGCGGACGGTTGTACCAGCAGTCCTATCCCTTCACAGTGGAGGTGATGCCATACGCTGACAAGATTGCCAAAGGGCAGACCATCGAACTGCGCTTCGAGATAAAGCCGGAAGGCAACTATTCCAACACCCTCTACACAATCCGCTACTTCCAGTATGACGGCGAAGGCTCGCTAAAACTCGTTGACGGCCCGGTGCTGGTCAACAACGACCGTGTGCTTCTGGAAAGCAAGACCTTCCGTCTGAACTATACGCCAAATCAGCCGATGCCCATAAATTCCTCGTGGTTGTGGAAGACTTATGTAATGGACAACATACATCCTCTAATGTGGCGATGACATTTATGTTTGCATCACCTGATAAGTGATTAAGGGTGTGTGCATTAACTTTAATCATAACAACATAATTTTAGGGTTAAGAAAATAGTCATATTTTATATCAGACATTTTTTAATTCTACAATATGTTTAATTTACTATTCACAAACTTCTTGGATTTGCAAAGACATGAGCAAGCCTCATTCTCTGAGCAAAGACAAGCATATCTGCACAAACTACACGCAGATGGAATGGGCATTCGACATTTGCGAGGATTGGCTGGTCTGCTAATCGCAATTGATGAACTTCTTGCCCTTAGAGAAAGTGACACATTCGAGATTCCATTGGAATATATCGTCCAAAAGACATCTGAATGGGATTCGATGACACGTCAACAACGGTGTGATATGCGCGTGGAGGTTAATTTCCATTGTCGCTTTCTTGGTGCGTCCAAGAGATGGTTGACATATTTGGGAAGACTGGATCACCGCTATTATCCTGAGGATAATATAATCAGCAAGATTTTTCCAAGAGGATACTTTCGAGTTCGACACCTTGTCTCACCGATGTATATGGAACGGCTCGCATATCTGGAAGCTCAAGAACAACAGGGGGTTCCTTCAGTGACTTTGAGACGAATCGCACAATATCAACTGACAGCCATAGAGTTGCTTGATTTACCATCTACTTCTCTTGTAACCATGAGTGAAATACAAAACGCGGCAGCTATATGGCGAGATGTTGAGGATCCAAGCAAACGAAAGAAATCCGGTACCGATAATAGTTATCGGACGTTCATTCATGTCACAACTAATTGGCTTTCACATATGGGACTACTTGCCCAGCCGGAGGAACATGATTTTCCCGAAAAAGACAAGATCATGTCATATCTCAACTGGCTTGTTGAATCCAAAGGATATTCTGCCCAGACTCATAGAAGCCGTCTGAGTATACTTCGTCATCTGATGAATTACCTTCAGGGCTCAAGTTTATTGCTTGCCGATATTCAATCTACAGACATTGACAGTTATCTCAAAGAACGTCATTACAATGGGTGTAATCGACGCACTATTGCAGGGCTTGTATCCGTACTACGTTGCTTCTTCAGATATGCGGCTGATAGACAATGGGTGAAAGACGATTTGTGGAAAACACTTTCCGCCCCTCGGCTGTACACGATGGAGCAACTTCCGTCATATCTTCATTGGGATGATGTGAAAGTTATCTTGACTGAATCTACGCGAAATCCGACGATTCAGGGCATAAGGAATCATGCAATTTTATCGCTTTTGGCAATGTATGGCTTGAGATCCAGTGAAATCACTGAACTGAGACTCAAGGACATTGACTGGCGGAATAGCGTCATTCATCTGCGTAGGGCAAAAGGATGCAGACCGCAGGTAATGCCTCTGATAGATGAGGTTGCACAGCCACTTCTGAGATATATCCTTGAAGCTCGTCCAAAGTATCCGAAGCAGGAGTTTGTGTTCCTTACTACCCGAGCTCCATTCCACGGTATATGTACATCAACAGTTTACCAAGTGGCAAGTAGATCTCTGGAAGGCAGGCAACTCAACATAAGGCATCATGGTCCTCACAGTTACCGACACAGTTGCGCAACGAGACTGGTCAATGAAGGACACTCTCTTAAAGAAGTCGCAGATGTGCTCGGACATGTGAAAATCGATACTACCGCCATCTACGCCAAAGTCAATTTCTCCAGACTAAGGGAAGTGTCGGATATGGACTGGAAGGAGGTGCTTGAGTTATGATGCTCAATAGTGCCATTGACAAATATGTCGAGTATAGACGTTCATTGGGAGAGTCGTTCAAAACCAATGCGAATCTTCTGAAACAGTTCTGCAATTATCTGGGAAAGATATGAATCTGTTAGAGATAACCGCATCCATCACATCAGATTTTTTGCAATCAGGAGGCAACGAGATTACTCGAAAGTGGTTTACGCGTCACGCTGCTCTGTCTGGCTTCTTCCGGTGGTGCATGTCACGAGGGTATGTATCAAAAATACCCTTGACTATGGATAAGCCTAAGAAACCGCAGCGAATAACACCGTATATTTACTCAGATATCGAGCTCAAGAAGTTGTTCTCAGCTGCCATGACATATCAGAAACGGCCTTCTCTCACATATCCTGAATGCGTCAAAGCAATCCTTCAGTTGACATATGTGCTGGGGTTAAGAATCTCAGAAACCATGAGCCTTCGCATGAAAGATGTGGATCTGGCAAACTGTTGTATCACAATCCATGAATCCAAATTTTACACGTCAAGAACTGTCACTTTCAACGAGGAAGTAAAGAGACTGATTGAAAAGTTCTTTTCATGGAGAAAGGACAACTGCAAGATCTCTGATGAAGACACATCTCTATGGATTATGTGTAACGGCTCGTCAATGAGACTGAACTGCATAAACGGCATCTTCAAAAAGATACGTATAGAAGCAGGAATCAGCCGAAACGACAACACAAGGTATCAGCCACGTATCCACGATCTTCGTCATACGTTCGCTGTGAACCGATTAAGAAAGTGGTACCAAGATGGTAAGGATGTTCAGACTCTTTTGCCTGTGTTATCTACCTATCTGGGCCATAAACAAGTGAGTTACACAACTGTGTATCTTACCATGACTACCGGACTGCTCTCAGATGCGGCCAATCTATTCTTTGAATATGCAAACCCCAAAACAAATCAACATGAATGAAAAAACCATATATCTCAGTTATTGGGTGCGGCGTTATCTCACCGACTATATGCTGGCTGCCAAGAATCTGTCGCGTAATACGGTACGTAGCTACCGCGATACCTTCAGACTTCTTGTTGGCTACCTTCGAGATGTCTGTAATAAAAATCCAGACAAGCTCCACCTTCAGGAACTGACAATCAATGTCGTGTCAGACTTTCTTGACAATCAGCAGGAAACCCGTAACGTCTCAGTGGCTACTCGAAACCAAAGACTTGCCGCATTACAGGCCTTCGCAAAGTATGTATCCATGAACTCTCCGGAGCATATGGAATGGAGCCGAAACATACGCAATATCCCTAAGAAGAAAGCCCCTAAGAAAATGATAACGTATCTTGAAAAGTCTGAGATGGATGCTTTGCTATCTCTGCCCGACCAGAGATCCGCTCAGGGCAGACGCGACTACGCTCTTTTGATCTTCCTATACAATACAGGAGCGAGAGCCGAAGAAGCATCCGACCTGAACGTATCATCCGTGACGCTTGCCAAAAGCAAAAGTGAATCAACAATCCCCTTGGTAACCATTGTTGGGAAAGGAAACAAGACTCGCAGATGCCCCCTTTGGGACAATGTCTGTGCAATCCTTAAGACAATAATCAATGACAGAAAGCCAGATGAACCACTCTTCTTAAACCGCTACGGCCAACGTATAACCCGATTTGGAATATACGAAGTGGTGAGTCGGTATGCTCAAAAACTGGAACTACAGTTCCCTTCCGTAAGGGACAAGAGAGTTAGCCCACATACGATCCGGCATACCACCGCAACACATCTTCTGCAAGCAGGAGTGGATATAAATACGATCCGTGCTTGGCTCGGACACGTATCTATAAACACAACGAACATCTATGCTGAAGTAAATATGGAGATGAAAGCTAAAGCTCTCATGACCTGTGCTATCGATAGTTCCAATGGGAAGAAAATCTCATGGAAAACCGATGAAAATCTTCTCTCTTACTTGGATAGCCTATGATGAATCTCTGCCAGTGCCTTCAAAATAATGTTGTGAACAGCAAACTTACATATCTGATTTACTCATCGTTGGAGGCACTGTTAAACATAAATGTCATCGCCACATTAGAGGATAACTTCAGCTCAACCCCGTGGGAACAGACAGCGGCGACGATAACGACGGCAAGATTGTCAGCCCGATTGTGACACCCGTAAACCCGGCTATCCGATGAAGAAAATCCTGCTGATGTTCCTCGCGTTGCTCACCGTGATGGTGGGCAACGCCGCCGGGCGGAAGATAAACATAATGGAACTGCCGCCATTCGAGAGAGCTGTGATTATCATCAAGAAATTTGAAACGTTGCATGACTCCCGTCGCCACTGGCCTTATCTGGGCTATGGGCATAGAAAATTGCCCGGTGAAAAATATTTCAAAGGCTATCGTATGAGCGAAAAAGAAGCCGATGCCCTGTTACGAAAGGATTTGAGAAAGTTTATTGCGATTTTCAAGGAGTTTCCACCGAATGATGCGCTGTTGCTCGGTGTTCTATCCTACAACATAGGCCCCGGCGCAGTCAAAAAAAGCTCCGTATATCGTATGCTGAAATCCGGCGACCGCAACATCTTCAAAGCCTACACAGCCCACTGCCACTACAAAGGTAAATTCCACAAGCAATTGCACCAACGGAGGCTGACAGAATACTTATGCTTGTACAATCATAAGTGATAGCCGCTGTGCCCAACACAACAAAATAAGTTTATTTACGTTATATATTATATAATGCTTGGGTATATAAATTTTTATTTGTACCTTTGCATCGCTCATCTGTAAACAGAAGGAGTTTCGAGGCTCGGTTTATCAAGGCATAAATCTGAGCCTTGTGTTTTATGGTGGGGTAAATAAAGATTGTATTTATACTATAGTATTTGAGGCAATCTCTTACGATATTTCTTTAATATCGCCTTCTCCCCATATTCTCGATTAAGATAGTACGCTGTAAGCAAGAAATAGCCTTTTGAATCACCATGCTGAGGCTCAAGGACTATAACATATTTATGGGTCTTGTTATAAATATATGTTTTGATTACATCTTTACGAGCTTTCTTGTCGCGTTCTGTTGCACTAAAAATAATGACACTATCGTCAATTTTTTCTTCTATGTGAGGTCTTATCCAATGTAAGCGTTGCGAACGATGAATGTCAAATACTCGATGTTTAACTCTCTTTCCATCCTCCTCAATTTCAATTTCTTCCGTGGTAAGATGAGTAAATTCTCTGTCCATATCCAGTACCCCATCACTTTTTAACGGATAAATCCGCTTGCCTCTGAAGATAAAATTTGGATTATCCGTTATATCCCTGTCAAAAATACCTCTCAAGGAATTGTTCCGATCTCTGTCAGACATAAACGCAATGTCTAACAAATCGGGATATTTTTTCAATTTATTAAAAGGCATCGTTTAATGTTTAAGAGAAATATAAAATAAATTCACCTTCTGTGCAGAGAGCGGAGAGGTGCAAGTTAATGATACGTATGAATGGCTTTCAATGTACTCAATAATTCTACGCTTTGCGACAACTTTCCCTTCAATGTTTCCGGTTTTAATCCGCAACTTGTAATTTATTGCCCCCATTAAGACATCTGCCAGTTGAAGGAAAACACTCTCATGAGAACGGATAAATTGAAAATTGCCTATCGAAGCATTATATTTAAGTATGTCCTTTAACTTGTGCAGTTTCATTTGGCTACAGGTATCCTTAATATCAAAATAGATATTATGTAGCGCAGCCATATCTGTTTTATGATGCAATAATTGGAAATACATTCTGAAATAAAAATCATTGTATGTATATTCCGCCCGACTTTCGTCTATATGTGACTTGTCAACGACTACCGCCCGAAAATTCAGGCCGGATACCGAGAAAAAATATTCTACCAGTTCTCGATACATTTGATATGTCTTGTCGTGTATCCCAGTCCACTTCCATTCGCCATTAAAGGCATATTTTGTTTTGATAGCCTTTAATTGCTCTCTAATCATTTTTATTTGATTAGAGGCTACACTTACATACCCGTATATCATATAAGGACACCCATCATTTGGTAAATGGGTGCTTTCATCGCAATATATATTGAATGTCTTGTTTTTTTGTTCCATAATAGTATGCAAAGATACTACAAAAACACATATGAATCAACTTTCTATTGTGATAGTGATTGATTAAGGTTATACTGCTCAAAATTCCAGTCTGCGCATTTCATATCTGGTGATTTCTCTCCCTGATTCAAGTATATGTTGAAAATCTTGAGATATTATAGAAAAAGATCCCCAATCGCCGCCTTTTGGCGGCCGAAATTTTTGGCAAAATCAAGGCTGGCAACTTCATCGCGAGGTCGCCAACCTTTTCTATATTACGACTTGGCTAATGTTATTTCTTCTTGTTAAGCCACTCGTCACGGCGTCGTCTGCACTCGCTGAGAGTGTCTGCCACGCAGGAATATAACTCTCCGTCAGTGTGGCGGTAGTCATATTGATAGTGTTTCTTTCGCCGTGAGCGGTAGCCGGTGTAAAACGCCTCATATTGTTCAGTGCCGGGAGTGGTAGTAGTGCTGACTCCGTTGGCGGTTAGCTTGGTTGCCATAGTATTGCTGTTTAGTATTCTACAATCAGTATCCGATATTCAAAAGTTATATCGGGGTTGGTTATCTTCCTTTGTTTAAGCCATAGATGGTGACTGCCAAAGCCATATACGAAGTATCGGTCAAGGTCGTACTTATTGGCAAAGTCAGCTACTATCTGCCGTAGCGTTTTCTCGCTGTCGGCATAGAGAATATGGTTCACAAATTCTATGATAATTTCGGCTATCTTATCGTCAAATATGATGGTCGGATGTTCAAATGTCACGTTCATAATCGGTGGGTGTTGTGACCTGCGCCATTGCTGACGCAGGTCGGATTATACATTAGGCAGTCATTCGTGCTTTGATTAGCTGGGCGTTGGAGTTTACCAAATCCACAATGCGGTCGTGGTATGGGGTGTTGAGATTTCCCTTGCCGTGGCATTGCACCACTCTGAGGGTCTGCAAATCAACCTCCACGGTTTCTATGATTCTGTCACCAATCCTTGCGGACAGCACAAGTGACTCTGCTTTTGTGTAGTAACCAGCTCCGAACACGCATATATTCTGCGCTTTGCCTTCCTCATAGTATTCCTCGATACTTTCAAGAACCTTTACCGTTATCTCGTTGTCGGAGATTACCAGCCCGAAGAATTTGGACTTCATAGCCTTGAAATCGTCCTCACGCTGTTTCTCCTCCAACAGTTTACGCTGTTCACGGTCACGCCTTTCAGCTTCCCATCGGCGTTCATTCTCAGTGCGCTCCTTCATTCGCTTGGCTTCTATTCTGCGCATCGCCCTGTCGTGTGCGTCAATGAAATCTGCGGGGCAGATGTTCTTCGGGTTGCGTATGTCCTGCCCAAGATTGTTCAGCATTTGCAGATAGTCACACCACAGTTCAAGGCTGTTGATTTTGTAGTGGTGGCGTTTGGCGATTAGATATGATGCCCAGAGCATCTCGGCATTGCGTGGGTTGAGGATAAAGTATTTCATGTCCTCAATCTCTCCGGATTTCATCAGCGTTTCAATCCGTGTGTCGGAAAGCAGCCTCTTGAAAAGCAACACGGGTGAAATACCGTAGAAATCGCCCTTGAACCCGTTGCGTCTGAGCTGTGGGATTGTGCGTATCAGCGGATAGACTTCGCTCCACTTGCAGACATCATCGTAAAGGCTGTTGTATGGGCGCACCTCCATGTCGCTGTATAACGACCACTGGTCGCAGTAGTAGGATGGAAATGTGCGGAGCAATGCCATGTCGGTCACTTTGCCGTCGGGTGAAATCCAACGCTGAACCACCTCGGTGCAGTAGAATTTCATCGGCTCTCCCTTCTTGCTTGAATAGTGAGCCTGCGCCACTCTGATTACCTGATAACCCCGGCAGGTGGTGAGTATGCAGAAATACCGTACACCCTTCTGAGTGCGTCTGCGTGTGTCCTGCACTTTCAGTTCCGCTCCGCAGTGAGGGCAGATGCAACCTTCAAGGGCGTCACACAGCGTGCCGTCACCGCTTTTCCATGAGTGTCCGCAGTCGGGCAGGTAAGCATACCGCTTTTGGCTCGGTATGCGATATGTTCAACGCAGTTGGTGTATGCCCACTCGGTCTGCTTTGTGGATATTGGTCGCAGGGTTGCTGAAAGTCGTGCGACCTCTTTCTGTATCATTGTCTTGGGTTTCATAGCTGTAATGTATTAGAAGTCAAATAGACTGCGTTGTTCAACTTGGGGTCTGTTCTCTGTCGCTTTCTTGGATTGCGAAGGTCTGCGCATTTTGGACGTACAACCATCCGCGATAGCATATTGACGAACTCCGAAAGAGAGTTGTATCTTTGTCGACAAAAAGAATCATGGGTTATAACAAGTCTTTGTCCGATGTCTATTCAGAGACATGGACGCGTTACAAGAATCAATGCGAGACAGACGGCTATATCGCATTGAACCGTTTCTGTGCCGGTACCGGCGTCAACGTCCAGCGGCTTTATGAGTGGCTTCGGCGCCGCAAAATCAGCATAAGCGATTATCAACGCAGTCTGCCGGAGAGACCGGATTCGTCGCGGGAAGGTGGCGGGCCGTTATTCCGGGAGGTTAAGGTTCCCGGTATTCAGGTTGCGGATGAGAGCCGGGATGTCGGTGCCACCAGTGTCGTGCGTGACGTGCACATCGAACTCGGTTGGGGCCGAGGCGTGAGTCTGGGAGAGATAAGCGCGGAGGGGCTGGCGCTTCTGGTGGATGTCATGACACGCAGGAGTGATGTGGAGTCTTGAGGCGGATATGCGGCTCTGGGTATGCCGGCAGCCGGTATCGATGCGCTACGGCATCCGGGGTCTGGCCCAGATGGTGTGGTCGTGGAAGGGGCATTCTCCGGCATCGGGCGATGTGTATGTGTTTTTCTCAAAGGACCGCAAGACCATGAAGGCGTTGAAATGGGATGGCGACGGATTTTTGATGTACACAAAAAGACTGTCGCGAGGCCGTTTCCGGGAGGTGCTCAAAAAGGGCGATGACGGC
The DNA here is from genome assembly GCF_004803915.1 of Duncaniella dubosii. Lineage (NCBI taxonomy): Bacteria > Pseudomonadati > Bacteroidota > Bacteroidia > Bacteroidales > Muribaculaceae > Duncaniella > Duncaniella dubosii. The sequence goes on from NZ_CP039396.1 coordinate 729,258, forward strand.
GTGCGCAGGCTCCAATGGGACGATTTCTATATGCTGATGAGGGGCCTCACGCCTGTGAAGGTGATGGTCGAAAATCGCTTCAGAATGGCCGTAAAATAAGGCTTAATAATTTGTTAATCAAATAAATAAATGGCGTGGAAAGTTGCAAATGTCAGATATTTTTTGTAACTTTACACCATGAAAAAGAACGAGTTGATAGAGTTTCTGCAACGTCAGATCGAGTTCCTTCAAGGGCGGCTCGACGAGGCGTTGGCCTCTGTCAGCTCGCTTACTTTATCCAATGAAAAGCTGCAGTCGACCAACGAGAAGCTTGTGGCGACTGTAGATGAACTGCGCAAGCAAATGGCCTCAATGGAGGAGGCTATGAAAGGCAAAAGTGCGGAACTGAGCAAAGAGAAAGCCGCGCGTCAGGCAGTGCAGCGTCTGCAGGGCTCGCCGTCGGAGCGTCAGAAGAAACCGGTGACGACTCCTGCCACATCCGAAACTCGACAGCAGAAGCCAGAGAAGAAACGTACCAACAACGGCGCCAAAAGGAAGACGCATCCGGAGTGTGAGGTGGAGACCATTATAGTGGAGCCTGACAGTCCGGACTTCAATCCCGAGGCGGCGACGTTTATCGGCGAGTGCGATGTCGTGCGCTACGTCATGGAGCCGATGCGCTTCAAAAAAATTATCTACAAGGTCAGAAAATACGTGCAGGACGAGAAAATATACAAAGGTTCCGCACCCGCCACACCGCTGCTTAACTCGCAGTATACATCTTCCTTCATAGCCGGACTCGCCGAGCTACGCTATCTCCACTGCATGCCACTTGAAAATGCTGTCGAATACTTCCGTGCCCACGGCTTCGACCTTGACAAAGGCACCGCACAGAAGCTCGTAAGTAAGGTAAGGGTACATCTGGAAAATCTATACAAGGCGCTGGGTCAGGCAATAGTCGCGGACAATTATATCTGCGGTGACGAGACCTATCAGAAAGTGCGGCTGCAGGTGGCAACTCCTTCGGGAAGAAAGATCAAGAAAGGCTACATATGGGTGTTCGTCGGCATGACAACCGGGCTTGTGTACTTCTTCTATGACGACGGCTCCCGCTCGGCCGAAGTCTTCGAGCAACACATAAAAGGCTTCAACGGAGCCTTCCAGTGCGACTATTACTCGGGATACCGGCATATCGGAATCGGTGGGATGAGCGGGATAAAACGCTTGCCATGCCTGCAGCACATCAAGCGAAAGTTTCTCGATCTGAAAGACAATCCAAAGGCGCAGGAAATAGCAAAGCTCTTCGGACTCCTTTACCACTTCGAGCATCAGCACCGCATAGGCAAAGACGGATGGACGGCGGGAAAGCACCTTGAGTGGAGACAACGATACTCCAAGGTGATGCTCGAGAAAATCCGCATGAGACTGACAGCAGTCAAAGACCGCATCGGCGTGCCACCCGACGACCCGCTGCTCGCCGCCACCGAACATGCACTCAAACAATGGGACGAGATACCACGCATCTTTGCCTCACCCACCTACAGACTCGACAACAACGAAGTCGAGCGAATCAACCGCTACATATCCCTGACCCGTCGCCGACTTACAATCGGCTCCCACTCCGGAGCCGAAGCCGCCGCCCTGTACCACTCTCTTGCGATCACCTGCCACCGCTGCGGAGTCAACGTCTTCGACTACTTCTGCGACATAATCGACCGATGTGCCGCATGGCCGCCAAACACCCCGATCGAAAAATACCGCGACCTGCTTCCCGACCGCTGGAAACTCTCACAAAAATAGCCGCCCAAAACCTGGACGGCTATTTTTTTAAGCTATACCTGCTGTCGCGGACGGTTGTACATTCATGCCGGAGACCCGTTTTCAGCAAAAGAGCTGTCTTTTATTTATTTGACAACATTTATCATAATATGGGTATCCGGTGCCGGAAAATATTCGTTGGACTATATGATAAGGGTCAAACTGATAAAATCTTTAAACCAAAATAAAAAATGAATTGGATATTGCTGTTTCTTGCCGGATTGTTTGAGGTTAGCCTCGCATTCTGTCTTGGAAAAACCAAGGCAACAACCGGAACAGAGTTTTATTTATGGGGTACTGGTTTTCTTTTGTCCACAGTGCTTAGCATGTACCTACTTGCGAAGGCCATTCAGACCTTGCCGATAGGTACGGCATACGCGGTATGGACAGGAATCGGTGCAGTCGGTACGGTAATTATAGGCATCTTGGTTTTCAAAGAGCCGGCCACCCCTTTGCGGTTGTTTTTTATCTTTACTCTTATTGCATCAATTATCGGACTAAAGCTCGTGACAAACTAAGAAAAGATGCCTTGTGTTTTGAAAGAAAATGAAGGAATACCAAAACTCCTTCTTATTATTATGGCATTGGCTACTGGCTTCTCGGTAGCCAATTGTTATTACAACCAATCGCTATTGGGCAGTATTGTTTCCGACTTCCACGCTTCTGAGTATGATGGAAGCATAATCAGCGCGCTTACTCAATTCGGATACGTCGTAGGATTATGTATAGTCATTCCTCTTGGCAATACTCTATCAAAAAAGCGTATCATAACAATTGATTATTTTTGCTGTTCTATGGCTCTTCTATCAGTCGCTATAACGAAAGACTTGTTTATCATAAAATTATCATCTTTCATAATAGGGATCAGTTCTGTAATGCCTCAATTTTTTATACCGATGGCGGCTCTTTATTCCGAGCCTAAAAACAAGGCTCTGAACATAGGTATAATTCAGTCTTGTTTATTGATTGGCATTTTAGGCTCCCGATTTCTAAGCGGAATCATATCAGAAGCCATTTCCTGGCGTTACGTTTATTTCTTTGCATCCGTTGTGATGCTTTTATGCCTGATAGCAATAGCGATAACTTTACCCGGCGATAAGACGTTGCCAACGTCCAACTACAGAGGGACTCTAAAATCAATGATCAGTCTATTGCGGCATAACAAAACGCTGCATACTTCAGCAGCAAGATCTGCAACCGCCTACGCATCTTTCTTCGCCCTGTGGAGTTGTATATCATATCGGATGAAAGCCTCCCCGTTTTTTGCCTCAGATGATGTAATCGGCAGTCTTGGGCTCTGCGGTATAGCAGGTGCTTCATGTGTGATAATACTAAGCAAGCACACCCAAACTTGGGGAAGTAGGAGATGTTCGATTGCCGGTGCGTTATCAATGTTATTCGCTTGGTTTACAGCACTTGCATTTGATGGATATTTCGTAAGCATAGTTATCACAGTCCTGATTATTGATGCCGGTATGCAATGCATACATCTCTCCAATCAGACAAAAGTAGTAACAAGCAGCAATGTCAATGCAAATTTCCTAAACACATTGTATATGATACTATATTTCGTCGGGGGAACCATAGGAACACTTATAGCGGGCATATTGTGGACAAAATATCAATGGATTGGGACTATTATTATTGGAATATTATTTACACTGATTTCATTATTCATAAGCATATTAACTACCGATTGAATTATAATGACACTAAAATCAACGTAACATGAACAGGATCCTCATTGTAGATGCCTCCGAATCAGACCGTCGGCTTATTTCGGGCTTGCTTGTCAAGTCCGGCTATGAGCCGATTGCCGTCGAGGCAATCGAGGCAGCAAAGGACGAGGTGGCGTTATCGCCTTGGCGCTCTCAGCGAAGCGTAGAGAGAAACTGCCACCGGGCGCAGTTATCGTTGCGGCGATGACATTCGTCCGTGGCACAGCACAGGAGTTAATCAACTGGCAGAAGACTGAGGGATACGGATTTCCTGTAGTCGCCATAGTGGACAATCTCAACCCGTTGGATATTGCCGATGTGATGAAAGACGGAGGTGCCGTCAACATCATTCAGCGTCCGGCAATGGACAAGCAGCTTGTCGAAACAGTGGGCAGGTATGCAAGACCGGCCAGAACAATGCTCCTGCTCCCTGACGAGCTTATCCCACGCCAAAGCGAGGCATTTGCCAGGATTGAGCGGGCAATAAGAAATATTGCCACGACGGACGTCAATGCCGTCATCTTCGGCGAATGCGGCTCAGGAAAAGAGCAGATCGCAAAAGAGATTTACAGGCTCAGTTCGCGGTCACAAAAGCCATGCAACGTCATAGAAGCCGGCGGCGCGGCTCTGGTTGGCAACCACGACCCTGCAAATCTGCGTAGCGAAGTGCTAAACCGGATGGAAGGATAATTCAAAAAGGCTGACGGCGGTACAATCATCATCAAGAACGTGCAGTTGTTGAACTTCGAGAAACAATCGGTGCTTCTTCACATACTTGAAAACGAGCATCCGAATGTGAGGGTTATATGCACCGCAGACCCCGACCTGCGTCGTATGGTGTCTGAAAAGACGTTTCGCCCAAATCTGTTCTATACTCTACGACCGGTTGACATCACGGTGCCGCCATTACGGGAGGTGACCGAAGACATCGTGCCGTTGTCAGACTATTTCCTGACACGTTTTGCCCACAGCAGAGAACAGCACAGGAAAAAACTCGATGCCTCGGCAGTCAAAGCGTTGAAGCTGCACCCGTGGCCCGGCAATGTAAGGGAACTTAAAGATACCGTACTTTATGCCGCCTTCCATTCAAAAACCGATGTAATATCGGCAGCCGACCTCAATTTCAGCCAGTCGGAGCCTGATGCCGACAACGGATATGAGTTGCAAGATCCGGCAGTTGAAAAAGCCAAAATAATAGCTGCATTGAGACAAGTAAATGGCAACAAGACAATGGCTGCCAAACTGTTGAAAATCGACCGAAGCACACTCTATGTCAAGATGCGTCAATACGAGCTGACGTAAAGGGATGGCAAATCTCGCTGAAAATTGCTAACTTTGCACTTGAAATAGACATAATCGCGTTCGAAGAGTCGGACGGTTTGAACATACTACATAACACCGCATTTAAGATTGGATAAAATCTGGTAAATTTTTGACTATTAGATTGAATGCGTGATGATTATGCTATGCACCTGCATAGCGTGCCGTCACGTTTCTAATAGAGGTCTTACCAGATACCTTACCAATAAGCGTGTTCGGCGCGCTTTTTATTTATGTCGGGCAATAAGATTACTCCTAATTTGTAGAAAAATCCGACAGGTATCTATTGTTTCTACAACCTTATATTTTGATCCGCTGCTAATACTGTCAGCATATTCCATTATCTGCAAGCGTATTACAAATTTATTTTATTCAAAATCATCCATTAAAAGTAAACATTCGGTTATAATATTGCACGGACTGACTCCGGCAATTCATTCAAAATATAACCGAAAATGGCACGACAAATAATCATAAGTGATGATAACGTATCCGATTCCAATGAGATAAAACGCCTCTTATCCGGCTTCGGAGCCGACATAATTCAGACTTTGCGTATCTGCTCAGCCAAAGAACTGCTGACGAAATTCAAGACAGGCGATATTGTAATCTGCGATTTCAAACTGGCAGACGGTAACGCAGTAGAATTGATGGAGTGGCTTGACCATAAGAATATCGGATGTAATGTATTCGTTATTACCGATGTTGAAACTGTTGCGGATGCCGTTACGTCGTTCCGTCCAGGGGCAAAGGACTACATCAACAAGCGTCTTATCCGCGAACTGCTTATACCGAAAATCAAGACATTAATCGGCAGAGATGATGATGACAATTTCCAGTTGTTGTTCTCCCGAAAAAGCGACGGATATCTGCGGGCTTACAGTGCAGCCCATGTTGTCGCACCCACCAATCTTAATGTGATGATAATCGGTGAAAGCGGTGTCGGGAAAGAGCCTCTGGCACATGAAATTTACGATATGAGCCAGCAGTGCGACAGACCGTGCGTGTTGATGGACTGCGGTACGCTCCATTATCTTGCGTTGAACAACAACACGAAACAACAGCCTACGCTATTGGATGCCGTTGCATCACAATTCCGTAAAGCTCAGGGTAGTACAGTGATACTCGACAATATTCAGCAACTCTCGACGGATATGCAGTCCATAATGCTCCATGTCATTGCCAACTGTAAACAGCCTCCGCGCATAATCGCTACCGCCTCTCCCGATATTTCAGAGATGGTGATTGAGGGCGGCTTTCTCTCGGCGTTATTCTATAAAATCAAAGAGTTTACAATTGCCTTACCTCCTCTCCGGGATTGTCAGGACGACATCATGCTGCTCGCCGATTTTTACCTCCGGCATTATAACCAAGAATTTCACAAACAGGTAAAGCGTTTCGACGCTTCGGCACAAAAGGAGATGCGTGTACATTCATGGTCGGGAAATATCCGGGAACTGAAACACGTTGTCCGTGTCGCCGTACTGAAATCACGCGGAGAAATCATCACCTCGAAAGAGCTGGACTTCGACACGCCCAATACCGGCGCACATATTCAGTTCAAACTAAAAAAAGACGATGAAAAAAGCAAAATCACATCCGCCATAGTCCATGCCAACGGCAATCTCACCCAAGCAGCCAATCTCCTCGGCATATCACTCAGAACCCTTTTGGTGAAAAGGAAAAAGTACGGACTAAAATAAAGCAGCCGGACTTATATATTTTGAGGGAAATATCCATCAACTCGTTCATAATCATGGCTTGGAAAAGCAAATTGCCGTCGTACAGTAATATCGTATTTGGCTGTATTTCGAAAATGTTGTAAATTTGCAGTAAATTCGGAATAGGAATGAATCACGACAAATACATACAAAGAGATTCTTATCTCAAAAAGCTGATTATCAGAAAAGACAATGGCGAAGTAAAAATTATAACCGGCCCCCGCCGGTGTGGCAAATCTTGGCTATTAAGTCATATATACCGGGATTATCTCACCGCTCAAGGAGTACCCTCTGAAAATATCATTGCTTTGGACTTTGACAAGGATGACGACAAATATGATTTCGACATTCTTGATCCAAAGGCTGTAAAGAATCATATCTACTCACAGATAAAGAGCGATACCGAGAACTACTATATCTTTCTTGACGAGATACAAGAACTTGAAAATTTTGAGCGACTTGTAAACGGTCTTAACGGTCATGACAATATAGATGTTTATGTGACCGGCAGCAACTCCCGTTTTCTGTCAAAAGACATACGGACTATATTCCGTGGCAGGGGTGATGAAATCAGGGTGTTCCCTTTGTCATTCAGGGAGTTTTATCGGGCGTTACACTATGACGTTCGTGAAGCATGGAAAGTGTACTCAACTTTTGGCGGAATGCCTCGTCTTATCCACTACACTGATGATGAGCAGAAAATAAACTATCTTCAGAACTTGTGGGATAAGACTTATATCGATGATGTGGTAGAGAGAAACAAAGTAAGAAATGAACTTGCCGTTTCTCGACTTGCCACCTCGTTATGTAGTTCCATTGGCTCGCTTACCAATCCGGCACGCATAGCCAATACCCTCGAATCGGTGCAAAAGATGAAGATTGATTCCAAAACAGTATCGTCTTATATTGACTATCTTGAAAATGCCTTCCTGTTTGAAAGCGCGGAGAGATACGATGTCAAGGGCAGGCGTTATTATGAAACCAATAAGAAATACTACTGCATCGATATCGGTCTTAGAAACGCGAGGTTGAATTTTCGTCAGCAGGAGCCGACACATATAATGGAGAATGTTCTATATAATCATCTGCGTGTTCTCGGTTATCTTGTAGATGTGGGCATAGTGGAAAGTCGTGAAATGAAAGACGGCAAAATGTCATATTCACAGCGAGAGATAGACTTCATCGCTAACAAAGGAAGCCGGAAGTATTATATTCAGTCTGCTTACTCGATTCCGTCCGAAGAAAAGCGGGAGCAGGAGCTCGCATCTCTCCTGAAAATATCCGACTCATTCAAGAAGATTGTGGTTGTCGGCGACGAGATAATGCCTTATACCGATGACAACGGTATATACTTCACAGGCTTATTTGATTTCCTGTTGAAAGATGAATGGCTATAATACAGTCAACAAATTTTAATAGGCAGAATTAGGAATAACGCCTAAAAAGCAGTAAATTTGTATTGCCCTAATGGAATAATGGGTAAGAACATTGAAATAATGCCGTGTGCAATTCGTGAACAACGGGAAGCGTGGCATTACAATATTCTGAATACTACTTAGTTACAACGATAAACCTCGGTTTCTCCGGGGTCACAAAGCAAAGCGGCAAAACGCTGCAAAACACTGCAAATCACTTGATTTTCAGCGTTTTTCTTTTTTGCCCAAATCGAGGAACACTGAAAAATATTACGGTCGGCTGTGAGTGATGTGTGAGTGGTCACAATTGTGAGCGATTTCACTCATAGTTGATTATTCTGGGAGCAATCAAAGCCAAAGGCAGAAACAAAACCGAAGCCTCTGCCACATGAGCAACATTCCCGCTTGACGCCCGGCGAAGTCCAAGCAATAAAGGATATGCGGACAAATCCCCATATACCCGAATATGCCAAGCCTCCATTACCAGATGGATATGAATAATTCGTGATAACTCGAAGACAGGCAACCCCGACAATCACTGCCGGGGCTGCCTGTCTTTGTCTATGTATGATTAAGCTGTTTTTACTTATCGGTTGGCCATAGACCTGCCGATTTAACCTTATCAGTGAGTTCTGATATTTCGGTATCTGTCAGTTGGTGTATAGTAGTATCTCGCTTTACTGATTTTGCAGGATTTTCTTTCTTTACACTTTTGCGAAGTGCCTTTTGCTCTTTTTGAAATTCAGCCTTTTCGCGGAGATATTCCTTCTTCATCTCGGCATACTCTCGGCGAAGCTCTCCTTGCTCCGTTTCCAGTTCTGCCTGTTCCTCGGCTAATTCCATTTGCTCTTTCTGAAATTCAGCCTGTTCAGTTTCGTAATCCGATTCTGTGTGCCTGCAGGAGAAGAGGCTTACCGCTATGATTGCTAATATTGTTAGAAGTATTGCTTTCATATCATCTGTTGTCTTTTGTTTCGTGATAATCCTGAATACCGTCCACTACGTTTACATCCACCTTCTTACCTCCGGAGAAGTTCCATGTAAGCGAGAATCCGACATATTGTACGGGGGTGGTGTACTTATATGACACCTTGTTCGCTCCGGCTTGTCGGTCGAGCTTGCGACGGTTGCCTAATGGGGTAAAGTCCAATGCGACTTGAAGATTATCGCCAAGAATTGTCTTGTAAATCTGCCCGTTCACATTGTAAACAGCATGGTATGTGCGGTCGAGAGTGCGATAGGTTGGCTCGAAGTTGACGTTTAGCATACCGCCCCAGCCGTGACCGAATCGGAAATTATTGTTGAAATAGAAATATTCCTTGAAACGGGTCTTGTTATAATGTATTCCGTCAAGCGTTGTGTTCTCGGGAGTGATTTCAATTCTCCCGGAAAGTTTGAAACGCCACCATTTAGTTGGTGATTCCATCCATTCCGCACCGAATCCCCAAACGCCTTGTCCGTTGATATTCACCGGCTTGGTATAGAACACATCGGGAGTCACCTTGTTCTGGAATGTTTGCCAATAGATTCGGTCGTGAGAATGTGCGTAAAGAGCTGTCAGATTAATTTTATTTCGGAGCAGAGATAATCCGGCCATTACTATGTCGGCTGATTGTGCTTTCAAATCAGGATTGCCCACGGTATAATTGTAAGTGTCGCTCCAGTTGATTATCGATGATATGGCTGTGTATGGGATATCGCTGAGAGTCCGCTTATAACTGAGCATAAGAGCATGGTTCATTTTAGAGCCGAAAGGCATCATTACCTGTACGGTCGGATTTATCGACCATTGGGTATTTGTATTTTTTTTGTCGACGGAACAGTCTTCGTAGGAAATGCGATTAAGCTGCCAATTGACACCAGCGCTGTATTTGAGTTTCCAAACCCTTCCTTGTGCCGAGGCATAGACTATAGATGTGAATCCGGTTGTCTTGGTTGGAATGTCGCTTGTCTCAAAACGGTCACTTTCAACGATATCGGTCGGAGTGTATTTTGAGGATATCAATTGCGCTGAAGCTCCGAATTTCCATACGAGCGTACGACTGTAGGGATAGATGAAATCGGCCTTGAACTTCCAGAGATTGAGGTTGTCGGTTTCTTCTATGACGGCAGTCTTCTCAGAATTCATGAAATAGCTGCTGTTGTTCCGGCTGTGGCGATTCAGGTAATCGGCTGTAAGCTCCATACGAGAGCCACGAGAGGGAAGCGGTTGTAAGAATCGAAGAGTCCCTTCCTGTAGTACAATATTTTTGCGACTGCTGACTGATGAAGTCAGACTTTCATTGTCTGATACAGATGAAGGATGCGGACGATACAAAGATACCAGATAGCTGCCTCCGAGTTGAGCACCTGAGTTGAACTGCTGCGTGAGGCTAAGACGGTTTCTGAAATCGAAGCCGTGAAATTTGGATGACTCTGTGAGAAATGTATGAAGGTTGTCACCCGTCATTGTCTGTTCTGAATTGTCCTTAACCTTGGTTGCCCCGGCATAAAGGTTGTCATACACGCTTAACCCCTTATATCGGTAGTTTATCATGCCACTGATTCCTTCGTTTCCGAACCCACAGCTTCTGTACCAATCGGCATTTGCAGAGATACTGCCATAATAACCACCCTCCGGAGGACGGCGGAGCGTGATCATTATTGTACCTCCGCTGAGCGAGGCGTTCTGGTCCGCTCCGGCAAGATATTTGACCTGAACTTTGTCTATCATCTCACCCGGAATATTGTTCAGTTCCGAAAGGTCTGAGAGCTTCACGCCGTCAACATAAATCTCGCTTGCGGAGAGGCCGTTGATTTTGAAGTTGCCATTCTCTCGGGATATGTTTGGAAGAAATCCCAGTACATCAACAGCGGGCTTCCCTTTGCGATGTCCGTACCCCGAAGATTGGTGGTGTAGCCTTCGGCATTGTTTGTTGTGCGCGAGGCAACCACAGTCACCTCTTGAAGCTGTTGCTCCTTTTGAGCATGTGTAGGCAATATGCATGCTGCTGCCATTAGTGCGATAAATAAATGCTTCATATCATTGGTGTTTTGAATTTTCACAATGCAAAGGTATAGCTGATTAAAATTCCTTACCATACCCAAAAGTGTACAAATGCGGTTGGAGGTGAAAACATACACTTTTGGGTATGGCACAGTACTATAATGAAGAGCGGATTTAGGTAAACATAATATGTCTACATACAATTGAGTTTCACTCCATTTTGCTTGCAGAATACAGTATTTTACCTAAAAGGATTAACTTTACCATAAATGTTGCCTCTTTTAATCTCTCTTCGGTAAGTTAAATAAAATTTCGTGAATATACATGTTGAAATCACAATAGGACAAAGACCGATCCATTTTGAGCCGTGGAAAATTACACTGTATATACAATATAAAAGGCCTACAAATGAAGAAATTGCAAATATAAGAGAGACGTTGCGATTTGCGATGTTGCTTACCATGACAAAGTTTTCAATTATTTTAGTGCAAAGTTACGACCGTTAAAAATTCCTTGCCATACCCAAAAGTGTACAAATGCGGTTGGAGATGAAAACATACACTTTTGGGTATGGCACAGCAGGGGGGATAGTCCTAATTTTGCAGTGTAAAATCAATTATGAATATGACAAGTGAAGAAAAACGCCTTATTAAAGACTGCCGAATAGCGGTAATAGGGGCGATAGAATTTATAGACAAAATCAAAGCCGAACTCAAACAGTTGGGCTTTGAGTCCATTCAAATAACATCTCGCTTTGATAAAATGCCTATGCCGAGTAATGTTGATGTTATTGCCGAGAATGTCAATGAAGGCAGTTCTTGTTTTTCAAAAGATGTGACTATACCTATAATCCTGCCATTCGACTTTGTAAATGGAGCGGGGGCTATTATAGTAATGCCTGACGATGACAAAGACATATTGGATAAACCTGACCTCAGACTGTGGGCCGCTAACTATATGGCGGGATACTGCGCATTTTGGAATGTAGTGGGCTGCGAGTGGTTGCGTGATTCATTACCCGACATTAGAAACGGCTTGACGCGCCATGCGGCACTAAAAACCGCAGCACATATATGTGCACGGATAACAGCCAACATCGCTGTCGGGCGCGAGGTAAAACATTTCCCCCGATTTTATCTGTGCAAGAATTTAGAGTAACTTGTTGTTTGTAGCGGCACCTATGGCTTCGGAGATATTGCGTACATCAAGTTTCTCGAATATGCGCTGACGGTATTTCTTGATGGTGTCGGGCGACAGACATATTCTGTCGGCAATCTCCGACATGGTGTAGCCTTGAATCGAGAGAGTGAGCACAGCCTTTTCCCCGTCTGTAAGAGTCGGCATCTGCCGTTTGTCCCATCTGCGGGTGTTTTGGTTATATTCAAAATATTCCGAAGAACCTACACGGTGCATCTCAATATGACCGGGAAATGTGTGGGTAGATGCTGACACAACGCATAGAGCAAGCCATATACGACCGTCAGAGGTTAAGGCAAGAGGGGTCAGTTTGTGATTTACGAGAATCTTCTTGCCACCGTTCAGTATATGAAAGTCGTAAGAAATGTACCAGTCTTTCCGCTCATTGACAGGAATTGTTTGATGGAATGAAAATCCCGCCTCATTTAAATCAATTAAAAACTGCTGTTCATCTTCCGGCACATATCCCAGATAGAAACGGTAGCCCAGTTTCATCATCTGTTCAGGTGTCAATCCGCACAGGAACATCGGATTTGGCGATACGTACAGAAAATTCTGCTTAAAATAGTCGATGATATAGACGCTCTGATATGTGGAGCGGGAAAAAGCCTCTGCCGAGCGGATATATTCATCCACCTGGCTGTAATCAAGTTCCTCCGGGAGCTTGACCTCATTATCAGGTATGAAGAAATCGTCTGTCGTTTTCATATGCCTACAATTCTCAAAATGCGTATAATGCAGAAAATGCAAAGGCTTAATCTTGATTCTTGCCCGTTTGCAGGGCGAAAATCTCTTTCTGATGCTCAATTTCTGCGGATAATTCTTCCTTTGTCGGGAGATATGTCAGATATTTGGCAGCGTAGAGTTGTTTGCTGTCCTTGAGAATTGAATATCGTGCTAAGTCTTTGCTTGTTTCCGAGCAAAGGAGCAATCCGATTGTAGGATTATCGCCTTCCGAGCATTTCAACTCATCGTACATACGGATATACATATCCATTTGCCCCACATCCTCGTAGGATATTTGAGAGCTTTTTAAGTCCATGAGCAGAAAGCATTTAAGAATATAGTTGTAAAACACAAGGCCAATGTAATACTCGCCCATGTCAGTCTTTATCCTCTGCTGACGCGCGACAAAAGCAAACCCTTTGCCAAGTTCGAGGATAAACTTCTGGAGATGGTCGATAATCGCAGATTCAAGATTGGTTTCAGAGTATGCTGCATCTTGTGAAAAGCCCAAAAACTCTGCCACGACCGGATTTCGCAGGAATTTATGTCGGTCTTTCTGATAGTCTGCGGTAAGCCGTTTCATCTCATCGACGACTTCACCACGCTTTGATTCCGGTGTCTGAAGCAGACGATGATAATATTGAGAGCCTATGTTACGGTTGAGTGTACGGACACTCCAGCTCTCTCCGGCAGCTTCCCTCATATACCAATCACGTTCATCTTCATTCTTGATTCTCATCAGCCGTTCATAATGTGACCAAGACAAATTGGAGGGGAGTATTTTTGCCAACTCCAATTCGGCAGACACTGACTGCCCTTTTATGGTAAGGCCGTTTTCGGATTGGTCAGACACCGTCTGCCCAATTAGCAAGTTATTGAATGTCAGATAGAACTTTCTGAAACTCTTTATATTTACAACAGAATATCCCTTTCCGAACTCTGCCGTTAGAGCCTCGGAAGCAAGCTCAACAATGTGCTTCCCGTATTGAGCCCTTTCCTGTCCATGTTGCTCTTGTTCAACAATGCGTCTGCTGACAAGCCAGTTGCTGACTACTTGGTATAAGTCAGCGGCCTGATATGCCTTTTGTTTGGCGGTATATACTATCGCCTTTATATCGCTGATGAATTGAGCATCATCAGCGTCGATATTGTCATATTCCTTCAGTTCGGATTTCATTTTGCAAAGTTACGAATAATTCGGAATAGAAATGAATAACGACAAATACACCTATCCTTTGTCGGCCCAAATTACCCGCGAAAATGCCTTCAAATAAGTACATTTCAATTTTAACATTTCCCAATTGCGCCACGTTGAGATTTTTGCTTACCTTTGCACTTTCATTTTTCAAAGCACCAATCATTAAGGATAATCCACCATGGGAGGTTTCTTCGGCTCTATTTCGACCAAACCCTGTGTCAACGATCTGTTTTACGGCACAGACTACCACTCTCACCTCGGAACCAAACGTGCGGGAATGGTAACTTTTGACCCCGAATCCGGTTTCAACCGCACAATCCACAGTCTCGAACGCGATTATTTCCGCTCTAAATTTGAAGACGAGCTCGACCGCTTCGTCGGCAATCAGGGACTCGGAGTCATCAGCGACACCGACCCTCAGCCGATAATCGTCAATTCTCACTTGGGGCGTTACGCTGTAGTGACAGTTGCTAAAATCAACAACATCCGCGACATCGCATCCGAACTGCTTGCCGAACGCATGCACTTCAGCGAACTTTCGGCCAACAACATCAACCAGACCGAGCTTGTCGCACTGCTCATCAACATGGGAAAGGATTTTGTTGACGGAATCAATCTCGTCTACAAAAAAGTAAAAGGCTCTTGCTCGATGCTCATTCTCACCGAGGACGGCATTATATGTGCCCGTGACTACCTCGGACGAACCCCGATTGTCATCGGCAAGAAAGACGGAGCCTACGCGGCCGCAAGCGAGACTTCCGCATTCCCCAACCTCGGCTACACCACTGTCCGCGACGTAGGTCCGGGCGAAATCGTCAGACTGCGCCCCGACAGCATGGAAGTGCTCCAAGCCCCTGCGCGACGCGAACAGATCTGTTCGTTCCTATGGGTCTACTACGGCTTCCCCGCAAGCGACTACGACGGAATCAACGTCGAATACACACGCGAGAACGGCGGCCGGAAAATGGGAGAGGAAGACCCCACTGAAGCCGACTGCGTATGCGGCATCCCCGACTCAGGCGTAGGCCATGCACTCGGCTATGCCGAAGGACGCGGCATCCCCTACCGTCGCGCCGTGCTGAAATACACCCCGACATGGCCGCGCAGCTTTACACCGGGCCACCAGTCGCGCCGCGACCTCGTTGCAAAAATGAAACTCATCCCCAACCGTGCGATTCTCGACGGCCAGCGCGTGGTCTTCTGCGACGACTCAATTGTCCGAGGCACTCAGCTACGCGACAACGTGCGCACATTCTTCGAATGCGGTGTCAAGGAAGTCCATGCCCGCATTTCATGTCCACCGTTGGTCTACGGATGTCCGTTCATCGGCTTCACTGCATCGAAAAGCGATCTCGAACTTATCACTCGCCGTATCATCAAGGATTTCGAGGGCGACGACAAAGCAAAACTCGATGTATATGCCACAACAGGAACGCCGGAATACAACCGCATGGTCAACGAGATTGCCCGTCAGCTCGAACTCACAACCCTCCAGTTCAGCAAGATTGAAAATCTCATCGACAGCATCGGTCTCCCCAAGTGCCGCCTGTGCACCCACTGTTTCGACGGTTCAGGCTGCCACCCCGACGAGGCTTGGCGTGAAGACCATCCGGACGAAAAATAAGCCGGCCAAGTCATCAGGGCAACTGAGACACTGAAATTCATAAAACAACAAAAAATAACAGATTCTTATTCGAGACATCCGAACAACGAAAGATTGATTGGCAGTACGCCTTTCGGCTTTCACGGATGACAGGTAATAAAAATCTGTTATTTTTTTATTTCCCTACCCTTCTTTGAAGCCTGTAATTTCTTGAATCCACCTGCCATTACCGGCGGTCATGGAAACGGTAGCCCACACCTATCATCAGGTTATTGGGATTCTTGAAACTATTGAGCTGATAGCCGACATGAAGAAAGAAACTCCGTGCGAGATGTATTTTCAGAGCCAGCACCTGATAGAAATTCTTGGCATCCGTGTTGCCAAACAGATTGTAGCCCATACCGGCATTAATCGAGAAAATAGGCATCACAAGCTCTCCGCGAGCCGAAAGCCCCCACGAAACCTGATGGAAAAACGGCGGACGATAGAATTTCACCTCGTCCCCGTAAGTCCCTTCGATCCAATAGCTCCTTATATCCGAACTCTCGTCATATTGCACATCGAGCGACACTCCAGCCCGCAAAAAACGGTTGAAATTATACATCGGAGCGAAATTAAGGCCCGCGATACCGAAATGACCCGGCAGTTCCTCAGGCCCGTTCAGGTCGGCCACTTTTTTCCGCACAGCTCCGTAGATAACCAGATCATAGCTCAGATGTGGCTTCATCGGCTCTATTTCGAAATTGTCGGCAAGCGCGCCGGTCCTCCTGTCGCCGTTGAGCGTATACGTCACCCCTACCCTTCCGCCAAGCGTATTGACACCCGGATTAGGCAGCGCCGTGTTACCGTTTGAATAATGCGTCAGGTCAATTCCGGCCGTCAGATTCCACTTGGCATCCAGACGGTAGCTCAGCATGAATCCGAGATTGATATATGCGTTGATAGGCGACCCGACAATCACATTGATCGGATTACTGTCCTCGTTATACTTCTTCCATCCGAACGATGCGCCGAAATTCCACTCGTAGTCAAACGTCAGCCCCTTTGCAAGTCTGACAATCGGCGCACCCTGAAACAGATAGGCCGTGACAGGCATGCCGGTCAGATTATTGGCAAAAAACGTCGTAGACCCGACACCGATGCCCTGATAAGCCCCGGGATAGAGACGGCCTGTGCGCGTGGTCTCCGAATAGCCGAACGAATATTTTAGATGCCACGACATTGCAGCGTCCTTTTCCGGCGAGCCTATATAAGTTCTTTTGACAGCGTCCCGCGCGGGCGCGACATACGCTCCGCGCACATCCACACCAATATGATGTATGATCTGACTACCGCGACCACACGTATCTGTCTGCGTGGTTTCTGCCACGGCATCAACTGCACACAGCATCGCCACTGCCGTCAGCACACGGCGCACCAGCCTCACAAGCCGACTGATCTTAACGTTTCTATATCTTTTCATCAAGACTGAATTTATCATATTTCATTCTGAAATCGTAGGGCTGGTTCACCCTGACCTTTACGGGTATCTCCATTTCTCTGCCATCGGCTCTGTTTCTTATCCTCAGATTGGCTATTGTAGCGATGTCGAGACGTTCGACAATAAACACGCCTCTGAAACATGTGTGAGGAGGCAGAGTAATGACATACGCCCTGTCAAACGTACCTTCATACCACAGAGCACTGTCAAAAGCGGGCACTGACACCTGCTCGCCAAATGAAAACGGGACTTTCTCGCCCCAGAGTTGGCCTCTGATCCATCCCCCTTCCGGCTGATATCTGAAAGTCGGAATCTCCACATCAGGAAATCCGGCAGTATCGTCAAACCTCACCTTAAGGTCCGGATTGATACTGTAGTCGACATACACACGGCAAAAATCTGCGATTGGAAACCTATACACCACCGTGTCCGCCCTCTGATTATCAAAATCAACTGAAATCGAATCTTTTACATAGAGGCTTCTGATTTCTTCGTCCTCGTCATATCTGATACCGGTCACCTCATAGCGGTCATCAGCCTTCAGTGACGGGGCGAGTCTGAAACCGACACTCTCACTCTTGAACGAATAACCGAGCGATATGCTCCCCTCGATCGTATGGCCGGTCAGATTCTTTATCGCCTTTACTGCAATCTGTCCCGGGCCGACCCATGCCAGCTCAAACTCCGTCAAGGCATTCTTGAGTGTCATGCGCCTCACATTTTCCGGAGTTCCACCCCTCACGTCATAAAACGACGCATAGTAGCCGTCACCCCAGTTCTCTGAGTCGACAGCTCCTGCATCATCAAACCACTCTCCTGTGAAATTGTGGTCATATACGGTATAAATCGGGTAAGGCTCGTCAAGTTCATCCCACATCCCGTCAGGAGTAAAAGCATCTGCCCTCCAGTTTCAGGCAACATCACACTGATATGGTCAAGATATTTCGTAGGAAATGTAAACATAGCCTCCCCGCCGTCTGGAATGTCAAGCTGACTTTCCGAAGGCGAAGGGACATCACTGACAAATATCCCGTCGTTACACCCTGTAAGCAATAAGGCTGAGACAAGAATGAGAAAGTTTGTGCATAATGTGTTCATAAGCAATATCTGCTGTGTTTTCATAATAACCGGCCTTGTGCCCGTGGCCAATCCAAGACCGGATGCCCCGCAAAGGTAACTAAATAAACTGTATATACAGTATTTTATCACACAATTTTATCTTATTTAATCTTAAATATATATCCCCGACACCCTCTCCGGCCAAAAAAGAGGCAAAAAGTCCACACCAATGGCTCTAATTAAAAGAAAATTCGTATATTTGCAAGCTGAAATTAGGGGGCTTCCCCCTTATTCCATGAAAACCGATCAATAAAAATCATTAACTAACTATTTTTTAATACATCACTCAACCACATGCAAAGCAAAGGATCTTTGGGTAGTGTTGTTGCAGGCGTGATTGCCATCTTCATGGTGCTTATCTGCCTGTTCTACCTTTCATTCTCGCTGGTGACCAATCACTATGAGAAGAAAGCGTCGGAATATGCAGCCATCGAAGCGGCCAAGGACAACAACAGCCCTGAAACTAAACGTAAAGCCTACAGCGAGTACATCAAGAACATCGCAAACGAAAAAGTTTATTTAGGCTATACTTTTAACGAAGTACAGAAACTCGGCGTAGGCCTCGGTCTTGACCTCAAAGGGGGTATGAACGTCACCCTTCAGGTTTCAGTCCCCGACATCCTTCGCTCAATGGCCAACGCAGAGGGCAACCCCTACTTCGAGCGTGCCGTAGAAAGCGCCGATTCGATCACACGCGCCAACAAGAGCAACGATTTCATCGACGTGTTCTGCAACGAATACCGCAAGCTCGATCCGCAGGGCGACCTTTCAGTTGTATTCAAGGATCAGGTTAAGCGCGGCGACAGCTTCGACGCTATCAAAAACTCACTCCGTCAGGAAGTGAAGGACCGCGTAAGCAGCTCGACCAACGTTCTCCGCACCCGTATCGACCAGTTCGGTGTCGTGGCTCCCAACATTCAGGAACTTGAAAAGGACGGCCAGATTCTTCTCGAACTCCCCGGTGTGAAAGAACACGACCGTGTGCGTGAGCTTCTCAAATCAAGCGCCAACCTCGAATTCTACGAGACAGCCCAGTTCGCCGACATCGCCCCGATGCTCCAGAACATTGACAACGCTCTCCGCAACGACACCACCGGCAACGGCAAGGGTCTCTTCGACTACTTCCTTCAGGTAGGCGGCCCGACAATCACCGTCGGATCAGCGCTCGACACCGCCCGCGACACCATCGATGCCATACTCGCATCGCCTGTTGCAAAAGGAATTCTCCCCGCAAACATCAAGCTTGCATGGGAATTCAAACCTCAGGTCGTACAGATCGACGACTCAGTTCGCGGCAAGCGCAATGTCAACATCTACCAGCTCGTGGCTCTTAAGACCTCTAACGGCAAGCCCGCACTCAGCGGTGACGTAATCACTGCCGCAACAAGCGACTATGACGCAATGCAGGGCGGCAACTACGTGTCGATGAACATGAAGCCCGAAGCCGCACGCCAGTGGGCACGCATCACTGCAGCCAACCTCAACAAGCAGGTGGCAATCGTGCTTGACAATCAGGTCTACTCAGCTCCTAACGTAAACTCGGTGATTGAAGGCGGACGTTCACAGATCACAGGCAACTTCACCACCGACGAGGCAAAGGACCTTGCCAACGTGCTCAAGAGCGGTAAGATGGCAGCCAAGGTCGACATCATCTCCGACACTGTAATCGGTCCGTCACTCGGTGAACAGGCCATCCAGCAGGGTATGTGGTCGTTCGTTGTGGCCATCGTTCTGCTCATGATTTTCATGTGCCTCTTCTATGGCTTCATCCCCGGCATCATCGCCAACATCGCGCTTATATTCAACATCTTCTTCACATTCGGTATCCTCGCATCCTTCCAGGCTGTGCTTACCCTTTCGGGTATCGCCGGTATCGTGCTCGCGCTCGGTATGGCTGTCGATGCCAACGTGCTCATCTATGAGCGTACCAAAGAAGAACTCCGAGCCGGCAAGAGCATCCGCACAGCAATCGCCGACGGTTATGCCAACGCATTCTCTGCCATCTTTGACTCAAACCTTACCTCTATCATCACCGGTGTGATCCTCCTCCTCTTCGGTACAGGTCCTATCAAGGGCTTCGCCACTACCCTCATCATCGGTATCATCTGTTCGTTCTTCACTGCGGTTTATCTGACACGCCTTATCTATATAATGTGTGCCAAGACCAAGCCCTTCGAGAAACTCACCTTCACCACCGCTATTTCATCGAAGATGTTCTCTAACACGAACTTCAACTTCCTCGGTGCCCGCAAGGTCAGCTTCGGCATCGTAGGCGCTGTGGTTCTCGTGGTTATCATCTCCCTCTTCGCCCGCGGTCTCAATCAGGGCATCGACTTCTCCGGTGGACGCAACTACGTGGTTCAGTTTGACCATCCCGTCAAGACCCACGAACTGCAGGCTCAACTCGCACCTCTCTTCGACGGTGCTCAGCTCAGCGTCATCACCATCGACGACGACACCAAGGTCCGCATCTCGACCAACTACAAGATCGACTCTGACGAGGAAGGCATCGACAACGAAATCACCCAGATTCTCTACAAGGGTCTCCAGAACGAACTCAACGGCATGAGCATCGAAGACTTCTCGACAACAAACGAGAACATCGGCATCATGTCATCGCAGAAAGTAGGTCCGACCGTGGCCAACGACATGCGCACCGACGCTTATATCGCAGTCATCCTCGCGCTCCTCGCCATGTTCTTCTACATCCTGCTCCGTTTCCGCAACATCGCATTCTCGCTCGGCGCACTCGCAGCTGTCGCATTCACCGCATTCACCATCATCGGTTTCTACTCGCTCTTCTGGGGCGTCTTCCCTTCGCAATGGAAATCGACCAGTCGTTTATCGCCGCTATCCTTACAGTTATCGGTTATCAGATCAACGACACCGTGGTAGTCTTCGACCGTGTGCGTGAAAACGTCGGTCTCTATCCCAAGCAGAATTTCTTCACCACCATCAACTCTTCAATCAACTCGACACTCGGACGTACAGTCATGACCTCATCGTCAACCCTCCTTGTACTTCTCTGTATCTTCATCCTCGGTGGTGATGCCATCCGCTCATTCGTATTCGCAATGATATTCGGTGTAATCATCGGCACACTCGCCACAATCTACCTGGCAGCTCCCGTAGCCTACATCACCGACAGCCGCCGCAATGCCAAGAAGGCATAAAGCACAGCGCTGACGAATTACTCAAACAGAAAACTCACTGTCCGCGACGATTTACCCGTCGGACAGTGAGTTTTTTCAATTCAAACATATTCCGCTGAAACCATGAACCGAAAAATATATCTGACATCATACCAATCGCCATGCGGAACACTGGAGCTTGGCAGCTGCGACGGCAGGCTCTGCCTCTGTGACTGGACAGCCCGACAGCGACACACAGACATCGTCATACGGATTGCCAAAGGTCTCGGCTGCGGGACGGAATCGGGTGTATCAGCCTGTACTGAAGAAACCATAAAGCAGCTCGACGACTACTTCTCCGGGAAACGGACCGAATTTGACATCCCTCTGCTCTTTGTCGGAACTCCGTTTCAAAAAGAAGTGTGGCGACACCTCCTCGACATCCCCTACGCCACGACCGAATCATACTCGTCGCTGTCACTGCGCGTTGGCAATCCCACTGCAGTGAGAGCCGTGGCCAACGCCAACGGAGCAAACGCAATTTCAATCTTCGTCCCGTGTCACAGAGTCATAGGCAGCAGTGGCTCTCTGACCGGCTATGCAGGTGGTCTCGCCGCCAAACAGTTCCTTCTCGACCTCGAACAGAAAACGCCCGGCTGAGCATCCACACTCAGACCGGGCGTTGTTTCTACAAAGGATGTTTCTGATAAGAGACCTGTTATTTAGCCGGCTCCATAGCCTTGGCCACATCATTGCGGAGATCATCGTTCTGCTTGTCGCGGCTGATGATCTTACCGTCAGGGCCAAAGAGAATGATACAGGGAATACCCTGAATGCCATAGATTTCTGTCGGGATGCTCTGGGCATTGAGAATGTTCTTCCAAGGAAGTTCGTGAGACTCTATGCCTTTGAGAGTGTCCTCAGGCTTATCCCAGACAGCAACACCGATGACTTCAAGACCTTTTGGACCATATTCCTTGTAAAGATCCTTGATGACGGCTGTCTGACGGATGCACGGACCGCACCAGCTGGCCCAGAAATCGACGAGCACATATTTGCCTTTGCCCACATAGTCGCTGAGACGGAAAGTGGAGTCATTGTAGGTCACTTCGAAATCCTTGAACATCTTGCCTTCAGATGTCTCCTCCTGATTGATAAATGCCTGACGCATCTTCTGGATACGCTTGTATTCGCCAAGCGACGGATGTGCGGCTATAGCCGAGTCAAGCTGAGCGAGGTTCATCCTGCGGGCGGGACCGTAGACAAAGTAATAATACCCGAGAGGGTTATCCATATTCTCTTCCCTGAGCTTGTCTTCCGCGTCATTGATGCGGGTCTGGAATTCCTCGTAGCGCGACTGCTGCACTGAGTCAGGAAGATTGCGGAACTCCTCGATGGCAGCCATGCGCTCGGTCCAGTAAGCCTGATTCTTCGCATTAAGCTCACCGCCCTCGACAGCTCCGTTCTCAACGAGAATCGAATCTGCTTCAAGATAGAAGTCTCCGAACCCCTTGCCGTCTATCGATAGAGCGACGAGACGTGGAGCATCGATTTTGCCGGTAAATGTGGCCACACCGCCGGCCACTACCGCACTGTCAAGCTTCTCCTCCGTATCGAAGTCGATGATATAGGCAGTCTTGTCATTTAGATTCTCGTCTGTGTTGACAGTCACTACATAGCTTGATTTCGAGTCCTGCGAGCAGGAAGCCAGCATCAGCATGCCGGCTGCATAAAATAACGATCGTTTCATTTTTAGTTTGTAAATAAATTCTATTGAGTTACAGATTCAAGGCATTATTCAGGACACATGCCACATGGTCTGACACGGGTGGATTCCGTCAGGCCGCCGGCACATTTCACTGCGCAAAGATAAGTTTTTATCCCAACATCTTAAAATTATCCAAACTGTTAAATAACAGCAAAAAAATCAATATCAATAAAAAAAATCGTATATTCGCCTCCGACATTAATCATCAATAGAGTGTTATAGGAAAATAACATCGTTCACAAAACACGCCGCAACAAGGCTGACCGGCATGGCAGAAAAAAACTCACATCCAACAGACAGGCTCTTCTCACGTTTCCCGGCATGGCCCGGAAAGGTGGTGAGATTCTATGCCGACGGTTTCCGCAGCATGACGGTCGGGAAAAAACTATGGCTGCTGATACTCATCAAACTGTTTATTATTTTCTTTATCTTCAAACTGTTTTTCTTCCCCGACATTCTCAAACGCGACTACGACAACGACACCGCAAGGGCCGAAGCCGTCCGCTCCTCACTCCTCAACCGCTGAAAAACGACTGTACAGACCAAAAACTCTGACTCACAACTTTAACTATTTTACTAACCACATCTCACTTAAATCTTATGGATGATCTGATGACCGTAGTCGACTGGTCGCGATGGCAATTCGCCCTCACCGCCATGTATCACTGGCTCTTTGTGCCGCTCACACTCGGATTGAGCGTGATTGTCGGCATAATGGAGACCATCTATTACCGCACACGGAATGAAAAATGGCTTCACACAACAAAGTTCTGGATGACACTCTTCGGGATAAACTTTGCGATGGGCGTAGCCACCGGTATCATTCTCGAATTTGAATTCGGCACAAACTGGTCAAACTACAGCTGGTTTGTCGGCGATATCTTCGGAGCGCCGCTCGCCATCGAAGGACTGCTCGCCTTCTTCATGGAGGCCACCTTCATAGCAGTCATGTTTTTCGGATGGAAAAAAGTCAGCCCCGGATTCCATCTCGCATCGACATGGCTGACGGCACTCGGAGCGTCAATCTCCGCGCTGTGGATTCTTATCGCCAACGCATGGATGCAATATCCCGTCGGCATGGAATTCGACCCCGGACAGATGCGCAACATCATGGACAACTTCTGGGACGTAGTGCTATCGCCTGTGGCAATCAACAAATTTTTCCATGCCGTGTTTGACGGCTGGGTCGTAGGCGCTGTGTTTGTCTGCGGTGTCAGCGCATGGTACATGATGAAAAAACGCCGCCGCGAATTCGCACTCGACTCAATCCGCATAGCCGGATGGGTGGGGCTTGTCGGAATCCTGCTCACTCTCTGGACAGGCGACGGCTCCGCCGTGCAGGTAGCAAGAGTGCAGCCGATGAAACTCGCCGCGATGGAAGGGCTCTACAAAGGCAAACCGGGACAGGAAATCGTCGGTGTCGGCATCCTCAATCCATCAAAAAAGCCCAACGACGGACAAGACCCCTTCCTGTTTGAGATTTCGATCCCCTACGGACTGTCAATTCTCGCCAACCATGATCCACACAGCTTCGTTCCCGGTATCGACGACCTCCTCAACGGAATCGAACTCACTCCCGAAGGCGACACCATACGCACCGACTCTTACGCCGAGCGCATAGCCATCGGCAAGCGTGCCCACGAATCACTGCGAGCATTCGACACCGCAATGGCCAAGGGCGACCATGCGGCTATGGAGGAAGCACGCGCCAAACTCAAGGAAGATTACCGCTATTTCGGCTACGGCTATCTCGACAGCCCCGAGGAGGCAGTGCCCCCGGTAGCGATGACCTTCTACTCGTTCCACATCATGGTGATGGCTGGAGGCTACCTGCTTCTGTTCTTCATCATCGCCGTGTTCAGTTCGCTCAAGGGAAGCCGGCTTTGGGAAAAATGCTGGTGGCAATGGGTAGCCATTCTCACCATCCCCGTGGTCTGGATATGCTCCGAAGCCGGATGGGTCACTGCCGAAGTCGGCCGTCAGCCGTGGATCATCGAAGGACTGATGCCTAACAAAGCGGCCATATCAGCGATATCCGCCTCGACCGTGCAGCTTACGTTCTGGATGTTCGCGGCCGTCTTCACCGCGTTGCTCATCGCCGAAATCACCATCATGGTCAATCAGATCCGCAACGGCTCTGACCGGAATGAATATTAAGGTGACAGAAATACACAACAAAAGCATTATCCATCTCCTAAAATGCCATTAACTCATGGGACTTGAATCATTACAGATATACTGGTGGCTGCTGATTTCCATACTCGGCGCACTCCTCGTCTTCCTGCTTTTCGTGCAGGGCGGACAGACATTCCTGCTCAGTGTCAGCGACAATTCCGAAGCCTCGCGACGCATGATCGGCTCGTTCGGCCACAAATGGGAACTGTCGTTCACCACTCTCGTCGTTTTCGGCGGAGCATTCTTCGCATCCTTCCCCCTGTTCTACTCAACCAGCTTCGGAGGTGCCTACTGGCTGTGGATGCTCATCCTCATCAGCTTCGTTCTGCAGGCCGTGAGCTACGAATTCCGTGCAAAGAAAGGCAATCTCTACGGCACACGCACCTACGACACCTTTCTTTTCATCAACGGCTGTGTCGGCTGCGTGCTGCTCGGCGTGGCTGTGTCGATGTTCTTCTTCGGAGCTGAGTTCACTGTCTCCAAAGGCAATCTGCTCGACACAATCGCCCCCGTCATCTCGACATGGGCACCCTCTCACGGATTCGAAGCCATATTCTATTGGAAAAACCTCATACTCGGTTTTGCAGTCCTCTTCCTCGCCCGCACACAGGCCGCACTCTATCTGATGAACAACAACAAGCAGGACGACGCCTTCTTCCGCGCCAACCGTCGCCGGGTGCTCGTCAACGCCGTGGTGTTCCTGATATTCTTCCTCCTGTTCGTCGGGCTGCTCCTGACTGCCGACTCGCTTGAGACAACATTCGACGGCAGCATCGACGGAAGGCAGAGTGAGTTCACCGTCAGAGAATTCAAATATTTCTTCAATTTCATCGACATGCCGTGGGCGCTCGCATCTTTCCTCGTGGGTGTGGTCATGGTGCTCTATGCAATCATCCGCTCCGCGTTTGCCTCGCACTGGACATCCGGAATATGGTGGAGCGGCATCGGGACTGTCCTCGTTGTCCTCGCCCTCTTCTGGGTTGCAGGCTACAACAACACACCCTACTACCCCTCGCTGGCCGACCCATCGTCGTCGCTCACAATCTTCAACAGCTCGTCGAGCCACTTCACTCTCACCTGCATGAGCTGGGTGTCGGTCATCATACCCTTCGTCCTCGCCTACATCGCCTACGCATGGTATGCGATGGACCGCAAACATCACTAATCTGTATCTATACTCCAAAAGAGTTCAAAAATAAAGGATACAGAAATTCATAAATTACCCCCGGATAACAGATTTTTTATTTCAGGCACCCGGCGAGCGTGATGGGAGTTACAAAGGACTCCTCACTCAACAATCTCCGAGCAGTGAAACAAGAACCTGTTATCCGGGGGTAATTTATGAATTTCTGTACCCTTTATTTTCAGAGGTCAAAGAAAGTCTTGAAAGCGCGTATCGTATAGACGTGGTCGCGTGTGGCCATTGTCTCGCGCACCGAGTGCATCGCCCAGATGGCTTCGCCCATATCCACACCGCGAAGATCGATCTGCGATGTCAGGATATTGCCGAGAGTCGAACCGCCGGCCACATCGCTGTGGTTGACAAAATACTGGCACGGGACACCGGCCTTCTCGCAGATTGACTTGAATACGGCTGCCGATTCGGCATCGGTCATGTATTTGCAGTTGGCGTTGATTTTGATTACAGGACCGCCGCCGACCACCGGATGATTGGTCGGGTCATACTTCTCGGGATAGTTGGGATGGTAGGCATGAGCGTTGTCGGCCGAGACCATAAACGACTTGTCGATGCTGCGCAGATAGTCCTCCTCACTGCCGCCGAGACAAGTGACTATGCGACGCAGAAGCTGCATCAGCACAGGCGAGGCAGCACCCTGCTTAGTGCCCGAGCCGGTTTCCTCATTGTCAAAGATAGCCATCACGCGGGTCTGTTTTGTCGACGAAGTTTCGAGCAAGGCAGTCATCGCGCCGTGAACCATGCTCAGGTCGTCGAGACGACCTGATGTCAGAAACTCCTCGTCAAGCCCTACGAGACAGGCTGGAGTGGTGTCAAACAGCGAGAGGTCGAAATCAAGAATATCCTCCATAGCACATCCGACAGCCTCGGCTACACAGCGCAGAAGCATATTGTTTTTTTCAGCCGCCTCCCTGACGATAGCGATCACAGGAAGCATGTCTTTCTGCTTCGAGAGAGGGTTGCCCTCGTTGACCGCACGGTTGAAATGGATGGCGAGGTGGGGTATTGTGAGCAGCGGACGGTCAAATCTGACAATCTCCGTACGCGGGTTGAGCGGATCGTCGGAGCGGAGCACCACACGTCCGGCCAGCGAAAGCGGACGGTCAAACCATGTGTAGAGAATCGGGCCGCCGTAGACTTCGACATTCAGCTTAACGACCCCGCCGTCGCTGATCATCTCGGCATTCGGCTTGACACACAGACAGGGCGAATCGGAATGGGCCGAGATAATGCGGAATCCCGACGCAGGTCCTTCAGTCGAGACGACAAAGGCGAATATGGCGCTTGAGTTCTTGGTTATATAGTATTTTCCACCCGGTTCGAGCTTCCATGATTCACGCGGATCAAGGCGCATGAATCCCGCATCGTCAAGCCGGCTTCCGACGGTCTTGACAGCGAGAAAATTGACAGGACTCTTGTCAAGAAATTCCATTAGCGAACGGGCTATGACTTTAACTTCTTCCATTGATATGTCTATTAAGGTATTAGGTAAATTTATAAAATTGCCTTCGGGTGGAATTCAAATTCCGCCCGAAGGCAAAGATAATAAATTAAAGAGATACTTGCAGCAAAACTGCCGCTGTTTTTTTACAGGCTGCCGGAGAGCGGGGCCGCGAATGTCAGAACCCTTGGTCAAACAGGCGTATCACCGATGGCTGAAGGAAGCGTTCGATCTCATATGGATAGACGGCCACATCAACCGAGCCCATTGCATATGGCCCGATTTCGTAAGGGTCATAGTGGAAATAGAGCGTATTGCCGGAGATGTACGGAATGCCGGGATAAGTCAGCTGGTCGGCAAACACCCCTGCGTTCCTTAGACCGCCGACAGACACTCCGAGCTGGCGGGCAAGAGCCTCCTTGATGACAGGAACGATTGAATCGGTCGGAGTCCCGTGGCGGAATATGTTTGAATTGTCGAGCACCTGCGAGTTGGCGAAATCATAGGTGAATGGACGGACGGTCGTCATCGGATGCGCACCTCCGAGATAAGACGACGACACGAGCTGATAGGTGACCATCTCTTCGTCAAGATCCAAGACAGAGCCGGTCACGCTGCTGAAATATGTCATCGAGTCAGACGGAAGCGTATCGACAGGCACTATATTCTTCACACCTTCCACAAACGACGTATCGTCAAGATACTTATTGATTGCGTCGCGGATAGAAACCGAAGTAGTGTCTGAATATGCGAAATTCAGCAGAGAGTCCTGAAGCACCTTTATGTCATTGCCGCCAAATTTCTCCGGCCACTGGACCGAGGTATACATTTCAAGATATACCGTCCCGTAGTCTGTCTCAACACGGTAACTGCGGTCGGCGGTCAAGAGTTTCTTGTGTATCTCGAATTCAGAAATTTCACTGTCTGCGGGAGCTTCGTTCCTGTTTCCGCATGAGGCGGCCAGAAGCCCAATCAACGGAAGACCAACAAGATAATATTTCAGCTTCATAATCTTACAATAGATAAGGTTGGATATTGGTGGATATTTAGGTACAAAATTGATTAAAAAATTCCGTTTTAGGATATAACGGACATACAACGTAACATGTTTGTAACACGGCGATATTAATTTCAATCCGCAAAACAGACCACTGTGACGGCTAAAACGGCCTAAAAATCGGCAAAACGAAGCTCTGTTAACATCTTTATACGTTTGGATAGTTGAAAGTTGTCAAAAAATACTTAACTTTGCACCGCAAATGTAAAAATCATTGCATTTTGCCACCAAATTAAGAAATTTACTAATCAACTTACAATTACAACAAAGCTATGTCTGAAATTGCATCTCGAGTTAAAGCTATCATCGTTGATAAGCTCGGTGTTGACGAAAACGAAGTAACCGAAACCGCTGAATTCACTAAGGATCTTGGCGCAGACAGCCTCGACACTGTAGAGCTCATCATGGAATTTGAGAAAGAATTTGGCATCACTATTCCCGATGATCAGGCCGAGAAGATCAGCACCGTACAGAACGCAATCGAATACATCGAGGCCAACACTCAGAAGTAAGAAAAACGGTCTGCAGGCCATCAGACGGCCAGTGCTCTGACCGAGCCACAAAGGCTCCCCACGCCAATCACCATACGCGCGGAGGAGCCTTCTTCTCAATTCAGCCTCCGCGGTCAACCCCCACAGACAAAAAAACACAGCGGGATTCCGCACATATTTCTTTCACAAACCACTGTAGATTATTGCCAATGGAATTAAAAAGAGTAGTGGTGACCGGCCTCGGAGCCATCACCCCCATAGGCAACGATGTTGAGACAACTTGGCTCAACGCCGTAGCCGGCAAGAGCGGCGCCGCTCCCATCACACATTTCGACGCTTCGAAATTCAAAACCCAGTTTGCCTGCGAAGTCAAGGGTTATAACGCTAACGATCATTTCGACCGCAAGAAACTCCGTCAGCTCGACCTCTATGCACAGTATGGCATCGTCGCAGCCCGTCAGGCAGTAGCCGACTCAGGCATCGAGGAAGCAGCCAACCTCAACCGCGACCGCGTAGGCGTTATCGTCGCCGCAGGCATCGGCGGTCTCCACACATTTGAGGAAGAGGCCGGCTACTATGCAGTAAACGGAGCTGAACAAGGCCCGAAATACAACCCCTTCTTCATCCCCAAGATGATTGCTGACATCGCTTCAGGTCATATCTCCATGGAATATGGCTACCACGGACCTAACTTCGGCGTGGTTTCAGCATGCGCATCATCCAACAACGCCATCATCGACGCATTCAACCTCATCCGTCTGGGCAAGGCCGACGCTATCGTGACCGGCGGCGCTGAAGCTGCAATCTTCCCCGCAGGTGTAGGCGGTTTCAACTCAATGCACGCCCTCTCGACCCGCAACGACTCTCCCGAGACAGCATCGCGTCCGTTCAGCGCATCGCGCGACGGTTTCGTGATGGGTGAAGGCTCTGTGGTGCTCATCCTCGAAGAACTCGAACATGCCAAGGCCCGCGGCGCAAAGATCTATGCCGAAATCGCAGGTGGAGGCATGAGCGCCGACGCACATCACCTCACCGCAACCCATCCCGAAGGTCTCGGCGCGAAGCTCGCCATGAGCAACGCTCTCGAGGACGCAGGCATGAAGCCCGAAGACATCGACTATATCAACGTTCACGGAACATCGACCCCTGTCGGTGACATCTCTGAAGTCAAGGCTATCGTCGAACTCTTCGGTGATCAGGCCCACAAGCTCAACATCAGCTCCACCAAGTCGATGACCGGCCACCTTCTCGGTGCGACCGGAGCTCTCGAAGCAATGTTCTCTGTGCTTGCAGTCAAGAACGACATAGTTCCCCGACCATCAACCACGAGGAAGGCGATAACGACGAGAACATCGACTACACTCTCAACTTCACATTCAACAAGGCAGAAAACCGCCCCGTGCGCGCAGCCCTCTCGAACTCGTTCGGATTCGGCGGCCACAACGCGACTGTCATCGTGAAGAAGTACGAGGAATAATCCTGAATTTCTCCATACAAAGCCATAGCCACCGGGAGGTGTGCGGATCAACTCCGCACACCTCCCTTTTTTCACGGCAGGCGGACGAGCGGCACATCACAAATTCAAAGGCCGGTTTAATCCGGTGTCACACACCGGGTTAAATCAACACCCGACAATAGGGCGGACGACTCTTTCACCGGCATGTATCATGCGGTGTCCATAGAGTCCATATATATACGAATACACGATTGTATTACTATTCGGTGTGCATTGTTCCTTTCATGTTTATGGCCCGACATCGGCAGTTACACAGACATCCGGCCGTCGTTATACAAATTAAGTTTTTTATTGGTTGTCGCTCTTGTTGCAAAGTTAACGCCCCGGCCACGCACAAAAGATGCGATAATACAAAAACGGAATTAAGACATCAGCGCATGAAGGCAAAATCATTGCAAAATTGTGTGAGTCATAGCTAAAAAGAGTGAAAAAACTTTGGCCAAGAGGGAATAATTTCTTAACTTTGCAGCCGAGTTTTGTGGCACATCCTTGAAAAAGGGCTTTGAATGATGCACTTTGCCCTGATATGAGAAGGGAGATGGCGGCCACAAAGCGTTGTGACTTATATAATTAATAACAAAGAGATAAAAACCAACAGCCATGTCAAAAATTTGTCAGATCACAGGCAAGAAAGCAATGGTGGGCAACAATGTGTCGCACTCAAAGCGTCGCACAAAGCGCAAGTTTGATGTAAATCTCTTCAACAAGAAATTCTTCTGGGTTGAGGAGCAAGCTTGGATCACCCTTACCATTTCAGCCGCAGGCCTTCGCACCATCAACAAGAAGGGTCTTGACGCTGCTATCAAAGAAGCAGCCGCAAAGGGTTATATAACTGAAATCAAATACTTAGACATTTTATAAGAAGATGGCAAAGAAAGCTAAAGGCAATCGCGTTCAGGTCATCCTCGAATGCACCGAACACAAGGCATCTGGCATGCCCGGAACTTCGCGTTACATCACTACAAAGAACCGCAAGAACACTACCGAGCGTCTGGAGTTGAAGAAATACAACCCCATTCTCAAGAAAGTTACTGTACACAAAGAAATTAAATAATTCACTGACTCATGGCAAAGAAAACCGTTGCATCTCTGCAAAAAGGCGAAGGCCGCACTTATAGCAAGGTCATCAAGGTCGTTAAGTCGGCGAAGACCGGTGCTTACACCTTCCAGGAACAGATGGTTCCCAACGACGCCGTTAAGGACATTCTCAAATAATTGAGAATCCGCCCTATCCAACGCGCAGCAATTCTTAAAAACGAAATATCCCCGGGAAGACGTCAACACGTCATTCCGGGGCTTTTCGTATGCCAAAACCATGTCAGACACCATAATTATGTTGTGAAACATAATCGGTCAGCACATTTACGCCACATCTAATAAATTTTAGCTTCAAAGTTTGTTTTTGTCGGAATAAAAGCATAAATTCGTGACTTAAATAACGACCCCGCAGACTCTTCTCAACCCTATCTAATCTTACGGAGCCGCTTCAATTCTAATATCACAAACAGCAATCTAACAATCAATAAATAATACCCCTTACATGAGCTATCTTAAATTTGATAAAAACCTCATGATTAACTTGGAGCAGTCACTGCCAAAGGAAATGCTCCGGACGAATCAATCAGGGGCTTATCACTGCACAACGATAGTTGACTGCAACACACGCAAGCAGCACGGCCTTCTTGTCGTTCCCGTGCCGGAGCTGGGAAATTCGTGGCATGTCATGCTATCGTCGCTCGACCTTACGGTCTATCAGCACGGAGCGCCCTTCAATCTGGCTCTCCATCGCTACCGTGGCGGTGTCATGAGCCCGAACGGACACAAGTACATACGCGAGTTTGACTGCGAAAGCGTGCCCCGCACCACTTACCGCGTCGGTGGAGTAATTCTCACAAAAGAAAAAATTTTTATTTCCAACGAGAACCGCATCCTCATCCGCTACACTCTCGTCGAGGCCAACTCTCCGACAACACTGAGATTCCGGCCTGTGCTCGCCTTCCGCGACGCAAACGAACTGTGTGTCGAAAACAACGCAATCGACCAGACCATCCCGGAAATCAACAACGGTGTCTCGGCCTGCCTCTATCCCGGCTATCCGCGTCTCTACATGCAGTTCAGCCATAAGCCGACATGGACCTACGAACCGAACTGGTATAACGGATTCGAGTATGTCAAGGACCTCGAACGCGGAGTGCCCTACTGCGAAGACCTCTGGGTTCCGGGCTATTTCGAGATTCCCATCAAGAAAGGCGAGTCAATCATCTTCTCGGCCGGACTGAGCGAAGTCGCTCCCAAATCGCTGGCAAAGATGTATGAAAGCGAAATCGCCCACCGCACCTGCCGCACATCGTTCTTCAACTGTCTGAAAAACGCCGTGAAGCAGTGTTATCTCAACGAGAAAGACGGGATGTATCTCATCTCGGGCTATCCTTGGGGAAAGATTCTCGCACGCAACACCTTCATGGCTCTTCCGGGCGCGACAATCGCCATCAACCACCGCGAGGATTTCGAACGCATAGCCGACACCGCCATCAACGCCCTGCGCAACTTCATGGCTACAGGCGATACCGACAAACGCATAATCGGCATCGACCTGCCCGACGTATCGCTATGGGCCGTATGGGCATTGCAGCAATATGCAAAAGCCTACGGCCGCGACGACGCGAAGGCAAAATATCTCCCTGCCGTGCGCCAGATTCTCGACTATATCATCGGACAGAACCATCCGTTCATGAAAGTCGACGACAACGGAATGCTCGTCACCGACGGCAACGACAAACCGATGTCGTGGATGAACGCATCGCTCGGCGGACGTCCCGTAGTGGCGCGCACCGGTCTGCTTGTCGAATTCAACGCTCTCTGGTATAACGCCCTCGTATTTGCCTCAAAGCTCTCGGAAGGCACACCCGACGAGGAGAAATATGCGGCGATGGCCGAACGCATGGCACAGCCCTTTGTCAACACCTTCCTAAACGACTACGGCTATCTCTACGACTATGTGAACGGCACATACGCCGATCCGTCGGTCAGACCGAACATGGCGATAGCAATCGGACTCGACTACTCACCGCTTGACCGCCGCCAGCGCAAAAAGGTGCTCGACATTGTGACCCGCGAACTTCTCACGCCCAAAGGTCTGCGCACACTTTCGCCGAAGAGCTACGGCTACCGTCCGTGTTATCTCGGCTCGCCCGAGGAACGAGAAATGGCTCTCCACAACGGTCCGGCGCGCCCTTGGCTCATGGGATTTTACTCGGACGCATATCTCAAGGTGTTCGGCATGAGCGGAGTGAGCTACGTCGACCGCATGCTCATCGGCTTCGAAGACGAAATGACCAACGGCTGCATCGGCTCGCTGTCACAGCTCTATGACGCCAACCCGCCCTACACCGGCCGAGGTGCGATCAGCCATGTCACCAATGTGGCCGAAGTGCTCCGCACCCTCACCACACTTAAGAAATTCATAATGGACTAATCCTCACAACCCCATGAAAGCATTAATGTTCGGGTGGGAATTCCCCCCTCACATCCTCGGCGGTCTCGGAACTGCCAGCTACGGTCTCACTAAGGGTATGTGGGAGTGTGGCGACATGGATATCACCTTTGTCATACCCAAGCCGTTCGGCGACGAAGAGAAACACTTCGCCAACATTATCGGCATGTCGCAGGTCCCCATCGTCTGGCGCGATGTAAACTACGACTATGTGCTCGACCGCATCGGGAATGTCATGAATCCCGACCTCTACTACCGTCTGCGCGACCATATCTATGCCGATTTCAACTATATGCGCACCAACGACCTCGGGTGCATAGAATTTTCGGGACGCTACCCCGACAATCTTGTCGAGGAAATCAACAACTACTCGATATGTGCCGGAGTAATCGCACGCACGATTGACTTCGACATCATCCACTCGCACGACTGGCTCACCTACCCCGCCGGCATCCACGCAAAGCAGGTTTCAGGCAAGCCGCTTGTCATCCACGTCCACGCGACTGAGTTTGACCGCTCGCGCGGTAAACCCAACCCGACGGTGTTCGGCATCGAGAAAGACGGCATGAACCATGCCGACCACATCATCTGTGTGTCGAACCTCACCCGTGACACCGTCATCAACAACTACGGCATCGACCCGGCAAAGGTGACCACCGTCCACAACGCGGTGACACCGCTGACCCCTGAACAGCTCAATGTGCCAGAACACAAGAGCAAGGAGAAAGTGGTCACTTTCCTCGGCCGAATCACCATGCAGAAAGGACCGGAATATTTTGTCGAGGCAGCCGCCAAAGTGCTAAAGAACAACCACAACGTGCGCTTCGTCATGGCCGGCAGCGGCGACATGATGGACAAGATGATCCTCCTCGCCGCCGAGCGCGGCATCGCCGACCGCTTCCACTTCCCCGGATTCCAGCGCGGCAGCCAGGTCTACGAGATGTTAAAGGCATCGGATGTCTACATCATGCCATCTGTCTCAGAACCCTTCGGCATCTCGCCGCTTGAGGCAATGCAGATGGGAGTGCCGTCGATCATATCCAAGCAGAGCGGATGTGCCGAAATCCTGACCAACGTCATCAAGACCGACTACTGGGACATCGACGCAATGGCCGATGCCATCAATTCGATCGTGACTTATCCCGCAATGTACCAGCAATTGCGCGAGGACGGTCTCGCCGAAGTCAACCAGATCACATGGGACAAGGCCGGACGCAAAGTCATCGATATATATAATAAGGTGTTAAATAAATAGGGGCGTTGACTGACCAATAGCAAAGAAGAACTACGCCTGTCAAAACAACATACAGACAATTAATCATGAAAGCAATTTGTTTTTATTTTCAGATCCATCAACCATTCCGTCTGAAAAGATACCGCTTCTTCGACATAGGCAACGACCACTATTACTATGATGACTTCGCAAACGACGACATCATAACCCGCATCGCTCAGCGCAGCTACATTCCCGCAGCCGAGACTCTGCTCAGAATGATCGAAGCCGGCAACGGCAAGTTCAGATGCGCGCTCTCGATCTCAGGCACCGCACTCGAACAGTTCGAACAGTATGTCCCCGAATTCATCGACCTTCTCAAGAAACTCGCCGATACGGGCTGTGTCGAATTCCTCGCCGAGACCTACGCACATTCGCTGTCGTCGCTCGCCGACCCCGAAGAATTTGCAAATCAGGTGAAAGTCCATGATGAAAAAATCAAGGAACTCTTCGGCCAGACACCCAAGGTGTTGCGCAACACGGAGCTTATCTATTGCGATGACCTCGCGCCCCAGATTCTCGCAATGGGCTACAAGGGTGTGATCACCGAAGGTGCAAAACATATCCTCGGATGGAAATCACCCAACTATGTCTACTGCGCCGCATCAGCTCCCAAACTCAAGATTCTGCTGAAGAACGACAAGTTCTCCGACGATATCTCAGACCGCTTCTCAAACACCGCATGGGACGAATATCCCCTCACAGCCGACAAATATATCGACTGGATCGCATCGACCCCTGCAGAGGAGCAGATTATCAACCTTTTCATGAACCTCGAAGTGTTTGGCGACTTCCAGCCTCGCGAAACCGGCATCTTCCAGTTCCTCGAAGCACTCCCCCGCTTCGCCGAAGAGCGCGGTATCGAATTCTGGACACCTACCACCGTCGTCAGCAAGCTCAAGCCGGTGGCAGAACTCTCGATCATGCACCCGATTTCATGGGCCGATGAAGCACGCGACACCTCTGCATGGCTCGGAAACAAGCTCCAGAACGAGGCGTTCAACAAGCTCTACTCCGTCAGCGAGCGTGTCCGTCTCTGTGAAGACCGCCGTCTGAAGCAGGACTGGTATTACCTTCAGGCTTCCGACCATTTCTTCTACATGTCGACCAAAAACATGCACGACGGTTCGGTTCATTCTCATTTCTCGCCTTACGACACCCCGTTTGACGCATTCACGAACTACATGAACGTCCTTGCCGACTTTATCGTCCGTGTCGAAGAGCAATACCCGATGTCGATAGACAACGAGGAGCTAAGCTCGCTTCTCACGACTATCCGCAATCAGGAGCGTGAAATCGAGGTCCTCAACAAGGAAGCCGAATCAATGCGCAAGAACATCGAACACTTCAACGAAGAGCATCTCCTGCGCGAGAAAGCGGCAGAAAAAGCGTCGGCGCCTGCCAAAAGAGGCCCTAAGCCAAAAGCGAAGAAAGCCGACGATGCTCCGAAATGCAAACGCGGACGCAAGAAAGCAAACCCGGAAGAACCGAAAGCCGAGTAAAAGATAATTGACAAATCAATATCACTGAAAAGCAAATGCGCCACTCATTCCACACATGAGCAGGCGCATTTTTTTGACCCATAGGCACGCTTTCGATTGTTTATAACAGTAGGGGATGAACGTGTCGTCCACTTTTTAACTATTTTACAAACGACAAAATCTTTTGAAAATGAAGAAATTTATCCTCGCACTAATGCTGTCGGCCATACTTCCGGCAACAGTGGCGTCTGCCAATGACGGAAACGATTCCAACGACGGATGGACACTTGTATGGAGCGATGAGTTCGACTATGACGGCGCACCTGACTCGACAGTCTGGAATTTCGAACAGGGATATATCAGAAACCATGAGGCCCAATGGTATCAGAAAGACAATGCCGTCTGCCGCGACGGATTTCTTGTCATCGAGGGAAAGAAGACCGATGACCCGCAGAAACCATACACGTCATCGTCGCTAACAACGATGAACAAGAAAGAATTCAAGTATGGCAGGTTTGAAGTGCGCGCCAAAATACCGGTCGGCGGAGGCGCATGGCCGGCGATATGGGTCCACGGCACAGGACTGCAGTGGCCGTCGTGCGGCGAAATCGACATGATGGAGTGCTACCCCATAAAGGGAGAGCCGCACCTGCTGGCAAACGCCTGCTGGGGAACGGACAAACAGCTCGTCGCCAAATGGGATGCGGCCAAAATACCACTCTCGCATTTCACCGAAAAAGATCCGGACTGGAAAGACAAGTTCCATGTGTGGCGCATGGACTGGGATGAAAAAGAAATCAAGCTTTATGTCGATGACGAACTGCTTAATGAAGTCGCGCTGAGTGAGACGGTCAACGGATCGTTCGGACGGCATATAAATCCGTTTACAAAACCGCTCTACATAATAGTCAACCTTGCGATGGGCGGCGATGCCGGAGGTGAGATAGACGATTCGATGCTACCGTTTGTCTACGAGATTGACTACGTAAGGGTTTACCAGAAAAAATAACTGTCTCCGCCCTTTTTGAGACGGAGACCGGAGGGAGAGTGACGGGCTGCCTGAGAGAAGAGCAGCCTGTCAAGGGAACAGTTTTGCCATGGATCGATTCTGTATTGTAAGGTTTACAACACCGTGTTTCAATTGCGCCAACGCGGGTCGCCTATATTCTTCTCTACAATTATCGAGGGAAGAGTCTTATAGCGCAGAGCGTTGTAGATATCGGCAGGAGCTTCATGGTCCTTTGGATTGGGCTTCGAGGCATCGTAAGCCGTGTAGGGAGGATTGGGGCTGGTGAAGAGATCCGTAGCGCGGAGCACTTTACCGTTGTCGTCGGTGAGCGCTTTGACCTTGAGGTCGTCCTTCTCTCCGAGATTGCCCGGGTTCCATGTCAGTGAGCCGAAGGAGTTCTTGGCATTGGAGAACTGTGAGCCGGTGAAAATCTTGTCGTCCTTGTCGTGAGAGTCCTGACAGCCTACAGAGTAGTTGTCCTTGACTCTGAACGAGAATTCGCCATTGCCCTTGATTGTACGGATGTCAGCTCCGGTCTGATAAATAGAACGGGAGTCAGCCTCATCGCGGGCGATTACAATGAGATTACGCTGGAAT
Organism: Duncaniella dubosii; assembly: GCF_004803915.1. Taxonomy (NCBI): domain Bacteria; kingdom Pseudomonadati; phylum Bacteroidota; class Bacteroidia; order Bacteroidales; family Muribaculaceae; genus Duncaniella; species Duncaniella dubosii. Next base: position 768,168 of record NZ_CP039396.1, read on the forward strand.
GAGTAATATGAACCTCCGGGGACATAACGGGTCTGGAAGAAGTTACGGCCCGACGAGCGAGTAGAGAAGTTGATGAAGGTGTTGCCTTCGATGCGGATGTTCCACTTCACGTTGTCGGAGTAGTTGAGGTCCTTGTCGTTGTCAGATATGAGGGCTGTGCGGGGCGAATCATACATGGTGTTGTTTGTCCATGAGAAATCACAGAAGATGTTTGAGGTTGTCTTGGCACCGTCACCTGCGATCCATGCATATCCGCGACCGTTATTGTCGAAGTAACCGCAGTTGTAGAAAAGGTTGCCGTCGACCACGATTTTTCTGAATGTCTTGTCCTTCTTTCCCTGCACGCGGAGGAAACCACGGATCATGCGCTGGAAAGAGCAGTTGCGCACTTCAAGAGATTCGAACACAACTTCCATACCGTCGCCATACATGTTGGCGAAATAGTTTCCTGAAGCGGAAGCCACGCCGGTCTCCTGATGTCCGAAGTTAGTGGCGAGGGGACAGTCAAAGTCGATGTTCTCGAAGACCACAGAGCCTACTTCGATGGGGAAATCCGATTCACCGGCCTGACGCTGACGTCCGAACATGAAGTTGGCAGTGTTAAGCTCGGCTGTCTCAGCTCCATACTCGTCAAGACGCACACCTATACCGCCCATATAGACCTTTGCACGCTTGCCGGCAGCGACGTCGGCGGGATTCGTGGCGAGAGTGAAGCCTTTTGCAATCACAGGGTTCTCATAGAAGTAGTATGCTTTTCCACCTTCAAGATAGAATACCTGACCTTCGGCAAGACGCACGTTGTTTGCGAAGTTACCGATAATGGTGTCAAGCGAAGAAGCGTCGTAGGCCACAGCACCGGGGACGGGGTCTTTCGCCCAGACCTTGTGCTCGATGAGGATAGGTTCGCCGGGAGCGCCGTAGATAGGCTTGCTGATCGAGTTGTAGCGGGCATCCACGATGGCCGGTTTAGACTCATTGACAGCGTTGATCTCATATTTGGCGTTCATGGTCAGACCGCCGATTCTGAAAGTAGCCACACCATCCTTGAAATCTGTGGGCTGAAGCTGATAGTCAAGCCACTGAGAGTCAATCGTTGCATCAGGAGTGTCCTTAGAGGGAGTGATGACGAGTTTGTCGACCTTAAACTTGGCGGTGTTCATGTCGTTCTGGGTTCCGTCAGACACGAAGTCGAAGTTCTTGCTGAAATCCTCGAAAACCGACTGATATTCCGACTCTTTGGCAGCCACTTCCTTCACATGATCGATGACATTGACGTTGAGAGTCACGATAAAAGCGTCGTTGCTTTTAGAAATCTCAGCCTTGACCATTTTTGGAGTGGTGTAGCGTGGCTCGGTCACCAGTCCTGCCTGCTCGGCCCATTCGCGTCCGTTGCCCATGCCATACCATTTGGAGTGATGAGCCTCGTTTCCATCGGGATGAAGCACGCGGATTGCGAAACGGTAGCCCTGCTCATATTCGAGGTCGTCGATACGGAGGGTAAGCTGATCGGGGGGAACTATCTTGGAATATTTGCCGTCTTCCCACTGATAGAGACGTTCGGGATTTGTCCAGTCCTCTTCCTTGCCGGAGGTCAGTCCGGATTCAGGTCCGAATTTTATTTCATAGCCGGCTGCATTTGACACGCCATACCATGCGAGAACCACAGAGTTGAGCTCGTCGGTGAGGACTCTCATACCATAGGGATCGTCGTCGACATTGGTGTTTTCCTTGAGTCGGAACATCGTCATCGGCATGCGGTCATAGTCCTCGGCCGGGTTGGCCGGACCCATGATCTCATCCTCTTTACAAGAAGCGAATCCGAGAGCAAAGATGGCAGTGAGGCAATATAATAATGTCTTCTTCATTTTAGTATTTGATGATTTTAGAGATTGTCTAAAAAAAGATTTTATGATTTTAAGATAGGTCAGAGAAATGTCATCGTTTTTCAGACAATCTCTATTCTTTAGATTCAGGTTTTTTGAATAGGTAGCTCTTCAAATAAGTTTTTCAGAGCTACCCGGATTATTATCTGTAGCCGTACTGGTTGACATACTTGCCCTGAGAGCGGGTGATGACCGAACGCGGATACGGGAGGATGTAGCGCACAGCGGGAAGCTCATCGGCCGACGGGAAGACCGAGGGGTCGGGAGCTCCGACATAGTTTCCGTTGTCGTTGATAAGGATGCTGCCGCTCTTTGAATCGCAATAGATGTAGCCTCGCAGAGAATAGCAGAAATGAGCTGTCGGGCGTGAGGTGTTCTCGTCAAACCAGTTCATATAGTCGGCACGTGCGACCTGCTGGTCTTTTCCATCAACCTTTATCTTGATTTTTTCATCACCCGATTCAGGAAGACGGTAGGGGTTGACTATGTAGACCACTCTCACATTGGGAGATGCCTGAGGGAACTTGTCGAAAGAATAGTAATTATCGTTAGGAGCATTGTTGACATAGTAAAGCGAGTTCATCCATTTGGTGTCATAGACGCTTCCGTTACCGAAGTCATACTCACCCACAGGGCTGTCATAACCGCTGCCACGGTCGGCGGCCGCATAGTAGCGGAAGAAAGTCCAGTAGAGCTGTTCGCCGAGCATATTGTTGCGTACAAGGTCGCGCCAGCGCATGTTCTCGCCTGCAAATTCAAACTTGCGTTCGTCGAGGACGGCCTTGAGGAATGCTTCCTTGTTCATCTCGCCGGTGTAGGCCACCTTGGCTGAATTTCCGGGGAACGCACGCTGTCTCACCTGTTCGTAGCGTTCGATCGCTTTCTGTGTCGGACGGCCGTTGATCTCATTTTCCGCCTCAGCCGACATCAGGAGAACATCAGCATAACGCATGTAGGGGAAATTGAAACCTGTGTTGCCTTCGGTAGCTGATCCGAGACCGTTCTTATTCCATAGTTTCGACCATTTTCCATTGTAGTTAGTGCGTCCGTTGTTGAGCTGGGCCTCGCCCTGATTGTTGTAGCCGAACAGCTGGTTCACGAAGTCACGGCGAACGTCGTCCTCATCGAAGAGGTAGCGGTAGAGAGCATTGAGCTGCGCCGAGCTGGAAGCCTTTCCCCAAGCATGGTTTGTCACACCGCTCTGGTTGTCCATCTTCGGACCGTGGATATAGCCTATGTTGCCCGAAGAGAGAGTTCCGAAAGGTATTTCCCAGATAATGTCGTCGCCGGGAGTGTAGTCATAGTTACAGTTTCCGACAAACACTTCATGGTATTGCTTAGACAGAGAGTGGGAGGTACGCTGCACGACCGAGTCGCAATACTCGGCAGCCGTTGCATAGAAGTCCTTGTAGTTGTCGGGGCGCTTCATCGTGCCGAACTCGCCGCCTTCGGGGCGGAGGGAATAGCCTCCGGCCGTCATGGCCAGACGGGCTATCATAGCCCAAGCCATGTCCTTGGAGATGCGCTGCGGCCCGTCGGAAAAGGACTGGGCGGTTGAAAGCTGCATCTTCGAGGCTATGCCCTTGAGGTCTTCGATAAGGTCAGAAAGAATCTCGGTGCGGTCGCCGACATCATAGATTTTCGAAGGGCTCTTGTAGGACGGCAACAGCGAATAGGGCACATCGCCGAAATACCACACAAGGTCATGATAGAATATCGAGCGGAGCACTTTAACCTCTCCGAGCATCTGCATGAGTTCGGAATCCTCCTCGTCGTAGATGTCGGCGTTCTCGATGCCGTCAATGAGCATGTTGGCACGTTCGATGCCGGTATAGAGAGCGTCCCACGCTTTCTTGATATCGCCTCCGTCAGGGTCGCACTCATAGCGCTGGTAGGCTGAAGAAGAGGCAAATTCGCTGTCAAGAATCTTGAATTCGACATCGGTGTTGAATGAAAGCTTCTCGATGAAATTCTGTCCGTAGGTGTCGTTTGTCAGCATTGCCGCATAGACACCGTTGAGGGCATTGCGCATCTCCTTCTTGTCAGAGAACACATATTCCGGCGGATTCTTTGACGGGGCGTCCACATCAAGATAGTCCGAACAGGAAGCAAGCGCCACTGCTGAAAGACCGGTCAAAAATATATTGCGTAATTTCATTTTTTCTTTTGTCTAAAAAGAGGTATTATCGATTTTTGTGTTTAGAAAGTGACATTCAGACCGAACACATAGCTGCGGCTACGGGGATAGCGGTTGAAGTCGAAAGAAGGAGTGAGACCGCTCTGCACGTCGACTTCAGGGTCATAGCCGGTGTAGCCGGTGAGGATGAAGGGGTTGGTGACAGAGGCATAGAAGCGGAGCTTCGACATGCCGGCCTTTGTTATGAGATTCAGCGGCAGGTTATAGCCGAGGGTGATGTCGGTACAGCGGAGGAACGATCCGTCTTCTACGAAATAGCTCATGGTCACGTCCTTGTTGAGATCCATAGGATTCCAGCGGGTCTGGCCTTCGTTCATTTCGACATAGCGGTCATAAGCGCCCTGCATCCAAGTGTTGCCATAGAGACATTCAGAGCCTTCGGCATAACGCCAGCGGTTTGTGAATGAGCTGAGCACGTTCTTGAAGCTGTTCTTGTTGTCGATCGACGACGAGAGGTAGTAGGCAGTGGCATTGTAGACATCGAAATCAAGGAAATAAGTGAAGTTTGCGTTGAAATCGAAGTTCTTCCACTGGCCTGAGAGACCGAAACCGCCCTGAAGCTTTGGAGTAGTGCGTCCGATGACGGTGCGGTCATGGTCATCAATCACTCCGTCACCGTTGAGGTCTTTGAACTTGGGCTTGCCGGGAAGCGTGGGAGCACCTGACTGTGAGTTGTCGAAGATGTTGTCCATGCTGACAGTGCCGGGTTTGGGATAGTAGGTAGCCTTGGGCACATCGTAGTCAAACTCATCGGTCGAGTAGAGACCGTCGTAGACGAATCCGTAGAGCAGACCTACTTCACCGCCGACTTCGAGACGATAGTTGTAGCCGCCGTCATCAGAACGGGAGTGGGTTTCGTAGAGATATTTGTTGTCGCCTGTCAGTTTGTCGACGACCATCTTGTTTGCGCCAAGGTTGAAGTTAGCCGATAGCGAGTAGTCCTTGCCACGGAGAATGTCACCGCTGATTGCGATTTCAAAACCACGGTTTGTCACCTGTCCGATGTTCCGGAACTGCTGGGTGTAACCTACAGTCGAAAGGATGTCGGCCTTATAGATGAGGTCGGAGGTGGTGTTCCAGTAGTATTCGGGAGTGATGCGGAGACGTCCGTTGAAGAGGGCGATATCCAACGCAAGGTTGCGTGTGAGGGTTGTCTCCCACTTCAGGTCAGGATTGGAAGGTATTTGTCAGGACCATACCAGAGGAGTCCGTCGTTAGCGCCGCCGGTCTCTCCGAAAGCAGGGCCGCCGGAGGTGTTGGTCTTGTAGAGGTAGCGCCACATATCGGCATCAATGTTATTGTTGCCGGCCTTACCGACGGCAGCACGGAGCTTGAGTTCGGTGAGCCAAGTGAAATCTTTCATGAAGTCCTCGCTTGAGAGCACCCATGCACCTGAAACCGAGGGGAAGTAGCCCCACTGGTGGCCGGGAGCGAACATCGACGAACCGTCGGCACGGAATGTGGCCGAGAAGAGATACTTGTGGTCATAGTTGTAGTTGAGCTGACCGAAGTATGAAGTTGTGCGGTTGGGAGTCCCGAGTTCGGAAGTCGACTGATAGGGTGAGCCGAGTCCCATGTTGTTGAGCGCTTTGTCGGCCGAGATATTATCAGGGAAATAGCGGTTTTTCTGATAGGTCGATTCCGACTGGCGGTGGTAGAGCTCGAAACCTGCAAGGGCATAGAAATTGTGTTTGTCCTTTATGTCCCAGTCATAGGAAGCGGTCGTGGTCCAAGTATAGGAATTTGTCTGTTCCTTCTCGATCGAGGCCACGGGATTCGAGTTATGCTTCTTGCCTTCGGAAGTGTGACGGCCCCAGAAACGCTTGTCGTCACGGAAACGGATGGTGTAGACACCTTCGGTGCGGAGGGTCAGACCGTCGAGTGGTTTCCATTCGAGTGACGCCTGATTTGCGATAGTGTAGCTGTGGCGCTTGCGGACATTGGTGCGGATATCGCTCACAGGGTTGGTGTATTCGAAGATTTTCTCCTGATCGGGGTCGATTGTCTCGGCCGGCCACCATGCGCCGTCGCGTTCGCGGATACCGTTGGTCGGGCGATAACGGAGTACGTCAATGATACCGCCTGTTCCCACGTTGTCGCCACCTGCGCCCTCGTCACGTCGGTAAGACATCTTGGGGTTGTATTGCAAGGTGAGGTTAGGAAGGAGTTTGGTCTGAAGTTTGGTGAGGATGTTTGTACGGCGCACGCCTGTGTTCATGATTATACCTTCGTCGTCAGACTGAGTTATCGAGACGTTGTAGCGGGTCTTGTCGTTTCCGCCGCCGATCGACACGTTTGCGGTATATGAGAAGGAATTGTTGCCCATGACCTCGTCCTGCCAGTCGTGGGTGCGGGCCTGACGGTAGAGATCCATGTCCTGCGGATTACCGAAGTTGTAACGGAACAGACGGGTCTGGGTGTTACGGGTCGAGTGGCCTGTAGCATAGTCCCACTGATAGTTTACAAAGTCATATGAATCCATCAGGTCGAGCTTCTTTGAAATGTGGCTGACCGAACCCTGAGCGTTGAACGACACCTGAGTCTTGCCTTCCTGAGCCGATTTTGTGGTCACGATAACTACACCGTTACCACCCTTCGCGCCATAGATGGCTGTGAGCGAGGCATCCTTCAGGATGTCGATCGACTGTATGTCGGACGGAGGGATATCATTGATGTTATCGGTCTGAAAGCCGTCGACGATGTAGAGAGGGTCGTTTGACTGTGTTACGGATGTCGCACCGCGCACGCGGATGTTGATATCAGCGCCCGGCTGACCGTCGACTGTGGTGACCTGCACACCTGCCACCTTACCCTGAAGGGCTACTGCGGCCGATGTCACGGGGACGGCGGCAAGCTTTGTGCCTGAAACCGATCCGACCGATCCGGTTAGGTCGCGGCGGGCGCGGGTGCCGCCATAACCGATAACCACAACTTCGTCAAGGGCCTCGGAATCTTCAGTCAGGACAACATTGATTGTCGACTGGCCGTTGACAGCGATTTTCTCGGTCTTATAACCGATGTAGGATACTACGAGAGTAGCCTTGGGAGCAACATTTTTGAGGGTAAAATTACCATCGAGATCTGTCACGACCACATTTTTAGTGCCGTCAATCTGAACGGTAGCCCCAATCATGGGTTCTTCGGTGCTGTCGGTCACCGTACCGGTGACGGTGAGCTCCTGAGCGTCGGCATTAAATCCCACACAGAGCACCAACAGGAGAAGCATTGTTTTCCATTGCGTGGCAAAGGAGAGGTTAAGCAGCCTTTGACTACGACTTACGATTAAGTCTTTCATGCTGTGTTTCAATAATAATAAATTAAGATTTCGTTCATGCAATTTTTGAATAGTGTCAGAAAATATGTTTCTTTACGTTGATTGGCAATGAGGAGTGTGGAGAGGTCTTTTCCATTCAAAATTTCGGTCGCCACGACATAGCTCCGCATACAACAAGCCAGACTACGCGAGCCAGCTATAATCGAACGGAGAATGGAGGAAGCTAAAAAAATTACAGATTGGAACAGAATGTGCTTTCAAATAACGATAAAGGAGTCAGCAAGAATTTACCGAAAAACATTGTAATCATCTTTTCCCATCCATGATTTCTGTCGGGACGCCCCACTCATCGACACGGACTGACACCGCACGACACAAAGAGGCCGGAATCCAAGGCACGACTGAAAGGGGCGCATGGTTGAAAAATCAGAATTTCCAATAATAATTACGAAATGTGCATTTTTCTATAATCAGAGTTGATGCTTTCGGTGTGTTTTTTCGTTTGTGAATGTAAAGTTAACCCTTTATTTTTCATCATGCAAATTTTTCCCTCCAATTTAGTATATTTTAATGGCTTATGTCATTTTTACTTAATTTTATATTAAAGTCTGCGAAATGAGTGCCCTGCATTTTCCCACGTCATAAACACCTATCTTAAACTATATAGGGACACGGCTCAAAACTGTTAACATTAAATAATTATTATGCAAGCGGTTTGTAGATTTGGTGACGTAGTGTTAATTTTGCACTCTGCAACCCAAATATTTAAAATTCAAACCCCAATCATTATACAATTAACAACAGAACCATGAAGAAAATCCTATCAGTAGTGGCAGGCTTGTGTATCGGCTTCTCGGGCATAGCCCAGACAGCTCTCTCCGCCACCCCGGGTGCGGCCAAAGACTGCTGCGAAAAAGTATGTGACAAAAAGGACGGGTGCAAAAAGAAATGCACTGAATCTAAAAAATGTAATAAAAACTCCGGCAAAAGTCTTGACGCAAAAGAAGCATGGGCGACTCTCTATCCACAGATAGAAAAATCAATCCAGGCTCCGACGTTCCGCGACAAGGATTACAAGATTTTTGATTACGGCAAAAAGTCCAAGACCAAAGGATTCCTCTACACCGAGCTTATAAACAAGGTGATTGACCTCTGCTCAAGCGAAGGCGGCGGCCGTGTCATCATCCCTAAGGGAACTTGGCTTACCGGTCCTATCACCCTCAAAAGCAATGTCAATCTCCACCTTGAAGAAGGGGCGACACTGCTGTTTTCCGACGATCCGAGCCAGTATCCCATCGTGAAGACCCGCTGGGAAGGAATGGACTGCTATAACTATCAGCCTATGATCTATGCCTATCAGCAGGAAAATATCGCTCTCACCGGCAAAGGTACTGTCGACGGTGGCGCTTCAAATGAAAACTGGTGGCAGATGAGCGGCAAACGCGGTTATGTCGAAGGCCCTGTCACCCAGAAAATCGGCCGTCCGCTGCTCCAGATATGGAACGAGGAAGGTGTTCCCGTCGAAAAACGAATCCTCGGCGACGGCTACGGCATGCGTCCGCAGCTTGTCAATCCGGTTGAATGCAAAAACGTGCTTATCGAAGACGTGACGCTTCTGCGCTCCGCTTTCTGGGTTATCCATCCCCTGCTCTGCGAAAATCTCACCGTCAAGGGCGTACACATCCAGAACGATGGTCCTAACGGCGACGGCTGCGACCCTGAATCATGTAAGAATGTACTTATCGAAGGTTGCTACTTCGACACCGGCGACGACTGCATCGCAATCAAGAGCGGACGTAACCGCGACGGACGTGAACAGGCAATCCCGTCGGAAAACATCATTGTCCGCAACTGCAAGATGAAAAACGGACATGGCGGCATCGTGGTCGGAAGTGAAATCTCAGGCGGATTCAAAAACCTTTTCCTTGAAGACTGCGTGATGGACAGCCCCGAGCTTGACCGTGTGGTACGCATCAAGACCAATGCCTGCCGCGGAGGCGTCATCGAGGACATCTATGTACGCAACGTAGAGGTCGGCCAGTGCAAGGAATCAGTGCTTAAGATCAACCTTGTCTACGAGCCCAACGAGGACTGCGACCGCAGCTATCCTCCGACTGTGAAAAATGTATGGCTCGACAATATCACATGCAAAAAGAGCAAATATGGTGTGATGATTGAAGGCTTCAAGGAAATCTGCAACATTGACAATATCAACGTCGACAACTGCCACTTCGACGGCGTGACATCCGATGGAAATTCCATCACAGGTATGACCAAAAATGTCAGATTCAACAATCTCTACATCAACGGAAAGCTGGTGAAATAACCTGCCCGGAATCACCATAGTCCGAAATCCGAACAGAAAAGTCCGTGACGGCTGCAAACAACAGCCAGCACGGACTTTTTATTTTTGTCGCCTCTTCATCCACACATACGGAAGAAAAGCGGAATATACTCCTAAAACTTTTGCATTCAGTCAAAATATGTCGTACATTTGCCTATACACCTAAAAATCATAAAAACCATGAAATATTTATCTTCGTTTCCCTTTTTATTATGTCCAATTACACTATTGTCTGCGATAAGTTCTAATATTGAAGACGGAAATTCTATCAACCCGGTAGTTTCTATCTTAAATATGCGTAGTACAACCTCACAAGATATTATTGATGTTGACACATTATCCGATGGAAAACTTTTATGGAAATATGATTCTAACGAATTTGTATCAGGAGACGATACAAAAGGTTGGCTTGTGACCCTACCAGATTCACTGCGTTACATTCAGGACGGGAACAGCTATAATTTATGCCTAAAAAACGATACTATTTGCTGGACTGGTATAGAGAATAGGCAGACTCGAATTTTTTTCAATCCTCCTATTCCATTATTTACATCCATCCCGGACAATGTCAAATTTATGACACGAAAGGACCATCTACTTGAACACTTTGGAAACTGGAGAAATAAGACCGAAGGCCCACTACTAAACCGACAAATAAAATAATATTTAATTATCAAAATAACACAAAAAAACATGGAATCAAAGTACGAAGAAATTAGGAATTTAATGTTTAAGCTATCTCATTTAGGTGTGTGGAATTTCTCTGAAGATGGTGGATTCTTTATTGGGAAAGCCCCCCATCGCGGGATAAGAGCCTGGCAGAATAAAATCTATCCAAAGATTTCGATGACGGAGATTGAAATTATGGAGAATGAAATGCACCGTCAAATAGCGCCATCATATATCCGATTTCTTACTTCATTCTCTAATGGGCTTGATATATTTAATGACACACTCGGACTCTACGGATATCGCTACAGTTTCAGACGGGATGAAACACATAATCAGCAACCATATAACTTAGTCTGGTTAAACCGATTTCAGAGACCATTGAACATAACCGTTGACATGTTTTTCATTGGAGAATATAACTGGGACCATTCTTTTCTATATGTGACTCCTGACCAGAAGGTACATTTCTGTCACAGGGAGGATGCCACAAGTCTTTTTACATGGGATTCTATTGAAGATATGCTTCTGAGCGAAATTAAGAGAATCTACACCCTTTTGATGACAGAGGTGTGGCGATTGACCCGAAACATCCAACTACCCCTATAATATAAAGTCGACAGTTCCCACACAATAACACATAAGCCGACAACAGCCTAAAAGCCATTTGTCAAGGCTATCCCTCCCACAGCCCCGCAGGATACAGTAAGAAATACTTCTCACCATCCTGCGGGGATTCTTAGTTGATATAATTTAATTAGCATATTTTTAGCATACATTTCAGACTAAGCGTTAATTATTTTAAAAGTTTGTTGAATTTCGACAGAAAATCATTAACTTTGGAAGAAAATTTGCGCACTTAAATCTATAACTTTCAAAAACTTACCTTAAACGGCTAATTTACTATCATTTAGTAATATCCGCAAAGAGAGCGGAAACAATGCCGTCCACACAGGTTATAGTTATTTTTTTACACCTCATGAATCTAAGTAAACGTATCACATTCCTTACCATAGCGGCTGCGGCCTCTCTGGGAGCATTTGCCGATGGAAAGTCCTACACTTCTCAGATATGGTCGCCAGACCTCGGCAACGGCCAGTACAAAAACCCGATTATCGATGCCGACTACTCCGATCCGGACGTGGTCCGTGTCGGCGATGACTACTACATGACCGCATCAAGCTTCTGCGACATACCCGGTCTGCCCATCCTGCACTCAAAGGACCTTGTCAACTGGACAATCATCGGCCATGCCATAGCCGAGATGCCGGAATATGCACAGGCCGCACCCGACCCCAGCCACGGCAACCATGTCTGGGCGCCCGCAATCCGCTATCACAATGGAGAATTCTACATCTATTACGGCGATCCCGACCTCGGCATCTTCATGACAAAGACCAAGAATCCGGCAGGGCCGTGGGAACCGCTCGTCCATGTCCACAAGGCTAAGGGCATCATCGACACATGCCCCTTCTGGGATGAGGACGGCAAGGCATACATAGCCCACGGATATGCAGGCAGCCGCGCCGGAGTCAAGAGCATCCTCGGAATGATTGAAATGACTCCCGACGGAACTTCGACAATCGGTCAGGACCGCGTCATCTATGACGGCCACATCGAAAACGAGACCATCGAAGGTGCGAAAATGTATAAAGTCGGAGACTGGTACTACATCTTCTCGCCCGCAGGCGGTGTCGCAACAGGATGGCAGGAAGTTCTGAGATCAAAAAGTCCTTGGGGACCTTACGAGGTGCGCAACGTGATGGATCAGGGCAAATCAAGCGTCAACGGACCTCATCAGGGCGCATGGATCGACACTCCCGACGGCAAGGAACACTGGTTTATCCACTTCCAAGACAAAGGCCCTTGGGGACGTGTAGTCCACCTCCAGCCAATGGAATGGCGCGAAGACGGCTGGCCTGTGATCGGCGTCGACCCTGACGGCGACGGACGCGGCGAACCCGTCATGAAATATCGCAAACCGAATGTCGGAAAGACATATCCCGCGGTCAATCCTGTCGAAAACGACGAATTTGACGGCACTACATTAGGTCTACAGTGGCAGTGGAAAGGAAATCCCAGCGCCCTCTGGTATTTCTGCGAAGCCAACACGTCGAAACTCCGTCTGTTCTCACACAAGACAAGCGACAGCCCTCGCCTCTATGACGCTGCCAACCTCCTTCTTCAGAAATTCCCCGGTGAAAACTTCACCGCAACAGCCAAAGTACAGTTCTGTCCGCGCAAGCGCAACGGAAAAGTCGAGGCCGGCGAACGCGCAGGTATAGCTGTGATGGGATATAACTACGGCGCGCTCGCCCTCGAAAGCCGTGCCGACGGTATCTATCTCACCGAAGTCGGTGCGAAAAGTGCCAACAAGGGCACTAAGGAGAATGAAATCGAAGCCGTGAAACTCGACGGAGGCGACAAGGAAATGTATCTCCGTGTCCAGATCAAACGGACAGGTGTCAAGAACCCGACATCGAAAGACGACTACAAGGGAGAGGCAATCTTCTCGTACAGCTTCGACGGCAAGAAATTCACAACCTTCGGACAGCCCATCAGCCTTACAAGCGGCCACTGGATCGGCTCAAAGGTCGGTCTGTTCTGCGTCCGCAACTGGGAAAGCAATGACAGCGGCTGGCTCGATGTCGACTGGTTCCGTATAACCAAATAAAACAGACCGGCACACAGCCCGGTCACACAAAATGAACGCAATGAAAATAAAGCTCATAACACTTCTTATCATGCTTCTTCCGGCAGCAATGGGACTCAAGGTCTCCGCTGCCGAATACAAGCATGATATCTATGTCAACCAAGACGGTTCGGGCGACTACACAACAATCACCGAAGCCCTCGAAGGAATCCGTGCCTATATGGACTATACGGTTACCGTCCACATCGCCAACGGCACATATAAAGAAAAAATAATCATTCCCTCTTGGCTTAAAAATGTAAGCTTCATCGGTGAAGACCCGGAAAAGACCGTCATAACCTTCGACCATCACGCAAACATCGACAAGATGGGCACATTCCGCACCTATACCGTGAGAGTCGATGCCAACGACGTGCTTTTCAAAAACCTGACAATCGAAAACAACGCCCCACAGCTCGGACAGGCCGTTGCTCTCCACACCGAAGGCGACAAGATACGTTTTGTCAACTGCCGTTTCCTTGGAAATCAGGACACGATTTTCACCGGAGGCAAAAACGCGCGCCTCTATTTTGCCGACTGCTACATCGAAGGGACAACCGACTTCATCTTCGGTCCGGCGACAGCCTATTTCAAGAACTGCGACATTTTCAGCAAGCGTGATTCCTATATCACAGCCGCCTCGACTCCCGGCGATGTCAGATTCGGCTACATATTCGACAGCTGCAAGCTCCGCGCTGCCGACAATGTGAAGAAAGTCTACCTCGGCCGTCCGTGGCGACCCTACGCCCACACGGTGTTCATCAACTGCGAGATGGGCTCGCACATCCGTCCCGAAGGCTGGCACAACTGGAACAACGCCGACAACGAACGCACAGCCCGCTACGGCGAATATGGCTCACACGGCCCTGGCGCAGCGCAGTCAGGACGTGTCGGCTGGGCGATGAATATCACCGATGCTGACGCAGCCGCCTACCGCAGTCTTACAGAAGTATTCTCTGTAACCTCCGGCTGGAATCCAACAAAATGACAAAACAATGACATCAATTCTCTCCTTTCTTCTTAATCTGACAACAACTAATCAAATCACAATACTTATTAATCATGAAAGCTCTAAACAAACTCACCGCTCCCAAAGCAGTGGCCCCCGAAAGAATCATCCAATTCGGCGAAGGCAACTTCCTCCGCGCATTTGTTGACTGGATCATCAAGAACATGAACGACAAGACCGACTTCAACTCATCGGTTGTAGTAGTTCAGGGTACACCCGACGCATTCGTCACCCAGCTGCTTGAGGGACAGGACTGCCTCTATCACGTAAATCTTCAGGGCCGTCTTGACGGTGAGGTGGTAAACTCACTCACCCGCATCGATGTGATCAGCCGCGCACTCAGCCCGTTCACTCAGTTCGATGCCTTCCTCGCGCTCGCCGATCAGCCCGAAATGCGCTTCGTTATCTCAAACACAACCGAAGCAGGTATCGCATTCGACCCCGAATGCAAGCTGTCTGACCGCCCCGCAGCTTCTTATCCCGGCAAGCTCACACAGCTTCTCTACCGTCGATTCAAGACTTTCAACGGTGCAGCCGACAAGGGCTTCATCATCATGCCCTGCGAGCTTATCTTCGAAAACGGCCATCACCTCAAGGAAATCATCTTCAAATACATCGACCTCTGGAAAGAGGAACTCGGCTCTGACTACGAGGCATTCAAGAGCTGGTTCAGCGAAAGCTGCTACGTATGCGCCACACTCGTTGACCGCATCGTTCCGGGCTTCCCCGCAAGGACATCAACGAAATTCAGGAAAAACTCGGCTACAGAGACAACCTCGTCGTTCAGGGCGAAGCATTCCACCTCTGGGTCATCGAACGCGCGTCAAACATCTCGATCGAGCAGCTCCGCGCCGAATTCCCCGCTGAAAAGGCAGGCCTTCAGGTTCTCATCACTGACTCTGAAGCTCCTTACCACGAACGTAAGGTCACCCTTCTCAACGGTCCTCACACCGTCCTTTCACCTGTCGCATTCCTCAGCGGCGTGAACATCGTGCGCGATGCCTGCAACCACCCCGTCATCGGCAAATATATCAACAAGGTGCAGTTCGACGAACTCATGCAGACCCTCAACCTCCCGATGGAAGAGCTTCAGAAGTTCGGCGCTGACGTGCTTGAGCGCTTCAATAACCCCTACGTCGACCATCAGGTGACTTCAATCATGCTCAACTCATTCCCGAAATACCAGACCCGCGACCTCCCCGGCCTCAAGACTTATCTCGAACGCAAGGGCGAACTTCCCAAAGGTCTCGTGCTCGGCCTCGCAGCCCTCATCACCTACTACAAGGGCGGCAAGCGTGAAGACGGCACTGAAATCGTTCCGAAGGACGACCAGAAGATCATGGATCTCCTCACCGAACTCTGGGCTACAGGCGACACCCGCAAGGTGGCTGAAGGCGTACTCGCTGCCAAGGATCTCATCTGGGGCGAAGAACACGGCGATCTCAACAACATCCCCGGTCTCACCGACCTCGTCACCGAATACCTCAACTCCATTCAGGAAAAGGGTATGCTCGAAACTGTCAAAGAAGTAGTTGAAGCTTAATCTCAGCCCGGATGAAGGACTTTCTTAAAATCAATCTCGCCGACAACGTCGCAGTCGCAATCAGCCCGCTCTCGGCAGGCACGACTGTCAACGTCGACGGTGACGACATAACACTTGTGGCCGACATTCCTGCCGGCCACAAGTTCGCCCTTTGCAAAATCGCCGAGGGTGAAAACGTGATCAAATACGGTTTCCCTATCGGCCATGCACGCCACGCAGTGAAAAAGGGCGCGTTCCTTGACCACAACGACATCAAGACAAATCTTGAAGGTCAGCTCGACTATTCAGACATCTCTATCGACAACCCGTCGCCCGAAGCCCCCGGCGCTGCCCTCAAGGGAGCGGAAGCCACATTCATGGGCTACGAGCGTCCCGACGGTCAGGTCGGCATCCGCAACGAAATCTGGGTAATCCCCACCGTAGGCTGTGTCAACGGCATCGCAAAGCAGATTGTCGACCGTCTCAACGCCGAGACTAAGGCTGAAGGCGTGGACGGCATCTTCGCTTTCCCACACAACTACGGCTGTTCACAGCTCGGCGACGACCACGAGAACACCAAAAAGATTCTCCGCGACATGGTGCTCCACCCCAATGCGGGCGGAATCCTCGTCATCGGTCTCGGCTGCGAAAACAACCAGCCTAAGGTCTTTGAGGAATTCTGTGGCGACTATGACCGCAACCGTGTCAAATTCATGGTGTGTCAGGAAGTCG
The DNA here is from genome assembly GCF_004803915.1 of Duncaniella dubosii. Lineage (NCBI taxonomy): Bacteria > Pseudomonadati > Bacteroidota > Bacteroidia > Bacteroidales > Muribaculaceae > Duncaniella > Duncaniella dubosii. The sequence goes on from NZ_CP039396.1 coordinate 784,490, forward strand.
AGGGCGACGAAGTTGAAGCCGGCCTCGAAATCCTCCGCAGCCTCTACGAGCAGGCCCGCACCTTCGAGCGCACACAGCAGCCCGCGTCAAAACTCCGCATCGGCCTCAAGTGTGGCGGCTCTGACGGATTCTCGGGCATAACCGCCAACCCGCTCCTCGGAGAATTCTCCGACTGGCTCTGCGAACAGCAGGGTGGAACTACCGTGCTCACCGAAGTGCCCGAAATGTTCGGCGCCGAGACAATCCTCATGCGCCGCTGCGCCGACGACAAGCTTCTCGGCGAAACCGTCTCGCTCATCAACAACTTCAAGGAATACTTCCTCAGCCACGGAGAGCCCGTCGGCGAAAACCCCTCGCCCGGCAACAAGGCGGGAGGTATCTCCACTCTTGAAGAAAAAGCCCTCGGCTGCACCCAGAAGTCGGGCAAGAGCCCTGTATTCGGTGTGATGGAATACGGCGAACGCATCCACAACCACGGACTCAACCTCCTCTCCGCCCCCGGCAACGACCTCGTGGCTTCGACCGCGCTCGCTGCAGCAGGCTGCCAGATGGTGCTCTTCACAACAGGCCGTGGAACTCCATTCGGCACTTTCGTCCCCACGATGAAGGTTTCGACCAACTCCGGACTTGCCGCCCGCAAGCCGACATGGATCGACTTCAACGCCGGACGTCTCGCTGAGGACAGCACAATGGCTGATGTCCTCGCCGACTTCGTGGCCTACGTGCTCAAAGTAGCTTCAGGCGAACAGGTTAATTCCGAAAAGAGCGGCATCCACGAAATCTCGATTTTCAAAAACGGAGTCACACTCTGATTCCATTCCCCCTACGGTGGTTACAGCCTCCCCGGCGCTTCCCCGAAGCGCCATGAGAGCGGTAACCACCATAATCACATTTTTCTCTCAACCTCCCACTTCTAACCTCTTAAAACCAAAAACATCCACGCATGAAACCTTTCATGGACGAAAACTTCCTGCTGCAGACCGAAACCGCACAGAAGTTATATCACGAACACGCAGCTAAAATGCCCATCATCGACTACCACTGCCACCTCATCCCCAAGATGGTTGCCGATGACCACCGCTTCAAATCAATCACCGAAATCTGGCTCGGCGGCGACCACTACAAGTGGCGTGCAATGCGCTCAAACGGCGTAGACGAACGCTTCTGCACCGGAACTGACACCTCTGACTGGGAAAAATTCCAGAAGTGGGCCGAAACCGTTCCCTACACCTTCCGTAACCCCCTCTACCACTGGACTCACCTCGAACTCAAGACAGCTTTCGGCATCGACAAGCTTCTCAACCCCGAGACCGCCCGTGAAATCTTTGATGAATGTAACGACAAGCTCCTCAACGATCCCTCGATGACCGCACGCGGACTCATGCGCCGCTACAACGTGGAGACTGTCTGCACCACCGACGATCCCGTCGACTCGCTCGAATACCACAAGCAGGTGCGCGAAAGCGGATTTGAAATCAAGATGCTCCCAACATGGCGTCCCGACAAGGCTATGGCCGTTGAAGTACCCGCCGAATTCCGCGCATACGTCGAGAAGCTCGCTGAAGTTTCAGGCGTTGAAATCAACAAGTTCAACGACATGATCGACGCTCTCCAGAAGCGCCACGACTTCTTCGAGGAAATGGGCTGCCGTCTCTCTGACCACGGCATCGAGGAATTCTATGCCGAAGACTACACCGATGCCGAAATCGAAGCAATCTTCGACAAGGTTTACGGCGGCAAAGAGCTCACCAAGGAAGAAATCCTCAAGTTCAAGAGCGCCATGCTCGTCATCTTCGGCGAAATGGACTACGAATCAGGCTGGACACAGCAGTTCCACTACGGAGCTATCCGCAACAACAACACCAAGATGTTCAAGCTCCTCGGCCCTGACACCGGTTTCGACTCGATCGGCGAATTCACCACTGCCAAGGCATGTGCCAAATTCCTCGACACACTCAACACCCGTGGCAAGCTCACAAAGACCATCCTCTACAACCTCAACCCCTGTGCCAACGAAGTTATCGCAACCATGCTCGGCAACTTCCAGGACGGCACTGTGGCCGGAAAGATCCAATTCGGTTCAGGCTGGTGGTTCCTTGACCAGAAAGACGGTATGGAGAAGCAGATGAACGCCCTCTCACTCCTCGGTCTGCTCAGCCGCTTCGTCGGCATGCTCACCGACTCGCGCTCGTTCCTCTCATACCCCCGCCACGAATATTTCCGCCGCACTCTCTGCAACCTCGTCGGAAACGACGTTGAAAACGGTCTCATCCCCTACACAGGCTACGAAGAAAACCGAGTAAACCAGATGATCGAGGATATCTGCTACAACAACGCCAAGAACTATTTCAAATTCTAATCTATGGCATCAGCAGCAACCTCCCCCCTTGCAGCAGCAAACAAAAAGATGACCAACTTCCGCTGGACCATCTGCGCGCTGCTTTTCCTCGCGACCACAGTCAACTACATGGACCGTCAGGTGCTTTCGCTCACTTGGAAAGAGTTCATTTCTCCCGAGTTCCACTGGACCGACGCCAACTATGGTCTGATCACAGCCGTCTTCTCCATCGTCTATGCCGTGGCCAACCTTCTTGCCGGCCGCTTCATCGACTGGATGGGCACCAAGAAAGGCTACCTCTGGGCAATCGGCGTATGGTCGGCCGGCGCATGTCTCCATGCGGTCTGCGGTGTGGCTACTGAAGCCACGCTCGGCATCCACGACGCTGCCGGACTCGTCAAAGCCACCGGCGACGTTGCAATGACAATTGCTACCGTATCTGTCTACTTCTTCCTCGCCGCCCGCACCATCCTCGCTCTCGGTGAGGCCGGAAACTTCCCCGCAGCCATCAAGGTGACTGCCGAATACTTCCCCAAGCGTGACCGTGCCTACGCCACATCCATCTTCAATGCAGGATCGGCTGTCGGCGCCCTCATCGCACCCTTCACCATCGGCCCGCTCGCCAAATTCTTCCAGAGCATCGGCTGGGGCAACGGATGGGAAATGGCCTTCATAATCATCGGTGCTCTCGGCTTCGTCTGGATGGGATTCTGGGTAGTCCTCTACAAGAAACCCGCTGAAAATCCCCACGTCAACGCTGCCGAGCTTGCCTACATCGAGCAGGACAACGAGACTGCCGACGAAAGCGCAAAGCAGAAAGCCGAAGTCGAGGACAGCGAGACAGCCACAATCCCCTTCTGGAAGTGTTTCAAATACCCCCAGACATGGGCCGTGTTTGTCGGCAAGTTCATGACCGACGGTGTGTGGTGGTTCTTCCTCTTCTGGACACCCGCCTATATCACCGACGTGTTCAAGCTCTCGACTTCATCGGGCGAAGGCATGGTCATGATCTTCGTGCTCTACCTCATCACCATGCTCTCGATCTACGGCGGCAAGCTCCCGACCATATTCATTGACCGCGCCGCGCGCCGTGGAGTCAACATCGACCCCTACGCCGCTCGCATGCGCGCAATGCTTATCTTCGCAGTGTTCCCCCTCCTCGCACTTCTTGCACAGCCCCTCAGCTCCGCATCGCCTTGGCTTCCCATCATCATCATCGTATAGCCGGTGCGGCTCACCAGTCATGGAGCGCCAACATCTACTCTGTCGTGGGCGACATGTTCCCCAAATCGACCATCGCCACCATCATCGGTATCGGCGGTATGGCCGGTGGTCTCGGATCATTCCTCATCAACTACGGCAGCGGTATCCTCTTTGACTATGCCGCACAGACCAACATGTCATTCATGAGCTATGAAGGCAAACCCGCCGGATACTTCATCGTATTCTGCATCTGCGGTGTCGCTTATCTCGTAGGCTGGGCAATCATGAAGCTCCTCGTTCCCCGCTACAAAAAAATCGAAGTATAAGCCAATTTAAATAATTGTAAATAACATATTACGATTTACCCTAAAAAGGCAATGCCGAAATCCAAGGATTTCGGCATTGCCTTTTTGTTCATTTTGTACATTCTCATTAAATTCCATAGAAATCTAATTGCGACTGATATAAATTTTAATTATCTTTGCGACCACAACTGATAGAGTTCGGTTGTTTTTACATATTCATAACAAAAGCGTTTTTTGCTTTATCCTTTAATAGAAAATCGCCAAATTTTTATAGTCGAAGGATTAGCAGTCACAAAACGCTCATGCTTGCCTATATCCACCCCCGGCAAGGGGCAAGGTCGATATATCGGCATGGCGTGAGGGTGGACTGTTTATTTCGACTAAGGCGTTTGGCGATGCCTCTATTAAGATAAACAGCACGAAGTCCCTGCGCTTTTTGTATTTCTTAACCTTAATACGATTATTGTCATACAGAGGGGACACGATGGCAGCCTTATTTACACATGAGAACGTTTTACAGTATACGCAGTAAGTACAAGTGCAAGTGCATTTCACTCATATAGCAGAGTGATGTCAGTCAGATTCAATCGGGTTTAAATTCAATTTTTATCATACATGTCTGGATGTGACCGTAAATATGCGCATATCCAAATGACTTAATATCTGCGTAAAAAATGAAATTCAAATGTAACTCATGCCAACACATGTTCTGGCATGAAGCGGACAAAAATGAATGTTTCTGCCCTAAATGCGGCAATACAAGCACCCGTCATACAGAAGAAAAAGAAGAGGGACAAGGTGCTTTCTGCAACGAATGTGGAACAGAAATCCCCTCATGCTCCGCAACCTGTCCAATTTGCGGATGCCCAGTATCTTCCACTAAAATCCGGCATTGCCATGAATGTGGTGCTGAGATGACAGATTCCGTACATGTTTGTCCACAATGCGGATGCCCCGTGACACCTGCCGCCCCGCTACCGATCTCACCTCTACCTCCTGTATCCATTACGCAAACGGCATCTCCTATGGAGATTGAAGAGCAGGAATTGTCTCTTCCTCCAAGGAGCAAGGCTTTATACTGGTTTATCGGTGGTATTGTCGCGATTATGCTGGTTGGTTTCGGTTTATTTCATTCCGCAACCGACTTTTTCAAGGAGAAAATCTCAGCCTCGGAATCAGTCGCAGAAACTCCCCGACAAGTTGTAATTGACGGAACAAACCTGCGGCTGCGGTATGCTCCACATCCTAATGCTGAGACATACAAGCGGATTGACGGAACTAACTGGCATCCCCAAAAAGGAGAACGGTTCCCATATAAAGGAGAAACGGAGGACTTTTATAAAATTGATTATAACGGCATTGTGCTATACGTTTCCAAATTACACACCCACATAGACTAATCATTTAATTTATTAACACTAAATCTTTTACATTATGGCCCTTATCTATTGTTCCAATTGTGGAAAGCAGGTTTCAGACAAAGCCTCTACGTGCGTTCATTGCAGTGCAGCCCTGTCACCGGTACAACCGCAGATACAACCACAGATACAACCTCAAATTCAGCCTCAGACTGCCCAGCAACCATTCCAGCAGCACACAAATGCGACTCAACAGGCAGTTTACGTTAATGTTCCCACCAAGCAGTCCAACGGTATAGGCACTACCGGACTCGTTTTCTCCATTCTCGGAGTCTTCCTCGGATGGATACCTGTACTCGGATGGATTGTATGGTTTCTCGGTGTTCTTTTCAGTTTCATCGGTTTGTTCAAAAGTCCGCGTGGCACTGCTATCGCCGGTTTCATTATCTCATTCATATGGCTGATTGTTTTGATATTTGTAATCGGGTCTATCGCATCCCTTTCATCTTTTATTTAAACTTATAGTATGAGCTGTAAGTATTTGTGCATTTTTATATTTCTGATTATCGTGTGACATCTGTAAGCCCCACCGATGATTACGGATATTTCCAAAATGCACAGATACTTACTATTTTATCCCGACAAACAACTGCGCATTAAAATGAAATTCAAATGTAACTCATGTCAGCATGTGTTCGAGCATGAAGCGGACAAAAATGAATGTTTCTGTCCTAAATGCGGCAATATCAGCCGCCGGACAGAAGAAATAGAAGAGGAACAGTCTGCCGTGTGCAGTGAATGTGGAACAATAATTCCTTCAGATTCCACATCCTGCCCCGTTTGTGGCTGTCCCATATCTGCCACACAACACCGGCATTGCGATGAATGCGGTGCGGAGGTGTCTGATTCCGCACAGGTTTGTCCTCAATGCGGATGCCCCATTTCAGCTCCAATATCCTCACAGACATCTGGAATCCAGTACGTAGATGAGACCGGAATCTCCGAAGTCTCTGCGACTGACGTCCAGTCGCAGGACTCCTTCGATACCATTTCCGATAGCACGACTGAGCAGGATAAGCAAAAGAAATACTATTATATTATAGGAGGATCTGTCATCGCATTGGCTGTTTTAGGTGCTCTTATATGGTTCTTTACCAACCGTTCATCAGACGCTGATGACGACGGCGACAAACACATTGTAGTTGCCGAAAATCTTTTTTTCCGTTCATCACCATCTGCCATCACTGACAATAATCTGATTAACCGTCTTTCCTACGGAACCGAACTCAAACTGCTCGGTCGTGAAGGCGACTGGGCCGAGGTGGAAGTCGAAGGCGAACACGGTTATGTCGGCTGGCGCTACATCCTCCCCGATTCATCGTTCACACGTCTTAACCGGGCTTGGGACACGGCAAACATACGTGAGATCGTGGATCAGAACCGCTCGCGCCTCGCCGTGTTAGACTATATCAACAAACATTCACTCGAAACCGGCGCCCCCTACTGGCAGATTCACTACGCCAACGAAAAAGGCAAAATGCCAAACAATGTCGCATGGCCCGATCTGAAAACATGTGTGATAAATATCCGGAATTCGCCTTCATAATAGAAAACGATATGACACACGAGCGCCGCATGGCAATCTACTCTTTTAATCCGGACACAGAAGAACCAATGCTTATCTATGACCAGCCTGTAGAATACGAGGGTATGATTCAAGACATCAGCATTGACCGTAGAGGCAATATCCAAATCAGCTTTACAGGAAACAGGATTGGCGCCGTCGAAGAAACCAATTACGACGATTATGATCCCGGATGTGCAACACTGGAAGAATTGCAGGAAGAAGCCAATCGAGAAAGCGAGACAATACCGGAAGATATACAGGACTTGATTAAGACCTCAGAACTCCAGATAGTCTCAGAAGAGACCGAAGATGAAACCATCATGCCGCTCGTCGATCAAAGTAAGGTGTATCCCTCCGCCGAAGTTGCCCCCCAGTTTCCCGGAGGCGAAGCTGCGATGATGCGCTGGATAAGCGAACACTTGAAATATCCACTTATGGCGCAAGAAAATAATATCCAAGGCCGTGTTATTGTTGGTTTCACAGTGACAAAGACCGGAAAACCCGAAGATTTCAGAATCATCCGAGGAAAAGACCAAGACCTTGACAAGGAAGCACTTCGTGTTGTAAAGACTCTTCCTGACTTCATTCCCGGAAAAATCAAGGGTATCCCTGTTGATGTCACATATACCATTCCAATCACATTTCGCCTGTCATCTATGTAATCATTCATGAAACAGAGCATCTCAATCGGGTTCTAAAAGGGCTGTTCAAAATCTAAAAATTTTGGTTATTAAAATTCGATACCCTGACCTAAATCAGCATGTGTAAATCAAGAGGTCATAAAACACAATAACCCCTCTTGCACGAATTAGTCGGACACCGATTAATCAATCTTCATAACTCCCTATGTTATCGGCTATTTAAGCCATCGGCATAGGGTTTTGTTTTTATTGTACAACCTACACTATTCAATCCTCCAAGCCAACCCTAAAGGGGATGCCTTGAGATGCAAAATCAACGTAACGCATTGAAATGTTAATGAATAGATTTTATGTTAAATATTTTGTCAGAAAGTATTTTTATACTAAATTTGCCAACCGATACATGAAATTCGCAGCAGATCATATTCAATCAGCAACTCAACCGGAACCTTGGAAATCAGTGCTTAACCGCTCACACCGTTAAATCAGCCTGAACAAACAATACTCATCATAATACCCATTTAGTAACTATCATGAAACAGAGACCAAAATCTCTATCATCCGTACTCGGATCAAACAATGTCGACAGAAAGTTGGCGTGCGGAGTGCTTGCATTCGCCCTCATGGGCGGAACAGGCATGACAGCCCATGCTGCCGACAGCAATAGGGGGGGATATTTAGCTGCCCCTCAAGCAAATAGCAACAAGCACACTGTCTCAGGTGTAGTCGTTGACGAAAGCGGCGAGCCGATGATCGGTGTGTCAGTAATCCAGGAAGGGACAACAACAGGCATCGCGACTGACTTCGACGGACGCTACACTCTCACCGTCCCCGCAGGCGCAGTCCTCAACTTCTCCTACATCGGTTACAAAAGCCAGAGTGTAAAGGTCGGCAACCAGACCACAATCGACATCACAATGCAGCCCGATACCGAAGTCCTCGACGACGTGGTGGTGATTGGCTACGGTACGGTTAAGAAAAACGACCTCACAGGTTCGGTTTCTTCCGTAGACACAAAAGCACTTAACGCAAAGGGCGCACCTACCGCTCTCTCGGCTCTTCAGGGTGCAAGCCCCGGTGTGAACATCGTGCAGAACACAGGCCGTGCCAACGGCAACTTCGACATCCAGATCCGCGGTAAGTCGTCAATCAACTCAGGCACCACTCCCCTCTTCGTAGTCGACGGAGTGATGTGTGACAACATCGACTTCCTCAACCCGCAGGACATCGAGCGCATGGACATCCTCAAGGATGCTTCGTCGACAGCCATCTACGGTTCGCGCGCCACAGCCGGTGTCGTGATGGTCACAACCCGAGGCGGACTCAACGTCAACCGCAACGTCAAGACATCCATCACATATGACGGCTACTACGGCATCAACCACGCCACACGTATGCCCGACTTCATGGACGGCGAGGAATACTACAACTACCGTCTCGCCAAATTCATGAACAACGTGACACCCTTCGGACCGCAGACGACCTATGGCCCGAAGACTCAGGTCGAGCTCGGACAGGCTCTTCTCCAGACCGTGAAAAACGACTATGAGTCACCTTTCCGTCTGAAGGAAATGATCGCAAACGGCGAGACCGTCGACTGGCCTTCACTCGTCACCCGCGACGGCAGCCAGCAGAACCACTATCTTGCCATCGGCGGCAGCAGTGACAGTGCGAACTACCACTTCGGCATCGGCTACAACGGACAGGAAGGTCTCTATCGCGGTGACGATTCCAAGACCTACACCTTCAAGGGTTCGGTCGACGCACGCATCAACAAAGTGATCGAAGCCGGCTTCACCTTCAACCTCGCACGCATCGACACATCATATGCCGACGACGGCGCAATCTCAAACGCCTACCGTGTCAACACCTTCATGCAGCCCTACGACTCTGAAGGCCACCTCAACCGCTATCCCGGTGCGAAAGGCGCTCTCGGAACTGACGACCACCAGTTCACAGACTTCGTCAACCCCCTCTACTCGATGAAGAACCAGACTCACGAGAAGCGTCTCTACCGCGCACTCGGTAATGTCTACCTGCAGCTCAATCTCATGAAGGGTCTCAATGTCAAGACGACATTCTCACCCTCCTACAGCAGCTCACGTGAAGGCACATTCACCGGCTACATCGATCCCGAGACCGGCATGACCTACGCCGGCGGCGAACCGTCGTCGAGCGAGGCAAAGGTAATCAACAAGAACGGCTTCGCCTATGTCTGGGACAACACAATCAATTTCAACCGCACCTTCAACAAGGTTCACAACGTCAACTTCATGGGGCTCTTCTCTATGGAAAAGAGCACTTCGGAGACCTACACCTATGTGGCCAACGGTGTGAATGAGAACACCGACTGGTGGAATATGGGGTCAGGCACTGTCAACTCAAGCTCTGGCTCAGGATATACCGAATACAGCATGATGTCATATGCGCTCCGTGCAAACTACAACTACGACGGCAAATACTTCGCCACCGCCACAATCCGCTGGGACGGTTCGTCGAAATTCGCCGACGGGCACCGCTGGGGCTCATTCCCCTCAGGAGCGCTCGCTTGGCGTATCAGCCAGGAAGAATTCCTCCGCGATGTAAGCTGGATTGACAACATCAAACTCCGCGCCAGCTACGGTAAGACCGGTAACAACGACGGTATCGGCAACTTCGACTTCATGGTCGGTGTCAACGGTCCGTACTACTATCCCTTCGGCCCGGACTACTATCAGGGTTTCTATCCCTCGGGCATCGTCGACAAGAACCTCAAGTGGGAGACCTCTACAGAATGGGACTTCGGTATCGACTTCGGCTTCCTCAACAGCCGTATCAACGGTACGATCGACTTCTACAACAAGAATTCCGAACACCTCCTCTATCCCGTCGAACTTCCCCTTGAATCAGGAGGCGGGACAATGAACACCAACATCGGTAAGGTGCGCAACCGCGGTTTCGAACTTTCACTCAACACCGTCAACATCACCAACCGCACATTCGAGTGGACCACCACCCTCAACTTCTCGCTCAACCGCAACCGTGTCAACGAAATCAACGGTACAGGCAACTTCGCGTCATCAAGCGACGTTTCCAAGTGGCTCTGGATCGGCTTCCCGTATGACAACGTCTACACATGGGACTGGACAGGCATCGTCAGCGACCTCAACATGGTTGTCCCCGACCATGAAATCGCCCGCGCCAAAGGCTTCACCCCCGGCCAGACTGTCCGCTCTTGCGACTACTACTATACCTGCTACGGTCTGACCGAAGGCCAGCCCATCATCCGCGACAAGGACGGCAACGGTATAATCGACGAAAATGACAAGGTCATCTTCGACAGCCAGCCCGACTTCACCGCCAGCCTTTCGTCAAACATGACCTACAACCTTCCCAAGAAGGGCGGCATGATCGACTTCTCGTTCAACCTCTATGCAAGCGTCGGCGGCAAGGTGGCATCTCCATTCCTCGGCGGCGACTACTATGACTACCATGACCGTGGACGCGGCAAGATGATGTTTGACTACTACATCCCTGCCGGTACACTCATCGACTGCGACGGTATGCGCGCCGACGGTACATACATCAACCCCGTCTACCAGACCGAGACCCACTACGGCAAGTGGCCCACACCCAACTGTGGCGAATCTGACGGTATCGGAACAACCCTCACCTACTTCCAGGCCGCCCGTCAGGTGACCGACGCATCATTCCTCAAAGTGAAAAACATCACCGTCGGCTACACCTTCGCTCCCCAGCTGCTCAAGCACATCGGCTGCAATCAGGCCCGTCTCTATTTCACAGTGACCAACCCCTTCGTGTTCACAAAATATGAAGGCTACGACCCCGAATGGGCAAAAGCCGCTCTCAAGAACCAAGGTCCGAGCGTTGTCTCTTATCAGATTGGCGCAAGCATTAAATTCTAATCCCTCAGTTTGAACACCAAAATGAAATCATACAAATATATCGGAATGGCCATGCTCACCGCTTTCACCCTCTCGGGATGTAGCGACTTTCTCGATACGGAAAACAAGAGCAACGCCAACCAGAACGGTGAGGAATTCTTCAAAAAGAATGCCGAAAGCCTCCTCACATCAGCATACTATTCATACCGCGACATCGTCAACATGATCGATATCGCCGATCAGGGCGCCGACCTCTATATCAACGCCCGCGGTGCTGACGACGGCACTTTCTCCCTCTACAACTTCGACCCCGAGAACGGCACTGTCACCAACCTTTACAAATACTGCTACAAGGCCATAAACTATGCCAACGGAGTCCTTTCCTACACCAGCGACCCCAAGCTCGTGGCCGAGGCAACATTCCTCCGCAACTGGGGCTACTACTATCTGACCCAGCACTTCGGCGGTGTGCCCTATGTGACATCCTACATCGAAAGCTCGACCCGCGACTATCCCCGCGCCGCGCTTGCCGACATCTATGCAGGAATGCTCGCCGACCTCGAAGCATGCTACAATGAAGCAAGCCTCCCCGAAATCGACCACACAGGACGTGTAAGCAAGCGCGCTGTGGCAGCCCTCGCCGCAAAGACAGCCCTTGCGGCAGCATGGGATCTCGGAACCACCCTCACTGACGAAGTGAAGGGAACATACACGGTACACAACACTGAAATGTTCCGCACAGCTGCCTCTTGGGCTGAAAAGGCCATCGGCGGAGTGCAGCTCACAATGTCGTTTGAAGACAAATGGTCGCCAAAGAACGAAGGTAACGACGAAGAAATCTTCTCAATCCAGTATGACCGTCTGGGTTATCCCGGCAACAAGACCAACGGCGGCCATAGCCTGATGTATGACTACATGGGCTACTACGGCAACTGCGTCCAGACCGGCCACAAGGGAACAAAGTCAGGTGGCACAAACTCATTGTCCTACAAGGCGATGGAATTGTTCGAACGTGGCGACCAGCGCTACGAAGGCACTTTCATGACAGTCTACTACAACCCCGAACTTAAGGACGGTGTTGTCGGCTGGGGCGATGACGGCTATCTCGCTTACTACAACCTGTCGGCTGCGGAACTCGCAAAGAAACCCATCTCCATCAAGTTCTATCCTTCCTATACCACCGAGGCCGAGGCTCTCGCCGATCTCGAAGCCATCAAGTCGCAGACTGTCAAGTTTGCCACCGGCACTCATGGCAACAACCTGCCCTTCGCCTGCATCATGGGAGCAGATCAGATCACACAGTGGTACTTCAACGAGGACGGCTCTCTTCAGGCCAAGAAAACCCTGAGCACCGCCGACTTCATCAAGGCCGGCTTCGCCTCTTCGCCATGCGTGAAGAAGTGGGACGACCCCGAGTCTGAAAACGTGACTGAGAAAAACTGCTACCGTGACATCGTGGTGTTCCACGTCAGCGACATGTATCTCATCGCAGCCGAGGCTTATCTCCTTGCCGATGACCAGCCCGCGGCCCTCGCCAAGATCAACGCTGTCCGCAACCGCGCCGGTCTCCCCTCGCTCGCTTCATTCAGCAGCTACGAAGCTCCCTACTCTATCTCAAGCAGCTTCACCGAGACACCCCTTGACCTCGTGCTCGACGAACGTGCCCGCGAGCTTTATGCCGAGCGCACACGCTGGGAAGACCTCCGTCGCACACGTCAGCTCGTGCGCTACAACATCGAGTTTGCCCGCGCTATCGACAACGTAGCCGACATGCAGAACTCAAAGGGAGAAACCAAGTGGTATCGTCCCATCCCCGCAACGGAAATCAACAACAACACCTCGATGACACTTGAGGATCAGAATCCCGGTTATTAATCGAATTTTAAACGCAAGCAACTTATACAAACATGAATAAGATTCTTAATCGCCTCTTCATCCTGACCGCTCTTGTCATGGCCCTGTCAAGCTGCAAGGACGAGGCAGAAATACCCGGCCACGGCAAGCCCGGAAACCCTGAGAAAGAAGTAGCCGGAACTTATGTCGGAACATGGACCAAAACCCAGCGCAACTCCACCGCAGAGCCTGTCACCGCCGAAGGCACTCTTACGTTTACCGCTACCGACGAAGCCTACATTACAGTTGTAAAAATCGGATGTGAATCGTCGGCTATGGATTTCAACAACACTTCCAGCTTCGCAAGCACCGAAAGCCGCGCCAACATCGTGGGTCAGTCAGCACAATACGTATTCTACAATGTCCTGACCACAAACGGCCTCGGAACATCGTTCAACGGCACTGTCTCATTCGGAGGCGAAGCTACAATGACTTTTGCCAAGACAATCCGCCAAGGACGTGTGACCTACACCTACGACTACACCTTCACAGGCACAAAACAGTAATTCCGAAACATAAAAAATTTCATCCGGAGATCCCTCGGTCTCCGGATGAATAAAACAGACAACCAACCAATCAGTATTGTTTAATTTTAAATTTCTTACCACGATGAAGAAAAATTTACTACTTCTCGCTTCTCTCGCAGTAGCTTTCGGAGCTTCTGCACAAGTTGAAACCATTTTCTTCGATTCAACTATCGTACCTGAAAAAACTACCGTTGACGGCGGCACCGTGCTCGGTCAGGGTGAAGCCGGCACATTCAAAGTTGCTTACACCGATGACTGGGGTCCCCAGAGCATCGCGATGGACAACTACAACGCAATCAGAATCAACGGCGTTGACCTCGGCAAAATGCCTTCAGGTATCGGCGGCAGCACTAACCCCGCCGGCTGGTCAACCTCAACTGCAGCCACCGGTGGTGCTGTTTTCCTCTTTGAAGCAGCAAAAGACGGTTATGTGACCATCCCCTCTAAGTTCTCTTCAAACAAGAACTACTGGGCATTCGAAGGTCTTGCAGGAGAAGGTGAGCTGTGCCTGTCTTACACTCTCGCAATCGAAGGCGTATCAATCGGCCAGCCCATTGTCTATACTCTTCCCGCTGACGCTGAGGGTTACCTCAACCTCGCTGCAGCCGACATCGAAAAGTATGTTGACGGTACTTCTGTAAGATGGCCTGAGAAGATCGCTTTCGGCGCTGACGCTGCCGATATCAAGAAAAACGGTTTCGGCGTCATGATGTTCCCCGTTTACGCAGGATGCAAGTACCTCTTCGGTGCTCAGGGTTCAAAGATGATCACCTGCGGTGCTATCTTCACTACAGAAAAGCCCTCTGTAACACTCTACGGCATTCCCGCTGAAGGCGAAGACGCTCCTGCTGAATTCGCAGTGAACTACCCCGGCGCTGACACATCGGCCATCGAGTCTATCATCACCGACCAGACTGTTGACGAAAACGCTCCTATCTACAACGTGATGGGCCAGCGCGTCACCAAAGAATATAAGGGTATTCTTATTCAGAACGGCAAGAAGTTTGTAAACTTCTAATAAAGAATTCATACACAATTCTATTTCGCATCAGAGGGGCATTGTCGCGAGACATCGCCTCTCTGAACTTTTTTAGCCCGGCAGAAATCCGGAGCATACCTGACTATGGCTTCATCCGCCGCCATTGCCTGACGGCCGTCTCCACTGCCCACAGCTCTCTTTTTCACTCTTTTAAACCGCCTTAAGCATTTTTTTTGCAAAATGTGGATGGAATTTCCGCGAAAAGAGTTACTTTTGCAAGACAATTTCAAAGCGCGGTGCAAAACCGTGGAAACAGAAAAATATTCGTATAAATTATCTAACAACCAAAATTAATCTATCATGGCTTACGTAATCACAGACTCTTGCGTGGCTTGTGGCACTTGCCAGCCCGTCTGCCCCGTTGACGCTATCTCTGAAGGCGATATCTACCACATCGATCCCGATACTTGCATCGAGTGCGGTTCTTGCGCAGAAGTTTGCCCCAGCGAGGCTATCATCCCCGGCGAATAATCAGCAAGAGAGACTCACTCTTTTAACGAAAAGAATTCAAAAGCTGCTTCCGGATGTTATAAAACATGGAAGCAGCTTTTTTTCATTTTTTTCATCCGCCCTATCAAATATAATTATTTATTGCTGTCCGATAAAACTTTTTGAGGCAAAACAAAATTAGGACTGGCACCTATTGCAGGAGTCAGTCCTTTTAGTTTAGTTTGTGTTGGTCAAAACATATTCTAAACTATGCCCAAAAGTAGTCATTTTAGCGGACAGCCGCTCTATGGTCAGGTAATAAAACTGCTTGACAAGTCGAAAATTCTTCAGTTTAGCCGCGAATACGGAGGAGAGAGATATACCAAACGGTTTAACTGCTGGATTCATCTGGTGGTAATGCTCTATGC
Source organism: Duncaniella dubosii (assembly GCF_004803915.1). NCBI lineage: Bacteria > Pseudomonadati > Bacteroidota > Bacteroidia > Bacteroidales > Muribaculaceae > Duncaniella > Duncaniella dubosii. The sequence continues at coordinate 800,162 of NZ_CP039396.1, forward strand.
CGTGATAATGCGATTCGACTCATTGCGTGAGATAACAGCCAGTTTGCTTGCCGAGACGCGTAAACTGTCTCATATAGGTATTACTTTCAAAATCGGGCGCAGCACACTTGCGGATGCCAACAAGAGGCGCCCCGAAGCTATATTTGAGGCTATATATCGTGATCTATATGCCACTTACCGCCACGTTCTTTCCTCGGACAGCCACAGCCGCAAGACTCCAAAATGGATGAAACGACTGCAGATTATCGACTCCACGACTATTACTCTGTTCTCCAACCTGCTGTTCAAGGGAGTCGGACGCCATCCAAAGACCGGAAAAAAGAAAGGCGGAATCAAGGTTCATACCGTCATACATGCCAACGAAGGTGTGCCGTCGGATATAAAGTTCACATCAGCGGCTACAAACGACTCATTCATGCTCAAGCCAACAACATTGAGTAAAGGCGACATAATGGCAATGGACCGCGCATACATCGACTATGAGAAGTTCCAACAACTGACGGAGCGTGGCGTAACATACGTCACCAAGATGAAGAAGAACCTGAAATACAGCATATTGTCGGACACTATGTATCAGACTCCTGACGGACTGATGGAGGTCAGGATACAGCAAGTGGAGTTTGTAAAGCAGGTTAAAGGCGGAGAGGTCATTCGACATAAATCACGCATAATCACTTATGTGGATGTCAAGAAGCGCAAACTGATATCGCTGCTGACCAACGATATGGAGTCCGACCCGGAGGAAATCATCGCGATATACCGACAGAGATGGGAAATTGAGCTGCTGTTCAAGCAGATGAAACAAAACTTTCCACTTAAATACTTCTATGGCGAGAGCGCCAATGCCATCAAGATCCAGATCTGGATCACACTAATCGCCAATCTACTGCTGATGGTTATGCAGAAGGGGCTGAAACGCCAGTGGAGCTTCTCCGGGCTGGCAACAATGGTCAGAATTACCCTGATGTACTACGTTGACTTCAACAGCCTGTTTAACAACCCGGAAAAAGAGTGGGAAATCATCCTTTCCGAGGCCTCCGGAGCGCCTCCCGAACCGTCATTGTTTGACTGAGGGGGCTTGTAAGGTAAAAAAGAAGACTCGAACACCGTAAAATCAGCGTTCGAGCCATACTTTATTGCGCTATTTGAGTTTTATCGGACAGCAATAATAATTATTACATTTGCACCGTTAACCAAATCATCAATACATACCTTTTCAATTAATTTCTTCTATCATGGATATTAACACCATTCTCAACAACCTGGAAGCCAAGCATCCGGGTGAAAAGGAGTATCTTCAGGCAGTCAAGGAAGTCCTCATCTGCGTAGAGGACGTCTACAACCAGCATCCTGAATTTGAAAAAGCAAAAATCATCGAGCGCATGGTCGAGCCTGACCGCATCGTCACATTCCGCGTGACTTGGGTCGACGACAAGGGCGAAGTGCAGAACAACATCGGCTACCGCGTGCAGTTCAACAACGCTATCGGCCCGTACAAAGGCGGCATCCGTTTCCACGCATCGGTCAACCTCTCGATTCTTAAATTCCTCGGCTTCGAGCAGACTTTCAAAAACGCACTCACCACTCTCCCGATGGGCGGAGCAAAGGGCGGCAGCGACTTCTCGCCACGCGGCAAGAGCGACGCTGAAATCATGCGTTTCTGTCAGGCATTCATCCTCTGCCTCTGGAAGAACCTCGGACCTGACCGCGACGTGCCCGCAGGCGACATAGGTGTAGGCGGACGTGAAGTAGGCTACATGTACGGCATGTACAAGAAGCTCGTCAACGAATGCACCGGCACATTCACCGGCAAGGGTCTTGACTTCGGCGGCTCGCTCATCCGCCCCGAAGCTACCGGTTTCGGCGCGCTCTACTTCGTGCAGAGCATGCTCGCAGAGAAAAAAGACGACATCAAGGGCAAGACAGTCGCTGTTTCCGGCTTCGGCAACGTGGCTTGGGGCGCTACCCTCAAGGCTACCGAACTCGGCGCGAAAGTGGTGACAATCTCCGGCCCTGACGGATATATCTACGACCCCGACGGAATCTCAGGCGACAAGATTGACTACATGCTCTATCTCCGCGCTACCGGCGAAGACATCGTAGCCCCCTACGCCGAGAAATATCCCAACGCCCAGTTCTTCCCCGGACAGAAGCCTTGGGGACAGAAAGTCGACATCGCCCTCCCCTGCGCGACACAGAACGAAGTCGACGGCGAAGACGCAAAGAAACTCGTTGCAAACGGTGTTGAACTCGTGGCCGAAGTTTCAAACATGGGCTGCACACCCGAAGCGATCGATACCTTCCTCGCATCGAAGACCACATACGCTCCCGGCAAGGCCGTGAATGCAGGCGGTGTGGCTACCTCAGGTCTCGAAATGAGCCAGAACGCCGAACACCTCCAGTGGAGCGCCGAAGAAGTTGACCGCCGCCTCCATGAAATCATGAAGAATATCCACACTCAGTGCGTGAAACACGGCACAGAGCCCGACGGATATATCAACTACATGAAGGGCGCAAACATCGCCGGCTTCATGAAGGTTGCCAACGCCATGATCGGTCAGGGCATCATCTGATTTCCACGCTGAAAAATACTTAGGAAATTACTTAGAATTCTTAGGTACAGAAATTCAGAAATAACAAAAATAACAGATTTTTATTCTCGTCTGCCGGGATGACATTTTCAGTTTACCCGAATGACTAAAATAAAAATCTGTTATTTTTGTTATTTCTGAATTTCTGTATCCCTCTTCTCTATCAATCTGTCATTTCTGATGCCTGATATCCTCTCCGTATTCTTCCAGATAGGCTTCGCAGGCGAGTTTAAGCTCATCATACCACTCCTTGCCGAAATGTGCGGTCAACGGCCCTTCGAGAAACTGATAGAGCCTCACCCCGAGCTTGCGTCCAAGCTGTTCGGCCGGCTTGCATATCTTCCACTTGTGATAGTTGACAGCCGTAAACGAAGGATATTTCGTCAGTCTCACGGGATAGAGCGCACAGGAGGCCGGTTTGCGGAACGCGCCGGTCTTACCCTCGTTATACGCACACTCTATGGCACACTGACACAGCCCTCCGGGAGCATAGCAGGTATAGATACAGTTGCGTCCGTCGACAATCTGTGTGACCAGATCACCGTCGGGATCGAGATAGCTCGTCCCCTCTTCCGCCATCCGCTCCTTGGCCGATGGAAGCAGCTTGTCCTCAAACTGCGGAATCAGACGGTCGATTTCATCGCGTTCCTCCTCAGTGATCGGCGCACCCGCATCGCCCTCGATGCAGCATTCGCCCTTACACTTTTCAAGGTCGCAGCAAAAAAACACTTCCGCGAGGTCAAGCGACACCAATGTATCCTGTATCTGTAACATAATTTCTTCCTCTGTTTCTTCCATTATGGTTTTGTTGGTTTATCCTCTTGTTCAATTTCCCGACACAATCATGCCCACGCCGATCAGCCGGTCGAAACGGCCTCCGCGCGGACGGTAATAGACCCTGACCGTGTATTCGTTGACAGTCTGATAAAAGTCACCCTCGACAGGGGCGGTCTCGCCTTGCAGACTCCCCGACGGGACGGTGAGATACTGATAGTTGTATGCCCCCTGTTTCAGCATCATCGAATTTTCATAGCGTCCCGTCGCCCGGTTGTAGACCATGCGCGACACAGGGTCGAACCGCCGCTGGACAAAATCACCGTCGAGAAACACGTCAGCCCCGGCGATTTCCGGCATCTCAAGTCCGAAGTGGACCATCACATAGTCCGCTTCAGTGTCTGAACGCGACGACGATGACTCGCGGACAAAAAAACGTCCGTGCTGGGTGCTGTCGTAGCTATACGGAATCGCGCCACGCGGACTGTCCGTGTAAAGCCACATATTATATATAGGCGTATCGGCGCTGATATTCTCCACGCCCATGCCCGGATATGATGTTGAGACCGTCTCGAAACGGCGATACTCGTTTCCAGCCTTGAAAATCAGGGGACGCAGATGCTCGTAGATCACCCTGTCGCCGAGCACACGCTGCGGAGCGGTCAGCACCACCTCATTATCGGCTCGACCGTTCTGACTGACAACAATCCGGAGGTCGTTGAACGGATCGTCAATCCCTGCGGCATGTTGCAGATCCACGGTCAGCCCGAGTTGCTGATGATTCCGGTTTGTGTCTATGTCGGTCAGCGATGTCACCCCAGCATAGACCCCTGCCGAAAAGTCCGACACCCCGAAGCGGGCCTGAAGCAAAGTTTCGTCAGGATTGCTTTCGTCGTATACGCGCAGCAGATAGTTGCCGGTCTCGGTGATGCGTATCTCGCGGTTGGGAATTGTAATGGAATAGTGCACGTAGTGGACGAGTGTCGCCCGCGAGAACTCATAGTCCTCAACCTCACCTTCGTTGAAGCCGTCGAGAAACTCCGAAGCCACCAGTCCTTCCGGCTGCCAGAACGCATCGCAGTGGATCAGTTCGTAGCGCATGAACCGCCGTTCGTCGCCAAGCTCATCGAAACTCACCGTCAGCCGGCTCAGCGGGTCACCGAGTGTAATCACCGGGGGAGCGAACTCATTGGCGTCAAGCGTCACCTTCAGCGAACGGAAAGCCGGGTCGAATATGGCCTGCGACGTGTCAGTCACCTCTGCTCTGCCGGCAACAAAAAGCCAGAGCAGACACAACGCGGCCAGACAGCGACTAAAAGCCATCGGCCTCAAACTGCCGGTGGAGCATCTCGACTCCGTCAGTTATCAGATCGATGCAGGGCTTGCGTCCGGGACGTTTCAGCTCCTGACAGACATAAGATCCGTTAAGCTCCTCAAACATGTCGAGCGGCTGCCTCACCTTGGCGTAGAGCGCCGGACGCTCAAGCTTGTCGTAGACGAGTCCGCACACCATTGCCGCACCAGTCATCACACCGCATACCTCGCCCTTGCCGCCGATTCCGCTTCCGAATCCCGACGAAATGCGGGCGAGCACTTCGGCATCCACGTCGGTCATATCGTCGAAAGCCATCGCGACACACTGACAGCAGTTACGGCCTTCGCCGCGCAGACGGCGCGCAAGTTCCTTTCGTTGTTCCAATGTATATTTCATGATTCCGAAAAAAATTTTTTACAGTTTGATTTTATAAGTTCTGACATCCGTCAACACAACACCAGTCAACCGGGGTGATTCCTTTCGACACGAGATAGGCATTGGCCCTTGAGAAAGGCTTGCTTCCGAAAAATCCACGCGAGGCGCTGAGCGGCGACGGATGCGGCGACGTTATGACACAGTGGCGCGAGCGGTCGATGAACTCACCCTTGCGCTGCGCGTATGCCCCCCAGAGGATAAACACAAGATTGTCGCGCTCCGAGGCAAGCTTGCGGATCGCAGCGTCGGTGAATGTCTCCCATCCCTGATTCTGATGCGAGGCCGGCGCGCCCGCGTCGACCGTAAGAGTCGCGTTCAGGAGCAACACGCCCTGACGCGCCCAGCAGCTCAGATCGCCCGACAGCGGAGCCCGACAGCCGAGGTCATCTTCAAGCTCCTTGTAGATGTTGCGCAACGAACGCGGCAGATCGACACCCGGATTGACCGAAAAACTCAATCCGTTGGCCTGACCATAGCCCGGATAAGGGTCTTGACCGAGAATCACCACCTTCACCTCGTCAAAAGGACAAGAGTCGAAGGCTGCGAAAATCTTGCCGGCCGGCGGGAAAACCGTCTGACGAGCATAGCGGTCACGCACAAAGGCGGTCAGATGACGGAAGTAGTCCTTATCCCACTCGTCGGCGAGCGCTTTTTTCCACGAAGAGTCAATTCTAACGTCCATTAGTCAAATTTTGATTTGTTCTTTGCAAAAATACAAAAAAATCACTAATTTTGCATCCCACAATCCGGTGAAAGCACTCCGGCACATCGTAAGCGGTCAAGAAGCCGCCTCGCCGGAGCGTTCATCTCGATTTGTTCCCGTAGTTCAATGGATAGAATATCGGATTCCGGTTCCGACGATTAGGGTTCGACTCCCTACGGGAATACAACATTTCCACAAAAGCCGCAATCAAGCGAAAGTTATGAGACACTGGATACTGCTAATTCTATTTTCTGTCAGCCTGATATTCTCAGTCAAGGGATATTTCCGGCCCGCAGCTCCCGAGGCTACCGACTATGACGGGGTGAAGGCCGAATACAAATCCCTAAGCAAACGCTACTGCCTGATATGCACATGCCTCTTTCTCTACCTGATAATGCAGCAAATCGAATCCATCGGCCTTGAATAAGCCCCGAGGGTGATAAAATCGGTTTGGAGATATGGCAAAAAAGATTTAACTTTGCGCCATCAAAGGCCACGCCTCTTGTTTACATCATCCATAATCATTAAGGATGCTCGAATGGTGGAATGGTAGACACGAAGGACTTAAAATCCTTTGGTCATTGCGACCGTGCGGGTTCGAGTCCCGCTTCGAGCACAGACAAATATCCGCAAGTGAATGTATCCGTCCATAAAGGACTGCACACCACCTGCGGATATTTTTTAGTATCTGATATACACTCCTATGCGTCATTTGATTCTCCGTCATGTCACGGCGTTTATTGTAATCGTCACTTCGATAGTAGCCGTCAGTTGCATTAAGAACAGCAAACCACAACAGACAATTCCCTCCGACGACGAGGAGAGAGTCTACATGCTCGTGGCCACACCCGGCGCTGAGGGCGACTTTACCCGTGCCGTCGCCGTAAGCGACTCGCTGTTTGCCGACATGCTGACAATCGCCTGCGTAGAAACAGGCCATGTCGCCGAAGCCCTCGACTTCGCCCGCAGGGCGCTCCGTCTTGCGGAGGAGCTGGCCGATACGACCGCATGCTCAACGCCTTCAATTCGCTCGACTCCGTGCGCCGTTCCGACATCGACCGTGAACTTAGCGACCTTAAAATTCCATCAACCAAAGCTGTCTGCAAAATATCCACAGCGCCTTGGGGATTTCCCTAAATTCGGTTTAGGCTATTCCCTAAGACGCTGATTTTAATGATTTTATCGTCGAAATTTTATGTTTTTTAAAATAAAATATTTATCTTTACGACATAAATTCATACATTTAACTTTGACACTTCATATTGCATCTAATTTTAACATTAGCGACAGACTATTAACACGACAAAATTTAATCATCAAACCTCGGTTTACTTTGTGATTCTATTCTTTACATTTAGCTATAAGCCTATGACACACCCCTCCGCAATCGCCGTCAACATGGCGATTGCTTTTTTTAGTTACCTCAAAAATTTTGTCACACATGTGGTGAATCTGCAATGAAAGCTAAAAAATCCGTAAGCAATGTGTTTTTCTGACCATAAAACAGTAAATTTGCATCTTAATAACCCCAGTTTACTATTATTTATGTCAGAAAAAAGAAAAAGATACTTCCTTGACGAGGAAGAAATCCCCCGCGCATGGTACAACATTCAGGCTGACATGCCTGTCAAACCCCTCCCGCCGCTCAACCCGCAGACCCGCGAACCGATGAAGGCCGAAGACCTCTATCCGATTTTTGCCCGCGAATGCTGCGATCAGGAACTCAACACCACCGACCGCTGGATTCAGATACCGGAGGAGGTTAGGGATATGTACAAATATTACCGCTCTACTCCGCTTGTCCGTGCCTATGGACTTGAAAAGGCACTCGGCACATCGGCACACATATATTTCAAGAACGAGAGTGTATCGCCGATGGGCTCCCACAAGCTCAATTCAGCCATCCCGCAAGCCTACTACTGCAAGAAGGAAGGTGTCAAAAACGTCACCACAGAGACAGGTGCCGGACAGTGGGGCGCGTCGCTCTCCTATGCGGCATCGCTCTTCGGACTCGACGCGGCGGTCTATCAGGTAAAAATTTCATACGAACAGAAGCCATACCGCCGCAGCATCATGCAGACCTACGGCGCACAGGTGACACCGTCGCCCTCAATGTCAACCCGCGCCGGAAAAGACATTCTCACCGTCAACCCAAACTATCAGGGCTCGCTCGGAACAGCCATATCAGAGGCTGTCGAGCTTGCCCGCACCACACCCGACTGCAAATATGCGCTCGGATCCGTGCTAAGCCATGTGACACTCCACCAGACCGTAATTGGTCTCGAAGCTGAAAAACAGATGGAGATGGCCGGAGAATATCCCGACATGGTAATCGCATGTTTCGGCGGAGGCTCGAACTTCGGAGGCATCTCCTTCCCCTTCATGCGCCACAAGATTGCCGGAGAGGAAGGCAAAAGCCACACCCGCTTCATAGCAGCCGAACCGTCATCGTGCCCCAAGCTGACAAAGGGCAAATTCTGCTACGACTTCGGCGACGAGGCCGGCTACACTCCGCTGCTGCCCATGTATTCGCTCGGCCACAAATTCTCACCCGCCAACATCCATGCAGGCGGTCTCCGCTATCATGGCGCAGGCGTTATTGTCAGCCAGCTGCTGAAAGACGGCCTTATGGAAGCGGTTGACATCGAACAGCTCGAATCGTTTGAAGCAGGCTGTCTGTTCGCACGTGCCGAAGGCATCATACCCGCACCGGAATCATGCCATGCGATCGCAGCCACCATCCGTGAAGTCAAGAAACTCAAGCCGGGCGAAAAAAAGGTGATACTTTTCAACCTTTCGGGCCACGGACTCGTCGACATGGCCTCGTATGACAAATATCTCTCCGGCGACCTTGTGAACTATTCGGTCACCGACGAGGAAATCGACGCCAACTTTGCCAAGTCTGACACAGTTGAAGCCTGACACTCCCACGGCGCAGGGTCTGAGGGCCACGAACCTCATCCCTGCGCCTGAACTATACTTTCTGTTTAAGTTACCTATATAATCCGACATACAGATGACCAAAGAAGACCTCAGAATCGTATTTCTCGGCACTCCTGATTTTGCAGTCGAAAGCCTCCGGCGCATCGTCGACGGCGGATACAACGTCGCAGGCGTGGTGACAATGCCTGACAAACCGGCGGGACGCGGACACAAAATGTATCATTCGCCCGTCAAGGAGTTTGCAGAAGCCCGCGGACTCCATCTCATGCAGCCGGTCAAGCTTAAAGACCCCGAGTTTGTCGATGAACTACGTTCGCTCAACGCCGACCTGTTTATCGTCATCGCCTTCCGCATGCTTCCTGAAGTGGTATGGACTATGCCGCGCCTCGGCACATTCAATCTCCACGCTTCGCTGCTCCCGCGCTACCGTGGCGCAGCCCCGATCAACTGGGCTGTCATCAACGGAGACACGGAGACCGGGGTCACGACTTTCTTCCTCAAGCATGAAATAGACACCGGCGACATCATCGCACAGGAACGTGTCGAAATCCTTCCGACCGACAATGTGGGCGATGTGCACGACCGCCTCATGATGCTCGGCGCAGACCTTACCATCAAGACCATCGACGACATCATTGCCGGGACACTCACCACAACCCCACAGGACAGACTTCTCGGCGAAACGGAAGCCACTCCTGCACCGAAGATTTTCAAGGAGACATGCAAAATCGACTGGACAGCCCCGGCCGAGACCATCCATAACCTCGTGCGCGGACTGTCGCCCTACCCCGCCGCATGGGCGACATTGGTCGACGGTGACACTGAACTTGGAGCAGTCAAGATTTTCGAGACACGCGTCACCGACACCCCGTCGGCCACTCCGGGAGAAATAATCATCGAAGGCGACAGCCTGACCGCCGGATGCGGCGACGGACGCCGTATCGAAATCCTGAGCCTCCAAGCGCCGGGAAAACGCCGCATGCCTGTGGCCGACTTCCTCCGCGGCTCGCGCCTCGCCAACCCTAAATTCATCTAAGCTTAGTCAGACATTATCAGTCTCCGCTACTAATCATCTGTTAATCTTCCCATTGCACATATCAACAGTCAACCAAAGACAATAGAGCGTAAAAAATTGCCATTGCCACAGACAATCATTAACAAATATTGTGAAACGGCATCCAATCAGACCGCATGCTCCGGCGTGCGGTTTTATTTTTATAACTATCTTTTCAACTGAGTTCGGGAATAATTTGTTAAATTTGCATCGAATATCCTTTTCCCGAAAGGGACTATAAGGAAAGAGTCAAAAAAACAAACCGATTTTTCATGGCAGCTATCGACATAATCCTACTTCTAATCTTCATTCTGACAGCGTGGCTCGGTTTCCGTAAAGGCATCATCACGCAGATCGGATCAGTCGCAGCCATAATCGTCGCCATCATAGCCTGCCGCATGTTCGGCGCGACTGTCGAGGACATTCTCTTCGGCCAGAGACCCGAGTGGGATTCCGGATTTTCAAAATACGCAGTCTCGATAATCTCCAACGCGGTTATCTACATGGTGGCCTACTATGCGGTCATCCTTGTCTCACGGCTGCTCCACACACTGACTCACGTGGTGCTGCTTGCTCCGCTCGACCATATCGCTGGGGCGGCTTTCTCGGTCGCGAAATACGGACTGCTCGTCAGTCTGCTGCTCAATCTCTACATCGTAGTCTTTCCGCAGACATCGTTGCTCGCACAATCGCGGCTGGCAGACGGAAAGGCCGTGGAAGCCGTCATCGGCTTTGCCCCGTGGGTGCTCGACGCAATCAATCCTGTCAATGACAGGCAGGATGACGGAAAGCTCCCTGAAAATAATGACAAGGAGACGGACTCCCAACGGATTCCCGACACAAAAACGGTCTCCCAAGTTGTATATTGCGAATAATGAATCAAATGGAAACAAAAGATAAGAATAACGCCAACGAGAGCGAGAAGCTCATCAAAAGCGCGACATCTGATGAATATAAATACGGGTTCACTTCCGACATCGACACCGACATCATTCCCGTCGGACTCAACGAGGAAGTTGTCCGTCTCATATCGGCAAAAAAAGGTGAGCCGGAATGGCTTCTCGACTTCCGTCTGAAAGCGTTCCGCTATTGGGAGACCCTGAAGATGCCTGACTGGGCACACCTCAACATCCCGCCCATCGACTATCAGGCTATCAGCTACTATGCCGAACCGCGCTCAAAGGCCAGAGGGCCTGAAAGCCTCGATGAAGTAGACCCGCAGCTGCTCGACACCTTCAACCGCCTCGGCATACCGCTGCAGGAACAGAAGGCTCTCGCAGGTATGGCCGTCGATGCCGTGATGGACTCGGTGAGCGTCAAGACCACCCACCGCGAGAAACTCGCGGAGAAGGGCATTATATTCTGCTCTATTTCCGAAGCGGTCAAGGACTATCCCGACCTCGTAAAAAAATATCTCGGTTCAGTGGTCAGCTACCGCGACAACTTTTTCGCTGCCCTCAACTCGGCCGTGTTCTCCGACGGATCGTTTGTCTACATTCCCAAAGGAGTACGCTGCCCGATGGAGCTTTCGACCTATTTCCGCATCAACGCGGCTGGAACAGGCCAGTTTGAACGCACCCTGATTGTGGCCGACGACGATGCCTACGTGAGCTACCTCGAAGGCTGCACCGCACCGATGCGCGACGAAAACCAGCTCCATGCCGCTATCGTCGAAATCGTGGTGGAAGACCGTGCGGAAGTGAAATACTCAACCGTACAGAACTGGTATGCAGGCGATGCAGAAGGTCGCGGAGGTATCTACAACTTTGTGACCAAACGCGGACTCTGCCGTGGCGACCACTCGAAACTTTCGTGGACTCAGGTAGAGACAGGTTCGGCAATCACATGGAAATATCCCTCGTGTGTGCTCAAAGGCGATTACTCACGCGGCGAATTTTACTCCGTGGCAGTCACAAAGAACTATCAGCAGGCCGACACCGGCACAAAAATGATACATATCGGCAAAAATTCCACCTCGACCATCGTTTCGAAGGGTATCTCAGCAGGTCATTCACAGAACTCCTACAGAGGTCTGGTCAAAGTGGCCAAGGATGCCGACGGATGCCGAAACTACACTCAATGCGACTCACTGCTGATGGGCAGCAAATGTGGCGCGCACACCTTCCCCTACATCGACGTGCTCAACGACACAGCCATTGTCGAACACGAGGCCACGACTTCAAAAATATCAGAAGACCAGCTCTTCTACTGCAATCAGCGAGGAATACCGACCGAGGAAGCTATAGCGCTTATTGTCAACGGCTATGCGAAGGAAGTAATGAACAAACTTCCGATGGAGTTTGCAGTCGAGGCACAGAACCTGCTCCAGATAACACTTGAAGGCTCTGTCGGATGATGACTGAAAAGCAAACGACCGATATCAAAGCCACAGACAACACCCGGCAAATCCGCCCGGCGCTCTATCTCATACCCTCGACCATGAGCGATGCGCCGGTGAGCGACGTAATCCCCGACGGCAATATCACGATAATCCGTGGCATAAGGCACTTCGTAGTTGAAAACGTCCGCACTGTCAGACGTTTCCTCAAGCGCTGTGACCGCAACATCGACATCGACACACTGAGTTTCACCGTGCTCGACGAGCATACACGGCCGGAAGAAATACCCGCCATGCTCAGTCCCATTGCCGAAGGCCATCCCGTCGGTGTAATTTCCGAAGCCGGCTGTCCGGCTATCGCCGATCCGGGTGCCGACCTTGTGGCAATAGCCCAGACGAAAGGCTACGAGACAATACCACTCGTCGGTCCATCAAGCATTATTCTCTCGCTTATGGGCTCAGGTTTCAACGGACAGAGTTTCGCCTTTGTCGGATACCTGCCACACGAATCCAAAGCCCGCACGGCACGACTGCGCGAACTCGAACAACGGATACGCCGGGAGGGACAGACGCAGATTTTCATCGAGACTCCCTATCGCAACAACCGCCTCATCGCCGAGCTTGCCTCAACCCTGCCACCGGGGCTTAAACTCTGTGTCGCATCCGACATCACCGGCCCGCAGCAGAGCATCGTGACTCTACCGCTGTCAAAATGGGCAAAGCGGAAGTATGACTACGACAAGATTCCGACGATATTCCTGCTGAATTCGTAGAGGGCTTATCAGATTCAGACTGTCGGATGTCAGACTATCCGAAACAAAGAATACCACAACCACATAACACCCATATACTACTCATTGGCTAAATCACGCAAAATAACAGGCAGACGCATGCCGGGCCTTTTCGATCCGTTTGACGACAATACTATCGAAAACGGAGATTTCCGCATTATTCCCGACAAAAAGATGGAGGAAATAACGCGGGAAATCAGGCGTGAACAACAATCGGCAGGTGTGATTGACGAACTTCCGCCCTTGGCTGCCAATGAAAAGGTATATTTCATGAGCTTCGGAAGCGGAAGTTCCGGCAACTGTTCCTATATCGGAGACAGCCAGAACGGATTTCTAATCGACGCCGGCGTGGAAATAGCAAAAGTAATCGAAAGCCTTCGCCGCAACGGCATCTCGATGGACAGGGTCAAAGGGATATGCCTCACGCATGATCATGGCGACCACATCCGCGATGTCTACGGCCTTTTGCGACGCTACCGTCATCTTCGGGTCTACTGCACGCCAAAGACACTCAACGGCATCCTGCGCCGCCACAATGTGTCGCGACGTATCAAGGACTATCACGCTCCTATCTACAAGGAATTCCCGTTCCGTATAGGCAATTTCGAGATTACGGCGTTTGAAGTGATGCACGACGGAGCAGACAATTCAGGCTATTTCATCACCCACGGCGACATCCGCTTTGCCATCGCGACCGACCTCGGCTGCATCAGCGAACGTGTGAACCACTACATGCGCCAAGCAACACACATCGTCATCGAGGCCAACTATGATTTCCAGATGCTACGCGAAGGCCGCTACCCCGAATATCTTAAAGCCCGCATCGAGGCAGCCAACGGACATCTCGACAACCGGGTGACAGCCAGTTTTCTCGCCGACATCTACACGCCACAACTGCGCAATGTGTTCCTCTGTCATCTATCTCTCGACAACAACACTCCACACAAGGCTATCGACGCGGTTGAGAGGGCGCTCACGGCCGCCGGTGTCAGATATTTCGGCAACGGATTCAACTGTCTCAATGACGCAGACGCGCCCGAGCCACGCATCCACCTCGCCGCCCTGCCTCGCTTTGAAGCCTCTCCTCTCTATCCCTTGGAGCTTTAGACCATAACCATCCTCCACACTATGATAACACCTGCCGAATTTTACAAATCTCTCCCGGGCGACATCCCGCGATTATTCTCCGAATGGGGACAGTTTCTCTACAACAACGTGGAATTCAACATGCCCGACAGCCCTCTGCATGCAAAAGGCCATTGCGAACGGGTGTTGTTCCACGCGCTCTACATGGGTAACCGCGAGATGGGCGGACAGGACTCCGAGGCACTTGAGATACTCGCACATGCAGCGGTGTTTCATGACACCCGCCGGCTTGATGAATATCTGGACACTGGTCACGGTGCACGCGCATCGGTCTACTATAAGGATTTCTGCCGGAAACCGGACTGCGATATCACATTTCATCCCGAAGCAGCCTATCTGATGCGCTATCACGACCTCGATGACAAAGTCGGAATCGAAGCCATCCGCAAAGCATTCCCGGAAAATCATGAACGGGTCGAAAAACTCTATGCGATATTCAAGGATGCCGACGCACTTGACCGCTGGAGGCTCGGACGATGGGGACTTGATGAAAAATATCTACGGACTCCATCATCACACCTTTTGGTCGAGACCGCACGCCGTCTGGTAAACGAAACCATGTCGCCCGAAGTCCTTGACCACTACGACAGACTTGTCGACAGCATAATGCGCAATAAGAACAAGGATAACGCTTAACAGACAGAAACAGAAAAAACGACGTGGCAGCTGTTGGACTTTTCAACAGCTGCCACATCGTTTTTTAACAACAGGTATCTTTTACAGAAACAGACACGCGTCGCCGTATGACAGAAAGCGGAAACGCTGGTCGTCAAGGGCATAATCATAGATCGAACGCCAATCAGGACTGCCGGGACTGCCTTGCAGGAATGCCGAGACGAGAAGCAAGAGCGTGGAACGCGGCTGATGGAAGTTTGTCACCATTCCTTTGACCACCTTGTACCGATAGCCCGGGGCTATCATCAATCGAGTCGAAGCGACAAAGACAGACTCACCTGTTTCATCAAGATGCTTCAATATGGCCTTCATCGCGTCAGATACCGACAGTTGGGGATGGGAGGTATCGTATGGATACCACTGCGGAAGCACATCTGCCGGCAATCCTTTCGCGAGACGGCATCCGAGATGATAGAGACTTTCAAGAGTGCGTACCGAAGTCGTCCCGACGGCAATCACCCGACGTGAGGTTTCGGCAAGCTCGGCAATCAGCTCTCGGCCGACAGCTATGAACTCGCTGTGCATGTCATGTTCGCCTATGACATCGGATTTCACCGGCTGAAACGTCCCTGCGCCGACATGGAGCGTCAGCTCACGGCGAGGAATCCCGCGACGGTCTATGCCGGAAAGCACCTCAGGCGTGAAATGCAGTCCGGCCGTCGGAGCGGCGACCGACCCGTCGATATGAGAGAACACAGTCTGATAGTCGCGCGAGTCACTCTCCTCGGTCGAACGGTTGAGATAGGGAGGAATCGGAATCTCGCCTACGGCCGAGATGATGCGCGAGAATGTGACTGCCTCATTGTCCCATGAAAACTCGACGACCGACGTGTTGCCTTCGCGCGCGATACGGGTGGCCATGAGAGTCAGCCCCTCACCGTCAATCACGAGAGGCATGCGCAGAGGTTCGTTTTTCCAACGCTTGGAGTTGCCGACAAAACATGTCCACGAACAGCGCCCGGTCGATGCAAAGCTACAGGCGTAGTCAGCGGGAACTGACGGTTCGAGACAGAAAATCTCAATCAACGCACCGTCCGAAGCCTCACCCTTACGGAAGCGCAGACGTGCGTTGATTACGCGGGTATTGTTATAGACCAGCATTGAGTCAGCAGGCAGCAGCTCAGGCAACTCGCTGAAAATGCGGGTCGACACATTGCCGTCGCCATCCTTTACGAGCAACAGACAGGCATCACGCACGGCAAGCGGATGCTTGGCAATGCGTTCGTCGGGAAGAGGATAATCGAATTTATCTATTCGTATGTCGCGGATATTCATACATCAAGTTCTATAAGGTCGGCTATAGCCTTATGGGGATTGTCAGCGCCAAACACATAGCTTCCGGCAACCAGCACGTCAGCCCCGGCTTCAATGAGGGCGGGCGCTGTGGAGAGGTTGACACCACCGTCAATCTCGATGACAGTTTCCGAGCCTGTCTCCTCGATAAGAGCACGCAGCTCGCGCACCTTACGGAGAGTGTTTGGGATGAAGCTCTGACCGCCGAAGCCCGGGTTCACGCTCATGAGAAGCACCATGTCAAGTTCACGGATTATATCGCGCAGGAACATGACCGGTGTGGCCGGATTAAGAGTAACGGCCGGACGCATGCCGGCATCACGGATCGTGTGGATTACACGGTCGAGATGAGTGCATGCCTCCCAGTGCACATTCATTATCTCAGCACCGGCGTCACGCACCCGGTCGACATAACGACCCGGCTCGGCCACCATCATGTGGACATCCAGCGGCTTCTCGGCAATGGTACTTATCGCCTTGATGACCGGGAAACCGATAGTGATGTTGGGAACAAACATTCCATCCATCACATCAATGTGTATCATGGACGCACGACTCGTGTTGACCATGCTGACAGCTTCGCCGAGACGGGCGAAATCCGCTGAAAGAAGAGAAGGAGCTACTTGTATCATATCAACTCTTGATGTGCACTATAGATTAATTAATAGGAAGAAGCTGGTAGAAGGAAGAGAAATCAGACTGTCGGAGTCTGTTTGCTGGGCTTAAAGGCATTCCACAGGATGACACCTACGCAGATGATACCGATGCCGAGACCTATATATGTAAGGTAGTCGTTATATTCCTCGACTTTAGCATAGAGCTGGTCCTGCGGAACCATTTTCCCGAGCCAGTAGCCGAGAGCGCCAAGCACAACATTCCATGTAAGCGCTCCAAGCCCTGTGAAGATTATGAACTTACCGACATTCATACGGGCGAGTCCGGCCGGGATTGAAATCAGCTGACGCACTGCGGGAATCAGACGGCCGATAAAGGTCGAGGCCGCCCCGTGTTTGTCGAAATATTCCTCGGCATGGCGCACCTTGGCTTCATCTATCAGACAGGCATGACCGAAACGGCTGTTGGCAAACTTATAGACAATCGGACGTCCGATCCACACGGAAAGATAGTAGTTGATGAGCGCACCGATAATCGCACCGACAGTCGCAAGACCGACAACGGCAAAGATATCGACATCCCCTTTGGTGCATGCGAGATATGCAGCCGGAGGAACTATGACTTCCGAGGGGAATGGGATGAATGAGCTCTCGACAATCATAAATCCGAGCACAAGAAGATAGACAGTCGTCGGGTCGGCGACCAGAAACTTCGCCATGATTCCGGCAGGATCAAAGATTGCCAGAAGAGGGAGTAAATCAAACATTTTCTAAACAATTATATGTGTGAGTAACGCAAATAAGACATCTGAAGCAGATGATAAAAATAGATTACACTGCTATAATGAAGAAGAACCGCAAAGGGTTCACAATGCAAAATTACATATTTAATAAGTAATAACAATGGCTACCGATTAATCAGTAGCCATTTGTGTGCAAATTTGATTATTGCCGACTGCCCCAGTTCCTGCTATCGGACTTCACGTGTCAACCTCTCATATCAATCCCGCACGGATGAAAAGCTGCCTGTAGGCATCGGCCTTGGCCTCTACCGCAAGCGGATAGGCCCGCGATGTCGACGGCATGCGTGTGATTTCAAGCTCTCGTCCGTCAGCTTCCCATGTCACGTCGACCCATTCTCCGATTTTAGGGAGAGGCGACGATGTGAGCATCGCGACCACGCTTGCCGCTTTTTCGCCGGTGGTGGCGATAAAACGGCATTCCGGCATCTCGGCAAGCAATGCTCCGAGATTGACAGGCTCAACGATGTCAAGAAATTTGTCGGAGGCGTTGTCTTTGAGTCTTCTGACAGCAGCCCCCGTGTCGTGGAGGGCAATCCCCTTTTCGGTCAGGAACTTTCTGATGGATGCCTCGTCAAACGTCCCGTCGGACAGACGGAAATGATTCACATCTCCATAAAAGATTATTCCCATGATGCGCCAGAAGTCATTGGTCTTGTTGGGATAATAAAACTCCATTGACCATCGCAGAGGTTTCGGAGGGAAAGTTCCCATGATCAACACCCGCGCATCGTGCGGGATAAATGGCGGAAAGGGATGCCGCTCAACAGGTATATTGTCAGTCATAACAGCTCGGATGAGTTAAGTCGGATAGAAAATTTATTGAAGAAGTTTTGCTGCGAGCGCACAGGCTGCATCGCGGCATTGCTGCAGCTGAACGGCGGTGGCCGCCTGTTTGAACGCTATGGGTTCGGCTGCACTGACAGCTCCGATGCTTTCAATATATGAGTTCATAGCTCCGACTGCCTTCTGCCCCATGTGCAGGAACCGATCAGAAGCACATCCCGGTTTTTCACTCCGCGAGTGGCAATAGCCTCCATCACGTTGCGCACAGGCGGGAAAAGGGTATCGGAATATGTCGGAGCGGCAATCACCAGACCGCGGTGTCTGAAAATATCGCTTAACATAAAGCTCAGGTCTGAGACCGAGGCATTGTGAACATCTATCTCCCGGATTCCGGCTTCGGCAAGAACTTCGGCTGCGGTCTCGGCCATCAGCTCGGTGTTGCCATACATCGAACCATAGATAACCGTGACACCATTATCGAGCGGTTCATAAAGACTGAGCCGGTCATAAATCCCGACAACCTCTGAAATCCTGTCACGCCACACCGGGCCGTGGGTAGTACAGAGAGTCCTGACAGCCACATTGTCAAACTTTCTCAACGCTTTCTGCACGAACAAGCCATATTTGCCAACTATGCTGCTGTAATAGCGGACCATCTCGGGAAAATAGCGAGACGTATCCATATCGCTGTCAACCACAGCTCCTGCAAGAGCACCGAAACAGCCGAAAGCATCACCGGAAAACAATGTTTCCTCTTCCACAAAATAGGTCATCATCGTCTCAGGCCAGTGAACCATCGGAGTCAGTGTAAACCGTAGGTTCACATCCGCGCCAAGCGACAGCGTGTCCCCATCCTTGACAGCAAGAGTCTTGTCGGCCACACCATAGAAACCATTGACCATCGCAAGAGTCTGGGCATTACCGACGATGACGATATCAGGATAGGCATCACGCAGCATTTTTATCGCGCCCGAATGATCAGGCTCCATGTGGTTTATGATAAGATAATCGGGCTTGCGGTCACCGATAATGTCACGGATATGCTCAATCTGACGGAGGGCATAGCACGCCTCAACCCCATCGACTATCGCAGTCTTGTCAGCACCGGTGATAAGATACGAGTTATAGCTGACTCCATAAGGGAGAGGCCACATGGCCTCGAAGCGGGATGTCGTGCGGTCGTTTACACCTATATAATGTATGTGGTCTGAAATTCTGGAAACTTTCATCTGTCCAATCGCTTTTACAAGAAAAAATATTGTGTGTGTATTAACTGTAAATAAATAGTAAAGGCCACGGCAATGAGATGTAACCGCAGCCTTTATTCCTATAAAATTCTTCCGCAGGAAAGATATATTCCCGTAAAAGAAAAGTCTTATTCCTTGATACGCTCTACGTAAGAACCGTCGCGGGTATCGACACGCACCTTATCGCCGATGTTGCAGAAAAGGGGCACACGGATTTCAGCACCGGTCTCAAGAGTAGCGGGCTTGAGAGTATTGGTTGCGGTGTCACCCTTTATACCGGGTTCGGTGTATGTGATTTCAAGCACAACGCTGGTAGGCATCTCACAGGTAAGGATAGTTTCGGAAGCTGCGTGAACCATAGCTTCGCAGATGTCACCTTCCTTGAGGAACTGAACACCGTCGATGCTCTCGCCGGGAAGCGCTACCTGCTCGAAAGTTTCGGTGTGCATAAAGTTGTAGCCCATATCGTCACGGTAGAGATACTGGTAGGGACGACGCTCGATGCGCACTTCGTTAACCTTCACGCCAGAGTTCCAAGTCTTGTCGAGGACACGGCCTGTCTTGACGTTTTTAAGCTTTGTGCGGACGAAAGCAGGGCCTTTGCCGGGCTTTACGTGGAGGAATTCAACAATAAAGAAGTAGTTGCCGTCGATATCGAGGCACATACCGTTTTTAAAGTCTGCAGTAGTTGCCATGTGTTGTAGATGGTGTTGTTTTGATTAAGCGTAAAAAAATTTAAGGGTGGGCCGGAAGGTTACTTGCCGCATCCGTCACAACCGCAAGAGCTGTCGCCGCAGTCTGAGTCACCGCATCCGCCGCCGCAACATCCGCCGCCACAGGTGGGGTGAAGTTCTTCGGGCTTAGCGTCGCGGACAGTGACGACCTTGCCTTTGAAGCAGAGATCCTTGCCCACAAGAGGATGATTGAAGTCCATGACCACATGGTCGGGTGTAACTTCAAGCACCTTGCCGGTGATGCGGAATCCGTCGCCTGTCATCATTGGGATATAGGCGTCCTTCTTGATAGTCTCGGCATCAAACTTTCCGTCGACCATAAAGATGTCTTTGTCAAGACGGGCCACATCGTCGGGATTATAGGGGAAACCCTCTCCGGCAGCTACAGGAACGTCAAATGTCTGACCGGGTTCAAGCCCTTCGAGCGCACGCTCAAGCGGGAGAATGAGTCCTTTTGTCACTCCAAAGATAAAACGTTCGGGCTCTTCGTCGACAACGTTGTGGACAAGAGTTTCGGTCCCGTCAGGAGCGACTTCATAGAGATCATAGCTTATTTCGACATATTTGCCAGGGAGAATCTTTTCCATAATTATTTTAAGTTTTGTTTAGTCGGTTGAGAACTGAATCTATAAAATTCCTTACTCAGTCACTCCGGCCAGTTCAGGATCAATCATGATACGTCCGCAGTATTCACAGACGATGATTTTCTTGTGCATCTTGATTTCCATCTGCTTCTGCGGGGGAATGCGGTTGAAGCATCCGCCACAGGCGTTACGCTGGATGTAGACAACGCCGAGACCGTTGCGGGCATTCTTGCGGATACGCTTGAAAGCTGTGAGAGTGCGTGTGTCAATCTTAGGTTCGATTTCCTTTGCGTTAAGACGCAGACGCTCTTCGTCTTTCTTGGTCTCTGACACGATTTCTTCAAGCTGGTGACGCTTGTCGA
This sequence comes from Duncaniella dubosii, assembly GCF_004803915.1. Lineage (NCBI taxonomy): Bacteria > Pseudomonadati > Bacteroidota > Bacteroidia > Bacteroidales > Muribaculaceae > Duncaniella > Duncaniella dubosii. Next base: position 821,347 of record NZ_CP039396.1, read on the forward strand.
CAAGGATGTGGTTGCGGTCGGAAAGCGATTCCTCAGCCGCAGCGATGTCGGCTGTCTTGTTTTCAATCTCGCGGGCATACTGGTTGATGCGCTTTTCCGAGAGCTGGATTTCGAGAGTCTGGAATTCTATCTCCTTTGATAACAAATCAAACTCACGATTGTTGCGCACGTTGTCAAGCTGCTGCTTGTAGGTCGCAATCTGAGCCTGAGCCTGCTCGATGTTGTTTTTCTCCTTGGCCGACTTGAGGCGCAGGTCCTCGATTTCGGCATGGAACTTATCGATGCGGGTGTGGAGACCCTCGATGTGGTCTTCGAGGTCACGCACTTCCTCCGGGAGCTCGCCGCGGATGGTCTTGATGCGGTCAATCTCGGAAAGGATAGTCTGGAGCTCGTAGAGGGCGCGGAGGCGCTGCTCAACTGACAATGACTGTTCGGATTTATTTTGGTCTATCGCCATATATGTATATATGTAGAATTTTTATAATTCTTCTTTCAGACGTAGCACACCGGATTGTGTTCGGCGTGCGATTGCCGGACTGCAAAGGTAGGAAATTTTTCTGAAATTATGGCCGAAAAAATTGACTTAGTGCATATTTCGCTTTCAAAATGCCCGGTATCGACCATAAGAATAGCCCTTCCGTGGTCGACAAAGTCGTGATAGCGGGTGTCGGAAGTTATATATGCGTCAGCTCCCGCAGCAATCGCATCGCCGATGAACTCGCCGCCCGAACCGCTGCAAAGAGCTACTCGCCTGATTTCTTTCAGCCCGGCCGGCCCTTCAGAACGGCGCACGACCGGCGCACCGTAGACCTCCTTGACACGGGCGATGAACCCGTCGACCGACATCGGCGACGGATATTCCCCTACTATGCCAAGACCGGTATCAGTGCTTCCCGGCTGCGGCGCAAGCACGCGCATTGACTCAAGGCCGAGCATGACACCGAGCTTGCGCGACACACCGTGGCTCGCAGAATCGAGCGCGGTGTGCGACGAATAGACGGCTATACCTGCCTTTATAGCAGAAATCACCGCGCGCTCCACGGGGGAAGCGCCGGTGATCTGTCTGAGTCCTTTGAATATCAACGGATGATGTGAGACAATCAGATTGCACCCTTCGGCCTCCGCCTCAGCCACCACATCGGGAGTGACATCGAGACAGAGCATAGCGCCGGTGCATGGCGCGTCGGGCGATAGCGGACAAAGCTGCCAGCCTGTATTGTCCCACTTCTCCTGAAGACCCGGAGATGCGAAGTCTTCAATGCAGCCGACTATTTCGGCAAGCGTCACGGATTGCTTCGCGCTCATGGTCGTGGTTTATTTCTTTTCGTCGGAAAGATCGATGCGGATGCTTAGCTCTTCGAGCTGAGATTCGTCGATGGCCGACGGGGCATCAATCATCATGTCGCGCCCGGAATTGTTCTTCGGGAATGCAATCACGTCGCGGATCGAATCGAGTCCGGCAAGGATGCTGACGAAACGGTCGAATCCGAAGGCAAGACCTCCGTGGGGGGGCGCACCAAACTTGAAGGCGTTCATCAGGAAGCCGAACTTATATTGTGCGTCCTCTTCGGTGAGACCGAGCAGACGGAACATCTTGTCCTGAAGTTCAGCCTCGTGGATACGGATTGAACCGCCGCCCAGCTCGTTGCCGTTGACAACCATGTCGTAGGCAGTCGCACGCACAGCGCCGGTATCGCTGTCAAGGAGATGTATATCTTCGGGGTTCGGAGAGGTGAAGGGATGGTGCATCGCATAGTAGCGCTGAGTCTCTTCGTCCCATTCGAAGAGGGGGAAGTCAATGACCCAGAGACACGAGAACTTCTGCGGGTCGCGGAGTCCGAGACGTGAACCCATCTCAAGACGGAGTTCGCAGAGCTGCTTGCGGGTCTTCATTGTCGGGCCGGCAAGAATCAGGATAAGGTCACCTGCCTTTGCGCCGCAACGGTCGGCCCATGCGCGGAGTTCGTCTTCGGTGTAGAATTTCGATACTGACGATTTGATCGAGCCGTCGGCCTCTACTTGACCCACATCATGCCTTTGGCACCAATCTGCGGACGTTTAACGAAATCGGTCAGCTGGTCGAGCTGCTTGCGGGTGTAGTCGGCACAGCCGGGTGCTACGATAGCGCCGACATACTCGGCATCATCAAGCACGGCGAAGCCCTTGCCTCCGGTGAGATCCTTGATTTCGACAAACTCCATGCCGAAGCGGGTGTCGGGCTTGTCAGAACCATAGAGACGCATAGCGTCGGCCCATGTCATGCGAGGGAACGGATCGGTGAAATCAATATCCTTGACATATTTGAAAATATGCTTTACAAGTCCTTCAAACATATTGAGCACATCTTCCTGATCGACAAACGACATCTCGCAGTCAATCTGGGTGAACTCAGGCTGACGGTCGGCGCGGAGGTCTTCGTCGCGGAAACATTTCACAATCTGGAAGTAACGGTCGAAACCGCTGACCATCAGAAGCTGCTTGAAAGTCTGTGGCGACTGTGGAAGAGCGTAGAACTCACCGGGATTCATGCGCGAGGGAACAACGAAGTCGCGCGCACCCTCGGGAGTAGACTTGATGAGCACCGGGGTCTCCACCTCAAGGAAGCCCTTGGAGTCGAGGTAGCGACGGATTTCAAAAGCCATGCGGTGGCGGAGTTCGAGATTCGCTCGCACGCAGTTGCGACGAAGGTCGAGATAGCGGTATTTCATGCGGAGGTCGTCGCCGCCGTCAGTGTCGTCCTCGATTGTGAAAGGGGGCACTTCGCTGCGGTTAAGCACCTTCAGCTCCGATGCGATGATTTCGATGTCGCCTGTCGGGAGATTCGGGTTCTTGCTGGTGCGCTCGGCAACCTTGCCTTTAACCTGAACCACAAACTCACGTCCGAGATGATTGGCTGCCTCACAGAGAGCAGCATCATTTTCGATGTTAAACACCACCTGAGTAATACCGTAGCGGTCACGCACGTCTACAAAGGTCATACCACCCATCTTGCGGGCGCGCTGCACCCAGCCGGCGAGGGTCACTTCCTGACCCGCATCGCTGAGTCGGAGTTCGCCGCATGTTTTCGTTCTATACATAGCAGAACTGGTTCTATTTAGATATATTTAATCCGGATTGGTTAATTTTTCAAGCACACGATAGGCAACAGCCTGAAGCCAACGGCACTTCAATGTGCAAAATTACAAAGAATCAGATAGAAAATCAAAAAAAAATCATTCCACCGGACAAATTTAGACCCTCAGCCTGATATTGGCTACAAATTCAACGTTTTCATGTTCAAAAGCCACAATCTGGATAAATTTATTGAATATTATGGATAATTTTGCAGCCGGAATACATTTTAGAATAACTCACGCCTTATGTCAATCACGGACAAGAAGCCGATTATCAGCGCAGAAGATATATTCAGGAGGTACTACAGACCTCTGTGTCTCTACGCGCTCCGCTATCTCCGCAGTCCTGAAAATTCAGAAGACGTGGTGCAGGACTGCCTGACTGATTTCCTCGAACGCAGAGACGACGGTCATGATGTGGCTGACGTGAAGTCATATCTTTTCATGATGGTGAGAAACCGCAGCCTTGATATGCTTCGACGGGCCAGCCTCATCGACAGTTCGGCGACCGACGAGGAATTCGATGATATAATCGATGAAGATGACCGCGAGGAAGCGGCCTTTATTGAAGCACGGCTATGGACTGCCATCGACTCACTGCCGGAAAAATGTCGCGAAGTGCTGCTGATGAGCAAGCGCGACGGACTCAAATATGAAGAAATAGCCGAAGAGATGGGCATTTCGGTCAATACCGTGAAAAATCAGATAAGCAAAGCTCTTAAAGCACTCAAAGAGGGCTGCCATCGGGTCTACATGTTCTTTTTCGGTTAACCGGCACAAGAAAGAAAACGGCAAAAGAAATCTAATTTACAACAACTTACAATATTCATGCAAAAATTTTCACTTTTGCATAGTAGTTTTTTCAGCATTTCTCTGTCATAGGGTAAAACAACAGTGTAAAATATGGACAGAGAAAACAGACATCTTAGATTCGTACTCAAGTATTACGCACCCGGACGTTTCGACACCAAAGCGCTCTGCGCGCCTATCGCGCAGACCATCCGGCCGGATTCAGATTAAGATTACTGAACCGCTTCACTATAGGCATAGCGGCATCCGTGGCGATATGTATAGCCTTAGGCTACCACGTTTTCAATTCCGGCCGCGAAGCCATGACACGACTCTATGCCTATGACAATGCCGTCAGCTATACACTCCCTGACAGCTCAGTCGTGACTCTTTTCCCTCATTCTTCTCTCTCATATCACTCAGAAAGTTTCGGCGATGACTCAAGACAGGTCGAAATGACAGGTAAAGTCGAATTCCGTGTGACAAAAAATCCCGAAGCGCCTTTTGTCGCAAACGCAACCTACGCAACTGTAACCGTGCTCGGCACTCAGTTCACGGTCGACGAACTCAATCCCGATTCAATCGGCGTGTCGGTGACATCGGGCAAAGTCAGGTTTACCGCAAAGGATGGAAACGAAGGCATAATCCTCACCAAAGGCATGCACGCCTGTCTGCTCGCAGGCGCTGATGATCCTGAAATCATAGAGACCACTCAGACCGGCGGCACACCGGCAGCGCATAAATTTGTGTTTGACAACACTCCGCTCCCGACGTGCTCAAGAGGCTATCGGCTCATTTCAATGTCAGTCTGACATGTAGCTCGACAGGCAAGGTACTCACAGCCGAATTCGAGACAGACAATCTCGATGAAATCATCATGCTCATTGAAAAATCACTTGACGTAAAAATTGAAAAAGAAACAAAATGACACGCATCCTGTCACTCATCATATTGTCCGCACTACTTCTCACACAGCAGATTAACGGAGAACCCGTTAAAGACCCGACCACTTCAACCCTGCGTCAAAAAATCGAGGATGTCAAGACGCGCCACGGTGTGAAATTCGTATATGATTCATCACTCCTCCTCGACATACCATACAGAGGAAAAAAGCTCGACGGTCTGCCCCTTGACAAAAGCCTTGCGGAATTATTCCGCAACACCGGGCTGCGCTGGGAGAAAAACGGCGATTACGTCATCATAATGCCTGCTAAAAAATACACACTCAGCGGCTATGTCACCGAACCCGACGGAGAGACCGTCATCAACGCTACCGTCCTCGACATAACCAGCGGAGCCGGCACGCTGACCAACGAACACGGATTTTTCAGCCTGACCCTCCCGAAGGCCATCATTCGGTCAGTTTCTCATCAATCGGCAACTCCGACCGCGTCGAGGACATAATGCTCAGCGGGAACAAGACTCTCAACGTAGTCCTCTCGCCCGGCAACGAACTTGAGGAAGTGGTGGTCACTGCCGACCTCAACTCACCGCTCCACACAACCCAGACAGGCAAAATATCGCTCACGGCCAAAGACCTCAACCGCGAATACGCGCTGCTAAGCTCCCCCGATGTCGTCAAAACCCTACAGACGCTCTCGGGAGTAGCGGCCGGAACTGAAATAACATCGGGGCTGTATGTCCACGGCGGTGACAACGACCAGAATCTTTTCATGCTCGACGGCACACCGCTCTATCAGGTCAACCACCTCGGCGGACTATTCTCATCGTTCAACACCGATGTCATCAAGAACATCGACTTCTATAAAAGCGGATTTCCGGCCCGCTACGGAGGCCGACTGTCATCCGTGGTCGATGTGCGCACCAAGGACGGCAACATGAATGAATATCATGGCTCGTTCAGCGTCGGACTTCTCGACGGCCGCCTCCAGATCGAAGGACCGATTGTCAGAAACCGTACCTCGTTCAACATCGGCCTGCGACGCACTTGGCTCGACCTCATCACAATCCCCGCGTTCGCAATCTACAATAAAAACCAAAAGGGCGAAAATACCGACATCCGCTATGCCTTTCACGATTTCAACGCAAAAGTGACCCATATCTTCTCGCCTCGCAGCCGCGCCGACATAAGTTTCTTTTCCGGCAACGATACATTCAGGGCAAAAGACACTTACGAAGACCTCTACCAATACCGTCAAGACGAGTATAGCAAAATAAACCTCCAATGGGGCAACATGACTGCTGCAATGAACTGGAAATACCAGTTCTCGCCAAAACTCTACTCCGTTTTCACGGCGATATATACATACAACAAGTCGCGGCAGGGCTATATCGACAACTACAACACATATACCCTCGACAGCACAATCATCGGAATCACACATGTAGAGAACCACAGCCGTTCGACCATCAACGATTTCGGCGCCCGCATGGAACTCGACTACCGTCTAAACCAGACACACCACATCCGCACGGGTGCAAACTACCTCATGCACTTCTTCAAGCCACAGAGTTTCGCACAGAACAATTTTTCAGGCAACGGCACCGACATGGACACGACAGCCCGCAACATCCACCACACAATGCGCGGACATGAGCTTTCGGTCTATGCCGAAGACAACATCGCTCTCGGCGAAAGATGGAGAGTCAACGCCGGGATACACTGCACGCTGTTCAATATCCCTGACAAGACCTACGGCACGCTCGAACCGCGCCTTGCAGTCCGCTATCAGGCATCGGACCGCGTCACGCTAAAGGCGTCCTACACGAAGATGAGCCAATACATGCACCAGCTTTCAAACTCCTATCTCAATCTTCCGACCGACTACTGGGTCCCTTCGACAGCTAAAATAGCCCCATCGCGCTCACAGCAATATGCGGCGAGAGTCTACCTGATGCTCCCGCGCAACATACGTCTGAGCGCCGAAGGATTCTACAAGACGATGGAAAACCTGATTGAATATGACGGCGGCAACTCCCTTACCCCGCCTTTCGAGAACTGGGATTCCCGCATCCGCCGCGGACGCGGACGCGCCTACGGCATGGAAATCGAAGGCGGCTACGGCAACGAGCGGCTGAGCATAAGCGGGTCATACACCCTGTCGTGGAACGAACGCAATTTTCCCGGATTCCACTCCGGCTGGTATCCCGACAAATTCGACAACAGGCACAAACTCAATATCAACCTAAGCTACAAAATCACCAACCGGATCGATGCCTATGCGGCATGGTCGTTCCACAGCGGAAACCGCATGACAGTCCCGCAACAGATCACCTTAGCCCCGACAATCCCCGTGCCCGGAGGGGCAGGTCACGAATACTATGAGCTATCAGAGCAGAATTATATATGGGTATACGAGAAACCCAACAATATATCGCTCGCGGCCTACCACCGTCTCGACCTCGGCATCAATTTCCGACGGACGACAAAAAAGGGCAATGAACGGATATGGAACATCAGCGTCTACAACGCCTATTGCCGCATGAATCCTTTCACCGCCAAAATCGTAGTGATGCCCAACGGTACATACCGTGGCAAAGCGACTGCCATCTTCCCGATTCTCCCCTCGTTCAGCTACACATATAAATTCTAAGGATAAAGAAATGAAACCCTTCCACTTATTATTATATATTGCGGCCTCACTCCCGATCGGCTGCAACTCGCACTTCGAAATCGAGGGACTGCAGGCCGAAGAAAAATTGGTTGTCTACTGTATGCCCACAGCCGGCTATGACACCACTGTAATCCAACTGTCAAAAACCGTCCCGCTCAACTCGGCAGGGCTGCCACCGGAAGGAATTCCTGACGCAGATATTGAATTTACCGTAAACGGCGAGAGCCAGAAAGTATGCTGGTCAGAGTCGGGGACAGGAAGCATGGTTCCCGACAAAAGCTACTACGTAGTCAAAAAACTCTCCAAAGGCGACAGAATTGACATCGCTGCAAGTTCCGGCAGACTTCCGACGGTCAGATCAAGCTCCGTTGTCCCCGACGGATTCAGACTGCATAAGGTTGTCTTAGCCGAGTCATCCACAGATGCCGGCTACGACCGTCAAATCCGCATCACATTCTCCGATGACCCACAGACTGAAGACTACTACGGTGTAAGAGTCATGAAAAAAGCACATTATACATATACCTATTTCGACTGGGCAGAAGACAGATGGATAGAAGATACAAGGACAGGCGTGTATCTCCCGCTTGTCGATGTATCCGGCGAGCCGTTGCTCAACAATAAAATCGGACTTGACGCGACATTAGACTTCGACTATAATTACTATCAGGACCTCTACATCTGGAACGACGACATGATTTCAGGAAAAGAATATACGCTCAAGATAAATGTAGAACTTGAATACAACGATGAAGAAGACAACTTCTCTTCAACATACAATTATAAAGTATGTCTCTACCGCCTATCGCCTGAACTCTATAAATTCCTGAAATCACTCAACGACATCAGCAACAACGAGCTCGGGCAGAACGGCCTCGCGCCCATACGCAGCCACTATTCAAACATCACTGACGGCTTCGGCTTCTTAGGGGCTGCCAGCCTCTATGAGACCCCGTGGCTCGACAATCCAGACAGTGATGAAACAGAGGTCTGGACACCTGCCGGATAGGCCTGACCGATAATCAATCATAGATTCCTACAATCAATATTCATTCTAATTCTAAATTAAAACTCTCCAGTCAAATGATGAAAACCAACTTTTCAACAGTCATCATCGCAATGCTGTCAACATTCATCCTCCTCACCTCATGTAACAACGACGATGAATACACGCCGGTCAATGCCACGTCACAGTCCTGCCGGATACTTATGGAATGTATAAATTCCGACGGCCGCAACCTTGTCGACGACAACGGATTTGTGAAAAATGTCACCATCGAGGGAAACTCCTCTCACTCGACAATCAAATTTGACGTGCAGACCGTCAATGGCAGGAAATATCTCGCCTTCGACGCAGACCTTCCGGACCAGAAGGCAATGGAGTGGAACTCCGGGCGCAGCGAAGCCACCGGAATATCGAAAGTGACCGTTAGATTCAACAAGCAGAAGACCGAACTCCGCTGCATGATGAAGCTGAAAGCCAACCGTCCGCCGGTCACTACAGGCGGATCAATCGTCCTTGAAGAAGTCAGCTGTAACAACCGTTCATATCGTCGAGCCGGCTCAAACGTGACAGTCTCGCTCCACTTCAACAGAAATGGCAAATTTAACTGACCGAATGAAAACCGAAATCTCCATACGCAGACGCAACCTCACACTCGCCCTCGTCCTGACAGCCATTGCGGCAATCGGGCTTAGCGCGTGCGCACGCACAACATTCTCCCTGCCATACGGCGACAGACCGGCGACCATAAGCGTCACCCGGCCTATCGGGAATAAGTGAGATAGATAAACGGCCGAATATCACCAGAGAGAGGCAAGCTACAAGTGACGCTGTTCGGCCTTAAAATCAAAATTCAGAGAAGCGTTGAAAACGTCCGGCATATTACCCGATACGCCATGCAGACCGGACGCCACCGAATCTTTTATGGCATTGGTCTGGTTCTTTGCCATATACGCAGACCGTCCGCGCGATAACGACACATCAGCTCCTCCTGACGGCAACATGGCGCAGATTGAACCCACTAATGAAAGAAAAATAAAACATGTAAGTGATATTGCTTGCTTATCCATAATTTGATTTTAGACGGCCCTCCGGCCTGTGATTTTCATTGGAAACGGTGCAGGGTAGCCCCCTTCACCGTTTCTTTTTTATCTTGTGGTTTGTAGCTTATACAATAACAGTTTGCCGCTCGACGCGCACAATCATTAATGACAACACTCTTTATCATATTTTTGTTTAATTGATGTTAGCTTTTTTCGCCCGTTACCTGACTTCGGGGGTTACAATCTGTACTCTTCCAATGATTATCATAAATAAGTATCTTTTATCAAGAATCTGTTAATACAATATAGCGACATTTCATTTTTAAGATTCACTTAACCAAATTTAGACAACGCTTTAACATTTTTATCCCGATTTCTTTGTTATTTCCACAAAAGGCCGTAAATTTGCCTTAATCACAATTCTAAAATTACTGACAGGAACTATCCTTTCATTAAAAGTAGTGAACAAAGCTGATACCGATGCTTACGGCCATCCCGAAAGCTGAAAAACAAAAAATTAACCCCCTAAAAATATATGGAAAACGAACAATTATTGAAAGAAGTCACCGCTAAAGCACAGGTATGGCTCGGTGACGGTTATGACGAGGAAACCCGCACAGAAGTAAAACGTATGCTCGATGCCGACGACAAGACCGAGCTAATCGAAAGTTTCTACAAAGATCTCGAATTCGGTACAGGCGGTCTCCGTGGCATCATGGGAGCCGGCACTAACCGCATGAATATCTACACTGTCGGCGCTGCCACTCAGGGTCTCGCCAACTATCTTAAGGAAAACTTCAAGGATCTTCCTGAAATAAGCGTTGCCGTAGGCCACGACGTGCGCAACAACTCACGCAAGTTTGCTGAAATCGTAGCCGACATCTTCTCGGCCAACGGAATCAAGGTATATCTTTTCGACAGCTTCCGTCCGACCCCCGAACTCTCGTTCGCCATCCGTCATTTCGGTTGCCAGAGCGGTGTCAACATCACAGCTTCACACAACCCGAAAATCTACAACGGCTATAAGGCTTACTGGGAAGACGGCGCTCAGATTATCGCCCCCCACGATGTCAACATCATCAACCACGTAAACAAAATCAAACGCGAGGACATCAAGTTTGACGGCGACAAATCAAAAATCCAGATTATCGGCGCTGATGTCGACAAGGTTTATCTTGAAAAAATCAAAGGACTCTCGCTCAGCCCCGATGTCATCGAACGCCACAAGGACCTCAAGATCGTCTATACTCCGATCCACGGCACAGGTGTCGAGCTTATCCCCGACTCACTCCGCAACTTCGGCTTCACCAACATCATCCACGTACCCGAGCAGGATATCCCCAGCGGTGAATTCCCCACTGTCGAATCGCCCAACCCCGAAGTCCCCTCGGCAATGGCTATGGCCATCGCGAAAGCCAAGGAAGTCAACGCCGACATCGTTATGGCATCTGACCCCGACGCCGACCGAATCGGCTGTGTGATCCGCGACAACAGCGGCGAATACGTGCTTCTTAACGGCAACCAGATTGTGATGATTCTTCTCAACTACATCATCACCCGCAACAAGGAACTCGGTCTGCTCAAGGGCAACGAATTCGCAGTCAAGACCATCGTGACCACCGAAACTATCAAGGCTATCTGCGATGCCATGAATGTGCGTCTCTTCGACTGCTACACCGGCTTCAAGTGGATTGCAGCCGTGATGCGCGACAACGAAGATGTGCTCCGCTACCTCGGAGGCGGTGAAGAAAGCTACGGCTTCCTCGCCGAGACCTTCGTCCGCGACAAGGACGCAGTATCTGCCTGCTCGCTCATGGCCGAGGCTTGCGCATGGGCAAAGGATAAGGGCATGGACTTCCAGGCAATGCTCGCCGACATCTATATGAAGTATGGCTTCAGCCACGAAGTAGGCGTGTCTGTCGTTCGTCCCGGCAAGAGCGGTGCTGAAGAAATTCAGGCTCTCATGAAGCAGTTCCGCGAGAACCCGCCGAAGTCTCTCGCAGGAAGCCCCGTGACCGTCATCAAGGACTATGGCACCCTCGACATTATCTACACCGACGGCAAGCCTAACGAAAAACTCGACTTCCCCTGCACTTCAAACGTGCTTCAGTATTTCACCGAAGACGGATCGAAGGTTTCTGTACGTCCTTCAGGAACAGAACCCAAAATCAAGTTCTACATGGAAGTCAAAGTTCCGATGGAAAAACCCGAAGACTACGACAAGTGCGGCAAGCTCGCCGAAGCTAAGGTCGAAGCTCTCAAAAAAGACCTCGGTATAGCATAATAGCCACTTAAGTAATTTACAGGCTTAAAATACAAAGAGATCCATCAGCAATCAACGATATGTGGTTGCTGATGGATTTTCTTTTATCTACAGTCTGTAGCAATCATTTTGAACGACGGTCATTGATAAAAAATTTGTAATTTTGTGGTAAATATGACTACTACAGACTCTACTATGCTCGAAAATATTGTCTCTGCCGTCAGCGGAGTGCTGACCGACTATGTTATGGTTACCGTCCTTTTGGCGGTAGCTCTGTTTTTCACAATCGCCACCCGAGGGGTGCAGTTCAGAATGGTTGGCGAGATGTGCCGCCTGCTCGTGCGTTCAGGCAAGCGCGACAACGACCGCCGTGCCAACGACGCTCCCTCCCACGGCTCGATCAGTTCGTTTCAGGCATTCGCACTATCCATCGCCTCGCGCGTCGGGACGGGCAACCTTGCGGGTGTCGGAACAGCCATAGCCCTCGGCGGACCGGGTGCGGTATTCTGGATGTGGGTCATCGCCATACTCGGAGCTGCAAGCGCGTTTGTCGAGTCGACCCTCGCGCAGCTCTTCAAGGTCAAGGGCGAGAAATCGTTTATGGGAGGGCCGGCCTACTACATACTCAAAGGTCTCCACAAGCGCTGGTGGGCCGTCACCTTTGCCGTGCTCATCACCCTCACGTTCGGTTTCGCATTCAACTCCGTGCAGTCCAACACCATCGCCGACGCTCTAAATTCCTCTTTCTCAATTCCACGCGAACTGACCGCATGGACGCTCTGCATCCTGACCCTCATCGTCATCTGGGGCGGTGTACAGCGAGTGTCGCGTTTCAGCGAAATCGTTGTTCCATTTATGGCGGTAGCCTATATTATTCTGGCTATCATAATAATTGCCCTCAACATCACCCACTTCCCCGCCGTCATGGCCATGATTGTCAAAAACGCATTCGGCTTTGACGAAGCTCTGGGCGGAAGCATAGGCGCAGCTATAATCATGGGTATCAAGCGCGGGCTTTTCAGCAATGAAGCGGGCGAAGGCTCGACTCCAAACGCCGCAGCGACCGCATCGGTCAGCCACCCTGTGAAACAGGGACTCATCCAGACACTCGGTGTCTACACCGACACCCTCCTCGTCTGCACCGCCACCGCATTCATCATTCTTTGCAGCGGTATTTTCATGGACGGTCACGACGGCATCGTGCTCACACAGCATGCCATAGATGCCGGGCTCGGAACCGGCTCAAACATCGGCTCGACATTTGTCAGCATCGCGATATTTTTCTTTGCCTTCACAAGCATAATAGCCAACTATTACTACGGAGAGACCAACATCCGCTTTATCCGTAACAACGACACCCTGATAAATATCTACCGTCTGCTCGTCGGAGGCATCGTCTATGCCGGAGCGGTCATGTCGCTCGATCTCGTGTGGGGATTCGCCGACATCACCATGGCGCTCATGACCCTCTGCAACCTCGCAGCCATCGTCATGCTCGGCAAATATGCCATCCGTCTGCTCAACGACTACCGCGCTCAGCGCCGCCGCGGCCTCGACCCCATCTACCGCTCATCCACCATCCCCGAAATCGCCCCCGAGACCGAGTGCTGGGAGTGAACGAGCCAGAATCAGAAATAATATTTCACAGAGACCTTTACTCTGTTTGCAAACAATTCTGAGGAGCTGACCGGACAGTTCCTCTTTTTCATATCTATCAGGCCAAAATACCCCATAACTCCAATCGATATGTTATCTCTGACAATATCAAATCCGACACCGCAGGAAAGATTCACCGGTTTCCATACATCATCCATATCATCCGCCAAGCCGTCAGGCACATTCGAAGCATGATTGCTGAAAAAATAAGAAAGCTCAATTCCGGCCAACGGAGCGATATTCAACAGGTCGTCTATCTCAAACAGATAGCCACCGGTCAGAGACGTTGAGACAGAACACCGGGTCAGACTCATCTCACTGCCAAACTCATCGCCTGTTTTCAGCTTCATACCATCAACATCAAATGACACACCCGGCTCGTAGTACCAGTTTGACAGCCAAGAGATATTGCATACGCCTCCGATTCCGCCTCCATAGCTGATTGTCACATCCTTTGACGTCCAGCCTCCAGGGATGTTAATGTTGAACGACGGTTTGACACCCCATCTGACCATTCTCCCAGTCTGTACGTCATCGCTCTCCCACGCTTTCCCGGCAAAAGGGAGCAGAAGCAAAATATAAAACAGTATATAACGCATATGTCTATCACAATGATTCGGTAAATTTCGTTGTTGTCCAGTTGCGTCTAAGCCGCTAACTGAGCCAAGGCTGAACAACCTCAAATTTTACCGAATCATTGTATAATAAATGTCAATGAATTTGATTTTGGGTCAAGTTACAAATATTTTATCAGTGTACAACCTATACTAATATATTTTAACAATATTTAATAGACCTATCCAAATAAATATTGTTTTGATTTACACTTATATACATCGGCATATACCGTTATCGCGGTTATGTGCGTATTCTTTGATTCTGCCATGATCTATCGCTCCTCGACCATTCCCGAAATCGCCCCTGAAACCGAGTGCTGGGACTAAGAGGCTGTTTAAAGAGAAATAAGGGCTTAATTAAGTCAAAAAGATTTAAAGCAACTATCTGCTCTTCAAACCGTAAAAGACAAAATCCTTGTGGTCTATAAAGCCGATAATGAAGAAAAGTTAAAAGAAGAGCTGGCAAAAAACGGTTTATCGCTTACCAATATCACATTGCATCACACCCAGACACATTTGGATGAAGTATCCGAAACAGGCCGGCAACTTCTATCTGACTGCAAAAAAGCGACAATCGAAACCGATTATCGGAAAATCAAACCAGCCCTGCCCTATGTAGTCGGATGGTCATACTATTACAGATGGTTAGAGGAAGACCGCGAGCTTATACCAAGTATTGTTATTTCACTAAGATTGAAAAACGAAAATGACCAGACGAAATTAGAAAAACTTGCCGAGAAAAGAAATGTGCATTTTATCGGGTCAGGAAGTTTTGACACTTTGGAGTTCGTATGCACAAAGGACCCTAAATGCAATCCACTTGAAATGGCCAATATATTCTACGAAAGTGGATTGTGTGAATTTTCCGCTCCGCGTTTTGGTGGGCCTGGACAGTTTGATTAAAGAAGTAAGCAATGATTACTGAATAATCATCACTACGACTAAACTGCAAAACTAATATTCATAAGAACAACGGTTTAACAATAAACGGACAGTGCCCAATAAACTATTTATCGGGCACTGTCCGTTTATTGACATCAATATTTTACTCCTCCGTGGCGGCAAACTCCATGAGGTAGGCTTTGATGAAAGCATCGAGGTCGCCGTCCATGACTCCGTTGACATCCGAAGTCTGATAGTTGGTGCGGTGATCCTTCACGCGTCGGTCGTCAAACACGTAGCTGCGTATCTGCGAACCCCATTCGATTTTCATCTTGCCAGCCTCGATCTTGGCCTGCTCCTGAAGACGGTGTTGCAGCTCCTTGTCGTAGAGTATCGAGCGGAGCTGACGCATGGCGTTCTCCTTGTTCTTGGGCTGGTCGCGAGTCTCGGTATTCTCGATAAGGATTTCTTCCTGCTCGCCGGTGTAGGGGTCGGTGAACTGGTAGCGCAGACGCACACCAGACTCGACCTTGTTGACGTTCTGGCCGCCCGCGCCACCCGAACGGAACGTGTCCCACGAAAGGAGCGCCAGATCAACCTTGACCTCTATGGTATCGTCGACAAGCGGTGTTACGAACACCGATGCAAACGAAGTCATGCGCTTGCCCTGAGCATTGTAGGGCGACACGCGCACGAGGCGGTGCACACCGTTCTCGCTCTTGAGATAGCCATAGGCGAAATCGCCCTCGACGTTGATGGTACATGATTTGATACCGGCCTCGTCGCCTTCGAGAAGGTTGGCAATCGAAGTCTTGTAGCCGTGGCTCTCACACCAGCGCAGATACATGCGCATGAGCATCGAGGCCCAGTCCTGACTCTCCGTGCCTCCGGCACCAGAGTTGATTTTGAGCACTACGCCAAGCTTATCCTCCTCGCGGCGGAGCATGTTGCGCAGCTCAAGATTCTCGATTTTGGTGATGGCATCGGCATAGAGCGCATCGATTTCGCTTTCCTCCACGAGTCCTTCCTTGAGGAAATCCCATGCGAGCTGAAGCTCGTTGACAGTCTTGTCAATCTCCTCATAGCCGTCGATCCACGCCTGAATGTCCTTGATTTTTTTCATCTGTGCCTGTGCTTCCTTGGGATGCTCCCAGAAGTCAGGCACATGAGTGCGGAGTTCTTCCTCCTCTACTTGAATTTTCTTGCTGTCGATGTCAAAGATACCTCCTCAGCGCCAGCTTGCGCTCAAAAGTCTCTTTTAATTGTTCCTGAGTAATCATTATGTGTTACGGATGAAACTTGGTTAAAAAATCTAAGCAATTCTTCAGAAAATCAAATCCGAAAAATCACTTATGTAGTTATCTCGGCTGCAAATTTACGCATTATTTACTAATTTTGCAGCATGCAATGGTTTTCAGACATATTTATGAGCCACTCGGCGCTTCAGGCTGTGATTATAATCTCAATAATAATCGCGGTCGGACTCGCTCTCGGCAAAATCCGTGTGTGGGGCATCTCGCTCGGTGTGACATTCGTGTTTTTCGCAGGAATCCTTGCCGGACACATCGGACTGTCAATCGACCCGACAATCCTGCACTACACAGAAAACCTCGGCCTCGTACTGTTTGTCTACGAACTCGGACTGAAAGTCGGCCCGGGATTTTTCAGCTCTTTCCGCAAGGGTGGCATGCAGCTCAACCTTCTCGGACTCGGAGTGATTGTCATCGGAACACTCATGGCGGTGCTGTTCAGCATCTTCCTCGGAGTGCCCATCGGCGAGGCGACGGGTCTGCTCTGCGGAGCGACGACCAACACCCCGGCTCTCGGTGCGGCACAGCAGGCACTCGAACAGCTCGGACGCTCAGCCAACGGTGCGGCCCTCAGCTGCGCAGTCACCTATCCACTCGGTGTCGTCGGCGTGATTCTCGCCATAATAGCCCTGCGCAAGACGCTCATTCGTCCGGGAACGCCACTTTCATCAGCACCTGAAGAGACCGACTCAACTTTCATAGCCGAATTCAAGATCTGCAATCCGGCAATCTACGACATGAGTGTCAGGGAAATCACATCGCTGACAAAGACTAAATTCGTAATCTCCCGCTTGTGGAGAAACGAGGCCGTGCTCGTCCCCGATTCCAGCACAATTCTCCACAAGGACGACCATCTTCTTGTCATCACCACACAGACCGACTGTCCGAAACTCAAAGTGCTTTTCGGCAAACAGGAGGCCCGCGACTGGAACAAGAAAGACATCGACTGGAATTCTATCGACAATCAGCTCATTTCGCGACGCATCATTGTCAGCCGCTCGTCGATCAACGGAAAGAAACTCGGCTCACTGCGTCTCCGCAACCAGTATCACATCAACATCAGCCGCATAACCCGCAGCGGCCTACACCTCGTGGCAACCCCCGAACTGATTCTGCAGCTCGGCGACACTCTCACAGTGGTCGGAAGCGCCGCCGACATCGAAAAAGTAGAGCAGACGCTCGGCAACTCGGCCATAAAGCTCAAAGATCCGAATCTCGGAGCAATCTTCATCGGCATCGTGCTCGGTCTGGTACTCGGCTCGATTCCTATCGCAATCCCGGGCATATCGACACCAATCAAGCTCGGTCTGGCCGGAGGTCCGATCATCGTCGGCATTCTCATCGGTCGTTTCGGGCCGCAGTTCCGCCTCGTCACCTACACCACGCGCAGTGCCAACCTCATGCTGCGCGGCATCGGCCTCTCGCTCTATCTCGCCTGTCTCGGCCTCGACGCAGGCGCACAGTTCCTCGACACCATCATGCGTTCCGAAGGTCTGATGTGGATAGGCCTCGGCTTCCTCATCACAATAATCCCCGTCCTGATCATGGGAGCAGTGGCCATGAAACTCTTCCGCCTCGACTTCGGCCTGACCTGCGGAATGCTCTGCGGAAGCATGGCAAATCCGATGGCCTTGAACTATGCCAACGACATCATTCCCGGAGATTTCGCAACCGTAAGCTATGCCACAGTCTACCCGATGTCGATGTTCTGCCGAGTTATAATCGCCCAATTGATAATACTTTTCTTCATATAAAAATACTCACACAATTACTACCGGAAAGCCGAAATAAGAGATATAAAAATTTCCTGATTTCAAAGTGTGGATTAGAAAATTGATTCGCTCGTATAGGTGGTGAGAAGTTCGAGAGCTTTCATGCCCATGACGGAATTTCCTTTTTCATTCAGACGCGGACTCCATGTCGCCACCGAGTAACGCCCCGGATAGACAGCCCCTATGCCTCCTCCGACACCGCTCTTGCCGGGAAGCCCGACGAGATATGAGTATTCACCGGCATCGTTGTAGAAACCGCATGTCTGCATGACAGCATTTATCCTCTTGACCTGCGAGGATGTCAGGCGCACATTGCCGAAGGCAAAATCCGACTTACGGTCGGCAAACGGCAGGAATGCACGCGAGAGCTGACGGCAACTCATCTCGACCGAGCACTGAAGGAAATAGAAACGCAACACCTCCTCGATGTCATTCTCCAGATTCCCATAGTATTTCAGCATATTTGCAATGGCCGCGTTGATATAGCCCTTCTCGCGCTCCGAGGCGGCGACATCTCGGTCATAGCCAACGGTATCGTCCCCGGCTATCTCGCGCACAAAAGCCAGATAGTCGGCCTCAGGCTCGGCGAGCGCCGACATGAGCACGTCGGCAAGCACGATAGCCCCGGCGTTGATGAAAGGATTACGCGGTATGCCTCTGTCAAGCTCCAGCTGTATCAGAGAGTTGAAAGCTGCGCCCGAAGGCTCTTTCCCCACCCTTTCCCAAAGCTTCTCGCCCATGAGCGACAAAGCCATTGAAAGCGAGAAAACCTTTGTGACACTCTGGATTGAAAAACGTTCGTCAACATCTCCACGTTCGAAAATCTCACCGTCGACTGTCGTTATGCAGATTCCGAATCGGTCTGGATTGACTTTTGCAAGCGCAGGAATGTAGTCGGCCTGTCGTCCGACATTGCGGAGAGGCTCAATCTCTCCGGCAATTGCCCTTAGTACTTCCTCGTAGTTCATGGCCAAAAGAGCGTGTTAAACAACAATCGTCAATATGTCACTTCCCACAGATAGAGCGCATGACCCGGCATCGAAGTCCCTGCGGCACAGCGGTCACGCTTGGCAATAACTTCGGCAAACTGGCTCACCGACATCTTTCCGCGGCCCACTTCCACGAGCGTACCGACCACCGCCCTCACCATATTGCGGAGAAAACGGTCGGCCGTGATGACAAACAC
Source organism: Duncaniella dubosii (assembly GCF_004803915.1). Classification (NCBI taxonomy): domain Bacteria; kingdom Pseudomonadati; phylum Bacteroidota; class Bacteroidia; order Bacteroidales; family Muribaculaceae; genus Duncaniella; species Duncaniella dubosii. The sequence continues at coordinate 840,556 of NZ_CP039396.1, forward strand.
CCATCCGTCATCGCCAACCCTCTCCCACCGCGCCTTGGTGACACGGCAGATATTGGTCTTGGCATCTGTGTGAAGCTTGGCGAACGATGTGAAATCAGCCGTTTCGAGCAATATCGCCGCAGCTTCATTCATCTTCCCGAAATCCAATCCTTCAGGAGCTTTCCAGCTCAACGGATAGAAGAAGGGCGACTTCGACGTGACGGCATAGTAGTGATAGGTGCGCGACGTAGCGTCAAAACGCGCATGCTTGTCAGGCTCGACCTCATAGATTTCCTCAATGGCGATGTCCTTCCCGACAATAGCATTCAGATTCCTGACGAGCCTTGCCGGATCTGTCAATGGAGAATCGACATCAAAATGGGCCACCATCATGCGGGCGTTGACCCCGGTGTCCGTACGTCCAGCCCCGACAATTTTCATGTCGCGGCGCATGACGGTCGACAGTGCAGCCTCGATTACGGACTGCACTGTCACCTCTCCGGGCTGGCACTGCCAGCCGTGGAAGGGAGCGCCACGGTAGGCCAGACGCATGAAATATCTCGTCTGTCCCACTGCGGTCAATCTTTTTCTATATAGGTGTAACCGTAGAGTCCCGAACGGTAGTTGCTCAGGAATTCACGCCCCTCGTCGGGGGTAATCTTTCCGGCCTTCATTGAAGCTGTCACCCAAGCCTCGACATTGCGCACAAGCTTCTTGGGGTTGAACTGCACATAGTCGAGCACATCGGCCACCGTCTCGCCGTCTATTATACGGTCGATCTCATAACGGTCCTTGTAGACCGAGATATGCACTGCATTCGTGTCGCCGAAGAGGTTGTGCATGTCACCGAGAATTTCCTGATAAGCACCGACGAGGAACACTCCAAGGTAATAGGGCTCTGAAGCCTTGACCGGGTGGACCGGGAGCGAGTTGGCCACACCGCCGTGGGTCGATATGAAGTTGGAAATCTTGCCGTCGCTGTCGCATGTGATGTCCTGAAGCGTACATGTGCGGGTAGGCTTCTCATCGAGACGCGACAAAGGAATAATCGGGAACACCTGATCGATGGCCCATGAGTCAGTGAGCGACTGGAAGAGCGAGAAGTTACAGAAATATTTGTCAGGAACCATCTTGGCCACCTTACGCAGTTCTTCAGGCGCATGCTTCATGCCTGAGGCTATGTCACCGACCTCACGGGCTATGCTCCAGAAGAGTTCCTCGATCTGGGCGCGTGTGCGGAGATCGAGCATACCGAGGCTGAACAGGTCGAGAGCCTCTTCACGGATCTGGAGAGCATCGTGCCAGCTTTCAAGAAGCCGCTGCTGGTCAAGCTTGTCCCAGATTACATAAAGCTCCTTGGCGAGTTCATGGTCAGTCTCTTCAATATCATTCGAATCCTTCCATATCGGGAGCTGCGTGGTCTCAAGCACCTCGAACACCAGCACAGAGTGATGGGCGGTCAGCGAACGTCCGCTCTCGTTGATGATGTTGGGCTGCTTTATCCCGTTTTTGACACATGCGTCGACGATGGTCGACACAGCGTCGTTGGCATACTCCTGAATGCTGTAGTTCATCGAACTTCCCGACACGGAATTGCGTGTGCCGTCATAGTCCACACCAAGACCGCCGCCTATATCCATGAAATCTATGTCAAACCCCATCTGTGTGAGCTGGACATAGAACTGTGCGGCTTCGCGGATGGCAGTCTTTATACGGCGGATTTTGGTAATCTGACTGCCTATGTGGAAATGGATTAGCTTCAGACTATTTTTCATCTTGTTGCGCTCCATATAGTCAAGCGCCTCAAGAAGCTCCGACGAATTGAGACCGAATTTCGACACATCGCCGCCACTCGTCTCCCACTTGCCCGAACCTGACGAAGCAAGCTTGATGCGGATACCGACGTTAGGCTCTATGTCCATGCGCTTCGCCACCTCGGAAATGATGCGGAGTTCATTGAGCTTTTCCACCACTATATATATACGGCGTCCCATCTTCTGTGCAAGAAGTGCAAGCTCTATGTATGTCTGGTCCTTATATCCATTGCAGATTATAAGAGCGTTTTCCTTTATATTCGTGGCAAGCACAGCATGGAGCTCGGGCTTCGAGCCGGCTTCAAGGCCGATGTTGAATTTCTCACCGTGAGTGACAATCTCCTCGACTACCGGACGCATCTGATTCACCTTGATAGGATAGATGATATAGTTCTGAGCCTTGTAGTCATACTCCTTTGAAGCCACCGCAAAGCAGTTTGAAATCTTTTCGATACGGTTGTCAAGGATGTCGGGGAAACGCAGTAGGACAGGCGAAGTGATGTCACGGACCTGAAGCTCGTCCATCACCTCACGCAAATCTACCGAGGCATAACCCTCACGGGGTGTCACGGCCACATTACCCTTTTCGTTTATGGAGAAATACTTACGTCCCCATCCTTGAATATTATACAGTTCCTCACTGTCTTCAATTCGCCATTTTCTCATCGGCTGTTGTCTCTTAAAAATTATATTCGTGTAAAATCGTAAAAACAAACAGATTTTTAGCGCGGACAACCGTAGCGATGCGGCTATCCAATAAGCAAAAGTACAACTTATTTTACGAAATCATCCATTTTTCACACAATTATTTTCATAAATTTGGTTTATTTACAATAAAGGTTGTATCTTTGCTACTGAATTGCGTCCGTTTAAATTTTCAACGTATATTCGTATTCAACTATAACTACATTTTTTGCTATGGACAAAAAAATCGCTTTTTCTGTGCTTCTCGGCTCTGCAGTCATGCTGACCGGTTGCGGAAAGAAGATGAATCAGTTCGCTGCTGATTACTTCACAACCAACCCTAACCCCTCGAAGTCGTGGGTCAGAACGTACCCGCCACTGTAACAGGCAACATTCCCCGAAATTCTTCGTGAAGAATGCTACTGTAACTGTTACTCCCTACCTCACATTTGACAACCAGGAAGTCGCAGGCAACTCAATGACATTCCAAGGTGAAAAAGTGCGTGGCAACAACCGCGTCATCTCTTATGACAATGGCGGAACTGTAACAATCCCGTAAACTATGTTTACCAGCCCGAAATGCAGCGTTCTGAGCTTTATCTCGGATTCACTGTTGACCAGAAAGGCAAGCAGTATGTCCTTCCCCGCGTGAAAGTTGCCGACGGCGTTATCGCCACCGCAGCTATCGCCGATGCAGCTTCTGTTGACCCCGCAATCGCTCCCGATAAGTTCCAGCGCATCATCAACGAAAAGTATAAGGCTGACATTCTCTTCCTTATCAACGTTGCAAACCTCCGCGACAGCCAGCTCAACTCTGCTGAAATGAAGGCTTGGAACGAAAACGTTGCCGCTGCCAACGCCGACAAGAACCGCGAAATCAAAGAACTCAACATCGAGTCTTACGCTTCGCCCGACGGTCCCTACGCATTCAACACTCAGCTCGCTGAAAAGCGTGAGACAAACACCAAGGGCTATCTCGAAAAGAAACTCAAGAAAGACAACATCACTGAATTCGGCGAACTTACCGCCAACTTCACTCCTGAAGACTGGGAAGGCTTCCAGAAGCTCGTTTCTGAAAGCAACATTCAGGACAAGGATCTCATCCTCAGCGTCCTCAAGATGTATCAGGATCCCGAAATCCGCGACCGTGAAATCCGCAACATGACAAGCGTATTCGACGAACTCGCTGAAACTATCCTCCCCCGTCTCCGCTACTCTCGTCTCACCGCTTCTGTCGACGTTATCGGCAAGAGCGATGCTGAGATCAATCAGGCATTCGACACCAATCCTTCTTCACTCACCGTTGACGAACTCCTCTATGCTGCCACCCTTACCGACGACCTCAACCGTCAGAAGGCAATCTACACCGCAGCTACAAAGGTTTATCCCAACGACTTCCGCGGCTTCAACAACCTCGGTAACGTCCTCTATCAGCAGGGCGACTACGACGGTGCGATGAACGCATTCAAGAAGGCTTCAAGCATCAACCCCGCTTCAGCTGAAGCCCAGATGAACCAGGGTCTCGTTGCACTTCTCAACAACGACTTCAAGGCTGCTAACCAAGCATTCGGCAAGGCCGGCGGTCTCCCCGAACTCGGTTCTGCACTCGGTGTTTACTATCTCCAGCAGGGTGATGTCAACGCAGCTGTGAAGGCTTTCGGAAATGACAAGAGCAACAACGCCGCTCTCGCTCAGCTCCTCAGCAAGGACTACAGCAAGGCTAAGACAACTCTTTCTGCAATCCAGAACCCCGACGCTACTACCTACTACCTCATGGCAGTCCTCGGCGCTCGCACTAACAACGAGCAGACAGTTCTCTCTAACCTCCGTCAGGCTATCAAGCTCGACAACAGCCTTGCAAAGCAGGCCGCAAACGACCTCGAATTCTCTCGCTTTAACATCTCTTCAGTTCTCTAATTAGAGACTATCGGCTGAAGAGCCTTGCAATAGTACGAATCACCCGCATCCGTCGTCAGTGACGGATGCGGGTGAACTGTTTTTATCCCCCTCGCCGTGTCAACCAACCCCCACACACCGACGTTATTTCTATAACTCACGTCCTGCTTCATACTTAACACACCGTACACCGTACATTGTACTTTGTACTTTGTACTTAATATTTCATACTTAATACTTCAAACGCCACAACATGACTTCCGAGGGAAACGATAAAATCAGGAAATACCTGATCGACATACTGCGATGGATAATAATCATCCTCTCCATACTACTGATAGTCTTCATATCGGTCGACACCTTCACCGGGGTAAACTTCCTTGAAAGCCGACGCTACATGACATTCCAGTTCTGGGTATGCGTCATCTTCATGGCCGACTTCTTCATCGAGCTTACACTGTCTGCCAACCGCTGGGGCTACGTACGCTCCCACTTCCTCTATTTTCTTCTGTCAATCCCCTATCTCAATCTGATTGATATCCTTCACATCCACCTCACTCCCGAGCAGCTGTTTTTTGTCCGCTTCATCCCCCTTGCGCGTGGGGTCATGGCCATGACGATAGTGGTCGGCGCCATTTCCGAAAACAAGCTGACATCCTTCCTCATGTCCTACATCGTATCGCTCGCCTCCTTCATATATCTCGGCAGCCTACTGTTCTACTATTGCGAAAGCGGTGTCAATACGGCCGTTACCGATTTCGGCCTTGCACTATGGTGGGCCTGCATGAACGCCACGACCCTCGGGTGTGACATCTATCCCGTCACTGTGACCGGCAAGATACTCGGATGTATCCTTTCGGTCGGCGGAATCATCATGTTTCCTCTGTTCACGGTATATATCACGGCACTTATCCGCCAGTACACCAAAACCCACAAATTTTATCAGCAATAAATTCACACCGCACTCAAAAAAATAGTAACTTTGCAAATCAATAGCAACGCCGGGCAGACATCGCTCCGGCTGAAATGCAAAACGCGCCACAGCATAACTGAAATAATGGAACAGACATTGACCAATCGGCCAGGCATAGACCGGGTGATAGGACACCTGTGCAGCATCGACGAAATGCGCCACGTATGCCCCACCCGCGGAGGTGAAGGAGAGCCACTTCTCTCAAACACCGAGGTATGCCGGATCGTAGAGCTGGCCTCCCGACTCATGTTTCCCGGATTTTTCACCGAAAGCTACCGGGGACAGTCGGTCATGCGTGCTGTCATGACCCTCGAATGTCACGAACTCCATGAACTCCTCTCCCGCCAGATTGCCGCCGGACTCTGTTTCGACCGCGACAACTGCGAATCCTCTGTCGAAGAAATCCACAAGCGCGCCAACACCGATGCCGATGCCTTCATCGAAAGTCTTCCCGAACTCCGCCGTGTGCTCGACACTGATATTGACGCTACCTATCTCGGCGACCCCGCAGCCGTCTCCACCCACGAAATCATAGCCTGCTACCCGGGATTCCGCGCAACCATCAGCTATCGCATCGCCCACCGTCTGCAGCTGCTCGAAGTGCCCATCGTCCCGCGCATGATCACCGAACTTGCACATTCGTCAACCGGTATCGACATCCATCCCGGTGCTTCCATCGGCAAAAGTTTTGTCATCGACCACGGGACGGGAGTCGTCATCGGAGCGACAGCGATCATAGGCGACAATGTGAAGATATATCAGGGAGTCACACTCGGTGCAAAGAGTTTCGTTACAGACGACTCCAACAATCCCGTCAAGGGCATACCCCGCCATCCCATTATCGGCAACAATGTGGTCATCTACTCAAACTCTACCATACTCGGCCGTATCACCATCGGCGACGATGCCGTAATCGGCGGTAACCTGTGGGTGACACGCGATGTAGCGCCGGGCGAAAAACTAATTCAGGCACGAGCCGATAATTTCCGCTCCACGCGCTGATCGGCCGCCACATCATCCCGATTCAGACATGGAATAGCCCGGGACAGAACCGGGAAACACCCCCTGCCACAAGGACAAATCAGAAAATATAGCAGTAAAGAATAGAATAATACAGAAAGTCAAAAAAGAATGGAACATCGTTTTGAAATGGTCGCCAAGACCTTCAAAGGTCTTGAGGAAGTGCTCGCCGACGAACTCCGCGAACTCGGAGCGGTCAATGTCGAGCCCGGACGCCGCATGGTTTCCTTCGAGGGTGACCTCGCAATGCTCTATCGTGCCAACATCTGTTGCCGCACCGCCCTCTGCATCCTTAAACCGATCTACAAGTTCATCGCCAAGGATGCCGATTCACTCTATGAAATGGTCAAGGAGTACAACTGGAGCGATGTGCTCACTCTTGAAAAGACTTTTTCAATCGACACCACAACCCACTCGTCGGAGTTCACACACTCGCGCTTTGTGACCTATCGCGTAAAGGACGCGATTGTCGATTATTTCAAAGACCGTTTCGGTCCTGACAAGCGACCCGGTGTCCGTCTCAACGATGCCGATGTCATGATCAACGTCCACATTGACGGCGACCGTGTCACTCTGTCGCTCAACTCGTCGGGCGAATCGCTCCACAAGCGCGGCTGGCGCGAGGCGCAGACCGAAGCCCCCATCAACGAGGTGCTTGCCGCCGGAATAATCCTCAAGAGCGGATGGCGCGGCGACTGCCCCTTCGTAGATCCCATGTGCGGATCGGGAACTTTCCTTGTCGAAGCAGCCATGATTGCCGCCAACATCAAACCAGGCAGCTACCGCAAGGGATTTGCGTTTGAACACTGGCACGACTACGATGCCGAACTCTTCGAGAAGATAATGGACGAGAATTCCGAGCGCCGCGACCTTCCGTTCAAGATTTACGGCGCAGACGTGTCACCCAAGGCCGTAGCCATCGCCGAGCGCAACATTCTTGCAGCCGGTGTCGACGAATACGTCAATCTCCGCATAAAATCACTCCAGCAGTGGGATGCAGCTCCTGCCGACGGAAAGCCCGGAGTGCTCATCACCAACCCCCCTTACGGCGAGCGCATCAATTCTCAGGACATGGAGCAGCTCTACAAGCTCATCGGCAACAAGCTCAAGCGTGTATTCCTCGGCTACCACGCATGGGTAATCTCATCAAACATCGACTATCTCACCGCCATCGGCCTCAGCCCATCCACAAAGGAAGAGATGCAGAACGGAGGTCTTGACTGCGAACTCCGCGAATACATCATCTTTGAAGGCACCAAGAGCGATTTCCGCAAAGAGGGCGGAGTGCTGAAGGAAGCGCCAGTCAACCGTCCCGACCGCAACCGTCCGGGTCGCAAGAGCGACAGCGAATGGAAACGCGATGCCCGCGCCAAAGGCATGGGCGGAAAGGAAGCTGCTCCTTCGCGCCGCAAGTCAAACCCGCTTGAAGACAAGTATCGTCCAAAGAAAGGCGGATATGCACGCAACGAGGAGCGCCGACGCAAATTCAAGGAAGAGACTGCTGCTCAGAGCGAGGCCGAACAGCTACTCTCGCGTCACCGCAACCCGCATGCGCTCAAATCGCTTGGCGAATCTCCCAAACGCCCCTCGATTCCGGCTTCTGAAGGTCCGTTCATGCGCACACGCCGCCGCTGGAAGCGCCCGAAAACGACGCTCAGACTCCCGATGGCGACAACACTAACAACGATTAATAAATAAACCCCTCACAATCACATATAAACAACCGGTCATGTCAATCCAACAAAACCTCAACACGCTTCGTCACCCCGTAAGCAACACTCCTGAAAAGAGTCCCTTCAACGCCGGCGAAACCCTCGCGCAGCAGCACGAAAAACTAACCGTGCTCCTGCTCGGTTCGGGAGGTCGCGAATGTGCGCTTGCTTGGAAAATATCCCTGTCTCCATGTCTTGAAAAGCTCTATATCGCACCCGGCAACGGAGGCACAGGAGCTTATGGCGAAAATGTCGGCATCTCGCCTCTTGATTTCAAGGCAATCGCCGATTTTGCAGCCGAGAAGAAAGTTGACATGGTTGTCGTGGGCAACGAAGACCCGCTCGTGGCCGGCATCTTCGACTACTTCGAAGGCAAGGAAGGAGCGCCCGTTGTGGTAGGTCCGTCTAAAGCCGGCGCGGCTCTCGAAGGCAGCAAGGATTTCGCAAAGCAGTTTATGGTGCGCCATTCAATCCCCACCGCCCGCTACCAGAGCTTCACAGCCGAGACGGTCGAGGAAGGCTGCAAGTTTCTCGAAACCCTTAAAGCCCCCTACGTCCTCAAGGCCGACGGCCTCGCTGCCGGAAAAGGTGTGCTGATCATCGACTCTCTTGACGAAGCCAAGTCTTCTCTCCGCGAAATGCTTGGAGGAATGTTCGGCAAATCGTCGGCGACCGTCGTGATCGAAGAGTTCCTCAAAGGCATCGAATGCTCCGTATTCGTGCTTACCGACGGAAACGGCGGTTACCGCATACTCCCTGTCGCAAAGGACTACAAACGCATCGGCGAAGGCGACACCGGACCAAACACCGGGGGCATGGGCGCTGTCAGCCCCGTAGTGTTCGCCGATAAGGAATTCATGCGCAAGGTCGAGGAACGAATCATCCTCCGACCGTCAACGGCCTTATTGCCGAGGGTATCACTTACAGAGGATTTATTTTCCTCGGCCTCATCGAAGTCGAGGGCGAACCGATGGTGATTGAATACAATGTCCGCATGGGCGATCCTGAAACCGAAGTAGTGATGCTGCGCATTGCCTCCGACCTTCTCCGCTGCTCGATGCCGCAGGCCGTGGAAACCTCGGTGACATGCCGCTCGCCGAAGACCCGCGTTTCGCCACCACCGTAATGGTTGTGTCAGGCGGTTATCCCGGCAGCTATTCCAAGGGTGAGATAATAACCGGCGCAGAGGACGCAGTCAATGCAATCCTCTTCCATGCCGGCACAAGCCGCACAGGAGACGGCGAGCTTTTGACATCAGGCGGACGCGTCATTGCATGCAGCGCTTACGGTAAAGACATCGACGAAGCTCTTGCCAACAGCTATGCGGCAGCCAATACAGTCAACTTCGAAGGGAAATACATGCGCCGCGACATCGGCCTTGACCTGAAAAAGCTGTCGTAAGCGTCTGCTTCGGCTTCCTCTCTCCCCTCTCAAACTCCAAATTATCCTACAATATGACCCGAAAGGAAGTCACATTTACGCGAATAATACGGTCGCGGGGCATGGCTGTGATCCTTGCCCTCGCGGCCATTTTCATGACATTACAAGCCTACGCTTTCGGCAAAATCCCTAACATTACCGACTTCCGTACCATTGCGTTCCCTACGCCATCAGAATGGCTCGCCGATCCGTGGATTTCAATGTTGATCAACATACTCGTAGTCCTTGCGACAGGAGCGGTGATGATATTGATCAACCGTCACTTTAACCTGTTGCGCACCACTTCGGTGTTTTTCGCGGCCTACTTCATGCTCACTATGGCCTGTGTCCCTGCAGTCATGGGCCAGTTCACGGCCTCGTCTATACTCGGACTGCTGATAATGGGAGCCGTATGGCTCTTGTTCAGCGTCTATAACACAGGGCCGAGCAACCGCAGGATTTTCCTTGCTTTTTTTCTCCTCGGACTCGGACAGCTTGTTGAATATACATTCGTTCTCTACATTCCCGTCTTCATTGCCGGACTGGGACAGATGAGAATATTCCGTTTCAAAAAAATCCTTGCGGCTATCCTCGGCAACATCACACCTGCATGGATCGTATGGGGGCTTGATCTTGCCCCGAAGCCCGAAATACCGCAACTTATCTTCACTCCTCCGGCCATGTTGCTGTCGGCTTATGAAAACTGGCCTCTTCTTGCGGCGGTGGCACTTGCTCTGATTGCCGGTTTTTTTCTCGGCAGCTTCAACCTGCTCAAAATCATCGGCTTCAACGCTCAGGCAAGAGCATTCAACGGTTTCATTTCGCTACTTTCAATCGCCACAGGTATTTTCGCAATCGTCAATTTCACAAACATAGCGTTCTATGTGACTCTGCTCAACGCATGTGTGGCGTTTCAGGTCGGCCATTTTTTCAGGCTGACCGTCATGCGGCGCGGATATATCATTGTGACATCACTGTCGGTAGCCTATCTCGCAATCTACACATGGGCTATGCTGACCACCATACCCTCATAAATTATGAAAAATACAACCACGCTCCGGATTGTTGCCGACCGCAACATCCCCTTTATAAAAGACGCGCTTGCCGGAATAGGCACAGCCACCTATCTGCCGGCGACGCCATCACTCCCGATGTGATGCACGATGCCGACATTCTGCTGACACGAACGCGGACAAAATGCAACTCCGCTCTGCTCGATGCCTCGCCGTGCACATTTATCGGAACGGCAACGATAGGCACAGACCACATCGACCTTGACTATTGCCGTTCGAAAGGAATCGAGGTAGCCAACGCTCCGGGCTGCAACGCTCCGGCTGTCGGACAATATGTCCTTGCCGCCATCGCCCGCAATCTAAAACCCGGCGAGACTTTTGCCGACAAGACTCTTGGCATAATCGGAGCGGGCAACGTCGGCTCGCTTGTCGGCCGCTGGGCGCGTGCAACAGGAATGAAAGTGCTTCTCAACGACCCTCCGAAGGAGGAACAAGGCGATGACGGCAACTGCTATGTATCGCTCGATGAAATAGCGGAAAAGTGTGATGTCATCACGATACATACGCCATTGACCACAGGTGCAAAACATCCGACCTTCCATCTTGTCGGCAAAGAATTCCTCTCCGGCCTCGTGCGCCGGCCATTACTCATAAACAGCGCCCGCGGACCTGTCACCGACACCGTGGCTCTGAAACAGGCATACACCGACGGTCTTGTCTCGGCACTTGCAATCGACTGCTGGAGGAGAACCCGACATCGATATGGAATTGCTTGCGATGGCCGGCATAGCCACTCCACATATCGCGGGATATTCCGAGGAAGGAAAAATCCGCGCGACATCAATGGTGCTCGATGCCCTCGCCCTGCATCTAAAGAATCACTACGACATGGAGATTACTCCCGAGGAGCTGAAATCAAGTCTGCCCTTCGCACAGAGCGTGCCCGAATTCGTAAACACGGATGCTCTCGGCTATGACATAGATTCAGATACCTTACGGCTAAAGAATGTACCCGCCGACCTCATCCCCTCCACATTCGAATCGCTCCGCAACAACTATCCTCTCCGCCCCGAACCCCGTCAGGCATAAGACCGTCACTGTCTGACGGTAAGCATGTAGCCGAAACCGCGTTGATTCACTATCGACAAAGCCGGGTCATGGCGAAGGGCTCGACGAAGCTTGTGTATGTAGCCGTGGAGCGAATTACGGTTGCTCTGGTCGTCACGCTGCCAGACAGCTATCATCAGTTCTGACGCATCGACAGTCTTGCCGATATTCACGGCAAGATGCTGAAGTATCTTCGCCTCAAAATATGACAATTCCGTCTCCACACCCTCAAACGTAAGCGTCTGCGCAGTGATATTGAATGTATATGCCCCGATAGTGTATTTTATATCCGCGCTGCCGTTGTGTCCATAACGGCGTAGCAAGGCTTTTATCCTTACAATCAGCTCTCTCAGTTCAAAAGGCTTTTTGAGGTAGTCGTCAGCGCCTATCTCAAAGCCTTTTTCCACATCTTCAACAGTGCTTTTAGCCGTCAGGAACAGCAATGGCACTCCCGGCGACAGCTTTCTTATCTCCTTTGCCATTGAAAAACCGTCCATGACCGGCATCATCACATCGGCCACAACGATGTCAGCCCCTTGAGCCCTGAACTTCCGCAAACCGTCGAGACCGTCAATGGCCGTGACCACATCGTAACCCTGACCGATCAGCGTATCAGCAACAATCAGCGACAGGTCTGCCTCATCTTCCACCAAAAGGATTCTGCTACCCATTTTTACCGAATTTAATTGTGAATACAGAGCCTTCGCCCGTCTTGCTCTTTACATCAATGCTCCAGCCCATTTTGTCAAGAATGCTTTTGACATAATAGAGACCGATTCCATAGCCCCTCACATCCTGACGGTTGCCGTGAGGCACCCGATAAAACTTGTTGAATATATATGGCAATGACTTCTGCGGGATGCCGATGCCGTTGTCTGACACTGAAATACCTTTGGAATCCAGTCCGACAACAATCCTGACACTTTCACCCGAATATTTGATTGCATTGTCAATCAGATTGTTCAACACGTTTGTCAGATGAGTCCTGTCAGCTTCCACACAGACATCTCCGTCGGCCTCGACTTCAATCTCAATCTGTTTTCCGCCTCTCATCCGCTGTGCTGCCGCTATTTCCTCGGTGAACGGCCCGAGTCTTATGGTCTCCGGTTTGAGCTTCATGGTCTTGCGACGCTCCATGCTCATCGACAGAATGTTCTCCACCAATTCTCCGAGACGCTTCAATTGCCTGTTGGCTATTTTCAGATAGTTTTCTCTTTTCGACGGGTCATTGCCGGTGTCATAGTTGAGCAAGGCATCGTTTGCTGAATAGGCTATGGCTATCGGAGTCTTAAGCTCATGTGTCATATTGCTGACAAAATCATCTTTCATCTCCTCGATGGTGCGCAACCGCGAGACGGTGTGAAACAGATACATAAACGCCATTGCTATAAGCAATATAATAGCTGCGGTGGAAAGCACTATCCCCTTCATGCGATCGAATATATATTTGTCGGGGGGAGAAAAATATGCCACATAGCTTTCGCCGGAAAGCAGATTGTAGCAGACAGTGATACTGTCAAGCCCTGCTGCCGAACGGAGACGTGCATCACCGGCCACCAGCTTATTGTCAGAATCAACACTCAGCACCGAGGCAACTTCAAGATTTATGCCTTTCCGTCTGAGCGACAGACGAAACAGACTGTCCATGTCAGCGATACGAAGTTTATAGACCGGGTCAATGGTCTGATGTGCTCCATAACCGATTTCATTCACCATTATGTCAGAATAGTTTGTACCCGAGCCAACGGCGTTGTCCGTGTGGCCATTACGCTATCGTTTCCGTCCACAATGGTCACATGAAGCGTATCGCCACGGATTGAACGTGACTGTGACATGCTTTTGCCCTGATACGCTATATCCGGATTTATTTCAGGGTATTTGGTGGCTCGGTTAAGCACTTCGTCGAGATCAGCATCGCGAAGCGACTGCTCGACAAGCTCCCGTGTCTGAGCCGATATACCCTCATAGAGTTCTTTCAGGCACAACAGATTGTAGCAGAGCATCATTACGAGAGCTCCTACAAGCAGCGAACTTTTTATCTTGAAATCTTTCATAGGTTTGCATGCAAATTTAGTGATAATTTCCATAATCAGCCATCGCCTCCATACCTATTTAAGACTAAATAAGGAGCATTTAAGACTAAATAAGGCAAGCGGTTATGATATTGATTGAATCCGGCGATAATTTTGCGTCAGTAACTCAAAACAACATCACTCTGTGTCATGAAAAAAATAACATTGTTCCTTACGCTGATTTCAAGCCTCCACGCAGCCGGACAGTCAGGAATACAAGACTCAATTCCCGCTCAAGAGCTTAACGAAGTAATAGTCAGGGGCGAACGGCCTCAGATCAAAGGTCATGACGGAGTGCTGACAGTAGATCTTCCGGCCATAGTCAGAGAAAAGCCGGTGACAAATGTCCTTGAGGCATTAAGCTATCTTCCCGGAGTTGTCGACAACAACGGCAGCATCGGACTCAGCGGTGCGACAAGTGTCACAATCATTCTTAACGGTGAACTGACGAACATGCCAGTGCAGAATTTATATCAACTGCTATATTCAACCCCCGTTGACCGACTGAAGAATGTAGAGATAATGTATGCAGCCCCGGCAAAATACCATGTAAGCGGGGCGGTCATCAACATTGTCCTCAAGACCCCGCGCCCGCTCGACGGACTGACCGGACAGCTACAGGCAGGTTATACACAGACCCGCTATCCCTCATACAACACAGGCGCAGCCACGACATACGCATTGAAAGACTGGACTTTCGATGTCAACTGGACACTTTCGCGAAACAAGACTTATAGCCGGCAGGAAACGTACTCCAACCATCTTGTCAACGGCCAGCGGACCATGATTGAAGACGATATGCGCCAGACAGGCTACAATCTGTCAAATCTCATATATGCCTCAATAGCCTACAAGCCTTTCAGAATCACATATAACGGACAGATTACATCCGACTCGCACAACAATAGCCTGTCGACAGGAACATTCGGCCGTTACATCAACCGTTATTCTTACCTTTCGCCGACAGGCTATCACAATATCTCCCTGCGCTACACCTCTACTTTCGGTCTCACGGCAGGAGCGGACTACACTTCATATAGCGAAGACAGGGAACAGAAACTGACGAAAGACGCAACTACCCTTGTCCGGGCCTTTAACCGCCAGACCATAGAACGCTACCACACCTATATAGATATGGAACACCAGTCGGGCCGATGGCAGATAAACTACGGTCTTGAATATCAGCATTCCGACGATCATAGCCGTCAAAGCTACATACTTCCGTCCCAAGAGGGTTTTAATGATGTCCTTAAAGAAGATGTAGCTGACGCATATATCGGTCTGCAGGCTTCATTCGACAGCGGGCTTTCATTCAGTGCCTCGGCAAAAGGTGAATATTTCCATAATGACTTGCAGCATAACTGGAACTTCATCCCTCAGCTTGGCGTGACCTACTACAAAACACCCAAAAGCATATTTCAGCTGAATTTTACGTCCCAGCGGATTTATCCGCAATACTGGGAACTTCACGGAGCTACATCCTATATAAATGAGTATTCGTCCATTTCAGGAAATCCGTCATTGCAACCTTACATGAATTATGCCGCCCAGCTCAGCTATATACTGAATCAGAAATACAGCGCCACGCTCTATATGCTGCATGCAGACAAATACTCTGTCCAGCTCCCCTACCAGATGCCCGACAAACTTCAGCTATTATTTCAGACTGTAAACTTCGATTTTTCACGCACTGTCGGCCTTCAATTCAACGCACCTTTCGACATAAAGGATGTGTTCAACACCACGGCGGTTGTCAACATATCCCACAAACAGGAAAAAGCCACCCATTTCCATGATATAGGCTTCGACAACCGGAGATGGTCATTTTACGGAGCGCTTAGCAACACCCTTAAACCATCTCCCGGAAGTCCGCTTTCATTTTCAGCCGACGCAACATATATCACCGGCCAGATTCAAGGACCGGGCAAATTCAATCCGTTATGGAGGATTGACGCAGGGATGAAATGGCGGTTCGGAAAGCAACGGAGCTGCGAAATAAATCTGAAATTCAATGACATCTTCAATACATGGAAACCAAAACTGACCATCGACAATGCAGGACAGGACTATAAGCTGACCGCTCACGACATAGCAAGAAATCTGAGGCTGTCGTTTATCTGGAAATTCAACGGCTTCAGGCCAAAAGACCTGACAGTGGATACCTCGCGTTTCGGAACGGGCCAATGACTCTCCACGACACTTCAAATTTCAGGCTACAGACATGGTGTAAATTCGTTCTCATAAGAAACTGAATCACAACAGAGTGTGATTTATAATTTTCACTGCAAATTTATATGTTTTTTATTATTCCGGCATATATTTTCGGTCAATCAGACACTATTATGTAAATTTGCAAAGTCAAAAAGCACCAGTTCATGAAACGCAGCAGCAACTTCATTCCACATCTCTTTGCTTCAATCTCGGTTATAGTGTGGGGAGTCACATTTGTCTCTACCAAAGTCCTGATCGGACAAGGGCTTACACCGCTACAGATATTCGTCTACCGCTTCGCCCTTGCCTATGTGTGCATGCTGCCGCTCATGCGCCGTCTGTGGGCCAATAGCCTTAAAGACGAAATCTGTCTTGCTCTCGGAGGTCTGTCTGGAGGATCGCTCTACTTCCTCACCGAAAACACGGCGCTCGGCATAACATTCGCCTCCAACGTATCGCTCCTCATCTGCACCGCCCCTATCTTCACCATCATCCTCGACCGTATCATCTGGAAGACACCTTTGCGCAAAAGCCTGCTCGTCGGGTCGCTGATTGCGCTCGTCGGAGTCGCCGTCGTGATAATCAACGGAAACTTGGAGTTTAAAATCAGTCCTCTCGGCGACTTTCTGACCATCGTCGCGGCGATACTATGGGCTATCTACAGTATCATTGTGAGAAAACTCAGCCGCACATACGACACATTCTTCATCTCGCGCAAGGTGTTTTTCTATGGAGTGGTCTCCGTGCTGCCACTTTTCATCGCATCCACCTCTCCGGCGGAACTATCACTGCTCGGCCGAAGCGCCGTGTGGTCCAACATTATGTTTCTCGGCATCATGGCCTCGATGCTCTGCTACATGATGTGGAACGTCTCGGTCAAAGCCCTCGGCGCGGACAAGGCATCAAACTATATCTATGTCAACCCGCTTGTGACAATAATCGCCTCCGCAATCTTCCTCGGCGAACCGCTGACAGTCTTCACCTTCATAGGCGCGGCCGCCATCATCGGCGGAGTCTTCATAGCCGAACGCTGCGGATGAGAATCCCCGGGAAATAATTGTTGCATGAAATACAATGCCAATCACTAAAAAATTACTATCTTTGCAGCGATAACACCGACGGCGCGATTATGCCGGAGGATTTTGTATAACTTATATTTTTAGTCTTGGACTCAGACCCTTTACCGGCCACTGAACAGGTGGCAAGCTTTCTACTTGACATCATCAACAATCCCCTGCTGAGCATCCCGGCCATGTCAACGGCTCAGATTGTATCGCTATCGCTGGCAATTATAGCCCTCGTCATTTCCGGATTCGTCTCAGGCAGTGAAATCTCATTTTTCTCGCTTACACCCGTACAGTGCGATGAACTCGAAGAGTCTTCTTCGGGTGAGCGCGTGATGCGCCTGTTGCGTGTGCCCGAAAGGCTACTCGCTACCATCCTCATAATCAACAATCTGGTCAACGTGACCATCGTTGTGCTGTGTAACTTCGCACTCGGCCCGATATTTTCAGGGATGAGCGCCGTGTGGAGCTTCATCCTCCAGACCGTGTTGCTTACATTCCTGATCCTGCTTTTCGGCGAAATCCTTCCGAAACTATATGCCAACTCCAACAATCTGGCATGGGCAAAAATGGCTGCGCCTGTGCTTGAAGCCGGCGTGAAACTTTTCTATCCGCTTTCATCAGTGCTTGTCAAAAGCAGCGGCATAGTGAAAAAGGTCGTGACCAAGGAGAATACCGCGGTAACCGCCGATGACCTCTCGCAGGCTCTCGAAATAGCACAGGTGACCGACGGCGACAACAAAGACATGCTCGAAGGAATCCTCAAGTTCGGCGACACAACCGCATCCGAAGTGATGACTCCACGTGTCGACGTGACAGGACTCGATGTCGACGACGACTTCGCTGAAGTGATGAAGGTTGTGATCGAGAGCGGTTTCGCTCGTCTGCCGGTCTATGAAAATTCGATGGACAACATCAAGGGGGTTCTTTATTCGCGTGACCTCCTCCCATATATCGGCCGGACCAAAGAGGAATTCGAATGGCAGAAGCTGATGCGCGAACCCTATTTCGTCCCCGAATCACGCATGATCGACGATCTTCTTGAAGATTTCCGCTCACGCCGTGTCCATCTCGCCATCGTTGTCGATGAATTCGGAGGCACACAGGGCATTGTGACCCTCGAAGATGTGCTTGAAGAAATCGTCGGTGACATCGACGACGAGTATGACGTCGAAGAGAAAAACTATCGCCGTCTGCCCGACGACACCTATATATTCGAAGGCAAGACACTGCTCAACGACTTTTTCCGTGTCACAGACCTCGATGAAGACGACTATTCGTCAGTCACCGAAGACTGCGAGACTCTTGCCGGAATGCTCCTTGCAATCAAAGGCGACTTCCCGAAAGAAAAAGAGTCGATTGTCTACGGCCGCTGCCGTTTCCTCATACTGTCGATTCATCAGCACCGCATAGTCAACGTGCGTGTCAAGGTTATGTCTGAAGTACAGCCCGACCAGATGACACCCTCACAGACAGTCTGACCTACAGAAGCCTTATCCGAAAGCCATGACAGCCCTCCTCAGATTCATGCCCCCGGCAGTGACAGCCTGTGTGGTTCTCGCTGCCGCCGTCGCTTGTTCAAACGGCGACAACTCCAATTCAGCCGTGCCAAAGCCCGACGCATGGCCACGCATCGAGACTCCGGCTGAGGACTATACAGTCCATGAATTCAATTCCGTAAGCATTCCGCTCAACAGCGCAGCCACAGTCACCTCGCGCGAAAAAGACGGAGGCGTGTGGATCGACATATCATATCCGACATTCCACAACACACGGCTCTATCTGACACTCCTGCCGGCCGCATCGTCAGAAAATCTCGCGAAAATACTCGACAACCGGCGCGAACGCATGGAACTTAACAGCGGAGGCGCTATGACTGAGCTGACTGAACTGACATCCGACGGAGGCTGGCAGTGTCTGCTCGCCATGACGCGCAGTTCGCTCACAACACCACTGCAAATCCTTGCCCACGACGGAAAAAATGTGATTTCAGGCACACTCTATTTCAACTTTCCTCCTGCAACCAGCCCTGATTCCGTCAGTCCGATAGTCGATGCCGTAAACCGCGACCTCATCCACACCCTGAAGCATATCCGTACGCAATGATGACGAGCATAGATTTTCAGGACTGCACCGTCCACCTAATCCCCCTACCTCAACCACAGCCGGGCGACGACAAGCGACACCGCGAACGCGAAGCCTGTGCATCACTCGTCGCAAAAGCATTCGGAAGCTGTTCCCGGACAGCCCATTACGAGGATGGAGCGCCGTATGTCGACACTAATCCCGACATCCCGATATCCATATCGCACTCCGACACCACATGCGCTCTCGCAATCGCACGGAGCCGACACATGTGCATAGGCATAGACATCGAACGCCCGCGCATGCAGCTAAGACGCGTGGCCGCCAGATTCCTTACCGACGACGAATACCCCAAACTCTGCCTACTCGACGAAGACCGGCAACTCGACCATCTGCTGAAAAAATGGACCGCCAAAGAGGCCGTCTACAAAGCGGCACGCACTCCCGGACTCGGACTGAAAGAAATCCAAGTTTCCGACGATTTCAGCCGTGCAGAAACCCCGGGACAGGCCTACCGTATCTCATACCACCGTTTCAGCGACGGGGAAATGCTCTGCATAGCGCTCTCCGAAGATGACCGCGCTCAATTGATTTCATAATTGATAATCGCCTCCACGACATAGAGCGACCGTATGTCGGAACGAGCCACATCCATGTCGTCGTATGCGGGATTGTCGCTGTGGAGTATCACCATCGACGGATCAGGATGGCGGCGCAGATACTTGACCATACGAAATTCAGGGAGATCTACAACATAAATCTGCCCCCAGAAAATATTGCGCATGTCGCTAATCTTACGTATCGCCACATATCCACCGTTGACAATGCGTGGCATCATGCTGTCGCCCCTCACCTTTAATATATGGCAGCCGGGAGGAATCCCCGGAATGTCAATAGCCCCGATCGGACGTATTTCGCCGAAAAGCGCGTCAAGACTCCTGCAACCGGCGGTAACGTCAAGGTCGTAGACAGGCGTGGCATGAAGGATTTCTGCTCAATCGGCATGTCGTCAGGACTTATTTCCTTAGCTATAGGCTGTTTGTCAAACGGCAGTCCCGTACCATCGCGAAGCCACGGTTTCGACACCCCCAGATCGGCCACAATGCGGTTGACAAGCCCTTCGGAAAAAGGCAGTTTCCCGTTGAGCACTTTTGAGAGATTTGAGGCATCAATCCTCAGCAATGCGGCAAGCCGTCTCTGCGACAAGCGTTTCAGCCCCATGAGATAACGCACCCGTCCTATTATAGCTTCCGAATCAATCTGCGACACCTGAGCAGACTCACCGCCGGCAGACTCGGCAACCGAAACATCGTCCACGGATATTCCCACAACACCACGAAGGCTGCCATTCGACGACTTCCCGTCGGCAACATATCTATCCATCGTATCAGAGTCAAGCATAGTATAATGAATTAAGTCAAGGATTAAACAACTGTAATATCACCAACAAATATATAATAATGTGGTAGTTTTGTCAAGTTAAAATAGCTTAAACTTTTCTTCGACATATACATAGCTCGACGAATCATTATTACTTTTAAACCACATCTCTCCACACCATGCGTCAAGCAAATTCAAACAACTTTGAAAACAATGTTAAAAACTTTTTCTGAAAAAATTTTGCAGTTTCAGAAAAAGTTCCTACCTTTGCCCTCGCAAAAGCAAAAGAATCTCATCGAGGGATTTTATGGCGAGATAGCTCAGTTGGTTAGAGCGTCGGATTCATAACCCGGAGGTCCCGAGTTCAATTCTCGGTCTCGCTACAATAAAATCGGTCATATT
The DNA here is from genome assembly GCF_004803915.1 of Duncaniella dubosii. Lineage (NCBI taxonomy): Bacteria > Pseudomonadati > Bacteroidota > Bacteroidia > Bacteroidales > Muribaculaceae > Duncaniella > Duncaniella dubosii. The sequence goes on from NZ_CP039396.1 coordinate 861,387, forward strand.
CACGCGAGTATGACCGATTTTTCTTTGAAATTACGAAAAGAATTTGTAATTTTGCCCCGCAATTTGGATGAATGTTTCGAGACATGCTTTCCAAAGCCTCCGACATCCGTCCGAAAAGCAAGATTAACAACATATTATTAATTTAAAACCTATAATCAAGAAACCAAAATGATTATCGTACAAGTAAAAGAAGGTGAAAATATCGAAAAGGCACTGAAGAAATTCAAGCGTAAATTTGAAAAAACCGGCATCGTTCGCGAGCTCCGTTCACGTCAGGCTTTCCAGAAGCCCTCTGTGACCAACCGCAAGAAAATGATGAAGGCTGTCTACGTTCAGCAGCTCCGCGCTAACGAAGAGTAATCCTGAACCCCGATTTTTCAAATCAATCGAAAGGAGGCAGAATCCACTCCGGAAATATCACCCGAATTTATTTGATAAACACATAAACGCTATCATGGCGGTGAGGATTGGCTGATGCCAATCCCCATCGCTATTGTTATAAACTAATCTGCCGACAATTCACAACGGCCTGCCATAACCTACAGACTGCCAAAATGCGTTGCCTGACCTACATATTCATGACCCTTGTCCTCATCCTTGCGACAGGATGCGGACATGACTATGTGGAAAAAGAAAGCATCCACACATGCAGCGAATATGAAGTCTATAACGACAGCATTGTCCGTGGCGAAAAAATCCACACAGCCCTTTCACCGACAGAAATAACAGGCGCATGGCGCATGCCCGACACCACAAAAGTGACTCCGGCCTACAGCTCCTCACAGATGATGGCCGATGCCATCTTCACCAAAGCTATGAGTGAGACCCCGGCATTCACACCATTGGAAATCTATCTCTCGCTCGGAATGCTACGCCCCGAGGAGTCAATCAAGGCTTTGCGAGAAATCGCCAACAGACCGATTCCGGACAACGAGGACTTCCCCTGCTCCACGCTCACACCCTACTGGGCACTCGCCGCATGGGAGACCTACTGCGCCACCGGCTCGAAACAGTGGCTCAAAGAGGCATACAACCTACTTGGCAAGATGCTCTCGCGCCAAAGAAAACTCACACCCTCCCAGTTACAGGGGTTCATGTGCGGAATGCCTCAGGGCGTCACCGACCCGGCATCATTCTATCCCGAATGGATGGACGACATGGCACGCTTTGAAACCATCGCAACATCGGTCAACATCACCCGCGCCAATTCCCTCTCGATAGCGTCGATGATGGCCGCCGAACTGCGCCTCTATGCCGAACGCGAGCTTCACACCGAGGCATCACGTCTGCGCAACCTCATCAATGACCGCCTGTGGTTTCCGACCTGCAGCGCTACAGCCAGTATCTCTACGGCTCTTTCTATCCGATCGTCTCACCAGTGTCCGACAACGAGGCAAATGCCCTTGCCATACTCACCGGCATAGCAACCCCTGAAATGTCGGAAGCCATCGTGGCCTCGCTTCCTTACTCTCCGTGCGGAATCCCGTCAACCGTTCCGGCATTCCGGCCAGACACACCACTGACTCCTGAGCTTCAGGCTCTGTTCGCCGTCTCGGCTGCAAAAGTCCGCAATCCCCTCGCCTTTACCCTCGCCTCGGCATCATTGTGGAATCTGTCGGTCTCGACACCCGCGCCCGCTCTCTGGCCGGCTGCTGTCTTAAAAGGTATGTTCGGAATCTCACTCTCACCCACCGGGATGACCTTCAGCCCGATGGTTCCCACAGCCTTCCCCGGCGAAAAACGGATTAAGGGACTACGCTATCGCAATGCCACACTCGATGTCAATATTCTCGGGACTGGCGACCGCGTGGCATCATTCAAACTCGACTCCGTAAGCATCGACAACCACTCGGTAGGTACTGACATAAGCGGACATCACACCGTGACCATCACTCTCTCCGGCAACGATCTCAATTGCAAACCGCTGAAGATCGAGGAGACAAAAATCATTCCGGCGCTTCCGGCAGTCAACTGGTCGTCGCCATTCGACTTCACCATCACGAATTTCGACCGCCGGCTGCGCTATGGTGTGTATATCAATGGGGTAATGGAAGAAGCCATTTCCTCTGACCATTACAGTGTCCGACAGACAGGACTCACCGTTACCGACATCGTGCCAATGCTCTCGGCCGACTGCGCAGGCTACACTCCAAAGCCACACGTCTACATTCCTCCCGCCAACCTCATCACAATCCCTGCCTCGTCAATCACTCCACGGCGACCGCCGCGCCACTTCATAAAAGACCCAGCCACGGCTACAAACTATATCGAACTGGCCGCCCGCCACAACACACGCATCACGTGCTATGCCAACGTCCCTGACGAAGGCGACTACCTCATCACCATCGGCTACAGCAACGGAACTGACCGCTGCGCGCTCCGCACGCTCGATGTCAACAACCGCTATGCGGCCACTCTCCTCTTCCCACCGCGCAAGGCTCTCGACTGGATTTCAGTCTATCCGTCGACCACTGCGGAAATTCACCTGAAAGCGGGAGTCAACAAACTCGCCCTGACATACATTCAGGGGACAATACTTTTCAACAGACTCACACTCATAAAACGCTGATGAAAACAATAGGCATACTTTCCGACACACATTCATGCTGGGACGACCGCTATGCCGTCCATTTCAAGGACTGCGACGAAATCTGGCATGCCGGCGATGTCGGCGACATCGACATTATCCGACGGCTTGAGGACACTGCGCCGGTGGTGCGTGCCGTGCGCGGCAATATCGACCACGGCGATGTGTGCCGCAGATGCCGTGAATCGGAAATTTTTGAAGTCGAGGGTCTGCGGGTATGGCTCACCCACATAGCCGGCTATCCCGGGAAATATGCCCCCGGAGTCAAAAACTTCCTTTCCGCCAACCGGATCGACATAATGGTCTGCGGCCACTCCCACATCCTGAAAGTCATGCCTGACCGCCAGCTCGACCTGCTACACATCAATCCCGGCGCTGCCGGCTATCACGGATGGCAGAAAGTCCGCACACTCATCCGCCTCATCGTCGACAACGGCAGCATCAACAGTCTTGAAGTCATCGAACTCGGCAAATAAAAAATCACATCCGTCGGGCCATTGCAGCGGGGACTCCCGGCTCTGCTTTCCCGGCGGATGCTTTTATTGTAAAGTTAGGTTTGAGATAGAAGTCGGTGTCAGACCGCTCCGATATATTATTTTTTAGAAAGAGAACTGCGCGAGCAATCCGGCTCTGCGTCCCCACCCGTTCTCTCCGTTGAAATCCTGACGTTTGCCGAAATTGAATTCACCGCCGAAACGGATACGCGGTGTGACGTCCCAGAACAGATTGACTGCCCCGTAGAGACCATACTTATAGTCAGTACCGTCGACTGTGAACGATGGCAGATAGCGTCCCTGACCGAAAGTGGCCGACATGAATATCTGTGGACAGAAATTATATTGCAGACCTACGAAATATCCCCATCCGGGAACCGTCTTGAGTCGGCCCGGCTCGGCAGGATCGGCCACGAGGTCATATTTACCCAGCAGGAAATCACCGCCGAAATTTGAATATGACTTACCGCCGTTGACTGTTCCGTAGACCGTCAGAGGATCGACCGGGCGGAACACCGTGCTGAACTGTACGCCATAGCCCACCTCCTGATGGTTGCGGCCGGTGATGAGATCGCGGTAAGGGAGAAAGCGCGCGATACCCGAAAGGCGCACATGCTGTCCGGTAGCCCATTCATACTGCACCATTGCCGCGAAATTGGGGATAAACAGGCTTCTGGCCGCTGTAGTCGTCCCGTCGTCCTGCACAGTCATGTCGGGAGTCTCGACCGACGCGGCGACATACATGCCGCTCTTTTTGAAATGGTGCATATAGCGGACAAGCACATTCGTCCCGTCCATCTTCATTGTCGGTCCGCTCGCGTCGATAGTGGGAGGAACGGCCGCTCCGTCGCCGAATGTCGACGAGGCATAGCCGATAGTCCAGTCATTCACGACCGCATATGCCTTCTTCAAATGGAAATCGCGAGTCTGGTAGCCGTTGAAATTGGCCTCGATATAGAGCTGATAGTTGCCAAGACGCCTGTTGCGGCCTATGACGCGGAAAAACAGTGCTGTTCCGGCCGGACTGGTCCCGAAACGCTGTCGGTTAAGTTCGTCACGCTTGACAGGGATGAAATAAGGCGAGAAACCCGGAGTGCCCGTCGTGCCACCCCAGTCAAAATATCCCCTCATCCTGACAAGACCTCCGATACCCATCGCCAGCTGCGAATCGCGGCTCATAAAGAGGAAATAAGGCGCTTCTGGGTCTTGGAAACTCCTGAACTGGTCATAATAGAAATTCTCTATCAGATTGCGTATCGAATCGGTCTCGGGATCCTGACCTCCTCCGAAAAAAACAATCTTGTGGTCGTTGACGAGCGCATCGTGCCGCTCCTCCACAGGACTTGTGGCGAAAGCCGGAATAGAAGCCATCACCGAGAGCAACAGACCTAAAACAGTGTCAATGTTTTTCATAACGTGTGAATGTTAGTTTTGTTAATGGTGGATAGAAGTGATGAATTTCACTTTTTATAACATTCCGGAATGACATGGGTTCACCCTCACGCCATTATTTTTCAACAAAACTTAAAAATTTTCCGCTGACAGCGTAACGTTCAGCCTATTTTTCCGTCTATATAACAAAAAGACATCCTAAATGATGTCAGCTTCCCCACCACGACGGAATAGATAATGAACCGTACAGAGTTTGAACGCATGGCTCCTCCGCTGAGGAAGCGCATTGTCAGCATGGTACTTGGCATGTCGGCATCGGCCGACGCAGACCTTGCCGACGATGTGGCTCAGGACACCCTCCTCCGGCTGTGGACTATCCGCGACAAGCTCGACGAATACCGCAGCGTCGATTCGCTCGCAATGGTCATCGCACGCCACCGCGCCATAGACCTCCTCCGCGAGACCTCGACACTATCCGTTGGTCTCGACGACATCGACTCCTGCCGGTCTGTTCCATCGCCCGAGGAAAGCATCATCGAATCAGAGGATTGCAGCGACGTGTTCGGCATCATCGCATCGCTCCCCTCCGTGCAGCAGACTGTAATCAGGATGAGGCACATCGAAGGGCTCGAAATCGCCGACATAGCCAAAATCACCGGTTCGACACCCGGCTCGATCCGGGTAGCTCTCTCAAGGGCACGCCAGAGTATCAAAGAAATCTTCATGCAGCATCAATCATGACACAGCCAACCGACCACCGACACATCCGAACGACCATTGCCCGATTTCTCGATGGCGAGACTTCGGTGGCAGAGGAAAAGGAACTCTACGACTTTTTCCGCCTCCCCGACATACCTGCCGACCTGAAACAATATCAGCCGATGTTCAACTGGTATGCCTCGCTCGGAGAGAGCCATGACGAGGCTGCCCCCGCTGACATCGCCGGAACTGAGAACCGTGCGTCAGCCTCCCGAGTGCGACTTCTGGAACTCCGTCCATGGCAATGGATGGGTATAGCCGCGATGCTGGCTCTGCTGCTTTCGGTCGGATTCATATTCCGCTCTCCTTCCATCCCCGAGGAATATCTCGCATACGAAGGCAGCTATATCATACGAGACGGGAAAAAAATCACCGACCTCCGCATAGTAGTACCCGAGATTGAGCGGACACAGCAGCTCGTCAACGAGAGCCTCGGTGAAATCGACATGAGTCTCCGTACCGCCGACTCAGCCTTTGACGACGCAGTCCTCGCCGACGAGGATCTCTCTGATCCGATGGTCAAGGATCTCATCCTCTCCACCCTCGAATACTGATAATGGGAAAATGACAAATCAATAAAAATCCACATAATCATGAACCACATACGCCACATCGCTGTCACACTCCTTCTCCTTTCTCCATTCGGCCTGTTTGCGCAGCATTCAATCGACTCGGCAATGAAAGCTCTTGAAAACGCCAAAAGCGTCACAAACGAAGTTTATTCCGAACGTCGCAATCCCACGACAAAGGAAATCGAGAGCGCAAGCTATCTATTCGAGTTCACCGACAATAAGCTTGCCGACAAAATCATTGATGCCATGCGCAAAGAACGCTCCAAGGCCTGTGCCTACGAGATGTCAAACCGCCATTCCAACAGCTTGGTCTACTCCATCTCATTTCAGAACGCCAACGGCTCTTTCTCAAAATACACTCTGCTGCAGCGCGGTTCGTCAAAATGGATGCTGTCAGTCAAAAAAGGGACTGCGGTAAGATCAACAAAATCATCCTCAAAATCCTCATCCAAATCAAAAAGCAGCAGTAAAAAACGTACCGACATTTTCGGCATTGAGGATAACCTGATTGAAATCTACGGCCTTGATCCATCGGTGGCCGACTACGCCCATACCGACGGTAACACCACAATCTACACAGGACCTGACGGCAACACCATCATAATAAACAACGGCCGTCTCAGCGACATTCAGGCTCTCTCCGACTCCGGCTACGTCCTGAATCTCGACGGTCTCGAACAACTTGAATCTCTTGAATCCCTCCGCAGTCTCGAATCGCTGAAGGATCTTCAGAACCTCAAGGATCTCGAAAAGCTCAAAAAACAAAAAAAGTCACGCAAATCCGAATCCGGTTCAAGGAAATCGAAAACTTCTACCACCACCTACACCTCCTCTGACGGACGCACGACCACGACCTCGATCACCTACGACCTCTGAACCGCAATCTCAACCTGCCACCGCGCATTTTCACCACAATCCGATTTCATAAAGGCCAAGCCTGCCGGCAAGCTATACTAAGCTGTCCGGCAGGCTTGAATTTTTTATCACTGTTGTGATATCGGCAGCCTCTGTCCGGCTGACTCTCACGTCGTCACAACATATCCGACACTATCAGAAAGGCAGATCGTCAGTAGCCGACGGAGTGAGGTCGGGCATCGGAGGAACTGGAGCGGCCGAAGGTGCCGCATAGCCCTGAGGCATATTCTGGGCAGGTCCGTAGGCTGCGGGAGCGCCGTATGCGGCAGGCTGCGGAGCGGCGGCCATTGCTGTGGCGTCCTCTGCCTTCCATGCACGCACTTCAACATACCAACGGCCGTTATATTCACGGCTGTCTATGTCAAAGCTGATCTTCACAAGCTGGCCGACCTGAAGAGGATACTGGTCCACGCGGTCTCCGAAGAAATTGAAGAACACCTTGCGGGGATAGGTTTCCTGTGTCTCAAGCACATATTCGCGCTTCTTCCACGCATTTCCCTTCTGGGAAGTGCCACCCACTTCGGGGAGCGCCACGATGATTTTTCCTGTTACTTCCATGTTTGGATATTGAGTTTTCTTAATTTATTCAACATTCGCGGAGGATGTTTAAAATTAACAAGAATTTTTTAACAGCCCCTTAGCTCCCTGATTCGCAGCTTTGTCGGCATCTCTCGAAATGACATCCCGCAGGATTCGTCAGCCCCGATGAGCCACCGCTGCAAAAATCAAAGGCTGACCACAAAAGTAGTCAAAAATCCCCGACTCTCCAACAAAACCGCCCCTCACTTTTCAACAATCTTTTCAACAGACTCTCTCCCCGAAGCCAAGCCGGCAGCAAAACTTCTATTTTCCCACCGACCATCAACCATTCAATCCTCCCGGAAGAATTATCACGACGGTCAGCAGAATTTCCATCCCCCGAAATATGGTGATTTTCGCAGATTCTGTGTAATTTTGCAACGTATTCACTGCCATTCCACACGGAGCGGACCGCAGACCGGCAGTGTGACATAATGCAACCACGACAAAAAACGGACTCAACTATTACAACCCTACGGATTATGAAGCGCTATCTCAAACATCTTTTACAATTGATCCTTTCGCCCGGTAACGGCTGGGAGGACATTGACAAAGCCGATATTCCTCCGCGCGACATTGCCGTCAAGGGTTACTATCCGCTAATAGCACTCACATCTGTCAGCGTGTTCATGCAGGGTGTCTACCACCACGAGGAATTCATCGTGCTGTTCATGCGTATGATCATGAGCTTCCTTGTCTATTTTGTGTCATACTTCTTCGGAGTCTTCGCACTGTCGCTTTTCGTAGAACCCACCCTCGAAAAACGCTATAACGAGACTCGGAGCAACACGTTTGTGCTCTACACGCTCGGCCTCCTCGCTTTGATATCGCTCGTGATCAACGTCCTGCCGGTGACAAAAGAAATGCTCTTTTTCCTCCCCTTCTATGTGGCGCTTATCCAGTGGAAAGGCTGCCGCTACATGGAAGTGAGCAAAGACCGCACCGGTCTGTTCATGATTATCGCCATCCTCGGCGTGCTCATGCCTCTCTACATTTTCTATTTCCTGTTTTCACTTGTTATAGGATAAGACAATCCATCAGACACACAAAGCCAATTATGATTTCAAAAGACATAAATATAAAAAACAAACGCGCCACCTATGACTATGCCATCAGCGATACGTTTACCGCAGGCATAGTCCTCACCGGGACAGAAATCAAATCAATCCGTCAGGGCAAAGCTTCGCTCGCCGACACATTCTGCTATGTCGACAAGGGCGAGGTATGGGTCAAAAACATGTATATAGCCGAATATTTCTACGGCACTTACAACAACCACGCCGCCCGTCGCGACCGAAAGCTCCTGCTCAACAAAAAGGAAATCGCGAAACTCGAAAAAAACGGCAAGGAGACCGGATTTACCATCATCCCGCTGCGCCTGTTCATCAACGACCGCGGACTTGCAAAACTTGTCATCGGAATAGCCCGTGGTAAGAAGGAATACGACAAGCGACAGTCAATCAAGGAGCGCGAAGACAAGGTGACGATGGCACGCATGATGCAGAAATAAGCCGCGCTCCACAGCACGGCGTCCTCCATGAGCGCCCTACACACCGCCTTATTCTACGGCAATACAAGTATATGACTGCGCCCGTCGCTGTCAACCGCATGATACCAGACCGCTTCGGCGGTCTGTTTTTTCATCCTCACGCTTTCAAGCGCGATGTCGCTGCCGTCGACAGTCAGTCCCGAACCCTCAAACAGAGAATCAGTTCTCATAGTTCCGGCCACGAATCCTACACGCGACGTGCCGTCGAGGTCAATCAGCTCCCGCCGCCCGTCGGCATGGACTTTCACCAATACTCCGGCTCTGTCAAACCGCAGCGTCACACCACGGCCGTCGTAGCGCACCACTCCGTCGGCAAGTTCAGCCGTAAAATCAAAATCCTTGTCTGTCGGACCGGGACGGTCACCGCCGGAAGGCTTTGGAGGTTTCACCTCTTCCTTGCCCCCGTTACCATCCGCCCCTTCTTCCCGCCGTGGAGCGTCATAACCGCGTTCACACCCCTGCGATGCAACCAGCACAATACAGAGAACCATCACTGGCAGCCACTTCACCATCATGCGTCTCAATATTATCTCTCTCCGTCTCATTTCCTTTCCACTTTGATCATGACAATACCTCGCTCACCCGTCGAAGCCGACGAGTAGGCAAACTTATGCGTCCCGGCACCAAGCTCGGCCGGAACGACGAAATCAGACGATACTGGGATTCCGTTGACCGTCCATGCCGCATCCGCAGGAACTTCCGGAGAAAACAGGTCGATGCGCGCGTCGGCCAGAGTATAGACCCCGCGCAACGGCATCGGCTCTCCGTCGACCACAAACTGCTCGTCCCTGTGGATGCCCCACAGATATTCGGCAAGTTCTGGATAGTCCACAAAAGGATTACGGTTGCCCTGCAGGCGCTCTCCGCGCTCGTTTTTCGCAATTTCGTGAACCGACGGTGGATTCGCCCTGTGCCAGTCGAGCAGCAGCGGTATCGCATAGTCCGTAAGCCCCGGATAGGCATATCCGACCATCATCATATACGCACGCTCAGTCCATGTCGCCACATGGTAGACAACAGCCATATACATGAAAGCCCTTGCCAGCTCACCGCGCAATGCCGCAGGAGGGCTGTAAGCCTCGGTCTCCACACCGTAAAGCACCGTCAGCCCTGCGCTCCACAAACCGTTGCTGTATGCCGGTTTCCCGACACTTTCCACCGGTGCAAGGTCACGGCGGTAGCTTCTCACGTCGCCACACAAAGGCACTATGTTGTAGATGTCACCGCTCACAGCCGCCCCGTAGACCTCCCACGAATTTGACCACCATTCAGCCGGAATCAGGCAGCCCCATTCATAGCCATCCGGGAGCGCTCCGGACTTGATTTCGACAGCTGTCCCAGTAAATTCATCGGTCATCCCGAAATTCAGATCATGTCGCTGCACCACGGCCGAAGGACGGCTCGACGAGGCCACCGCCTCAAGCAGCGCCGCCCCCTTTTTACCGTTAAAGGGCACTCCGGCCACCGCAAAGGTGATGGCCGAAGCGCCCGATATCATTATCATGGAGACAAAGCGTCTCATCGTGATTCAGTATTTTTGAGTGAGGTAGAGAGTTTTATTTTGGCCGTCGCCGGGCAATCCCGGCGGCAGTCCCGGTCAGCGACACGGATTATACGTAGCCTCTGACTATGCCGCGCTTGGAGTTGCGGACGAAAAGGATGATTTCATCGCGCTCCTTGGTCGCAGGCAGCTCGGCCTCGATACGCTCGACGGCATCCGAGTTGTTCAGACCCGAGAGATAGAGGTAGCGGTATGTTTCCTGAATATCGCGGATGGTCTCGTTTGAGAAACCGCGGCGGCGCAGACCGATGGAGTTGACTCCGGCGTATGCGATGGGATCGCGTCCGGCCTTGACGTATGGAGGAATATCCTTGTTGACAAGAGCGCCGCCCTGAAGCATCACATGCGGACCGATGTGACAGAACTGATGGATGAGCGCACCGCCGCCGATCACTGCGTAATCGTCGATGACGACCTCGCCGGCACACTGCACGGCATTCGACATAATCACATTGTCGCCAACAACACAGTCATGAGCCACATGGCAGTAGGCCATGATGAGACAGTTGCTTCCAACGACGGTCTTGCCCTTCGAAGCTGTGCCGCGGTGGACAGTGACACATTCGCGGATTACGGTGTTGTCGCCGATTATGGCAACCGAATCCTCGCCTCTGAACTTCAGATCCTGAGGAGGGCCCGAAATCACAGCGCCGGGAAAAATGGTGCAGTTCTTGCCGATCCGCGCACCATCCATGATTGTCACGTTAGAACCGATGCGTGTTCCCTCACCGATTTCAACGTTCTGTTCTATGGTCACAAACGGATCTATCACCACGCTGGGATGAATCTTCGCAGCGGGATGGACGTATGCTAAAGGTTGTTTCATTGCTAAGATTTTATTTGTTCTTGATAATCTGGGCCATGAACTCACACTCGGTGACAATCTTCTCGCCGACGAAAGCATAGCCCTTCATCATGGCGCATCCGCGACGAAGCTCGGTCATGAACGACACGTGGAAAATCAGCGTATCGCCCGGGACTACCTTCTGGCGGAACTTCACATTGTCTATCTTCATGAAATAGGTCGAGTAGCGCTCCGGCTCGTCGAGTCCGCTGAGCACGAGCAGACCGCCGGTCTGCGCCATAGCCTCGATCTGAAGCACTCCGGGCAACACGGGCTCTTGCGGGAAATGTCCTTGGAAGAATGGTTCGTTGACGGTGATGTTCTTCACGCCCACGATATAGTTAGTGCCTTTCTCGATGATTTTGTCAACGAGAAGGAAAGGATAGCGGTGGGGGATGAGCTCGCGGATACGGTTGTTGTCCATCAGCGGCTCTTTATTGGGATTGTAGACGGGTGCCTGTACCTCCTGATGCTTGATTTCGCGACGGATTTTCTTTGCAAAAGTGGTATTGATCGAATGACCCGGACGTGTGGCGATGACACGGCCCTTGAGCGGACGGCCGATGAGTGCGATGTCGCCTATAAGATCGAGAAGCTTATGGCGTGCGGGCTCGTTCTCATTGGTCAGAGGCGCGTCGTTGATATAGCCGAACTCGCTGACATCCTTGCGCGGCACATTCATCAGGTCGGCAAGACGGTCAAGCTCCGACTGTTCCATAGGGGTGTCGTAGATGACAATCGCGTTGTCGAGGTCGCCTCCCTTGATGAGATTACCCTTGACAAGCGGCTCGATTTCGCGCACGAACACGAATGTGCGGCTCGATCCGATTTCCGAAGCGAAATTATCCATCGTGTCGAGAGTCGCAAACTGGTTGTTGAGCACCACGGAATTGAAATCAATCTTCACGTCAGCCGAAAATTCATCATCGGGCAGCACGAGGATCGACGAACCTGTAGCCTCGTCGCGGACTTCGATCTTCGATTTGATATAGAAGAAATCCTTGTCGGCTTTCTGGTCCTGAAGCCCTACGCGGGCAATCTCCTCGCAGTAATAGCGTGCGCTACCGTCGAGGATCGGCATTTCAGGCGCGTTGACCTCGATAAGCACATTGTCGACACCTGCGGCATAGAGAGCAGCCATTGCATGCTCGATTGTAGAGACACGCGCTTCACCCTTAGCGATTACAGTGCCGCGGTTCGTGGCGACAACATTTTCGGCAAGTGCATCAATCTCGGGCTGTCCCTCAAGGTCGACACGCTTGAATTTATAACCGTGGTTGTCGGGCGCAGGCATGAAACGCGCTGTAATCTCAAGGCCGGTGTGCAGCCCCTTGCCGGTGAGCGTAAACTCGCCGTTCAATGTCTTCTGATTCATATATATTTGTTGTATTTTCTTATTTTATCTTCTTCTCAAGCTCCTTTACCCTCTCGTAGAGCGAACCGAGCTTCTTGGCATAGACAAGGCCGCGGGCATATTCACCCATATCCACAGCCGGCGAACCCATCACACGGTCACCCGGCTTCGTCGGCTTGCTGACACCGCTCTGAGCGCCGATCTGAGTCCCGTCGGCAATCGAGATATGTCCGACAAAACCGACCTGACCGCCCACCATACAGTGAGCCCCTATTTTCGCCGAGCCGGCAACTCCGGCCTGCGCGGCCATCACGGTGTGCTCGCCGACCGAACAGTTGTGTGCGATCTGGATAAGATTGTCGAGCTTCACACCCCTGCCGATTCTGGTCGCCCCCATCATCGCACGGTCTATGGTGGTGTTTGCTCCGATTTCAACATCATCCTCGATTTCGACATTGCCAGTCTGGGGAATTTTTTCATACCCCCCGTCGATCGGTGCGAAACCGAATCCGTCAGCGCCGATGACCGCACCCGAATGGATGATGCAACGTTTGCCCACCTTGCAGCCGGCATAGATTTTAACCCCGGCATAAAGCACAGAGCCTTCTCCGACCTCGCAGCCGTCACCGATGTAGACCTGAGGATAAATCTTGACACCCGGAGCGAGCTTCACTCCCTTGCCGATATAGGCAAATGCACCAACGTAGGCATCCTCAGGGACATCGACCCCTTCCGAGATAAACGACGGTGTCTCGATGCCTGCCTTCTCGACCTTCGACATCTGTGTGACCATTTCAAGAAGATGAGCCACGGTCGCATACGGTCATCCACACGTATAAGAGTAGCCTTGACAGGATGCTCAGGCGTGAAATCTTTCTTTACCAACACAACCGATGAGTCGGTCGAATAGATATGATGGGTGTATTTGGGATTTGCCAGAAACGAAAGAGCGCCGCTATGGCCCTCCTCTATTCGCGCAAATGTGCTGACTTTTACGTTTTCATCACCTTCAACAGTTCCGTTGACTATAGCCGCGAGTTGTGACGCAGTAAGCTCCATGTTATGTGACGAGGTTTAATTATCTTGATTAATATAATGTTAGGATGGCCGCTGGCAGTCATTCCCATGCAAAATTACAATAAATTTACGGAACGTCAAACAAATCCATCCAAATATCGGATAAGCCCCTTTAAAAGAGGGCATAAAAAAGCCGAAGCCTGAGACGCAATCTGCATCTCAGGCTTCGGTCGTTTAGAAGGGGCGGTTATCTACTTTCCCACTTTCGCAGTATCATCGACGTGGTGAGGTTTAACTTCTCTGTTCGGAATGGGAAGAGGTGGAGCCCTCACGCTATGGCCACCTTAGTGTCTGCGGTCAGGAACTGTATCCTGCCTTGTAAGGTTAGAAAGAGGCGGTGGAAGCGAAGTGAAGCTACATGAGTAACCTTCTCTTGAACCGGCCACCGAACGATTCCCGAGGCCTTGTTACGTTTGCCAGCGGATGTACGATTCAGCGACTGAAACTGTCCTTCCATCAATGGGAAGGCTATTTTTTGGGATTGCTCCCAAGAAAGGGTTTGGGCGATTAGTACCGCTCGGCTGTGTACGTTACCGTACCTGCACCTGCGGCCTATCTACGTCTTCGTCTTAAACGGCCCTTGTGTGGAGATCTTATCTTGAGGGGGGCTTCGTGCTTAGATGCTTTCAGCACTTATCCTTACCCGACGCGGCTACCCGGCGGTGCTCCTGGCGGAACAACCGGTAAACCGGAGGTCGGTCCAACACGGTCCTCTCGTACTAGTGTCGGGGCCTCGCAAATCTCCCGCGCCCACAACAGATAGAGACCGAACTGTCTCACGACGTTCTGAACCCAGCTCGCGTGCCACTTTAATAGGCGAACAGCCTAACCCTTGGGACCTTCTCCAGCCCCGGATGTGACGAGCCGACATCGAGGTGCCAAACCACTCCGTCGATATGAGCTCTTGGGAGGGATCAGCCTGTTATCCCCGGAGTACCTTTTATCCTTTGAGCGATGGCCCTTCCATACGGAACCACCGGATCACTATGCTCTAGTTTCCTACCTGTTCGACTTGTCTGTCTCTCAGTCAAGCGCGCTTGTGCCATTACACTCTGCGGCCGGTTACCAATCGGCCTGAGCGCACCTTTAGAAGCCTCCGTTACGCTTTTGGAGGCGACCACCCCAGTCAAACTACCCACCAAGCAGTGTCCTCGCCAACGCGAGTTAGAGACCAAATGTGCAAAGGTCAGTATTTCAACGCCGACTCCACGGTGACTGGCGTCACCGCTTCGATGTCTCCTGACTATCCTACACATCGCACACCCGGTCACAGTGCTAAGCTGCAGTAAAGGTTCACGGGGTCTTTTCGTCCCGTTGCGGGTAATCGGCATCTTCACCGATACTACAATTTCACCGAGCTCACGGTTGAGACAGTGTCCGGATCATTACACCATTCGTGCAGGTCGGAACTTACCCGACAAGGAATTTCGCTACCTTAGGACCGTTATAGTTACGGCCGCCGTTTACCGGGGCTTCAATTCAATGCTTCCCTTGCGGTGACATCTCCTCTTAACCTTCCGGCACCGGGCAGGTGTCAGGCTGTATTCTTCATCTTTCAATTTCGCACAGCCCTGTGTTTTTGTTAAACAGTTGCCTGGACCTATTCTCTGCGCCCTCCCCGGAGGGAGGGACCCCTTATCCCGAAGTTACGGGGTCAGTTTGCCTAGTTCCTTAACCGTGAATCTCTCGAGCGCCTTGGTATGTTCTACCCGACCACCTGTGTCGGTTTGGGGTACGGGTCCTGCATGGATTAAGTTTAGCGGATTTTCTCGGGAGCATGGTTACCTCCGCTGTCGGATTGCCTCGGGGGCTCTCCGTACTGTCCCGTTTCAGCACCCCCGGCGGATTTGCCTGCCGGGCGTATACCTACGCGGTTCAACGTGCTATTCCGTCAGCACGCGGGAGTGTCACTTCTCCGTCTCCACATCACTCCATACAGGAGTAACGGAATGTTGACCGTTTCTTCCATCGGGTACGCCTTGCGGCTGCCCCTTAGGTCCCGACTGACTCTGATCCGATTAGCGTTGATCAGAAACCCTTGGTCTTGCGGCGAGGGGGTTTCCCGCCCCCTTTGTCGTTACTTATACCTACATTTGCTTTTCCGGCTCCTCCAGCGCGGCTCGCGCCACGCCTTCAGCGGTTACCGGAATGCTCCCCTACCAATCATGCATTACGCATGATTCCACGTCTTCGGCACCGGACTTATGCCCGATTATTATCCATGCGGGATCACTCGACTAGTGAGCTGTTACGCACTCTTTAAATGAATGGCTGCTTCCAAGCCAACATCCTAGCTGTCCTTGCAATCCCACCTCGTTATTGTCTTCAACTTAGCCCGGATTTGGGGGCCTTGGACGGTGGTCTGAGTTGTTCCTCTCTCGGACGCGGACCTTAGCACCCGCGCCCTCACTCCCGGGGACCGTGCCGTGGCATTCGGAGTTTGTCAGGACTTGATAGGCGGTGAAGCCCTCGCATCCTATCAGTCGCTCTACCTCCACGGTACTGCGCCCGAGGCTGCACCTAAATGCATTTCGGGGAGTACGAGCTATCTCCAAGTTTGATTGGCCTTTCACTCCTACCCTCAGGTCATCCGAAAGCTTTTCAACGCTTACCGGTTCGGTCCTCCAGTGGGTGTTACCCCACCTTCAACCTGCCCAAGGGTAGATCACTTGGTTTCGCGTCTACCGCCGCTGACTGAAGGCGCCTTGTTCAGACTCGCTTTCGCTTCGGCTCCGCACCTGAAGTGCTTAGCCTCGCCAACGACGGTAACTCGTAGGTTCATTATGCAAAAGGCACGCCGTCACTGTACTAAACAGCTCCGACCGCTTGTAGGCACATGATTTCAGGGTCTGTTTCACTCCTCTGTTCGAGGTTCTTTTCACCTTTCCCTCACGGTACTGGTTCGCTATCGGTCTCTCGGTAGTATTTAGCCTTACGGGATGGTCCCCGCGGATTCGGCCAGGATTCCTCGTGTCCCGGCTTACTCAGGTGCCGTCTCTGTCAGCTCTTGCATTTCGCCTACGGGGCTCTCACCCGCTGCGGCCCTCCTTTCCAGAAGGTTCGGCTATGCGCCCGCTGTCCATTCGTCGACGGTCCTACAACCCCGGTCCGCGCCGAAACGCGGCCGGTTTGGGCTCTTGCGCGTTCGCTCGCCACTACTTGCGCAATCATTGGTTTATTTTCTCTTCCTCCGGGTACTGAGATGTTTCAGTTCCCCGGGTTTGCCCCTCCTATATGGGAGGTACCGGCCGAAAGCCGGTGGGTTGCCCCATTCGGACATCTGCGGATCAAGGGATATTTGCTCCTACCCGCAGCTTTTCGCAGCTTATCACGTCCTTCGTCGCCTCCGAGAGCCAAGGCATCCTTCATGTGCCCTTATCTCCTTTCTTTATGACCTTAGTATTTTTCAATCGGTTCGAACATCACTCGGCTCGCTCTCTGAAATCGTCCTGTTGTTGTGACTCGATTCAAAGAAACAGAGTTGCCTCGTGTTTCGCTTGATTTGATTTACTCGTTGTGTTTGCTTCGATTTTGCAAGCTCCATATTTTTTCAATGGAGTCTCGCGTATCTTCGCTTCCAGTATGTCAATGTCCTCTTTCTTGTGTAGTCCCTGGCAGAGTTGAACTGCCGACCTCTACATTATCAGTGTAGCGCTCTAACCAACTGAGCTAAGGGACTGTGCTTAATCCCTTCAGGAAGGACCGCTGTGAATCCGTTTCACGGGATTAATTATGATAGTTGCAACTTCCGAAGCAGTACGGAGTCCGTGAACCCCGCCGGACATTTCCATATCCGTGTGCCAGCCTTCTATATTTCGTCAGACTTTCTTTCAGACCCGGAGACCGCTGTCTCCGCTCCAGAAAGGAGGTGTTCCAGCCGCACCTTCCGGTACGGCTACCTTGTTACGACTTAGCCCCAGTCACCGGTTTTACCTTAGGGCGCTCCTTGCGGTTGCACACTTCAGGCACTCCCGGCTTCCATGGCTTGACGGGCGGTGTGTACAAGGCCCGGGAACGTATTCACCGCGCCGTGGCTGATGCGCGATTACTAGCGAATCCAGCTTCATGGAGTCGGGTTGCAGACTCCAATCCGAACTGAGACAGGCTTTGAAGTTCCGCTCTGCGTCGCCGCATCGCATCTCTCTGTACCTGCCATTGTAACACGTGTGTCGCCCCGGACGTAAGGGCCGTGCTGATTTGACGTCATCCCCGCCTTCCTCACAGCTTGCGCCGGCAGTCTCGCCAGAGTCCCCAACTTTACTTGCTGGTAACTGGCGATGGGGGTTGCGCTCGTTATGGCACTTAAGCCGACACCTCACGGCACGAGCTGACGACAACCATGCAGCACCTCGACGGATGTCCCGTAGGACTGCCTCCTTTCAGAAACATCCATCCGTCGTTTGAGCCCGGGTAAGGTTCCTCGCGTATCATCGAATTAAACCACATGTTCCTCCGCTTGTGCGGGCCCCCGTCAATTCCTTTGAGTTTCACCGTTGCCGGCGTACTCCCCAGGTGGAATACTTAACGCTTTCGCTGTACCACCCAGGCATCATTCTGCCCGGACAGTTAGTATTCATCGTTTACTGCGTGGACTACCAGGGTATCTAATCCTGTTCGATACCCACGCTTTCGTGCATGAGCGTCAGTTGAGCGCCGGTATGCTGCCTTCGCAATCGGAGTTCTGCGTGATATCTATGCATTTCACCGCTACACCACGCATTCCGCATACTTCTCGCTCACTCAAGAACGCCAGTTTCAACGGCACGACGGGGTTGAGCCCCGAAATTTTACCGCTGACTTGACATTCCGCCTGCGCACCCTTTAAACCCAATAAATCCGGATAACGCTCGCATCCTCCGTATTACCGCGGCTGCTGGCACGGAGTTAGCCGATGCTTTTTCTTCAGGTACTCGCAAAGCGCCACACGTGGCGCCCTTTGCTCCCTGACAAAAGAGGTTTACAATCCATAGGACCGTCATCCCTCACGCGACTTGGCTGGTTCAGCCCTGCGGCCATTGACCAATATTCCTCACTGCTGCCTCCCGTAGGAGTCTGGTCCGTGTCTCAGTACCAGTGTGGGGGACCTTCCTCTCAGAACCCCTACGCATCGTCGCCTTGGTGGGCCGTTACCCCGCCAACTAGCTAATGCGACGCATGACCATCCGTAGCCGGAATCGCTTCCTTTAAACCCACGGAGATGCCTCCATGGGTTGTTACGCGGTATTAGACGGAATTTCTTCCGCTTATCCCCCTGCTACGGGCAGGTTTCATACGTGTTACTCACCCGTGCGCCGGTCGCCGGCGGGAGTATTGCTACTCCCCCGCTGCCCCTCGACTTGCATGTGTTAAGCCTGTCGCTAGCGTTCATCCTGAGCCAGGATCAAACTCTTCGTTGTTATCTATCTTTTCTTTTTCTTTTCTATTTCATAATAGAGCAGGAAAGCAGGAAAGACTGTCTGTTCTGTTCTTTATTTTGCCTTCACAGAAACAGCGCCGGATCCTGTCTGACTTATTCGGTTGAACACCGGATTTTCTTCGGAAATTTGACAGAGTTCACTTCTAATTTATGACTCTTGTACTACTTCGTTATTGTTGCAATTATTTCAATGTTCTCTTCGTCGCTTTCTTCGGAAGCGCCCCTCGTGGCGTTTATCGGAAAACTTTGCAAAGGTACGTCTTATTTTCGAAACCTGCAAATCTTTTCGAGATTTTAACATTTGTTTAACATTTCATCGTCGAACAATTCAATGTCTCTCAGCGTTTCAACCTCCAGCCCCTCACCGCTGTGAGGTTTGCTTCTCAAAAGCGAGTGCAAAGGTAGACACTTTCTGTATTACCTCCAAATTTTTCATGGTGTTTTAACAGAATTTTAACACTTTTCCGCAATTTTGCCCCAAAATAGCCCTAAAACGAGCCTTTTTCATGCAAAATCGTCTCTTTTTCATATCCCCTGCCCTATTATCGAAAAAAAGCGCATCAACAAACGGTTTGCTGATGCGCGATAGAAAAACGTTAATTATTTTATCCCTTTATTTTCTCAGAAGGATGTTTATTTGTTAACACGGAAACGCTCCTCTCCTGTCGTGAGGAAAGAAATCACCTGACGGGCGGCCGCGATTCCGGCATTGATATTCGCTTCCGAAGTCTGAGCTCCCATCTTTTTTGGTGTGAAGAACACCCGGTCGCCGAAACGCTCCTTGATTTCCGCAGCACGGTCGGGCGCGACATCGGCGGCATACTTGATATCCGCACGCTCGTCAAGAGCCTTGATGAGACCTTCCTCATCAATCACCTCCTTACGCGCGGTGTTTATAAGAAGACCGCCTTTGGGCATTGACATGATGAGCTCATAACCGATCGACTTGCGTGTTTCAGGAGTAGCAGGGATATGAATGGACACAACCTTGTTGTTGCGATAGAGCTCCTTGACCGAATGCACCGGCGAAACACCGGCATCCTCCATCACATTGTCCGGGCAATAAGGATCAAGAGCAGATACATTCATCTCAAAACCGCGTGCTATGCGGGCAACGTTGCGACCGACCTGACCGAATGCCTGAATGCCGAGCGTCTTGTCTTTGAGTTCAGAACCCGATGTCCCGTTATACATGTTGCGGCACATCATCACCGCAAGACCGAACACAAGCTCGGCCACGGCATTTGAATTCTGCCCCGGAGTGTTCTGGACACATACACCGCGCTCGGTGGCTGCCTCGAGGTCCACATTATCGTAGCCTGCGCCGGCTCTCACCACTACCTTGAGCTTCGGAGCGGCGGCAAGGACTTCGCCATCCACCTTGTCACTGCGGATAATCAGCGCATCCACATCGGCCACCGCTGCGAGAAGATCCTTGCGGTCGGTGTATTTTTCAAGAAGCACGAGTTCTGCCCCGGCCTCCTCGATAACCTTGCGCATTCCGTCGACTGCGACAGCTGCAAAAGGTTTTTCTGTTGCTATAAGGACTTTCATAATCGAATTGTCTTGTATGAATTTATAAATCCTGCGATTAATGAGCCTTTTCGAAATCATTCATCGCGTCGACGAGCGCCTGCACGCTCTCGATAGGCAACGCGTTGTAGAGCGATGCACGGAAACCGCCTACCGAACGGTGCCCCTTGATACCGACAATGCCTCTTGCAGCGCAGAAGTCAACGAAGTCCTTCTCAAGCTCCTTGTATTCGGGAGTCATCACGAAAGTGACATTCATAATCGAGCGGGAATCCGGATCGGTCACTGTGCCGACAAACATCTTTGATGCGTCGATTGCATCATAGAGAAGCTTGGCCTTGGCAACGTCGCGCTTCTCCATCTCCTTCACGCCGCCCATTTCCTTATAATAACGGAGTGTCTGGAGAGCCGAGAACACCGGGAGCACTGGAGGAGTGTTGAACATAGAGCCTTTCTTCACGTGGGTGCGGTAGTCGAGCATGGTGGGAATCACGCGGTCGACGTGGCCGAGAGCGCTTTCCTTGACAATCACAAGCGTAGCGCCGGCCGGGCCGAGGTTCTTCTGTGCGCCGGCATAGATGAGATCATATTTGGATACGTCGACAGGACGCGAGAAAATATCCGACGACATGTCTGCCACGAGAGGCACTTTCACATCGGGATCTGTGCGAAGCTCAGTTCCGTAGATTGTATTATTGGTGGTGATGTGGAAATAGTCGAGATCCTCGGGCACTGTATACCCCTTCGGATAATAGGTATAGTTGGCCTCTTTTGATGAAGCAAGCACTTCTACCTCACCGAAAATCTTGGCTTCCTTGATGGCATTGGCCGCCCATGTGCCGGTGTCGAGATAGCCGGCCTTGGTGCGCAGGAGGTTGAACGGAGCCATGCAGAACTGAAGGCTCGCGCCGCCACCAAGATAAAGCACATGATAACCCTCGGGCACATCAAGGAGTTCCTTGACAAGCGCCTGAGCTTCGTCCATTACAGCAACAAACTCTTTGCCGCGGTGTGAAACCTCAAGGAGAGAGAGACCTGTGTTGGCAAAATTAATGACTGCTTCGGCCGTATTCTTAATGGTGTATTCACTCAGAATCGAAGGGCCGGCGGAAAAATTATGCTTCTTCATATTATATAAATTTGTATGAAAGTTGACATTTACAATTAATGTGATCGGCTACATGAAATGTGCGTCATGCTGGTTCACTGCTTATATTCCGCAAATTTAGCGAATTTTTCATTCGAGCCAACAAAAATTATGAAAATTATGGAAATTTTTCATTAATCCATCTTCGCCGGCTATATTTTATCCTTTGCACATTCCGATCAGCCTCGAACTCAGCTATCCATGACAGCCACCATCCTCATGACTGTAGGCCATGCGTTCATTGTCACATTCCGTCCGTTCATTGACACATGTTTTGACGCTTCGATTTTTAAATTTAACTTTACTCCCGAAGCAAATATCCCGGTCCATCCGACATTAAACATTTTTAATACATAGCCATCCAACTTTATGGCGACTTGAGTGTTTATACGATGTTTTAGTTCTTCCGGTGCAAAAAATAATAATCATCACTAACTGACACAATGACTCTAAACTTTAACGGCAAATCATTAGGCTCGAAAGTATCCACTGGTCTCAAAACCGTAAAAAGCCACACGCCACATACCACTAAAGCTTGGCTCGTAATAATTCTCGCGGGACTCATTGTTGCCGCCGCGATATATTTTTTCACGCGTCCGAAGACACAGTCTGCATCAATCCCTAACGTCGAAGTCGAGACCGTCGGCACGGCTAACGTTAATATATATGGTGAATACGTAGGCAGAATCCGCGCACAGCAGTTCGTCGAAATCCACGCACGTGTCGAAGGCTACCTCGAAAGCATGCTTTTCAAGGAAGGTTCTTATATCGAAAAAGGCCAGACCCTTTTCGTGATTGACCCGCGCCTCTATAAAGCGCATGTCAACAAGGCTCGCGCCCAACTCAACAAGGCACGCGCTCAGGCCCAGAAAGCCGAACGCGACCTCAGCCGAATCAAACCCCTCTATGCCCAGAACGCAGCCTCGCAGCTCGACCTCGACAATGCGACCGCAGCCTACGAAAGCGCTACCGCCGAAGTAATCGTCAGCGAGGCCGATCTCACTCAGGCCGAACTCACCCTTGGCTACACTCGTGTAAGCTCGCCGATTTCAGGATACATCTCCGAGCGCGTCGCCGACATCGGCACTCTCGTCGGCCCGTCAGGAGGCAAATCGCTCCTCGCCACTGTGGTGAAAAGCGATTCCGTAAGAGTCGATTTTTCGATGACGGCTCTCGACTATCTCCGCAGCAAAGACCGCAACGTCAACCTCGGCGATGCCGATGCGAAACGCAAATGGAATTCTTTCGTCACCATCACACTTGCCGACGGCTCGGTCTACCCCCACAAGGGACTTGTCGACTTCGCCGATCCGCAGGTCGACCCGAAGACCGGCACATTCTCCGTACGCGCCGAGATGCCTAACCCCGACCGCAGCCTGCTGCCGGGCGAATTCACAAAAGTGAAAGTCCTCCTCGATGTCCGCGAGAATGCGATTGAAGTCCCGACAAAATCGCTCGTAATAGAAAAAGGTGGCGCCTACGTCTTTGTCGTGCGTCCCGACAGCGTTGTCGAGAAGCGATTTATCGAACTCGGTCCCGAGGTCGGCAACAAGACCATCGTCGAACGCGGCCTTGCCAAAGGCGAGAAACTCGTGGTCGAAGGCTACCATAAGCTTTCCCACGGCATAAAGGTCAATCCTATTCCCGCCCCAAAGAAAAAAGATGAAGAAACTTCGGATGAAACAGCCGATGTAGTGGTCACACAGCAAACTGAAGTCAAGGAGGATTGAACATGAAAAAGAACTTCTTTCTCGAACATCCGGTATTCTCCATCGTAATATCAATCGTGATATTCATCATCGGAGGTATCGGCCTGACCCTCCTGCCTGTCGACCAGTACCCCCAGATTGTTCCGCCTATCGTAAAGATAAGTGCCTCCTATCCCGGCGCTGACGCACAGACCGTCACACAGGCCGTGGCCACCCCGATCGAGCAGGAACTCAACGGCACTCCGGGCATGATCTACATGTCGTCGACAAGCTCCAACTCCGGCGGATTCTCGGCTCTCGTGACTTTCGACATCGACACCGATCCCGAGCTCGCCGCCGTCGACATCCAGAACCGCGTAAAGAAGGCCGAATCACGTCTTCCCGCCGAAGTAGTCCAGAATGGCATATCTGTGTCAAAAGAGACCGCAAGCCGTCTCATGACTATTTCAATCCTGTCCGACGACCCGAAATTTGACGAAATATACCTCAGTAACTACACTACCCTCAACGTTCTCGACCCGATACGCCGTATCCCCGGTGTCGGAAGTGTGAGTAACGTCGGCAGCCGTTATTATGCCATGCAGATATGGGTCGAGCCTGACAAGCTCGCCGACCTCGGACTGACCGTCAAGGACGTGCAGAACGCCCTTAAGGACCAGAACCGCGAATCAGCAGCCGGTGCGCTCGGACAAGCCCCGGCGACAGACATCGACGTGACAATGCCGATCATAGCGCAGGGCCGACTCTCATCGGTCGGCGAATTCGAGGACATCGTGCTCCGCGCCAACCCAGACGGATCGTTCATCCGTCTGCGCGACGTCGCCCGCGTTTCTCTCGAAGCGTCGAGCTATGCCACAGAGAGCGGCATAAACGGAGGAAACGCTGCCGTACTCAACATCAACATGCTCCCCGGCGCTAACGCTATGGAAGTGGCGAAAGCTGTAAAGGCTGAAATGGAAAACATCGCCAAAAACTTCCCTGAAGGCATCAGCTATGAGATTCCGTTCGACATGACTACCTATATCTCGGAGTCTATCCACCATGTCTACCGCACATTCTTCGAGGCTCTTATACTCGTGATTCTCGTGGTGTTCCTATCTCTCCAGAACTGGCGCACCACCCTAATCCCGGTCATTGCCGTCCCGATTTCGCTTGTCGGCACATTTGGAGTCATGCTCATATTCGGATTCTCGCTCAACATGCTCACACTCCTTGGCCTCATACTTGCAATCGGTATCGTGGTTGACGATGCCATCGTCGTGGTCGAGAATGTCGACCGCATCATGAACACCGAGCATCTTTCACCGAAGGAGGCCACAGCCAAGGCTATGGGCAATCTCGGCAGCGCACTCATAGCCATGTCGCTCGTGCTGTGCGCAGTGTTTATCCCTGTGAGCTTCCTGCCGGGAATCACCGGACAGCTCTACCGCCAGTTCACCGTCACCATCGCCGTGTCGGTCATCATCTCGACAATCGTCGCGCTCACTCTCTCGCCCGTCATGTGTGCCAAGCTCCTTAAACCGGCAACCAAGCGCAAGAAAGCCAAAATTTTCCGCCTCATAAACATCTGGCTCAACCGTGGCAACAAGACTTATTGCCGCATGATAGCCCGAACTTTCAACCATCCCAAGCGCATGTATGCGGCTTTCGGTCTAGCTCTTGTTTTCATCTACATGATGAACTCCCTTATGCCCCGCAGCTTCATGTCGCAGGAGGATCAGGGCTACTTCACAGTTGAGCTTGAGCTACCTGAAGGAGCTACCATCGAGCGTAGCCGCGAGGTGACTGACCGCGCCATGAACTATCTGCTTTCCGACCCCGACGTGGCCTATGTGCTCAACGTGACAGGTTCGTCGCCACGTGTCGGCACAAATCCGGCTCACTCGCAGCTGACTGTCATTCTCAAACCGTGGGAGGAACGCTCAACCCACGACATAACCGAAATCCGCTCGCGTATCCACTCCGAGCTTTCGAAATATCCCGAAAGCCGTGCCTATGTATTCTCGCCGTCGATCATACCCGGTCTCGGAAGCTCTGGCGGTTTTGAAATGGTGCTTGAAGCGAGAGCCGACGCGACTTATGCCGATCTGCAGAACGCTGTCGACACCCTGCGCCACTATGCCGCAACCTGTCCCGCCGTGGCCGACATCTCGACATCAATGCAGGCCGATATTCCACAGCTCTATTTTGACGTGGACCGCGACCGTGCGAAGATGCAGGGAATCCCCGTCAGCGACATATTCTCGACCATGAAGGCTTTCACCGGTTCGATCTACGTCAATGACTTCAATATGTTCAACCGCATCTACCGTGTCTACATACAGGCTGACGCCCCTATCGCTCACGACGCGACAATATCAATCTCTTCTTCGTCCGCGGAGCTAACGATGTGATGGTTCCGATCTCATCGCTCGGAACATCACATTTCACCACGGGCCCGGGAACTATCGGCCGATTCAACATGTTCAACTCCGCCACCATATCCGGCGAGGCAGCCCACGGCTACAGCACCGGTCAGGCAATGGACGCGCTTGAAAACATTGTACGCGAACACCTACCCGAAAACATCGGCGTTGAGTGGAGCGGCCTATCCTATCAGCAGAAACACGAGAGCGGAAACACCGGACTCGTGCTCGGACTGGCATTGCTTTTCGTATTCCTTTTCCTCGCCGCTCAGTATGAAAGCTGGAGTGTGCCTCTCGCCGTCATCCTGTCGCTCCCTATAGCGGGAGTCGGAGCATATCTCGGCATCTGGGTGTGCGGACTTGAAAACAACATCTATTTCCAGATAGGTCTGGTGATGCTTGTCGGACTCGTCGCAAAAAATGCCATCCTCATCGTCGAGTTCGCCAAGGAGGAAGTCGACAAGGGTGTCGATGCTGTCCATGCGGCTCTTACAGCGGCGCGTCTCCGTTTCCGCCCGATTGTCATGACCTCGCTGGCGTTCATGCTCGGTCTTCTTCCGCTTCTTTTCGCATCAGGCCCCGGTTCAGCCGCCCGCCGCGACATCGGCACGGGTGTGTTCTTCGGAATGCTCGTCGCCATCACTGTCGGCATAGTTTTCGTGCCATTCTTCTTTGTCGCCATAAATAAGTTGACAAACCGTAGCTCGAAAAAACAGCTTGAAAATACAAATGCCAACTCTGAAAACGCTCAACAATGAAAAAAATAATATTCTTCATAATAGCACTTACAGCCATGACCGGCTGCTCGGGAGTAAAAAATCTCACCCCCGCCGACTCTAAAATGCCGGAAGCCTACATGCCCGGACTGGAGTCCGACTCTGCCTGTGTCGCCGACATGGCTTGGTGGAACTTCTACACCGATTCTACGCTCTGTCACCTCATCCGTCTCACTCTCGACAACAACCGCGATCTGCTCAAGGCTGCCGCACGCGTCGAAGAAGCACGTCAGCTCTATGGTATTGCAAAGGCCAATATGCTGCCTGAAGTGACCGGACTCGCCGGCGCGAACTACGAGACAAACAAATATAACAGCGGTCCGACAACCAAAGACCCCGAATACGACCTCAAACTTACAGTCAACTGGGAAGTAAACCTGTGGGGTTCGCTGTCATGGGCCAAGAAAAGCGGAGCGGCGCGTTTCGCAGCGACGGTCGACGACCTGCATGCCATGCGCATGACACTAATTGCCGACGTGGCCTCGGCCTATTTCCGTCTCGTGGCGCTCGACAATGAGCTTGCAATTGTCCGCCAGACGCTCGCCACCCGCGAAGAGTCACTCGAACAGGCACGCATCCGCTTCGAAGGTGGGCTCACCTCCGAGACGGTCTATCAGCAGGCCAAAGTGGAGTATGCCTCTGCGGCTTCTCTAATTCCGAATATAGAAGGCCAGATTACCGAAGCCCGCAATGCAATCACACTGCTCATGGGCGAATATCCACGCGAAATTCTCGAACGCGGACAGCTTGCACTCAACATAACCCTCCCGGAATCACTTCCGGCCGGACTCCCTTCGACCCTGCTCGAACGCCGTCCCGACCTCCGCGCGGCCGAACGCCGTCTGGCTGCTGCAATGGCCGATGTAGGCGTGAACTATGCCAACCGCTTCCCTAACCTGCGTCTTGCATTCACTCCCGGTTTCGAGAACGACGCTCTGTCGAAATTCTTCGAATCCCCTTTCACCTATTCAATAGGCACTATCACAGGCTCAATTTTTGATTTCGGACGCAAGAAGCGCAAATATCAGGCTTCAATAGCTGTCTATGATCAGGCTCGCTACGACTATGAAAAAGCTGTAATCAACGCATTCACCGAAGTCAACAGCGCCATGTCGACCTACAAACGTGTCAAGGAGACAAGCCGGCTCAAAGTCGAGCTTCGCGATGCGACAGTGAAATACGTTCAGCTTGCCCATCTGCAATATCGGGCGGGAACGCTAAACTACATTGATGTCCTTGACGCGCAACGGCGCTACTTCGATGCCCAGATTGGTGTCAGCAATGCCCTTCGCGACGAATATCTGGCAATTATCAACCTCTACAAAGTCCTCGGCGGCGGCTGGACCACCGACGACGGGCGCACCGACGAAGGATGATCCCCCCAGCCACTGCTACCTCACACCCGACATCCGAACTCTGAAAATCACTCCTTCACCTCTCCTGATTGCCAACGCTGATTCTGGAGGGCGGCCGAACGCATTTCTGCCGGATTGTCGCACGGCTGCCACAGGTCAACATGGCCGAGCCGGTCGGGCATGAACTGCTGCACAACAAAATTACCCGGATAATTATGTGAATACTTATAATCCCGGCCATAGCCCATATCTTTCATCAACGATGTCGGAGCATTGCGCAGATGCAGTGGCACGGGCAGGTCGCCTGTACGCTCAACAAGGTCCATTGCCTTATGGAGAGCCATGTAAGTCGAATTACTCTTCTGCGACAGCGCGAGATAGACCGTACATTCGGCCAACGGAATCTGCCCCTCGGGAAAACCAAGCTTATGAACGGCGTCAAAGGTCGCATTGGCCAGCAGCAACGCATTGGGATTAGCCAGACTTATGTCCTCGGCCGCAAGTATGAGCAGACGGCGCGCGATAAATTCAGGATCCTCACCACCGTGAATCATGCGGGCGAGCCAATAAAGAGCCGCATCAGGGTCTGAGCCGCGCACGCTTTTGATGAAAGCCGAGATGATATCGTAGTGCATCTCACCATTCTTATCATAGGCGGCGGGATTCTCCTGAAGACGGTCGGTCACAACACGGTCATTTATGACCACAGGCTCACCCTGAGGTGTAGACTGTTCAAGCAAATCAAGGATATTCAGCAGTTTACGTGCGTCACCGCCCGCAAACCGGAAAAGCGCCGTAGTCTCCTCGACCTTCACACCATGAGCCATAAGAGTCTCGTCGCCATTGACCGCACGGTCAAGCAGAAGCTCCAGATCCGACTGCTCAAGAGGACGGAGAGTGTAGACCTGTGCACGCGAAAGCAACGGACGTATCACCTCGAACGACGGATTCTCGGTCGTCGCGCCGATAAGAGTCACCACCCCGCTCTCGACAGCGCCGAGCAGACTGTCCTGCTGCGCCTTGCTGAAACGGTGGATTTCATCGATAAACAAAATCGGACGGCCACCTGTAAACATGCTCATGGCATCTGACTTGCACCGTTCGATGACCTCGCGGACATCCCTGACCCCGGCGCTCACAGCCGAAAGAGTATAGAAGGGCACATTGACCGAATTGGCAATGATGCGTGCAAGCGTGGTCTTACCCACTCCCGGAGGCCCCCAGAGGATAAACGACGACACTTTAGCCGACTCAATCATACGACGCACCACCCCGCCCGGCCCGACGAGGTGAAGCTGACCTATATAATCATCAAGTGAGCGCGGACGCATGCGCTCGGCAAGAGGCTGATTCATTCTGGTGTCCAATCATTTTTAAACCACTGTCGTCGTTTCATCCAATCTTCAGCAGCTTTTTTTGAATGTTTACGCAATACTTTAAAGTCTAAATCCAACGGATATATTCTTCCAATATTATAGACTCCCGAAACATCGTACATCCCATGCCAACCATTCTCTGGAAATTCCTTTGTTCCTCCATTAACCATATTCTGAAACTTAGGATTTTTGAGATAATCTCCATCCAATACAAATACTATACTCCAAAAACAACTTTCCATTGCATGTATTGATGGTTCTCGGTCTCTTGTCACTCTATCTCGAATACTAGTTTTACACTGTACACATCCAAAACAAAACTTCTTATTTTGCCTAGTATATATAATATATAAATCAAATATATTTCCTTTTACTTGCTCTTTCAGCCAACTTATATCTCGCGGTTCATTTGATAGCTCCCCAGCTTTTATAAGAGTATTCAAATCTTTTTGAAGTATAAATTCTATAGGATACTTACCCATGGCCAGAGTTGCTAATTCCTTTATCATTTCTTCAAAAGCATGACCACTGGATTTTTTCCAACTTTGATCCGCGCTAATGACATTTTGAATTACATTTAAATCTTTGATACCGGATTTTCTATAAATATGAGCTTCGTATATAGCATGCCATAAAGCAGCAACTTGATTAGGATATATTTTCAGCCCATCAATAATTGTATGCTTTATTGCATATTTCTGAGCCGCAACCTCAAACTCTTTTTGTCTTGATAAATCTTGACTTCCATTACTTGAGAGCTCTGAAAATTTTTTTTCATAAAAAAACTTATATGTATCAAGACAGTAGTCCTTTATTTCTTCGTTCATAATAATTTATATTCGGTTGAGAATCTTATTTATAGCCATACCCCAAGCATACGCCAAAAGAGGAGGAACTGCATCTCCAATCTGTTCATATTTATCCTGTACATCTTTTGTTATATGCGGTACCAGAAATGGGCCATGGAATATATACGAATCAGGAAAAGATTGTAATCTGGCACATTCACGTACAGTGAGAGCCCTATCGTATAATGGATGAACAAATTCATCCAGACAGTGACTAGTCACAGTTGATGAAGGTTCTTTTAACTTTAGTCTGACATTGCGTTTTATAAACATCTTTTTGGGTAAGATTCTCGCAGCTTGAAATTCTGCTATTTTTTCAGATGAGAATTTACAGAATAAATCTTTTAAACCTTCTCCCTGTTCAAGCATTGAAAAACGCTTCAATGTAGCATCCCTATGTTTCATTGGCGTCTGTAGTGTGAGATAATCAACACATGCCTCACTCCTTCGCCAGAATTTATCATTTTTCAAGCGTAATGAATAGTTACTTTCTTCCCCATTATACTCGGTTGGAACTGTATCTGTATTAGGAATAACGTTAGGCAAACCCTTAAACGCATCCTCCACTGTAACCACACCTTTGGTTTCAGGTATTGGCGGCTCTAATTTCAAATCAGGAATTCTGCTTGCCAATATGAAATAACGATTTCTCTTTTGTGGAACGCCAAAGTTTGAAGCATCTAATATTATCTCTATATAATTCTCATAGCCTGCCTCTACCAATTCTGACTTCAAGACATCGATTATAAAAGCTCCTGAATTTTTTTGTGTCCGTTTTGATGTTATACCGGGGACATTCTCAAACAAAATCATTTTAGCCTTCACTAATTTTGCAATTCTAATTCCCTCTCTGAATAAAAATTGTCTATCATCGTAAAAGGATCGTGATGTATTTCCGGCTGTTGAAAAAGTCTCACATGGCATTCCTGATGTTACCAAATCCACTCCTGAATCTGGCACATGGTTTTTAATATCTTCAATCCCTACATTCCGAATATCAGAATGTATGACATGTACTTCTGGATGATTTGCTGAATATGTCTCACAACAAGTTTTAACATACTCTATTGCAACTAATGTTTTAAATCCAGCAGCTGTGAGACCCGTACATATACCGCCCGGACCAGCAAAACAGTCTACATGTGTAAGAGTTCTCTTCATATATAGAATTGCTCTTTCGTAATATACTAAATTTGAATAATGCAAATTTACTCATTTTTTCCATCAAATCAAAAGTGGTCCGACACTACGCAACAGCATAAGCGATTAACATTCATCCACCTGACGCTCAATCCTACGCCCTTTTAAAATAGATTCGCTTTATTGTGTAAAACGCTATGACACCAATTGTCAATATCCCGAACAGAGCTGCGTAAGTCAATGACTTGATGAGACCGATATGACGCACAAATAAAAAGTATTCGCCTGGTATCACAACACTTAAAAAGCCAGCCAACGGGCACCATTTAAACGGTACCGGCTCTCTGATTAGCGCCAATTCAGTATCGCAGTGATTACATCGCACCGTATACGCAGTCCCACGAAGGAAATATTTTGAACCGACTTCTACCGACACCTGACGACGGCAATGCGGACATTCTCTTGCCTTAGGATTCAAAATTGAATGTTTTTATGTTTTTCAAAAAATCGACTTATACTATATAATAAAGCATTTTTCATAACTGACTGTAAATGTATTAAAAACAATTCGGAAGACAAAACGGCAGTCCTCACCACGACATAAACACAATCCGTGGTCCCGCGCACAGACTGTGCGGAGACCACGGACGTAATCATTAATCTTTTTTATATCATGGCTTCGACAGCAGGGTAGGAAACTGCCAGGGCAAGCCAAAGAGTGAAAGAGCCGTTATGACGGTCAGCGGCGGTAGACAGGTTTCATGTCGTACGAGAGCATCGCAATCGAGAAGCCCAGTAGATGAATGCCAGAGATGTCAGGAAGCTTGTCATCGCCATGTCCTGAAGCCATCCGGCCTCAATGAAGAAGAAACCGATGAGCATGAGCAGTATACCGTTGACAAGATATAGCCACCAGTAGCGGCGACCGCTCTGGACGACAGCACTGCACACGGCACTGATGCCCCAGTAGATGAAAATAAATGCAATAAAGTAAGGGAACACCATTTCCGAAAGGACTATGCTGCGCACGAGCATGAATCCGATGAAGATATCGATCACACCTCCGGCAAGCCACCATCCCCAGCCACTGCCACGGTTAGGACCGGAGGCTACGAGCAGCTGAACGATACCGACGAGAAGGAGAAGCCAGCCAAATATCTGTGAAGCAACCGCATAACCGGCTACCGGCCAGAACCAGTAGGCAAATCCGCAGATAACCATAAGGATTCCCGCGCAGAGGACAACCCACCAATAGCGGGTCTGACCCCAGAATTTTTCAATGAGCGTTTTCATAACGACTTATTTTTGATTAATAGTTGAAATTTATTTTTCTTATCCTATATATACTTAGAGAAGTCATCCCTGTCCGTGAGGTTGGCCGGCCCGGCGGCCGGAGCGTTTCATGCGGGAAGAAGGTTGAGAGCACGCGGCTCTGTGCGTTTCATTTTATTAGAATAACACACGCCGGCTGAAATTTGTTGATGTCATCTGTCTGATTCTCACTTTTTAGCGGTCGTGTCGGCAGACTGCGTCACGGCATCCTCGACCACATGCGTCAGATAGCGCCTGACAAGGGCTTCATATTCTGGAGTCTCCTTGAACCGGCGTATCTGAGCGTCGAGCGTGTCGGCGAGCACCGAGTCCGACTTGTTGACCACCCACGACTGGAACTGCGTGAATGAGACCGGAGTGGAGATATCGACCTCGGGATAATCCTTTGCGAGCAGAGTGGCCTTCGCCTCATTTATGACCGCACGGGGAATTTTGCCCATTGCAGTCAGCATGAACAGCTGTTCGGCGCTGCGGATCGAGTCATGGCGGATGATAATAGTGTCGCCGATTTCATGCGAGAGGTTTTGCAGACGCTCGGCCACGGGAGAGTTTCTGAGCGCCCACACTTCTTTCCCGGCAAGGTCGAGACGCGAACGGATGGTGGTATCGCGGCTGATGAGCACCTGTTTGTCAAGATAGACCGGCTCGGTGAAACGGAAACTCTCGCGACGTGAGGCCGTGATGGGCAGGTCGGAAATCACAACGTCATATTTTCCCCTCTGAAGTTCATCGAGGGCTTCGTTGATCGACGCAATGGGATAGAATTTCACATGGTCGCCGTAGAGAGCGGCCATCCCCTTCATCATTTCATAGTTGAAGCCCGCGAGAGAGTCTCCGTAGCGGTATATGGACATTGGCGAATAGTCTATGGCCACGTTGATGGTGTCGCCACGGCCGCGGACATACTCATATCCGCGCGACGGGACGGGCGAAGAACAGCCTTTGACTGTAACCACAACGAAGATTGCCATCAGCAAGAGCGACAGCAGTATGCCTCCGCTGGGTGCGCGGAAGAGCGAACGGAGTCCCTTGTGTCTGTCGGGGACGGTCTGACCGCCATTGGAAGAGCGATCCGGTGTATGATTGTCATTTGACATAAGCAAAGCCGGTCATTTATATATCAATTATATAAACAACCGGCCGGGCTTTATGGGTTTGCTAAAATTTCTCTCCGAAAAGGCGTTGTGTTTGAATTATTGTTAAAAACCGCAGTCGAAATGAGCGGAAATCAGTTCATGAAATCGACAATCACACCCATCTGAAAACGTCGCGGATTTAGCGGATAGTGCGGAAGCGAGAAATAGTCGTCGTTGCCGAACAGCCCTTGATTGAGATGGGAATAGAGCACGAAGAAACGCGCGCGCGAGAGCTTGAAATTGGCGTAGGCATTCATAAACGGATAGTTGCCACACTTGATTTCGCGCTGATTGTAGAAAGCCATTGTCGCGGGCTGATAGCCGGGCGCATAATATTTCGTGTAGTAATCCATATCGACACCCATCTGCACCTCAAGCACCTTGGCCACCTTGAAGTTGAGGAAAAGATTCGAATAGACGGCAAACTGCGGGAGCGGGATGACCGCGTCGTCCGACGATTTCTGATAGATGAGCGAGTTTTCCCAGTTGAGCGCCCTCCAGCGGAAATTCTGCTGAAGCTGCACACTGAACACCTGCACGCTTCCTCCGTTCTGGACGGGAAGCATATCCGGGCCGAAATAGATGTGGTTCTGGACGTTTTCGACCCCGACATCGACATGTGTCCCGGTGTGAGGCAGATTCAGTATGCCACCGAAACGCAGCCGGCGAGTCTTGCCGAAATCATTCATCCACGCGAAATGGTTCGAGATATAGTTGTTCATGAGATATGGCGCGGTCGTGTTGCTGAAATGACCGTAGCCCTTGACCGTAACTGTGTCGCCGAGAAGCTTGATACGGGTCGAGACATTGCCGTCGGCCTTGATTTCGCCGGCCACCGGGCCGATGAGTCCGAGACTTGCCGTCGCCTCATAATTGAGCAGATGCCCCTGCTGCTTGACGAGCTGTGCGCCGACATAGAGGAGATTCTGTGTCTCCTTGCCTTTGAGACGCGACTCGAACGGATAGGGAGTCAGCCCCTCCGGACGGTCAGGGCCTGATATGGCAAGAGTGTCGTCGGTCTGATGATAGGTGCGCAGTTCGTGGGTGAGAAACGCTCCGAGCCCGGCCTTGGCATATTTGTTGAAACCTTCGAGCAGGGAGACACCGACGGTGTTGCGCATGGAGCTGTAGCTGGTCTTGTCGGTGGTGGCTGCCGTACTCATGTAGTGGTTTGTCCAGAAACTCTCCTCCTCCGACGCGCTGGTGTTTGTGAATTTGTGGCGCGCAGCGTTGTAGTCGAAAGTCCAGATGAAACTCGACACGGGGATATATTCACGAGATACGATAGAGTCGTTTTCGTCCTTTTCCTCGCGCCAGTAGCCCACCTTGTAGCGGTGGTTCATGTAGAACTGCTTGCCTGAGACACGCGAGTGGGCGGCCGTAAGGTTGGTCGGAATACTCTTAGCGTTAATCGACGAGACACCGCCCTGAAGCTGAGCCGGGTCAAGGATGTAGAGGTCGTCGGTGATGCCGCCGTTCTCCTTGTTGAGCATATTGTAGGCATTGAAAAATCCCTGAAACTCATAGCGGTCGCCAGTATATGAACCTGACAGGCCCCAGACCATTCCCTTGGCTGCCTGATAGTTGTAGCTACCCTTTGAATAGGGGTATGAGAGCTGTGCACCGATCTGCGTTCGTTTGTTGAGATTGCCGGAGAACATCATGCGCAGCCAGTCTTGAGCAATTTCACGTCCGCCACCGGTATTGTAGCCAAGCTGGGTCATCGGGATGCGCGAGTTGTAGAAACGCATTGTCTCTATGTCGGGAATCCAGAACTGCTTGGCATCGCGGAAAAAGAAATCGCTCATCGGATTGCTCTGCATGAATATCATATTTTTGCCGACCGATGCCTGATTGCCGGTGGTGGCAAATGCAGGGCTGTAGGACGAGGGAACGGCAGTCTTATGATAGTTGTAGAGGAGTGTGTCGAGTGGCATACGTTCACGCAGCCCGAGCGGCTGCACGACGCGCCATGAATATGACAGTGAGTCGTCGGGAATATCATCGGCAGCCGCGACGCTGAATCCGGCCGCTATTATGGTGAAAATAATTAGTATATATTTTTTCATAAGTGACTGCAAATGTACACAAAAATCAGCGTTTTTCCACCGCTCCGGCAATAAAAGTGGCGGTGTGATGAAATTTAGATGCCAACACCTGATTTGAATTGGCCGGTATCTTCGAAGCCCCTGCTCCTTGTGAGCCGGGGACAAAAAAAAATTATCCGTCATCACGACGAATAATCTTCTTACCTTAAATCTAATACCATGAAAAACTGATGCAAAGGTAGGGAGTTTTTGGGAGACTCCAAATTTTTATGTTTAAAAACATTGTTGCTTTAACATTATTTTTTAATCTAAACCAACTTTTTGCTATTTTATTAACACTTACATCTAACTTATTGTAATTTGATTAGCATCAGTTAACATTTTATCAAAATTAGACTCTGAACAGATTTTTTCAACGTCGCGTTCACAAATCCGCAGATAATCCCGCGCAGAGGCTCAACCTCCATTTCTCCTATCAGAAGTAGACAGACAAGATGCAATCCGACATTTCAGGTATATTTCACCGGATTGGAATCGAGATAAAATGTTTCTGTTCATGCGATAGATTAAGATTCTACAGAAAAACCGTAGATTCAATAAAAAAGCAGACGATATATCACACACCATCTGCCCGAATATTGAAATATACAATCCTTTTATTCAAGGAACTATCTGAATAGAGTTTACTATGCGGACAGCTTTTTCTGAGAAACGATACAAAGTTAATACTCTTCAATATAAGTATTGTTGCACAAATTACCACAATTGTTTCCATTAATTCCCCTGATACGGCTGATTATCTGCGGTTTCCTCTACAGGTTGATAAAGCCGTCGAGCGGGAGGATGGCTCAATTGCGACGGATGACGAAGTTTATCATTATCCATCCGCCGATAATCTGAAGCAGCATGCCGGGGATACCGATTCGGAAATCCTGACAGGCAGCATAGAAGTCGGCTTTCATGACCCATTCGCCAAGAGTGCCGAGCACCTGATAGCCGAGCACGACAGCCACAAGCATGAGCAGGGAAGCTTTGTTGAAGCACGAGGCGGTCCATCCGGCGATGAGCGCAAGGAGTACGGATTTGAGCATGATGGCAGGAAGAGCAGCCACCGGCGGCATGCCGAACATGAGTGAATTGACCACTGGTGAGGCAAGAGCCGTAAGAAGCCCGACACGCCAGCCATATTTGTAAGCACCGACGAGTGTGAAGAAGTAGATCGGAAGCCATGTCACACCACCCTGCGGGACAAGATGGAGGAGCTGCGGGAGGGCAATGTTGCCTATGACAAACAAGGCTGCCGTCAGATAAGTGCGGACACTGCTGAAGGGCAGTGAGTGGAGTCGTAGAGTTGCGTCCATTATGATTGGAGTTTTTAATGTTTCTGATTTATCTTTTCAATGAAGTCCGCGATCAGCGGGATACACGCAGAGGCGGTGACACAGTCGCGACACAGTGTCTCGACCGGGCAGATGCCGTCGCCGGTGCGGTTGATGATGTTGGGCACACTGCGGGCAAACTCAGGCTCGATGCCGACCGAGCGAAACAGTTCGAGAGCCTGAACGCTTATCAGGTCGGTGTAGACACCTGCGACATCTCCTGCAATCATGAGGGCGGCAGCCCCCTTGCCTATCACCCTGTCGGCAACGAATGCACCGGAAAGCAACCACGGCTGTGTGGTATAAATCCTGTATAGGTCACTTACACCGCGTCCGTGGCAGACGGTCACACTGTCGCCTCTCACTATCACACACGAGCAGGGTACGGCATGGAGACGGTCAATGGCTGTCTGACGGAATTCAGCTGCCGGAATCATCACACATTCTGTTTAAGCTGTTCGACAAAAGCGTCGATACGGTGAAGTTCGGCCGGGATGTCGATCGACTGCGGACAGTGCGGGCCACACTGATTACAGCCGATGCAGTGGCTCGCCTGACGCAGACGCGGGACTGAGCGGTCGTAGCCCACGAGGAAGGCGCGCCGCGCACGGCGGTATTCGTCTCCATCACGCCCGGAAGGGATATTTCCTTCGTTGACACATTTATTATAATGCAGTAATATGGCCGGGATGTCGAGACCGTAGGGACAGGGCATGCAATACTTGCAGTCATTGCAGGGAATGGTGGGATATTGCATCATCAAGTCGGCGGTGTCATAGAGAAACTGCATTTCATCGTCGGTGAGCGGCTTGAAGGGAGCGTAGGTGCGCAGATTGTCTTCAAGATGCTCCATATAGGTCATGCCGCTGAGGACGGTCAGCACATCGGGGTGAGTCCCGGCAAAGCGGAATGCCCACGAAGCCACGCTGCGGTCAGGCTCGGCCTGCTTCAGACGCGCCACCACATGGTCGTGCAGGTTAGACAGACGGCCTCCGAGCAGAGGCTCCATTATTATGGCAGGGATGCCGCGTTTTGCAAGCTCTCCATAGAGATATTCAGCGTTTGTGTTGCGCGGATTGATTTCCTTGGCATGCTTCCAGTCGAGATAGTTGAGCTGAATCTGCACGAAATCCCATTTGTATTCGTCGTGCTTCGACAGAAGATAGTCGAACACGGCGATATCGCCGTGATAGGAGAAGCCGAGGTTACGGATGCGTCCCGCCTCGCGCTCCTTAAGCAGATAGTCGAGCACGCCGTTGTCAATATAACGGCCACGGAGCGCCTCCATGCCGTCGTCGCCCATGCCGATTCCGTGGAGAAGAAGATAGTCTATGTAGTCGACCTGCAGTTCCTTGAAAGAATTGTGATACATGTCGAGCGAGGCTTTCCTGCTCCATGTCGAGGGGGAGAAGTTTGAAAGTTTGGTGGCGACGTAGAAACTCTCGCGCGGGTGACGCTTGAGAGCTATGCCGGTGGCCCGCTCCGAACGGCCTTTACAATATGCAGGCGATGTATCGAAATAGTTCACGCCATGCGAGATAGCGGTGTCGATCAGACGGTTGACCATCTCCTGATCAATCTCGTCTGCCTGATCGCGGCCGCTTCCGCCTCCGACCGTAGGCCAGCGCATACACCCATAGCCGAGCAGCGACACTTTCTCGCCAGTCTTGGGATTGGTACGGTATTCCATCTTGTCGACAGGGATGTCGTGGAGCGCGGTCTGATTGCCGGTCACCACATTGTTTTTCGAATCACAGCCGACGAGACCGACGCCGAGCACCGACGCACCGGCACCAAGACGTTTCAAGAAATCGCGGCGGTTCAAACCCTTTTTATCTTCCTGTTTCATAGTTGTGAGCGGTGGTTAAATGGTTCGGTGGACCTCATGGCCCTCGACATAAATAGCACTGAAGGGACGCGACGGACAGAGATTCTCACACGCGCCGCATCCGATGCAGCGCTCGGTGTTGACAACGGGAATCTTTCGCGAACCTTCGACAGAGGGGTCGGATGCCACCATGGTTATAGCGCCAACCGGGCAGTGACGGGCACAGTTGCCACACTCGACTCCGTCGGTGAGCGGGATGCAGTTTTCACGCACCCACACGGCATGTCCGATCTGAACGGATGATTTATCGGCAACAGATATCGGACGGATCGCCCCGGCCGGACAGACTTCGGAACACTTCGTACACTCCGGACGGCAATAGCCCCGTTCGTAGGACGACTCGGGCTGCATCAGAGTGAGCAGGTCGGCCGACGGGCGCAGCACACCGTTGGGGCATACCGAGACGCAGAGCTGACAGGCGGTGCAGTGAGAAGCCATGTTGCGGAGGCTCACAGCGCCGGGAGGCACGATGCGCGTGTGGCGCGAAGGTATTTTCTTGTCGGTAATAGCCGCAAGACCGCCGTCGACAGTCTTTTCCCGAGCATTGGCCACAGCTGCGACAGCCACAGTGGCAGTCGCGCCGAGGAACTGACGGCGAGAGGCATCGGCATCGACTTTGCAGGTCGCAGGTTTCACCGGATTCTCTTTACGGACTGGGCGGAGAGCGGAATAGGAGATCGCACCGCGATGACATTTGGCGAGACATTCCATGCAGTCGACACAGCGGGAATAATCGATAGAGTGGTTCTTGCTGTCGATGCAGGCCGCCTTGCAGTTACGTGCGCAGAGGCCGCAGCCGTTACACTTCGAGGTGTCTATGACCGGCTTCAGCCAAGCGAAACGGGCGAAAAAGCCGAGGACCGTCCCGACAGGACAGATGGTGTTGCAGTACGTGCGTCCGTTTCTCCACGCAAGGACGGCAAGAACGGTGAGAGTAGCCACGGCCACAGCGAGAGTCACACCACCGCGCATCCAGAGATCGACTGTATAGAAGGCATAGCTGTCGCGGGATTCGGCCCACGAAGCAAGGAGATTGTTGCCCCACTGCCAGACGGGAGCGAGAAGACTCTGAACGATACGCCCGTAAGCGCTGTATGGCGCAAGGAGAGCCACGAGCGATCCGATGCCGAGAAGAATGCCAGCAGCCATGAGGGCAAGCATCGCATAGCGGAGCACATTTTTAGCAGGAGAATAGCGGTAGCGGTTTTTCTTTGCCATCCTTCCCAAACGGGCAAAACCGTCCTGCATTATGCCGAGCGGACAGATGACCGAGCAATAGATGCGTCCGAATACAAGGGTGAGCACCATCAGTCCGATGACAACCCCGAGGTTAAGGGCAAGCAATGCCGGGAGAAACTGGACTTTGGCCAGCCAGCCGAACCAAACGTGGACCGAGCCTGTAAAGTCAAGAAAAAGCAGCGTTATCAGCACGATGACGACAAACGCCACTGTCTGTCGGATTCTACGAAGCATAAAATTTATTATTGTGTGAATGATTGGTTTAAGCCTCCGATACAATCAAAGCCGTCAACAGGCCGATTATCGGTTCAATATCGCAAATTTATCACTTTTCCGCCAAAAGTCAATGAAATAAATTACAGATTGTCTTACCATTATTACGGTAATGCCGCCACAAATGGAAGTTCCGACGCTCCAAAAAATTAGGCACGAAAAAATTAACACACCGCAGAAGCAAGTTTAGTGTTAAAAATTGGGTGTGAATCAAAATTTTCACTACATTTACAGCGTGATTGTGTGCCACGGCTGTCCGCGACTGTCTGACACACCTGTTTTGTCTATTACATCTTCTTATTTTCAACTTAATTATTTCGCATGAAGAGGATTCTGCTTTTACCGCTATTGGCGCTGCTGACAGCGCTCGGCGTGTCGGCCCAGTCCGATCCCCGCCAGCCTCTCGTATTCGGAGTGGCCTTCTACAACCTCGAAAACCTCTTTGACACCATCAACAACAACGGCAAGTATGACCTTGAGTTCTCCCCTCAGGGCTCACGCCAGTGGAACAGCG
The DNA here is from genome assembly GCF_004803915.1 of Duncaniella dubosii. Lineage (NCBI taxonomy): Bacteria > Pseudomonadati > Bacteroidota > Bacteroidia > Bacteroidales > Muribaculaceae > Duncaniella > Duncaniella dubosii. The sequence goes on from NZ_CP039396.1 coordinate 902,584, forward strand.
AGAAATACTGGAGCAAAATCAACAATCTCGCCTACTGCATTTCAAAGATGGTCACCAAAAACACACCTATGGGGCCGGCCATCATCGGCGTGTCGGAAATTGAGAACAAGTCAGTGCTCGACGACCTCGTGCGGGCCAAAGACATCAAACAGTGGCGTCTGCAGGTGGTTCACCACGATTCGCCCGACCGCCGAGGAGTTGACGTAGGGCTTCTCTACAATCCCCGACTGTTCAAAGTGCTCGATGTCACCAACCACACCCTCGTAATCCCCGACAACCCCAATTTCCGAACACGCGACCAGATGTGTGTCACCGGCATACTCGGCGGCGACACCCTGAGCGTAATAGTCAACCACTGGCCGTCGCGTCTTGGCGGACAGGAACGTTCGAGCTATCTGCGCGAAGCGGCGGGAGAACTGTCAAAACATATCGCCGACTCTCTCTGGGCCATCCGTCCCAATCAGGGTGTCATCGTGATGGGCGACCTCAACGACGACCCGCAGGACAAATCATGTGCAGTGGAGCTCGGGGCGAAACGAGATCAGGACAAGGTTGAACCTCACGGATTCTTCAACCCGTGGTGGCGCGTGCTCGACAAGGGCATCGGCACTCTGGCCTACAAGGGCCAGTGGAATCTATTTGACCAGATAATCGTCTCGGGAACCCTTCTCAAACACAACCACGGCCTGTTGCAATACAGCTCATGCAAGGTCAACAATTTCGATTTCCTCTTTGACACCGAAGGTCAGCGCCAAGGCTACCCGAAACGCACATTCGCATCGGGAGCATGGCTCAACGGCTATTCGGACCACTTCCCCACCATCATTTTCCTTCACAAAGCAAGAAAATAAGAGCACATCAATGAAAAACGACGAATCCATGCTGCCATCCCACGGACAACACCCGCCATTCGTAATCACCGTCGGCCGCCAGTTCGGCAGCGGAGGCCGTGTGCTCGCCAAGGCACTCGCCGAGTCGCTCGGCATCGCCTACTATGACAAGGAACTTCTTGTGGAATCAGCCAAACATGCCGGCGTGAATCCCGAATTTTTTGAGAAGAAGGACGAACGCTTCCCATCGTTCCTCCAAGGGCTTTTCAGCTTCTCGATGGGTGTCACACCGATGTGCTACTACACAGGGGCATCCTCAATCAGTGACGACGGACTCTATAAAAGCATCAGCGAATTCCTTCTCCACACATCGCAGGAGAAATCGTTTGTCGTAGTCGGCCGCAGTTCGGACTATATCCTCCGCGACCACCCGCGCTGTCTGAACATCTTCGTCCACGCCCCTATGGAGGAATGTGTCAAACGTATCATGGGCCGCAACGACGCGATAGACTCCATAAAAGCCGAGGCCATCGCACGAAAGACCAACAAATGGCGCGCCGACTACTACAACTTCTTCACTGACAAGACTTGGGGCGACGCAAAAAGCTATGACATGACCCTCGACTCATCGCTACTCCGAATGGAGGACAACGTAGAACTGGTCAAAACATTCCTGCGGCTGCGAGGCTTCATTGACTGAAACAAGACGGCTCTACCCCACTCTGATTAAATCACGTTTTGATTGAACTGAATCAGTCCTTTCCCGAAAGGCTGCGGGAGAAACATGCCCCACCCTACCGCCGGAATGCGTGATGCGGACATATTTTTTCAGGCAGCCGACAGATAAAATCATACAATAATTATTTTTCATTTCCTACAGAATCTATGAGACTAAAACTGTTTCTGCTACTGCTTCTGGCGGCGATATTGCCGTCATTTGCCCAATCGACAGGCGTAGCCGGCACTGTGGTCGACAACAACACCGGCGCACCCGTGGCAGGGGCCAACGTGATGCTCGACAAACAGGGTATCTATGTCACCACCGGCCCGTCGGGAGACTTCTCCATCTCAAACGCCCAGCCCGGCGAAGACCTGCTCGTCATCGTGGCCTACGGATACAACGACCTGACAGTCGACATCGACATGACAAAAGGCAAAATCATCGACCTCGGAGACCTCAAGATGCTCTCGTCGAACCTCAACAATGTGTTCTACGAAGACCAGAACGACATGTTCTTCGACCAAGCACTCCTTGAGGACGAAGAAGGAAGCGCACAGTCAATCGCAGCCCTCACCGGCGCGAGCGACGACGTCTACTACAACGCAGCAAGCTACAACTTCCAGCCGATGCGCTTCAGAGTGCGCGGCTATGACTCGAAGTTTACCGAGACCTATGTCAACGGCATAAACTTCAACGACCTCGCACGCGGACGTTTCAACTACTCGACACTCGGCGGCATGAGCCGCGCATTCCGCGACAAGACAACTTCACTCGGACTCGGCGCAGCCAACTTCGGCTTCGGAAACATAGGCGGCGCGACCGACATCAATACCCGCGCTGCACACTACGCACCCGGATTCAACGGTTCTGTGGCCTATACCAACTCCAACTATATGCTCCGCGCGATGGCCATGTATTCCACCGGCCTCAACAAGAACGGCTGGGCATTCACGATCTCGGCTATCGGACGCTATGCGAAGGAAGGAGTCATAGAAGGAACGTTCTACAACTCATTCGGACTATTCGCATCACTCGAAAAGGTGTTCAACGAGAAACACTCTCTCAATCTCACCGTCTGGGGCGCACCAACCCAGCGCGCCACCAACTCAGCGACCTACGAGGAGGCTTATTCGCTTACAGACAACAATCTCTATAACCCCAACTGGGGCTGGCAGGACGGAAAGAAACGCTCGGCCAAAATCGTCGAGACATTCGACCCGACCGCCGTCCTCAACTGGATATGGAAACCCGACAAGGGCACAACCCTCAACACAGGAGCGGCATTCCGCGCTGTCAACTATTCGACCTCGGCCCTCAACTGGTATAACGCAGCCGATCCCCGACCCGACTACTACCGCTACCTTCCCAGCTACTTCCGCGCCTCAGGCAACGAAGAAGCCGCCGACCTCTACACCGACCTCTGGGAGCATGACGAGAATTTCCGCCAGATCAACTGGGGCAATCTCTATCAGGCAAACTACTACAACAACATCTATGGCCGAGGAAACAATCCCGACAACCACTCGTCGAGCTACATTCTCGAGAACCGCCACAGCAACCAGATCAACTTCATGCTCAACTCGGTGCTCAACCACCGTCTGAACGACAACATGACCCTTCAGGCAGGAATCTCGTTCAACTACACCCGCGCACACTACTACAAGACCATCCGCGACCTTCTCGGCGGCGAATACTGGCTTGACATCGACCAATACAGCGAACGCGATTTCCCCGACAACCCCGACATGCTCCAGAACAACCTGCTCGACCCGAGCCGCCATGTGGGCAAAGGCGACACGTTCGGCTATGACTACTATATCAACGCCCTCCACGGCAACGCATGGATACAGAATGTCATCACCCTCCCGCAGTGGGACATCAACTACGGCCTTAAGATCGGCTACACCCAGTTCCAGCGCGACGGCAAGATGATGAACGGACGCGCACCCAAGAATTCATACGGCAAGGGTGCATCGCACCGCTTCGACACCGGCGCACTCAAGGCCGGCGCGACCTACAAAATCGACGGACGCAACTTCATCACCGCCCACGCAGGATATGAGACAGTGGCACCGCTCTTCGAATATGCCTATATCTCTCCGCGCATCAAAGATACCGCCATCGAAGGACTAAAACCCGAACGCATCCTTTCGGGCGACATCTCCTACGCATGGAACTACCGCCGTTTCCGTGGAGCGATCACCGGATTCTGGACAGAAATGTATGACCAGACCGAACGCACCTCATACTACGACGACCAGTATTCGACGTTCATGAACTATGTGCTCAAGGGAGTGCATACCCGCTACAAAGGCATCGAAATAGGCGCAGCCTTCAAGGTGACACCTTCTGTCACGGTCAGCGCAGCAGCGACATTCGCCCAATATCAGTACAAGAACCGTCCGAAGGGCACACGCTCATACGAAAACGGCATGCGTCCCGACACCACACAGGTTGTATATCTCAAAAACTTCTATGTCGGAGGCACTCCGCAGACAGCGGTCAATGTCGGCATCGACTGGGCTGCGCCCAAATCGTGGTTCTTCAACGTCAACGCTTCATGGATGGGCGACGCTTACGTGAACCTCTCGCCGATTCACCACGAGGCGCTTCCCAACCTATGGGAGAAATATCCATCGATGGACGAACTTGAAGCCAAGATGGAAGAACTCGCAAGCCAAGATAAGCTCAACGACGCATTCGTGCTCAACGCCTCAATCGGCAAGCTGATTTATCTCAACCGCAAGGTTTCGATGAACATCAACCTCAACGTCGACAATATTCTCAACAACAAGAAAATCCAGACCTACGGCTACCAGCAGGGACGTTTCGACTACTCGAACTACGACTCGACGAAATATCCCAACAAATATTTCTATGCCCAAGGCATCAAGGTGTATCTCAACGTCGGCATCAGATTCTGATGTCAGTCCGGCATCCACACCTTATAATAATATATGTACATAAACATACGAACAATTCCATATATGAAATTATATAAATCAATATTTGCGGTGGCAGCCGCAGGCATGTCGCTCGGTTTCACCGGGTGTGACAATGATTTCGACCGTCCGCCGGTGATTGTGCCCGAAGCGACCTATGAGGTCAACACGGCCATCTCGGAATTTAAAGAAATGTTCTGGGACATCGCCCAGTCAAATTCATCGAACACCATACCGGTCAATGCCAACGGCGACAGCATTATCCTCGGAGGACGCATCATCTCGTCGGACAAAGACGGAAATGTCTACCAGCACATCTATTTCCGCGACGAAAGCGGAGCGCTCGACATCCGCGTCCACGGCTATGACCTCTACGAAAGCTATCCGATGGGACAGGAAGTGCGCATCAACGTGACCGGTCTGCTTGTCGGAGGCTACGGCAAGCAGATGCAGATCGGCACCCTCTACAACGGAAGTGTCGGCGGAATCGAGCCTGAGGACTTCAGCATCCGCGCCCAGCGCAACGGACTGCCATCACTGTCCGATGCCGAGCCTTACACCGTCACCATCTCCGATCTCAACTCATGGATCAACGACAAGTCGAAACTTATCGCATGGCAATGCCAGCTCGTGAAAATCGAGAATGTCAGCTTCGTCGACGGCGGAAAGGCCGCATGGTGTGACAACCCCGGAGCGACAGGCGCTACAAACCGCACCCTGAAAGATGCCGATGGCAACACTATCGATGTCCGCACGAGCAACAAGTGTACGTTCTCGTCACAGATACTTCCCAAGGGCACAGGCACAGTAGTTGCCCTGCTCGGATACTATGCCTCATCGAAGGCATCATGGCAGCTGACTTTCATGGATCCTGAAAGCGGCTGCATCGACGGATTCGAGTTTGTCGACACACCCGAAACCCCTGACGAGCCTACACCCGGCACAACCATCTACTCGGCACTCGGCGAGGACGCTTCGACAATCGACTGGAGCTATGAATCAAACAGCGTCGAGGGAGTAGAGGCCGTGTGGACATGGAAAGAATACAGCGGCAAACACTATCTCAACGCCAGCGCATATTCAGGAGGCAAGGCCATTGCATCTAAGGCTTATGCCTACTCGCCTGTCATCGACCTCAGCAAAGCCAAATCCGCCAGTCTCACATTTGAACATGCAGCCAAATTCCAGACCACACTCCGCACGCTCTGCTGCGCGGTGGTCCGCGAGGAGGGGGCAGCCTCATGGACGGAACTTGCAATCCCTTCATGGCCCGAAGCCGGAGCATGGACATTTGCGAACTCCGGCTCAATCGACCTCTCGGCCTATGCCGGTAAAAAAATCCATGTGGGATTCAAATACGGTTCTGACGAAAGCGGAGCTGACACATGGGAAATCAGAAATCTGAAAATTAGCGAGTAATCCGATCAAAGACAAAAACTATGAGAAATTTCAAGACATATCTGAGCCTGCTATTCGCCGGCGCGCTCTCGCTGACAGCCTGTCAGGACGATTTCGACGCTCCGGGCATGAAGACGCCGGAATCAACATGGCTCGGCGACACCGAAAAATACGAGGCAAAAACCATCGGCCAGATCAAGGCTGAATTCTGGGAGGATGCCGACAACTATTACAAGGAAATCGGCGAGACAGACAACGGGAAGCATCTTCTGGTGAAAGGACGCGTGATTTCGTCGGACGCCTCAGGCAACATCTACAAGTCGCTCGTCATTCAGGACGAGACCGGCGCACTGGCCATGAGCATCAACGCCAACTCGATGAGCAACCAGTATCGACGCGGCCAGGAAGTGGTCATCGACCTCACAGGAATGACTATCGGTAAATATGCCGGACTCCAGCAGCTCGGTTCGCCGGAGGACTCTCAGCAATACGGCCAGCAGACCACGTTCATGCCCTACCAGCTGTTTGTCGGACATTCTCAGCTCAACGGCGAGCCTAATCTCGCGGATGTCGACACCCTGACCGTCAATTCTCTCTCTGAACTGTCGGGCGGACCTGAAGTGCTCCGCAAGTGGCAGAGCCAGCTGGTGAGATTCAACAACTGCTATTTCGCCGACGGAGGCAAAGAGCCTTTCGCATCAAGCAAAGAAACAGTCAACCGTGCGCTGACTCTCTCGGACGGCGGAACAATCAATGTCCGCACCAGCGGTTACTCGAACTTCTATTCCGACATTCTTCCCGAAGGCCACGGCGACGTGGTAGGTATACTCAGCTACCATACAAGCGGTGGCTGGCAGCTGCTGCTCCTTGACCGACGCGGGTGTATGAACTTCGGCAACCCGACCATCGGCCCGGGCGCCGAGGACAATCCCTACACCGTCGACCAGGCAATCTCGATCATCAACAACGGCGGTTCGGCTTCAAACGTATGGCTGACAGGATATATCGTCGGCGCAGTAGCCCCGGGCGTACAGACCGTAAGCTCGAACGCCGACATCCAGTTCAGCGGCGAACCTGACCTTGACAACACGATCGTCATCGCCCAGAGCGCCGACTGCACCGACTGGACCAAGTGTATGGTCATCTCACTCCCGCAAGGCAGCAAACTACGCCAGTATGGCAACCTGCCCGACAATCCTTCGAACTACAAGAAGCAGATGTGGATCTGCGGTAATTTCGGAACTGAGCTTTCTATGCCGGCAGTGACAGGCAACAACGGTTCGGCATCGACATTCCGCATTGACGGAGTCGATGTCCCCGGCGGCGACGAACCCGCACCCGGCGATGGCGACGGAACAAAGGATAAGCCCTATTCGGTCACTCAGGTCATCGCAATGAATCCAAGCTCAACCACCGAATCGCCGGCCAACGGTTCTCAGATATGGGTGACCGGCTATATCGTAGGTTCAATGCCTACAGGCGGTGCATCGACAACTCTCGACGGTACTAATTTCAGCACTGCTGACGCCGCCGTCACCAACATAGTCATTGCCGCCACCCCCGACTGTGTGAACCCTGCACAGTGTATCGGCATACAGCTTCCGACCAACACAGTCGCTCCCGGAGTCCGCAATGCCCTCAACCTTAAAGACCATCCCGGCAACTTAGGCAAGCAGGTTTCTCTCTTCGGCGACGTTATGAAATATTGTGGAGGTCCCGGACTCAAAAACACCTCACAATATATCATCGACGGCGGCGGAACGACTCCCGATGTACCGGGCGAGACCGTCACATCGCTCAACGAAAGTTTCCCCGGCAAAGTAAAACCGGCAGGATGGTCATCAAAAATGATTGCCGGCGATAAAGATTGGTACTATACGGAATTCAACTCAATCTCCTATGCCGCCATGACCGGCTACAAAGGCACCGCTCCTTTTGACTCATGGCTGCTATCTCCGGCAGTGGACATGAGCAAAGTCAGCAACAAGACCCTCTCATTTGAGACTCAGGTCAACGGCTATGGCTCAACCACAACCCAGTTTGAGGTCTATGTCCTCACGTCGGCCGATCCATCGACAGCGACAAAGACAAAACTTAACCCGACAATCGCATCTGCTCCGGCAAGCGGCTACTCATCATGGGTCAGCTCAGGCTCACTTGACCTAAGTTCGTTCAGCGGTGTCGTCTATATCGGTTTCAGATACTACGCGACATCTGATGCAAACTTCGCCACATGGTGTGTCACCAATGTCAAGCTCAATGCTGACGGAGGCAACGATCCCGGCGATAACCCCGGAGACAATCCCGGCGATGACAAACCTATCAGCGGAAACAGTGCCGATTTCAACACGATGGGCGATGCGGCTTCAAGCCCTTATACGACCCACACATCGGCCAGCGGATGGGTTGCAACCAACTCTTTGCTTCTGCAAGGCGGCCCGGCAAACGGGAATCCGGTGTTTTCCGTATTCGGCGACGCATCAAACTATGCTGTATGTCTCAATGGCAAGAGCGGTTCGCAGGGAGTCCTGACCTCTCCGTCAATCGCAAACGGACTCGGGACTCTGAAGTTCGACTATTGTCTTCCTTATAGCGACAATCAGGTGAAACTGACCATCAATATCAAACAGGATGGCAAAGTCGTGGCAACCGACGTGCTTGAAAACAAAGGCATGACCAAGCTTCAGAAATATGAATACTCCCATGCGTTCAACATCGCCGGCAATTTTGTTATCGAGATTGCCAACGATGGTCCGTCGGCTTCCTCAAGCAACAAAGACCGCACAGCAATCTGGAATCTGACTTGGACAAGCAAATAAATCAAGAACTGACAATAAGTTTTTATCCCGTTTACCCACACAGCACCCCTGCCCGACTGTCCGGGAGGGGTGCTTTCATTTATCAGAATGAGGAGAGCCTGACAAAATCCGTATTGTGTGAGACGTTTATCTGTATTAACATGTGTTTTAAGATTTTAGCGTGTTTTGTCAAACGTAGGTTGTGAAATACGCACGATTTTTACTAATTTTGTGCTTAGAAGCTGTTTTAAAGGCTGTAAAATAATTCTTAGCTACCGGCCGCAGCTATCCGGCGGCCATGCAAGCAAGTTTCCATTAGATTACTAACTTATTTTAACGGATTTATAAGATTGAACAAACACAGTATTTTCGGCAGTCGCAATCTCCCCTCGCTCGGAATCTCCCTCGTCCCTATAAGTTTTCTTTTCGTTGCCCTCATCTCTATCATTGTAGTCAGCGGAGCTGATGCCGTATCGGAGTCAGGCCCTTATATCCTACTGGCTTCCACGGCCATAGCATTGACACTCTCGCTGATTGGCGGTGTGGCTTCGCGACGCGGGCTATCGGTAGGGTTCAAACGGAGTGCCATTCAGATTCTTCCGGCCGTACCAATCCTCATCTGCATAGCGATGGTAGCCACGACATGGATGCTATCGGGTGTAGTGCCTACACTTATCTCCTATGGCCTTCAGATTCTTAACCCTAAGTTCTTTCTGGTCGTGACCTGCGTTGTATGTTCGGCGATTTCTGTGCTGACAGGCAGTTCGTGGACCACGATAGCCACCCTCGGAGTCGCTTTCATGGGCATCGGCGAGGTGATGGGCTACAGCGATCCGTGGATTGCCGGCGCGATTATTTCGGGCGCATATTTCGGCGATAAAGTGTCGCCCCTCAGCGACACGACGGTAATCGCATCCTCGACAGCAGGAGTCGATCTCTTCGAGCATATACGCTACCTGATGTTCACCACCATTCCGGCTATAGTCATCGCGCTGATCGTGTTTTTCATTGTCGGCATGACCACAGGGACAGAACAGTCCCCCGATGCAAGCGCCATGCTGTCGGCTCTCGGTTCGACCTTCAATCTCTCGCCGTGGACGCTCGTAATCCCGGCCATCACAATGATCCTTATCGGCATGCGCGTCCCGACACTCAAAGTGCTGCTCATAGCCTCCGCTATGGGAGCTGCCGGAATATTCATCTTCCAGTCTCACGAAGGGATGGATATAGCCGCACTTGCAACCTCGCTCTGGAGCGGGGCTGCCCTCTCGACGGGAAATCCGGCTCTCGACAATCTCGTGACCACCGGCGGAATCCTCGGCATGATGCCTACGGTCTATCTGGTGTTAAGCGCCATGCTTTTCGGGTCGGTCATGATCGGGTCGGGAATGCTCACCAGACTCACCGACGCGTTCACAAGCCGTCTGCGCCACCGCACGAGCATCGTCAGCGCCACCGTCACCAGCGGACTTGTGATGAACTGCTGCACGGCCGACCAATATCTGTCGCTCATCATCACGGGCAACATGTATCGCTCGCTCTACCGCCGCAACGGTCTTGAGCCACGCCTGCTCAGCCGCGCGATGGAGGATTCGATTTCGGTCACCTCGGTGCTGATACCTTGGAACTCATGCGGACTCACACAGGCGACCGTGCTCGGAGTGGGCACGCTGACATATCTCCCCTGCTGTGTGTTCAACATACTCACTCCGCTCATGAGCATCCTCGTCGCCCGTCTGGGGTTCAAGATACCCGTGCAACCACGCAATGCCGCGGCAGACTGTCAGGTCCGCGTGGCCCGAAACAGCGCCATCTGAAAAAACAGGGCTTGCAGTCCGAACCTAAAGCTATGGCACGGTGTTAATTACTCAAAACATGACCTATTAACACCGCAATTTCATTCAACTGTTATGAAAGCTAAACTTATTGCTGCAGCCTTGGTTCTTGCAGCGGCAGCCGGACTGCAGAATACCGCTGAGGGATGTTCACGAGTGCTTTACGTCGGAAACGACAGCCTGCGCATCGTAGGCCGTTCGCTCGACTGGAAAACCCGATCCCTACCAACCTGTATGTCTACCCTCGTGGCATGGAGAAGCAGGGTCACGATCTCCCGGGCGCAATCAAATGGACTTCGAAATACGGCGCTGTCTATGCCGTCGGCTATGACGGCGGAATCACCGAAGGAATGAACGAAAAGGGGCTCGTAGTGAGCGGGCTTTTCTGTAAGGGCACCGTCTATGTCAACGACACTAACAACGACCGTCCGCCGATGTCGCTCTCGATGTTCCCCGCATGGCTGCTCGACCAATGCGCGACGACCGACGAGGCTGTGGCAATGCTGCGCGAACAGAATTTCACCATCTCCGGATTGACCTTCGACAGCGGAACTGTCTCGACACTCCACTGGGGCATCACTGACGAGACCGGCAAGTCGGCAATGATAGAATTCACCCGAGGCAATCTCAACATCTACGAAGGTCAGGACATCCCTGTGCTTACCAACGACCCGAATTTCCCCCAGATGAATGCCATCAACGACTACTGGCTTGCCAAAGGGGGACGAACACCCTTCCGGGCACCGTATCAAGCCCCGACCGTTTCGTGAGAGCTTATTTCTTCGACCATCACGTCGAAAAGACAGGCGATTCTGACCTCGGGCTGTCGATCGTGCGCTCGATTCTCTACAATGTATCAGTGCCCTACACCTACACGGCCGGAGAAGCCAACGTTAGCTCCACACAATGGCGCTCGTTTGCAAATATCCGCGACCGTCTCTACTATTTCGACATCGTGACAAATCCGGGCATATTCTATGTCGACCTCAACAAATGTGACCTCCGTCCGGGAGCTCCAGTTATGAAAATCGACACATCGAAAAGCAAGGACTACATAGGCGATGTCACCTCGAAACTGTTCAAGACACAGCCTTTCACACCGATGTATTAAACCGTAATATACCCCTTTCCTTTATACACACAACACTTTATCTAATCTAAGAAACATTTCACACACCTATTAATCAAATAAAGCCTGAGGCACACGTCTCAGGCTTTATTTGCGCTTTTTCCTAAGGACACAAACCATGATAAACGAAATTGTTTTTGATGTCTGTGGGGTGAGCTTTTGCAATTCGGGGAAATTTTTCTTAATTTTGCAAAAGGTAAAAAGATCAAACATCTCCGCTCTATGCGTCAACTCATTGTCATAGCGCTCGTTGTCATCTCAGCGCTGCTCTCATCGGGAGCCGCACCGCGCTGGGAGGCTGTCGACGCGCCCGGACGCATATTTACCGAACAGCGAAGCGACCCCGAATGGACTGACGTTGCCGTGCGCGACGGTCACATATATGTGATCTCACAGCGAGAAGTCAACGTCAAGGTCTTCACGATTCTCGGCCAGCTTATCTCACAGGAAACCCTCCCTGCGGGGACTCACCGACTGCACATGAGCGCCAAGGGAATCTACATTCTGAAGATCGGCACCACAACGCGACGCGTAACCATCTGATGCCCTCTCAACACTCTTGCATGAAAGTACGTCTGATTATCAACCCTATCTCCGGCACGCGCAACAAGGCCGGACTTGACCGTCTGGTCGCCGAGTCGCTCAGCCCTCTTGGCTGGGAAGTGGAAACCGTATATACCAAAGGCCACGGCGACGCCACACGGCTTGCCCTTTCGGCTGTGGAGAAAGGCTGCGGGATTGTGCTTGCAGCCGGCGGCGACGGAACAATCAACGAGACTGCGGCGGCTCTGTGCGGGACAGGCGTAGTGCTCGGTATCCTTCCATGCGGATCAGGAAACGGACTGGCACGCCATCTCGGAATACCGATCGACATCCGCGAAGGGCTGAAAGTGATACTTGAAGACCATCCTGAAGACATCGACTACGCGACGGTCAACGACAACAAGTTTTTCTGCACGTTTGGCGTAGGGTTTGACGCAGCCGTCAGCGCGGCCTTCGCCCGCAAGAAGACACGCGGCAAGCTGACCTATATCCAGAGCACATTCGAGACATATGCCAGCTATGAGCCGGAATACTACACCATCAGTGCCAACGGCAAGAAGCTGACTGAGCGCGCCTTCCTTGTGGCGGTATGCAACGCCTCGCAGTATGGCAACAATGCCTACATCGCCCCGAGCGCCTCAATCAACGACGGTCTTCTCGATGTCACCATCATCCATGCGGGCAACACCCTGTCGACAGCCCTTGTCGGGGTCGACATGATGACCGGCATGATCGAGCGCAATATGCTTATCCACACATTCCGCACCGACAATATCGTGATCGAGCGCGAACGCCGCGGTCCGTCACATCTCGACGGTGAACCGATGGAGATGGCCGACCGTCTCGACATCCGCTGCCACCACAGTGGTCTGAGGGTGTTCACTCCGCGCACCGTCCGGCCGTTCAAGCCGATTCTCACTCCGGTGACGGCGATGTTCAACGATTTCAGAATAGCCGTTTCAAATATTTTCCAGAAAGCGTGATACCAAGACCAATCACCGGGTCTAAAAAACAGCATATTTCATCTATTCCCTTACAGACCGCTTCAGGCCGGGACAAACCCGGAAACTGATGCCGATTCCAACGGAATAGATGAAATATGCTGTTTTTGGTGTGGCTTTTGCCACTCCGCGCCCTATATCAAATACAATCAGAGAAGAATGCCTTTGGCAACAGTGTCGGCGCTATCCTGATCCTTGAGAGCCTCGATGATAGAAAGGGCAAAAGGAATAGCCGACGAGGGACCGTTGGCAGTGATGACGTTGCGGTCGACAACAACACGCTGGTTCTTGTGACGTGCGCCTCCGGCAACCACGCCCTCTTCAAATCCGGGATAGCATGTGGCATCATAGCCGTCAATTATGCCAAGCGGAGCAAGCACGACCGCAGGAGCGGCACAGATGGCAGCGATCTTGCCGCCGTTCTTGTGCTGAGCCGTGAGCATATGGCAGACATGGGCATTGTCGGCCAGATTCTTCGCTCCGGGCATACCGCCGGGAAGGATATACATTTTCGCTCCTTCAGGACAGTCGGCAAGCATAATGTCGGCTGCGACCTCAACACCGTGAGCGCCCTTTACAGCGAGGGTCGGGTTGATGGACACAGTCTCCACATTGATGCCTGCACGGCGAAGAAGGTCTACTGTCGCGAGAGCCTCGATTTCCTCGAAGCCGTCGGCAAGAAATACATAAGTCTTTTCCATAATAGTTATCTCTTCTTTCAAGTTTAAGTCAGTTTTCGTTTCAGCGCTGGCGGTAGGTTTGCAAAGAACGTACGTAAACAGAGCCATAACAACAAGAGGAAAGAGCAATAGCGAAATTTTTTTCATTGAGAGATGTATAAAGATAGGTTAGTAATAGTTGGTTTTTCATATGTAACACAAGTTAATCGCAAATATATCCATTATTTTTGATTATTTTAGTAATTTTGGAGAAAAATTACTGTTATGAGCCGTAATATCCTTACAAAATGGAAGATTCTGTACCTGTTTGGTATACTAATGTCACTGACGGTCATCACTTCATGCAACGGACGGCCGACATACCGCAGCTTTCAGGGAGGGGTCTGGAACACCACATATAATATATGCTACAATTCAGACCGCGACCTCAACGATTCGATAATCGCGGTGATGAAGCAGGTCGAAATGTCGCTGTCGCCGTTCAACGACAGTTCCCTGATCTCTCGAATCAACCGTGGAGAAACATGCGAGGCCGATTCGCTCGTCAGACGGATATTCATCAAATCGCAGGAGGTGAACCGCGCAAGCTACGGACGCTTCGATCCGACACTCGCCCCTCTCATCAATCTCTGGGGATTCGGCTACAGAAAGACCGGAGTCGAACCGACCCGCGAAATGATCGACAGCGTGATGCGCTCGGTGGGGATAGCCGAATGCCGGATAGACAGCGGAAACCTTATCGTACGCAAGACCCCGCAGACAGAATTCAATTTCTCGGCCATCACCAAGGGCTACGGGTGTGACCTCGTCGGAGAGATGCTGCGCCGAAACGGCTGCGAAGACTTCATGGTTGAAATCGGTGGTGAGATAGCCCTTGGCGGGAAAAATCCGCGAGGCGAGGAATGGCACATCATGATTGACGCCCCACTCGAAAACGACACATCAATAATCCATTCGCGCATGGCCGTGATAGCCGTAAGCGGCTGCGGAGTGGCCACCTCAGGCAACTATCGCAATTTCAAGCAGACTTCATCGGGGCGCGTATGGCACACCATCAGCACCACCGACGGACTTCCGGCCCACACCGACTTGCTGTCGGCGACTGTCATCGCACCGTCAGCAATGGAAGCCGATGCCTATGCCACCGCGTGCATGGCCATGAATTCCGACAGCGCCAGAGCAATGCTCGACAGCCTGAACGGGATAGAAGCGCTTCTGGTAACCCTAAATCCGACAGATTCAAGCTATGTCATTGTACCTACACGCGGCTTTCCTGAAATCAGAAAATGACGGTCTCAAGGAGGGATATAAAAGATAAGTGTAATTTTAACACTTTTAATTAACATTGTTAAAAGACCGAAATAAGAGCCGTTTCGGGCAGGTTTTGTGTTAAACAACATATTTTTATAACATAATTCCACAAATTCTATCTAACTTTGCAGCGTATTCGATTGTTTAGTAATTGACGAAAGTCGAAAAGCGGGTCGCTGTCTCCGTCGGAATTTCATAGAGATGGATTTCGCAGGCGGTCTGCAAAATAAGAAAAAGGTAAAGATTGTTTTATTAAAGATTGTTTTTATTAGGTTTAATTTAAATTTCTGCAACTATGAACAATATGTTTAAAGTTCTCAAGGCAGACGTTCAAATTTTCTTCCGTACTCTCGGTGAGCGAGACTGTTTTCGTCCTACCGGCGACTGCAGTTTCCGCTCTCTGGACGAGGAAAAATGAACTACACACACCACCACCCGCTCACGAGGCTTTCTCCTCACGTCTCTCGCCTCACGAGCACAATCAATTAATCCCATGTATGTTTAACTTTTAAAATGAACACATTATGAAAGTAACAAAAATGGTCAAAAAAGCCATCGAGTGGTATTGCGAATCAGCAGCACTCATGTATCGTGTCAATGACTCACAGAACTATCACGAGCTCTAAAAGTCAGGCAGATACGCCCAAACGGGACATAGAACGTCGGCTAACGACAGATTAAAAGCGGCAATAGTGCCGTCAAACCACGACAGACGTTCAGACTCGTCCCTTAACAAGTCTATCCACAGACAAAATCCAACAATATCCACGAATGTCGCATTCCCCCGTCCAGACAGGGTATGCGACATTTTTTTATCCTCCTCCATCCCCTCAAGTTACTGAAGGCCAGCCAGACATCTGCGGTGTTACAAATTTTAACAAATTCAATGTTTTTTATTAAGGAATAAATAATTAATTTTGTAACCTCACGTTGCAACAATTACACGATCGGCTATAAGAAACAAGTTGCTATAATAGATATTAGCTATATTTTTTTTAACCTATTATTATTTTACACAACATGAAACTCAAATTTTTGAGCTGTGCCGCACTACTCTGTGCCTGCGCATTCCCACTCACGTCCTGCTCCGATGACGACGACAAGACAACACCCGAAGACCGTACGGACATCCCGAAAGACAATCTGGCCCAGCCAAACCCCAAACTCGGCGACGAACCCAACGCAACTATCCCCAACATACAGTATACGACTGTGGACGAGGAGGGAGCTGCCGTCTTCAGAATCGACATGACCGGCATTCAGGACAAAGCAACCCTCGAATGGCTGCGACTGCTCGGCACTGGAGAAATCGGCCAGAACATCTGGATTGAAGTCGACGGACAGCCGAAAGGCGTAAAAGTCTACAATACAGCCGACGACAACAATGAACGCACATTGCCTATCGACCTCGTTTTCCTCGTAGACAACTCCGGATCAATGTCGCAGGAAGCCAATGCAATAGCACGCGACATAACCGCATGGGCTGAAAAGCTCTCAAAAACAAGCCTTGACATAAATTTCGGATGCGTCGGTTATGACGGGGCTATAACAGGAGCTGTAAACATCACCTCATATCAGAATCTCAGTGATTATCTCAACCGCTCCGGCATGACCGGTGTACGCCGGACAAAAGGATTCATCGGAACAGAATCCGAAATTACACTCTACAATGAAGAAAAAGGCAATTATCGCACAGGCGGAGGCGATGCCCTTGAATGTGGCATGGCAGCACTGAGATTTGCAACAGACCTCTTCTCGTTCCGCAAAAACGCCAACAGGATTTTTGTCAATTTCACTGACGAACCAAACCAGAATAATAAGATAGACCGTTTCTCAGTAGAATCACTCCTTACCGACTGGGACACGACATTGGGCACAATCCATACGGTGTACAGCGCCTCAAAGAATTCAGACAAAAATGAATCAAACCGCCTGATGTCGGAATATACCGGCGGCACTGTAATCTATACAAACAGCAGTTTCACAGGAGTGACGCTCGAAGACCTCCCCGTGACAGATGCCATGCGCAACTCCTACGTGGTACGCATCACCAACATCCGGGACCTCATGGACGGTCAGCCTCATGAAGTGCACATAACCATACTTTCAGAGGACGGTACAGTCCGTGCCGAACGCACGTTCACCGTAGTATTCGAAGCCATCTAAACGACAACAGAGGCGCACCCGCGACACGCATCGGGCGGCCAACGCTATTTCATCCGGCATAATCAGCCTCTAATCGGGCCGATTATGCCGGATGTGTCTGCAGTATATCCATATAATCAGTTTTTCAACGGGTGTCAGACTCCGGTTTGTCTTAAAAAATTTGAACTGTTGGGAAAGATTGGAAATTAAATCGTACATTTGTGGATGTAAGTCACATTTCTTCAATAAGCAACTATGTCAATATCACGAAACTTAGGCTATTCGCTCATGACCACAATGGCACTCGCGACATTTGGAAGCTGCTCGCAAAGTAAGCAGCTGTCATATCCCGCAGCACCCTCCGACGGGACAGTCGACACTATTTTCGGGATGGCCGTCCCGACAACTACCGCCCTCTCGAAAACGACACCGCAGCCGAAACCCTCAAATGGGTGGAGGCCGAGAACGCAGTAACAAATGCCTATCTCTCAAAAATCCCCTTCCGCTCGAAAATCAATTCGCGCCTGACCGAGCTTAACAACTATATGAAGCGCGGTCTGACCTATCGTGAAAACGACGGAATGTTTTATTTCTATGAGAACGACGGCTTGCAGAACCAGTCGATTCTCTACCGCAAACCGACCCTCGACTCAACCGAGCGCGAGGTGTTCCTCGACCCCAACAAGCTCAGCGACGACGGGACTGTGGCCCTCACCGGCGTATTCCAGTCGAAAGACGGCAAATATACAGCCTACACCATCAGCCGCAGCGGCAGCGACTGGACTGAAATCTACGTGATGGACACCAAAACCAAGGAGCTCCTTCCCGATCACATCAAGTGGGCCAAATTCACCGGTGCAGCATGGGACGGCGACGGATTCTACTACAGCGCCTACCCCACACCCGAAGCAGGCAAGGAATTCTCAAACGCCAACCAGAACCACCTTGTATATTATCACAAAATCGGCACTCCGCAGAGCGAGGATACCGTGGCGTTCAGCGACCCGGCTCATCCGTTCCACTTCCACTCGGCCGACGTGGCAGAATCGCAGCCGACCGTGTTTATCAGTGTCGGCGGCCAAGGTGTGGGCAACGAGCTGAAGGTGCGCAAGAACGGCGCATGGGTGACAATGGCACCGACACAGGAATACAGCAACGGTGTCGTCGATGTCATCAACAACAAGATATATATCCTGACATCATACGGCGCACCCAAAAACCGCCTCATGGTAGCCGATCTGGCCAACCCTTCAATCGAAAACTGGAAAGAACTCGTGCCTGAGGCCGAAGGAGTCCTGACCGGAGCACAGTTTGCCGGCGACAAACTTTTCCTCACCTACGAGAAAGACGCCGCCAACCAGATTGCCATCTACTCCATCGACGGCAAAAAAGAGGGCGACATGAAGCTTCCCGGCTATGGTTCGGTCGGTCTCTACACCGAACGCAAATATCCCGAGGATATCTACTACACATTCACCTCGTTCACCTCACCTGCGGCACAGTATGCCTACGACATAAAGACCGGCGAAAGCCGCATGCTTTTCCAGCCTGAAATCAAGGGCGTGAATCTCGACGACTATGTGACCGAACAGGTGTTCTATACCTCGGCCGACGGCACAAAAGTCCCGATGTTCCTCACATACAAGAAAGGTCTTGAGCGCAACGGCAAGAATCCCGTCTATCTCTACGGCTACGGCGGTTTCAACGTGTCGCTGACACCCGGTTTCTCCCCAAACCGACTCTTCCTGCTTGAAAACGGAGTCATCTATGCACAGGCCAACCTCCGTGGCGGCTCAGAGTATGGCGAGGCATGGCACGAAGCCGGAACGAAGATGAACAAGCTCAATGTGTTCAACGACTTTATCGGCGCGGCCGAATATCTCATTGACGAAGGCTGGACATCGCCCGACTATCTCACAATCGAAGGCGGCAGCAACGGCGGTCTGCTCGTAGGCGCGACAGTCAACCTGCGTCCCGACCTCTTCAAAGTCGCTATCCCCCGCGTAGGCGTGATGGACATGATGCGCTACCATCTCTTCACCATCGGCTGGAACTGGGCATCGGACTACGGCACGAGCGCCGATTCTCCTGAAATGGCCAAGTATCTTTTTGAGTACTCGCCCATCCACAACATCAAGAACGACGGCACACCCTATCCGGCAATACTCGTCACCACCGCCGACCATGACGACCGCGTAGTCCCCGCGCATTCCTTCAAGTATGCCGCCACACTTCAGGCATCCGACACCGGCGACGCGCCCAAACTCATCCGTATCGACTCCAAGGCCGGCCACGGTGCGGGCAAACCAATCGCGAAAGTGCTTGAGGAATACACCGACATGTACTCATTCATGTTCGAAAACCTCGGCATAGAGCCTAAATGACCCGCAGTCACCAAGTTTTAAGATTTAGAATTTAACAGCCTCTGAAGGCTACTGAAAAAAGTTTATGGTTTAAGGCCGGAAAGGTCTTAAACCATAAACTCAATTATAATGAACAAGTTACGACTTCTCCCAGCAATCCTGCTGACAGCTTTTCTAAGCAGCTGCTTCACAGGTGTGGAATACACCCCGCGAGTAGGCGCACGCGAAGTGAAACGCGAAAATATCACAGTCACTCCCGAAGACACATTTCTTGCCGGTGTCACCGATGAGAGCCTCGGAGAATGGAGACCCGGAAAACGCTTCAGTGTCACCAACGACAAAATACGCCTGATTTTCGGCGCCACCGCTTCGCCCTACGACTCGCTCGGAGGAAAGACCCTCATATTTACCGGCGCTAAGGAAGCTCCTTCTATAACAGGAACATCGGTCACCGACATCAGTTTCACAGCCGAGTCGTGCGACGGACGTACCTTTGTCTACCGTATCAACCGCCCTATCGCCAAAGTGAAGGAACAAGGGCCGCTTAGCGTGCCGTTCACCATACAGGAAAGCCTTGTCGACGATGCCCGGAAACTAATGGACGGACAGCATTACTATGTGCTCACGCGCACATGGCGCGATGACTCAGACAATTCGCTCAACGGCCGTCAGTTCGTGCCGGTGACTGTCGACTCCGTGACCCCGGCAACGACATCTATCCTATCAAGGTGTCGTTTACCGACGAGCGCGGCACTTCGGCTCGCCTCTTCCTCCATCCCGGTCCGCGAAGCTACACTCCGCGCTCATTCCCGGCGCTGTTCTCATTCACAAACCCAAGGCTGAAATATCCGTCAATCACCGACGATATGTGGGACAAGATTATCAACGGACGTGTCGCGCTCGACATGACCCGCGAGGAATGCCGGCTGGCACTCGGCGCACCACGCGAAGTCGACCGAGGCGCTGACAATTCATACATACGCGAGGTGTGGCTCTATGAAAACGGCATCTATCTCGTGTTTGAAGACGGCATATTGAAGTTATACCGCCATTGAACCCCTCCCCCCGGCTCTGCGTTAGATATAATGGAGGCTGCCTGACGGCGGCCGGCTGCATTGAAAACATATCT
Source organism: Duncaniella dubosii (assembly GCF_004803915.1). Classification (NCBI taxonomy): domain Bacteria; kingdom Pseudomonadati; phylum Bacteroidota; class Bacteroidia; order Bacteroidales; family Muribaculaceae; genus Duncaniella; species Duncaniella dubosii. Next base: position 923,409 of record NZ_CP039396.1, read on the forward strand.
GAACAAAAAACATAACAGAGCTATGATTACTGTAACATATCTTGACCACAGCGGGTTTGCAGTCACAACCCCGCAGGCTGTCATGGTGTTTGACTACTACAAAGACCCTGACAAGAAACTCGAAAAGGTGTTGAACGACAATCCGTCGAAAGACGTGGTGTTCTTCGTGTCACACCATCATCCCGATCATTTCAACACCTCGATATTCGAACTTGCGCAGGAACGCAAGCGCACTTATGTCCTTTCCAACGACATCTTCTCTAAGCTTGTCCCCCAAAAGGGTATTTCCGTCGCGTGGATGTCGGCCGGCGATGTCATTGACCAGATTCCCGGGTCAAAAGAAGTGAGGGCCTACGGCTCGACCGACGCAGGCGTAAGCTACGCCATCACCACCGCCGAAGACGAAGTGATTTTCCATGCCGGCGACCTCAACGACTGGCACTGGAGCGAGGAATCGACCGAACGCGAAGTTGCCGAGGCTCAGGCCAAATTTGAAAAGATCGTCAACCGCATCGCCGAGGACATTCCTGAAATAAAGATCGCCATGTTCCCCGTCGATGCCCGTATGGGAGCTGATTTTGCCAAAGGTGCTGAAATTTTCCTCTCGAAAGCCAAGGTCGACAACTTCTTCCCGATGCACTTCTGGGGCGAACCGCAGAAGGCATGCGATTTCCAGTCGTATGTCCCCGCCGGCTCGACAACCAAGTGCCACTGCCTCGACAAACCCGGCTGCAGCGTGGAAATCAGATAGATGACAACAATTATAATCAGATTTTATATTCCCTGCATATTCACGCAAGTATGAACCAATAGGTAACGTATTCACAAAAATAAAAAAGGACCATCCTTCATCGAAAAAGCGTAAAAGGATGGTCTTTAATTATGTGTGACGGTCATTAAGCGGCATAGTTAAAATTCCCGCTCAGACAGTCCTGTCATTCTTATTCGTTTGTCTTGGCGGGGACGGCCACGGGGTTGGGGGCGGAGTTGGCCTTGCCTGCCTCCCAGCCGAGCGCGCTCGCGCCAAGGACGGCTGCATCGGCTTCCTTAAGCTCTGAGGGGATGACCTTGACCTTGCCCTTGAAGATATGGAGCATGTTTTTCTCCATCGACTCGCGCAGAGGACGCATCAGAAGGTCGCCCGACTTGGCAAGACCACCGAAAAGGATAATGGCCTCCGGCGAAGAGAACACGGTAAAATCAGCAAACGCTTCACCGAGGATATTGCCGGTGTATTCAAAAATCTCCTTAGCAAGTTTATCGCCCTTAATGGCAGCGTCGTAGACATCCTTTGATGTTATCGCATCAATCGGGAGCTCGCGGAGCAGCGATTCGTCCTCGCGGATTTCAAGGAACTCGCGGGCAGTGCGAGCGACACCTGTGGCCGAGCAGTATGCTTCGAGACAGCCTGTGCGGCCACATCCGCACAGACGGCCGTTGTTGCGACGGATTATTGTGTGGCCAAGCTCGCCGGCGAAACCGTCGTGGCCATAGACAAGCTGACCGTTGATGACGATACCGCTGCCGACGCCTGTGCCGAGTGTAATCATGATGAAATCGCGGAGACCGCGGGCCGCGCCGTAGGTCATCTCGCCGATTGCTGCCGCGTTTGCGTCGTTGGTGATGGCCACTGGTATGCCGAACTTCTCGCTTACAATCTGCGCGAGAGGCAGCGGCGATGGCCACGGGAGATTAACCTTGCCTTCGATTGTGCCGGTGTAATAGTTGGCGTTTGGAGCGCCGATGCCTATGCCGAGAATCTTGTCGAGAGCATCGTTGGCCTCAAGAAGACGGATAACTTCGGTGTGGAGCTCGTCGAGATAATCATCGAAATCAGCATGCTTCTGAGTCTTGATTGATGAACTTGCAAGCACAACGCCACGGGCGTCAACAATGCCAAACACGGTGTTGGTTCCACCTATGTCGATACCTAAAACATAAGGTTTAATCATTGGATTTGATTTTTGAGATTGTTTTATTTAGGATTAGTGAGATACAAAATTACAAAATCTTTCGTGCCACAGAAATATTTTAAAAATTTTATGACTAATTTAACGCAACAAAGGGATTCCGCATCTGATGAAACGCGGAATCCCTCTGTTTAAAAGTCGTTATAAGAAACTTATCTCTCTCAGAATTTTAATATCACACCTGCATTAGCCACAAATCCGTCAAGCGGAGCGTATATGTCGCGAAATTCGGGATTAGTGACGCTTCCGGTGTAAATGGTGTCGAAACGAGTCTGACGACGGTCAGTGAAGTTTTCAAAGTTTGCATAGATTGAAAACCTGTCCCATATCTTTTGAATCATAAAACCCATTGTGACATAATCTTTTCCCATAAGACCGTCGGTCAAATGCTGTTTTCCGACATAGTAAAGTTCATATCCTATGCGCCAGCTGTCTTCAATCTCATACATCAGCATGGAATTCAAACGATGTTTAGGTGTGAGAGTCTTAGCATATCTATGGCCGTTTTCTCTCACGACAGCATCAGTGTAGGTATAACCGAGAAAGAGGCTAAAATCAGAATACATTATCTTAACATTGGTCTCAGCACCCTTACTGTTCATATTACCTGCTATGTTATAGAATCTGTAGAGACCGTCAGACTCCTGCTTCAGTTCAAGCGGATGACGGAGATATGTGTAGAAAAACAACTGATTCAATGTGAAAATCACACGCCCGTCAGCAAACGATGTGCGGTAATTAAAATCGACATTCGCACCATAGCTCCGTTCCAGTTTGTTAAATTTCCTGTCAATCGGCAACACGTTTTCATATTGCAGCCTTTCGCTCTCTTCTGAGAATATCGACGGCGGTTTGTAGCCGAAACCTCCACCTATGCGCGCCGAAAATTTACTGTTGATTTTAAACAATGCCGACAGACGAGGCAAAACCGCAAAGCCATAATCGCTGACATAATCACCTCGCAGTCCTGTCTCAAGAATGAATCTGTCACTCAGGTTAAGCGTGTTCTGGACGAACGCTCCAAACGTATTTATTGAAAAATCGCGGACAGGCATGGGGGTCAACTGCTTTTCGCTGAAATGTTCGGTCCATACGTTAAGACCACCCACCCATTCGCTCCGCTTGCCGGAGTTCACATAGGAAACTTCGCTGAATGACGACCACTGATCTCCGTCAAAACGATAGTCCGGAATGGAAATCTTACGGCGGAAGAGAGTCACACTGTTTTTCACGTTAAGACTGCCTGCCTCATTGAATTTATGTCTGACCGACAAACGGGAGCTATAGCGCTGCGACCTGTTACGCTCGAAGTATGGATGCTCTTCAGTGTGTCCGTTACGGATATAATCCATATCCCCTCCCAAGCGGTCTTCGACCATCGCTTCAATCCCCAGATTAGCCGTAGTATTTTCACCAGGATAGAAAAACAAAGTCGGGTTAAGCGTAAAGCGGTCAAACTCAGGAATGGCAGTAAAACCTACGTCTGACGGGTCATAAGCCCAGTTCCGGTTATATGACGCAAAAACCGTCGTGCCGACCTTTCCGAAACGCTCTCCATAGAATGAATTGACATCAAGTCCCTTAGCGGTCGTACCATTGAGTTGAATCTGAAAATCACGTTTCTCTTCAGGGGTTTTAGACACAAGGTTAACAAGTCCGGCGATAGCGCCCCCGCCGTAAAGAGTACTTGACGAACCTTTGATGATTTCAACCTGACGCAGATCAAGAGGCGGTGTCTGCAGAAGTCCGAGACCGGCGGCAGCTCCCGAAAACGCAGGAAAACCATCCTTCAGTATCTGGGTGTATTTTCCATCAAGACCCTGAATCTTAATAAGTGAATTTCCGGATATAGCGGATGTCTGCTGGGTCTGAATACCGGTGCTCTCGCTGAGGAGCATCCTGATATCTCCGGGCTTCATCAGACTTTTTTCCTCGAGTTCTTCAGACCCGATGAATTCAACACGGGTCGGGAGATCATTAAATGTGCGCGTGCCACGCGTTGCGGTAACCACTACTTCTTCAAGTTCATTCTCATCTTCCTCAAGCGAAATCACATTGATGTCACCGGGATTAGCCAAAGGAAACACAAACTTTTTGCGTTCGGTCTCATATCCCACACAAGAGAATACGATTGTCTGTGGACCGTCAGGTATACCAGTTATGGTAAGGAAACCGTCGGCATCCGCTATCGCCCCTTTATCAGTTCCCTGTATTATTGCTGTCGCGCCCACAAGGGTCTCTCCACAATCTCCGTCTATGATTTTTGCCTTGAATATATTTTGAGCGCAAACAGCCTGTAGCGACAAGACCATTACCGCTAATAAAATTGAAATCTTTTTCATTGATAATTATTGTATAGTGAATTTTGATTAATACATACCGTCTCATGCCAAAACTATCTTTCGGCATGTACGTGTCAGAGAGGGAATGAAAAAAATCATCCCTGCAATGTCATTAAAAATCACTAACAATAAAGCGGCGGGGGAGTGTCAACTGAAATAAAGGCTTCTTGGATACGAGCCGTCGGAGCATATTCCATTACAGCATGGCAACAAACCACAGGTTCAACAACTTTAACCCGCCTGACGGCCTCAAATCCGGTGCAGGTCGAGCATGCTATAAATGGAGAACAACAATCACATCCGTAATCATCACCACATGTCCCCTCACACTGACATTCAGAGCCACGAAGCGCACACATGTCCTTCTCCAATGCCGGAGCAGTACACATGAGCATAACAAATAAAAGAAGTATGAGCGAGATAAAACGCATTTAAATGATGATTACAATCCTAACGGACTGCAAAATTAAGAAAAAAACTAATACAGATCACGAAAACAGTTTGGTTTAACATTCTATAACACAAGGATTGTCAGAGCCATGATTGCCATACCGACGATGACGCCTAAAAGAGAAAGATGATGATGGCCGAAGCTTTCGGCGCTTGGCAGCAGCTCGTCGAAAGCTATATACACCATGATTCCGGCCACAGAGGCAAGACAGATGGCATTGACCATCGGAGACCAGAACGGAAGGAGGAAGGCCATGCCGACAAGCGCCCCGGCCGGTTCGGCGAGACCCGATATGAGCGAGTAGCGCAGTGCCTTGCGGCGGTCGCCTGTGGAATGATAGATCGGGACGGAGACAGCAATCCCCTCCGGGATATTGTGGATGGCTATCGCCACCATGATCGGCAGCGCCACTTCAAGACCGTCGAGACATGAAATAAAGGTAGCCATTCCCTCGGGGAAATTATGGATGCCGATGGCGAGAGCCAGCATCGTGCCGGTACGTTTCAGCTTGTGATGGCTGTCAGACCTCTCCAGCTCATTCATGGTGTGTGTCTCATGAGGATTCTCATCCTCGGGGACAAGATAGTCGATGGCGGCTATCAGCCCTATTCCTCCGAAAAAGGCTGCAAGCATTATTGATGTGGCCACGCGGTCAGAGTAGATGGCTTCGAGCGACTCGACAGCCTGTGGCATAAGCTCCATGAATGAAATGTAGACCATCACGCCGGCCGAAAGTCCGAGCGCACCAGCCAGCATACGGGTGTCGGTGCTTCGGGTGAAAAAAGAAATCAAAGCTCCGATTCCTGTCGACAGACCGGCCAAAGCCGTAAGTCCCAAGGCAATAAGTATGGTTGATAATTCAGGCATGAAAAAAATATTGAAGCGTTGTAAAAAAAGTTGTCCAAAAATTTGGCAGAATAAAAACAAAGCAGTAATTTTGCACTCGCAAACGGCTCCTTAGCTCAACTGAATAGAGCATCTGACTACGGATCAGAAGGTTACAGGTTTGAATCCTGTAGGAGTCACTAAGGTTAAGGAAAAAGCCATTCCGACGGGTCTACTTCGGGATGGCTTTTATATTTTTCTTACAATTCGTACGATGGAGATTATGTTCATTTGCGGCGTAAGGCATTTACTTTCTGGTGAAGCTTCTCGACTTCAGCAAGTGTGACCGCAGCTACGGCGAGAGTTGCAACCTGAAGTGTTGCATGAATAATGCAGTGGAGAAGTTTGTGACGGTGGCAGGATGCCTCCTCATGATCATGATGTTTGATAATTTCCATAATAGATAGTTTTTTTATTCGTGAATCAATCCCGGGCGAAGACTCAACCGGCAGAGCGGGACAAGAGCATCACCCTTACATCATCTAAAACGCCCCACCGCTTTTTCGGTTCAGACAATTAACTTTTATTTCACAGCGCTACTGCCCCAATAGCTATGCGCCGCTGAAAAAGACTACAGGGCTGTCATCGCGACAGCCCTGTAGTCTTTTAACCTTAAATCTAATACCATGAAAACACAGTGCAAATATAGTAACTTGTCTTTAAAACGAACCATACAGTAAAAAGGTTCACGGACATTTCATTTTTTGAAAAATTTTTCCCGATACCACGACAAGACATAACGACAGACTGACGGAACGTCTGACTATCGGGCTGACGGCAATAAAAAAGCTAAAAAACAAAGGGCTGTCATCACGACAGCCCTTTTGTTCTTTAACCTTAAATCTAATACCATGAAAACACAGTGCAAATATAGTAACTTGTCTTTAGAACGAACCATACAGTAAAAAGGTTCACGGACATTTCATTTTTTTTGAAATTTTTTTTCCGATACCACGACAAGACATAACGACAGACTGACGGAACATCTGACTGTCGGGCTGACGGCAATAAAAAAGCTAAAAAACAAAGGGCTGTCATCGCGACAGCCCTTTTGTTCTTTAACCTTAAATCTAATACCATGAAAACACAGTGCAAATATAGTAACTATGTCTTTATAACCTCGGGCAGCCTGAAAAGTTCACGCAAGCAGCCGATTTAACATAAGTTAACACTACGGCTCAAAAAAATGATGTAATTTAGCATCTTGAAAAGCAATCTGACAGATAATTACACTCTGACGATTAAATCGTACCGAGACAATCTGACGGAGATTAATTAAACCGAATACGTAATATATTTAATGAGTACCCGCCTTTTAGTAATAGACGACGAAGAGTCAATCTGCGAAATCCTGAAGTATAATCTTCAGAAAGAAGGATATCTGGTCGACACCGCCTATAGCGCTGAAGAGGCATTGGAAATGGATCTCACCCCCTACGACCTTTTCATCGTTGACATCATGATGGAACGTCTCAGCGGATTTGACTTTGCCAAACGCCTGCGCAACTCATCTGAAATGGAAGACGTGCCAATCATTTTCTGTTCGGCTCTCAACGGCGAGGACGATACTGTCATGGGGCTGAACATCGGGGCAGACGACTACATCACGAAGCCGTTCAAGATAAGCGAGATGCTTGCAAGGGTCAACGCCGTGTTGCGTCGCACCCAGATTGCACGCCGTGCGCGCGAAGCGACATCTGCCGTCTTACACGACGGACTCGAACCCCAGATCGTATATCAGGGACTGCGCATAGACCCCAACGAAAAAATCTGCTATCTCGACGGAGATAAGGTCGCACTGACCAAAACCGAATTCGAGATACTCGCCTTTTTCCTCACGCGCCGCAACCGCATCTATTCGCGCGAGGAAATCATACGCCATGTGTGGGCCGATGACGTAGTGGTCACAAACCGCACGATTGATACCAACATCACACGTCTCCGCAAAAAAATCGGACATTACGGCAACAACATCGAAACTCGCTTAGGGTTCGGCTATGGGTTTAAAGAGAAGGATTAACTACCAGTGGAGACTCTTCCTGCCGATTGCGACAGCGCTGTGCATCGTGTTCGGTGCCATAATATTCTATCAATATAAGAGAGAGGCCAACTATCGCGCGCAGGTGTTCAACACCGAAATCGACCTGATCGACAGCCGCATTCTTGACGCATACCGTCAGGATGTCAATCTGCGTACATTCCTGTCATTCATCCAGCAATTTTTCCAAGGCTCGATGTTTGAGGGAGTGCGTGTCAGCGTCTACACCGACGACCGCCTTACATACTCGCTCGGCACCCCCATCCCCCTTGACATGACCGATGTCGACATACGTAAACGAAGCGCTACGTACTCAAACATAGAAGGATCTGACGGAGAACGTCTTGTCCGGCGCGAAGAAGACAAACTTTATTTCTTCTCCAAGGTCAAGAGCGACGACGGCAAGGTCACGGTCTGCACCGCGATGCCCTACAGCGATAATGTCCACGATGCCATCGACATCGACATGAGAGTGTGGCTCGTGATTCTGTCGGCCCTTGCCGTAACCCTGATCATCGCCTATCTGTCTACCCGGATATTGTCGCGCAACGTAGTGCTGCTGCGCGAGTTTGCCTACAATGCTGCCTCAGGTGGAAAAGTCAGGGAGGACTACGAATTCCCGCGAAACGAACTGGGCGACATATCCCGTGAAATCCTCAAATTCTATCATGACCGCAACAAGAGTCTCGAAACAATAAAGCGCGAACGCAGGATATCAATACACGCCATCGAAGAAAAAGCCAAGATTTCGCGTCAGATGACCAACAACATCAACCACGAAATCAAAACTCCGGTCGGAATCATACGCGGTTATCTCGAATCAATCCTCGGCGACCCGGAAATGGACGACCAGACGCGCACCCGCTTCCTTGAGCGCATGATGACCAATGTCGAGCGACTGACCTCGCTCCTCAACGACGTATCGACAATGACCCGCCTCGAAAACGGCGCTGACATGATAGCCGTTGAAAGCGTCAACATGCACGACCTCGTCTACCAGATTGAATATGACCTTCCGGCCAACAACCTTGCCGGAAAGATGGAATTCCAGTTCGACATCCCGCTGGACTGCGAGGTCACAGGCAACTACAGCCTGCTCAACGGCATGGTGTGCGGACTCATCAAGAATTCGGCTCTCTATTCGGGAGGAACCGAAATACACCTCAACATGATTTCTGAAAACGAACGGTTCTACGTGTTCAGCTTCTATGACAACGGCAACGGTGTAGGTGAAGAGCATATCCCCCACCTGTTTGAGCGGTTCTACCGTGTCGACAACGGACGCTCACGTAAAATGGGCGGGACAGGACTCGGACTGCCGATCGTCAAGAGCACCATAGACTCTCTCGGAGGGACAATCTCGGTTCACAACCGTTCGAAAGGCGGCCTTGAATACATATTCACACTGCCAAAATACGTTGATAAAGACTGAAACAATCCTCACGCACCCTTCAAGTAAGAATTTTTCACCGATTATCGGTGAAAATGTCGACTAATCTGCACAAAACCGCCTTTTAGACAAAAAAACAGTCTTAAATTTAGTAAATTCAGATAATAATGCTTAAATTTGCATTGCAACCCGTGACGCTTTGCACTGTTTCTGTCGCACGATAGCATCCCCGACACTATATTTTGTAAAGTTCACATGCTCCCCTCTCTCATCTCATCGATTCATCACTTTCGATGTACTTCTTGCAATACATACAGGCTTTGTGCTTAAAATAATACTCTTTAAAACATCCTTATAATCGAAAGCTAATTTTTATGGGATACTGGACAATAAACTCTCTCATTATCTTTGCTTTGTGTGCGCTCCTCGCAGGTGTGCTCATCCCTCAGATTCTTTTGATTGCCTACCGTCGCAATCTTTTCGATGAAGTCAACGAACGCAAGATTCACAAAGGTCTTGTCCCCGTCTGGGCGGCATCGCGTTTGTCCCCGTGATTATCGTTTCAATCGCCGTGCTGCTGGAAGGCAACATAAAGTTGGGCTATTCAATGTTTTCCGATGCACTTTCCAATTGCTACCTTCCGCTCCTTTCCACCTTCATCGCACTGCAGCTCCTCTACCTGACCGGCCTTGCCGACGACCTTATCGGTATCAAGTACCGTGCGAAGTTTGTGGTTCAGCTCATCTGTGCCATCTTCCTGCTTGGCGGAGGCGTATGGTTCTCCAGCCTCGGAGGCGTTCTCGGAATCGGTGAAGTGTCACCGTGGTTCGGTTACCCCTTCACAATCGTTGTTCTCGTGTTCCTCATCAATGCCATCAATCTCATCGACGGAATCGACGGACTCGCATCGGGTCTCAGCTCTATCGTATGTGTCATCTATGGTGTCGCATTCATGTTCCTCAGCGAATATGCTCTTGCCATAGTCAGCTTCGGCACACTCGGCGTACTCATCCCCTTCTTCTATTATAATGTGTTCGGCGATGTCAACAAACACAAGAAAATCTTCATGGGCGACACCGGTTCGCTGACAATCGGCCTTATCCTCGGTGTGCTCGGAACAATCCTCTATGTGCATCCCAACAACAACATGCTCGGTGTCAACCCGTCGATCATCGCATTCTCACCCCTGATTGTCCCCTGCTTCGACGTAATCAGAGTCTACATGCTCCGCATACGTCAGCACCGCAGCCCCTTCCTCCCCGACAAGAGCCATATACACCACAAGTTCCTTGCAGCAGGCATGAAACCGCGCATGGCCATGATTACAATCGTCAGCGTATCGGCGCTGTTCACCATCATGAACTTCGCTCTCGCCTCATATATGAAAGTGAACATCAACATCATCGTCATAATCGACGTTGTGGTCTGGACTCTCGGAAACTACTGGGTTTCACGCAAAATAAAGACCTATCAGGCATCACTTGGCTCAAAGAATGCCTAAAGACATACTGAATCAGCCGCAGCCGTGGCCAACGGCAACGCAGATAACAAATTTCCCTGTAGAGAAATAATCTTTTCAGGGAAATTTGTTATCTTTGTAGAACACCACACGTAAACTCAACTACGAAAAAATCAGAATCACTCATGATTGACCAGATACTCAACGAGGAGATAACCGAAAAGGCAGTCCTTGTCGGACTTATCACCGAACAGCAAAACGAGACAAAGGCAAGGGAATATCTCGACGAACTCGCCTTTCTCGCCGACACGGCGGGAGCCAAGACCGAAAAGATTTTCATGCAGAAACTCCCCTATCCCAACCCACGCACGTTTGTCGGCAAAGGCAAACTCGAAGAAATCCGTGCCTATATCGAGGACAATGACATAGGAATGGCCATTTTCGACGACGACCTAAGCTCAAAGCAGGTGCTCAACATCGAGCGCGAGCTGAAAGTAAAGATTCTTGACCGCACGAGCCTGATTCTCGACATCTTTGCCAAACGCGCCCGCACAGCCAACGCAAAGACTCAGGTGGAACTTGCACAGTATCAGTATCTCCTCCCACGACTGACACGAATGTGGACACACCTCGAACGCCAGCGAGGCGGCATCGGTATGCGCGGCCCGGGTGAAACACAGATCGAAACCGACCGCCGAATCATCCTCAACCGCATATCATGGCTTAAAGAACAGCTCCGCGACATAGACAAGCAGAAGGCCGTCCAGCGTAAAAACCGTGGCAAACTAACACGCGTGGCACTCGTCGGCTACACCAATGCCGGAAAATCCACCCTGATGAACGTGCTCAGCAAAAGCGATGTATTTGCCGAAAACAAGCTTTTTGCGACACTCGACACCACAGTGCGCAAAGTGATTATCGACAATCTCCCGTTCCTGTTAACCGACACCGTAGGGTTCATCCGCAAACTTCCCACCCATCTCGTCGACTCGTTCAAATCGACACTCGACGAGGTGCGCGAAGCAGACCTGCTCGTACATGTGGTCGACATCTCCCACCCGAATTTCGAGGAGCAGATCGAGGTTGTCGACAAGACCCTCCGCGAAGTGTGTGACGGCGCTGACAAACCGATGATAATGGTGTTCAACAAAATCGACGCGTTCACCTACACGCCTAAGGACGAAAACGACCTCACACCCGGGACTCGCGAAAATGTGTCGCTTGAAGAACTGGAACGCATGTGGATGTCGCGTCTGCCTCACGACTGTGTGTTTATCTCGGCCAAGAAAGGCACTAACATCGAAGAACTCAAACAGATGCTCTATGAACGCGCAAAAGAAATCCATCTGACCCGATTCCCTTACAATGACTTCCTTTTCCAGAAATATGACTCTGAAAACATCGATCCACAATAGATTCCGAAACCTCTGAAGTCATTTTTTGAGGTACAGAAATTCAGAAATAACAAAAATAACAGATTTTTATTCTGTCATTTGGATTCAGGCGATTTGACTGCCTGTTATTTCTCAACCGATAGGTTGGGATTGTCCAAAAGAATAAAAATCTGTTATTTTTGTTATTTCTGAATTTCTGTACCCTATCCCACTCATGAGTCGGACATGGGAAAATCAATGCAATCCGAAGGAAAGGATAAGCCACGAAGAAATAGACATGTAGATAAGCATGCCGATGATGTCGTTTGTGATGGATATAAACGGCCCTGTCGCAATAGCGGGATCTATTTTAAATTTTTCAAGAGTAAGGGGCACGAACGTTCCGAAAACCGAGGCAAACATCACCACGCAGAATATCGAGGCCGAAACGGCTATTGTCGTCACCTGATGTCCGCTGCCAAGGGTAAAGAAATTGTAGAGGAACACCAGCAGGGCGATGATACTGCCATTGAGCAATCCGACCCCGAGTTCCTTGAGAAGCTGCCTTGTCGACTTCTTGATGTCAAGCGAGCCGTTGGCAAGACCTTGGACCACGATTGCCGACGACTGTGTGCCGACATTTCCGCCCGTGCCTCCGATAAGCGGAATAAACAGAGCCAAGGCAGGATCGACCACAAACCCTCCTTCGAAGCGACCGAGAATAACAGAGTTGCAGATTCCGCCGACCATACCGATAAGAAGCCACGGCAGACGCGCTTTGGTCTGGGCAAACAGTTTGTCGTCGCTCTCCACGTCGCCCGAAAGACCTGATGCCAGCTGATAGTCGCGCTCGCTTGAGTCACGCACCTTGTCCATCACGTCGTCGACCGTTATGCGTCCCAGCAGACGGCCGATCGAGTCAACAACAGGCATCGCCACGAGGTCATATTTCTCGAAGTCAAGAGCCACATCGTCTATCGGCGTGTCGGCCTTGACGGCCACGGGGTCGGTCTCCATGACATGACGGATTTTGGAAACCGACGGATGGGTTATGAGTTTTTTGAGCGGAAGAGTGCCGCGCAGACGGTCCTCGTTGTCGACGACATAGACATAATAGACCTCGTCCATGTCCTCGGCCTGCATCCTCATCTGCTTGATGCACTCGGGCATGCTCCAGTTTTCGTTGACCACAATCATTTCCGTACCCATCAGACCGCCGGCCGTATCCTCGTCATATTTCAGAAGGTCGATGATGTCGCCGGCCTGCTCTACGTCGTCGATGTGGCTGAGAATCTTCTCGCGGTCATCCTCGTCAAGCTCCTGAATAATGTCGACCGCATCATCCGAGTCAAGGTGTTCGATCTGCTTGGCGATATCGGCCACATCCATCTTCGAGAGAAGCTTGGCTCGGTCGTCCTCGTCAAGCTCCATGAGCACATCGGCCTGCATCTCCTCGTCAAGAAGCTTGAAGAGATATTCGGCCTCATCGAGATCAAGATCCTGATAAAGCTCCGCGATGTCGGCCGGATGGAGGTCGGCAAGTTCCTCGGCAGCGGCCGAATCGGCACGGTCATGGATAATTTTACGCAGGTGTGCGAGATATTCGGGGGTGAATTCTTTCATTACCGTCGTGTGAGGAGTGAGGGCTGGAAAATTCGACTCTTATTGGCTTATCTCGACGAACCGACAAGATTTGTCAGTTCGATGAACTGTGCCACCGAAAGCTGTTCGGGGCGCAGAGAGAGAAGCGGGTCGTCCGGCAACGGCACTCCTGCCGGAAACATTCCGCGGATCGAATTGCGGATGGTCTTGCGGCGCTGCCCGAAAGCCGTCTTCACGACGGATTTGAACAGCCGTTCGTCACATCCGAGATCGGTGACGCCGTTGCGGACCATCCTTATCACGCCGCTCTTGACTTTAGGCGGCGGATTGAACACATTTTCATCTACCGTGAAAAGATATTCAACGTCATACCATGCCTGAAGCAGCACGCTCAGGATTCCACGCGCCTTTGTCCCCGGAGCGGCGGCAAAACGCTCAGCCACCTCACGCTGAAGCATTCCCGAGCAACAAACCACTTGGTCACGGTAGTCGAGCACATGGAAGAAAATCTGCGACGAGATATTGTAAGGGTAGTTTCCGATTACGCAAAACTTCTGACCGTCAGGATAAATCGCAGCCAGATCAAGGCGAAGAAAATCCGCGTCGAGTATACGTCCGGCCAATTCAGGATAGTTGTAGCGCAGATAGTCGATGCTCTCGCCGTCTATTTCAGCCACTTTCACATCATGGCCCGACGCGATGAGATATTTTGTCAGTACGCCCATTCCGGGGCCTACCTCCATCACAGGAAGACCCTTGTATGATGAAAGGGTGTCGGCAATGCGTGCGGCGATGCTCTCATCGGTCAGGAAGTGCTGGCCAAGAGCCTTTTTCGGACGCACATCACCGCCCTGAGTGGGTTTGTTATAGTTTCTTTTCATGGACTTCTGCGCGTGGAAGGGTTGATTAATCAAATGCAAAGATACAAATAAGTCGAGAGTAATGCCAAATAAATTTGGCATTACCGGGCGAAAGTATCTGAGACGAAGTCAAAAATCATGCACTGGCTCACTTCACAGCCTTACTGATGGCGGATGCTCACATCATTTTCAGAATGCTCGCTACTTACGAATCAATTTTCCTATCAGTGCGATGAATAGAGATATAGGTATGCTCCATCCCCATATACCATCATCAAAAGATTCTTTCTGAGAAAATTTCAATATGACATAAATTAAAGGTAAAATGAATAGACCGAGCCACATTAATACGGTTCCAATTTCTTTTCGCATATCAATAAAAATCTAAAGTATTTCATATAATTTTATTTTAATTCAACACAAAATCAACATTTATAATTTACAACCATTATCTATTTTTTATTTAGATAAATTTTAAATAACACATTATCTGATGAACAACGAAACAATATCAGTCGTTTTATATAGTGAACGCAGAAAAACAAGACGTTCAAAACGGTAGTCTTTGGCGATAAGGCCACAGGCTATATGACGAAGAGCAGAGCTCGAACCTCAATTCGGCTCTCTCTGCCCCCGATAGAAGGTTTCTAAACCGTAGAAACCTTAGGGAGACGGCCTAAAACCCGCTCCCGACATTATCACCCCGCCCGGCAGTGGAACCAGCGTCCCGCCGGCTTTTTTGTGGGGTGTATGTAATCAAAGTTTTGATATACCGGTCTGTATTAAAGTTTATTCACACGGCCTGTAAAGAGAACTGCGCCTGTCGATGTCTCCTCAATAATGAAAGCAAACGGACGGTCGATATGGAATTCTACCGGCTCAAAGTAAACATCGGTATCCCACGATTCATGCTTCGTGACAGCCGTAGCAACTGTCCCTTTTTCATCAACTTCAATACGGGTAAACTGTTCTGATCTCGACAGATGCACGGCCCTGTCAGACATCGCCGACAGATCGGCCTTATTGGCATCATAAACCTCCTTGATGCCCATACTTCCAAAATAACCGTCGAGATCAAAACGGGTGTCTATCGTGAATTTCGGCATTTCAAGCATACAATCTTTGACTACCCGGTTGCTTTTCCAAGCTGCCCAAGCTTCCGCATCGAGTGTCTGCAACACCTCGCCGAGCGACGAGTCCTTCGACGGGAGCAGCAGAGTCATCGCATATGCGCCGTTGCCGTAATTCATGCGGACAAGTTCATATTTCTCCGTTTTGAAATAGGGCATATATTCCTTTTTACACATAGTGGCAACATTCGAGACTGTTCCGTCGGAATTGGTGAATTCCTTGCTCACCGTATTCTCGGTTTTAAACGGCTGCTGCCACTCGCTTTTGAAATAAAGGGCGTTGAGAATGATAAATACTATATCTCCTGAGTATGGACTATTGATTACAGACGGAATCATCCCGTCGGTTTTCAACGAGCACCAGTCATTTATCTTTTTCACGGCCACGTCGGTCGTAAGGTCAACCGTCGCAACATCGGTGCGATAGAAGTCTGCCATGGAACGTGAATAGGCCGGTAGGATATTGAATCCATTGTTAAGCCACAAGGAGTTGGCACTGCGGAAAGCGGTCTTCTTGTCGGCTTTGGGCAGTTCGGACAGCAGACGTTTATTCAAGGCGTTAAGCTCTCCGACTGAATTACCGCCGAGAACCTTGGATAGCTCGTCGAGAGTTGTCCCCTGCGCGCCGTTGGCGAGCATGCTGAGTGAAAACTGCGCACTCAGAGGCGACACCATAAAATTGGCCTGCTCCGAATTGGCATCGAAATAACGCAACATATCAAAAGCAGTGCTGATCTGCGTATCGACAATAGCTATTTCACTGCCGTCCAGCACTATATCCTTACGCTCGTTATCTGCCACATCACTATCACTGCTACATGCGCTAAACATCAGGGCAAAGCCACACAATAAAGCATTACATATTTTCATTGTATATAATTTAAATGAATATCCTTTATTTTCCCATCAATCATTCTATTATAGATAATGTAGATAAGTCTATTTCATGCCTTATACATTATTTTATTACTTACACTACTAAATGGAGTAATTGATGAATTACTAAATCATTACTTATCTAATTTTTGGTAATAACCTGATAACTCATAATGCCGTAAGCTCATAGACCCGACAAGTCAACCGTCTGTGAGGTGGGTCAGCGGGCGCAGGAGCGGACGGCTTCGAGGTCGCTGAGGCCGTCGGCGGCTATGTTTCGGTTGATGCCGGCAGGACGTTTGGTGACGCGCACAAGGTCGCCACAGCGGGCCACAGTGAGAATTTCGTTGAAATCAAGAGCCTTGAACTCGTCGTAGCCTACGGGCTGCCAGTCAATGAGAAACTTCCCGGCATCCTTGACTATATTATCGAGAGCCTCGGGCTTGATCACGAGCAGGGCTCCGGCATAGGGAAGCTTTAAACCGCTGTAGGAGCTGTCGGAACGGTCGCTCTTGGCCAAATCGGCAGCGTTAATCCAATCACCGCCGGCCTGCCGCACAGCGGCTTCGATATCGGGCACGACCACCACCACATTCCAGATACCGTCGGGATTTTCCGGCTCTGTTGTCTGAGGTGCAGCAGCACGCACGGGAGCGGCTACGGCAAGTAGCATGAGCAGCGAAGCTGCAAGGAAATAGCATAAACGGTTTGAATTCATGGTGATTTTTAGTCAATTTAAGTAAAGAATCACTAAATTTATTGATTTAAAGCTCAATATGCAAGAATTAGTATCTAGCATTAACTAATATTAACAAACATTAACAATGCTTACTTTGAACTAAAAAACACCCGACCTTATAAATGAGATTATATCATATTCCCGATATTATACATTTCCAAGAGCATCAGGCACTCTTGAAGCAATCATATCGGATAGTCAACTTAATATATCAGAGCGTCAGCTAAAGCTGGCCGAGTTCCACCATCGTGGCGACGCGCTCGACTATAGCATCCTTGCGGTCGGTGTCAGGCTTGTAGGAGGTCTTGAGATTGACACCGAATATACGTCCGAATGTCTGCCAGAACCCGGCACGGAATGAGCCGAGGAAGGCTTTCAGGATATTATAACTCGACTGGTTGGTCTCGCGGTTGATTAGCTTGACAAGCATCTGTGCCTGTGACTTCGTAAATTTCTTAAGAGCCGGCTTATACTGTTCGAAAACCGCCCCCTCCATCTTTTTCAGATGTTCCTCCCGCTCCTTCTGGGTCGGAAATGTCTCTATGTACTCATAGGTTTCGATAAGCGTCTCGCAGATGAGTTTGGCATATGGAAGAGTCTTCTTTACATCGCGGACCGTCTTCCAGTAGAATTCCTCTTCCTTTTTGTTTTTGAACTTCAGCGGCGGATAGACTGTCACATCGGCAAGCACGAGCATCAGAGTATTTTCGCCGTCCTCGCCGTCAAAAAAGTAATAGCCCTGCAACGGTTTCACACGGCCGCTGCCGACCTTTATGGGGTCATCGGCCACGGTAACATCCGCGTCGGGCGACATGACAGGGCTGCTGTATGCGCAGAGCGCACACAGAGCCGTCATGATAATTGATATGAAGATTCTATTGAGTTGTGTCATACATTATTATAACACCCGAAACCGGTGTTTTATTGTAACGCCGTCCTAATCTATGGTCTCAGGCCCGTGTGGGACGGGAGGATAGTCGACTGTGTAGTGGAGACCACGTGACTCCTTGCGTTCCTTAGCCTGACGCATGATCAGGTAACCGACATTAATGATGTTGCGCAGCTCGCAGATTTCACGCGATGCCTTCGATTGCTTGAAAAGCTTCTCGGTCTCCTCATAAAGAATGTCGAGGCGATTCCATGCACGGTCAAGGCGAAGATCGGAGCGCACGATGCCCACATACGTACCCATAATCTGGTTGACTTCCTTGATGCTCTGGGTAATAAGCACCATTTCCTCAGTGTGGCGGGTGCCTTCGTCATTCCATTCGGGGACATCGGCGCGGAAATCATAGTGCGAGGCATTGGCAACGGCATGTTTCGCGGCCGCGTCGGCATAGACAACAGCCTCTATCAGCGAATTGGATGCCAGACGGTTGCCGCCGTGGAGACCTGTGCACGAGCATTCACCAACAGCATAGAGCCGATGTATCGACGACTCAGCGTTTCCGTCGACCTTGATGCCTCCGCAGAGGTAGTGGGCCGCAGGTGCTACAGGAATGTAGTCCTTGGTGATGTCAATGCCGAGCGACAGACATTTGGCATAGATGTTCGGGAAATGCTTGCGTGTCTCCTCAGGATCTTTGTGTGTCACGTCGAGATACACGTGGTCGTCGCCTGTAAGTTTCATTTCCGAGTCAATAGCACGGGCAACGATGTCGCGTGGCGCGAGCGACAGGCGCGGGTCATATTTGTGCATGAACTCCTCGCCCTTGAGGTTGCGGAGCACAGCGCCGTAGCCGCGCATGGCCTCTGTAATCAGGAAGCTCGGTCGGTCGCCGGGATGATAGAGCGCGGTCGGGTGGAACTGTATGAATTCCATATCCTTAACCGTTCCCTTGGCACGGTAGACCATCGCGATTCCGTCGCCTGTCGCCACAAGCGGATTGGTCGTTGTCTGATAGACTGCCCCGACACCTCCGGTGGCTATGAGTGTGATGCGCGATAGGAATGTATCGACCACGCCGGTGGCGGTGTCGAGCACGTATGCCCCGTAGCAGGTTATATCGGGGGTGCGGCGGGTCACGATCTTGCCCAGATGATGCTGGGTTATTATCTCGATTGCAAAATGATGTTCGAAAATATCGATGTTTTCATTTGCTCTGACAGCCTCGATGAGCGATTCCTGAATTTCGAAGCCGGTGTTGTCGGCATGGTGGAGGATACGGAATTCCGAATGGCCGCCCTCGCGGTGAAGATCAAAAGTTCCGTCGGCCTTCTTGTCGAACTCGACACCCCAATCTATCAGCTCGCGTATCTGCGCAGGAGCTTCGGTCACCACCTTGCGGACGGCCTCGGGGTCGCTGAGCCAGTCGCCGGCAATCATGGTGTCGTTGATATGTTTTTCGAAGTCGTCAACTTCGAGATTTGTGACAGAGGCCACGCCTCCCTGAGCGAGAGCCGTGTTGGCTTCGTCAAGAGTGGTCTTGCAGATGAGTGCCACGCGCCCTTTCGACGCTACTTTCAAGGCAAAGCTCATGCCTGCTATGCCTGAACCGATTACGAGATAGTCATACTTTCGTGTCATGATGCCTTTCGAAATATGAGAGGAGGGTGAGGATTGGTTTCTTATGGAATTGAGATTATGTTTATGAGTGTAGAGCAGCGGAGACGTGTCATTTGATGATGGCAAGACCGCCTTGGGCCGTTTCTTTGTAGATTGACGGAAGGTCGTGGCCGGTCTGCTTCATTACCTCGACGATACGATCGAACGACACAGAGTGACGTCCGTCGGAGAACGAGGCATAGAGGTTGCTGTCAAGCGCACGGGCCGCGGCATAGGCGTTTCGTTCAATACAGGGAATCTGCACAAGTCCGCAGACAGGGTCGCAGGTGAGTCCGAGATGGTGTTCGAGACCCATTTCAGCAGAATATTCAATCTGTGCGGGCGTACCTCCGAAAAGCTGGCTCGCAGCAGCGGCGGCCATTGCGCATGCCACGCCGACCTCTCCCTGACAACCGACCTCCGCACCGGAGACCGAGGCATTATGCTTGACGACACTGCCGAAAAGTCCGGCTGTCGCAAGCGCACGGAGTATGCGTTTGTCGGAAAAGCCCTTTGAAGTCGAGAGATGATAGAGAACTGCCGGGAGCACTCCGCACGACCCGCAGGTCGGAGCGGTCACAATCCGGCCGCCCGATGCGTTCTCCTCACTGACGGCAAGAGCATAGGCATAGACAAGCCCGCGCGAACGAAGGCTGTCGTTGTGGCCGGAGGCATGGAGATAGTAGCTGACGGCCTTGCGGCGCACGCCAAGCCCTCCGGGGAGCACCCCTTCGGCATCGATTCCGCGCTCGACCGCCTCTTTCATCACTTTCCAGACTTCCGCCAGATAGTCCCACACGTCGGGGTCGTCATATTCCCGACATATTCCCAGAAACTCTTGCCCGACTTATCGGCCCAAGCAAGAATATCGGCTATCTTGCTAAGAGGATAGACATCGCGCACCTGCGGACGGTCCTCGCCCTCGTTCACGATGTCACCTCCGCCGATCGAATAGACCGTACGGCGGTCAGTCTCGTGCCCTTCGCTGTCAAACGCGGCAAAAGTCATCCCGTTGGGGTGGAACGGCAAAAATATGTCGGGTTGCCAGAGTATGGTGGTCGGAGCAATCTTCTCAAGCTCGCCAAGTATCGCCACATCAGTCATGTGACCCTTTCCGGTGCCCGCAAGAGCGCCGTAAAGGGTCACAGTAAACGATGCGGCATCCCGGTGAAGGGAGCCAAACTCCTGAGCGGCCTTCAGAGGCCCCATCGTGTGAGAACTCGACGGGCCGTGGCCAATCTTATAGAGTCGTTTGATTGATTCCATCAATAATTTTTGAAAATCATCAGTCGATGAGGACGTGGCCGGTCATCTCCTTGGGCTGCGGAAGGCCCATAATCTTAAGCATGGTGGGAGCCACGTCTGCCAGCTTGCCGTCCTCGACCTTGGCGTCCTTGCGTTCTGTCACATAGATACAGGGCACAGGGTTGAGCGAGTGGGCGGTGTTGGGAGTGCCGTCGGCGTTGACCGCATTGTCGGCGTTGCCGTGGTCAGCGATGATGATGACTTCATAGCCGGCTTCCTTGGCTGCCTCAACAGTGTCCTTGACACACTCGTCGACTGCCTTCACGGCCTTGCAGATTGCATCGTAGACACCGGTGTGACCCACCATGTCGCCGTTTGCATAGTTCACGACAATGAAGTCATATTTTTCCTCCTTGATGGCCTCGACGAGTTTGTCCTTGACCTCATAGGCACTCATTTCGGGCTTGAGGTCGTAAGTGGCAACCTTCGGAGAAGCTACAAGTATGCGCTCCTCGCCCTCGTAAGGCTCTTCGCGTCCGCCGTTAAAGAAGAATGTCACATGGGCATACTTCTCGGTCTCGGCGATGTGGAGCTGCTTCTTGTCGAGGCTCGACAGATATTCGCCAAGAGTGTTTTCGACATTCTCTTTCGGGAAGAGGATGTGTACGCCGGTAAACGAAGCGTCGTAGGGAGTCATGCAGTAATACTGGAGTCCGGGGACAACCTTCATGTCGGCTTCGGGGATGTCGTGCTGGGTGAGGGCTACGGTGAGCTCCTTGGCGCGGTCGTTGCGGTAATTGAAGAAAATCACTGCGTCGCCTTCCTTGATAGTTCCGTCGACAGTCGAGTTGTTGATAGGCTTGATGAACTCGTCGGTCACGTCGTCATTGTAGCTCTCCTGCACGGCTTCGGCCATATCGGCAGCCTGCTTGCCTTCGCCTTTCACGAGAAGATCATAGGCCACTTTGACGCGCTCCCAGCGTTTGTCGCGGTCCATTGCATAGTAGCGGCCGATAATCGAAGCGATTTTTCCGGCCGACTTGGCACAGTGGTCTTCGAGAGCCTCGATAAAGCCCTTGCCGCTGCGGGGGTCGGTGTCACGACCGTCCATGAAGCAGTGGATATAGACTTTTTCAAGACCGTAGTGCTTCGCGATGTCGCAGAGCGCATAGAGATGGTCGAGCGACGAGTGAACGCCACCGTCGCTGGTAAGTCCCATAAAATGGATGGCCTTGCCGTTGTCGCGGGCATAGGTGAACGCATCTACGATTTCAGGGTTGGTGAGGATCGAGCCGTCCTTGCATGCCTTGTTGATTTTCACAAGGTCCTGATAGACCACGCGACCGGCACCTATATTGAGGTGTCCCACTTCCGAGTTGCCCATCTGGCCGTCGGGAAGACCGACGTTTTCACCTGAAGCCTGAAGCTCGCTGTGGGGATATGTGTTTACGAGATAGTCCCAATAGGGGGTCGGAGTAGAGAAAATCGCGTCGCTCTTTGAGTGATTGCCGATTCCCCATCCGTCGAGAATCATTAACAATGCTTTCTTTGCCATGATGTTATAGAAATTGTATGGTTATTTTTCAAGAGTGCAAATTTACAAATATTTTATTAGAAACAGCTAAGGATAGCGCGATAAATGAGGCTACCGCCTCTGTCTGTCAGATTTTTTGCAAGGTCTTGACCTGCGTGACGCTCAATGGGATTTCACGGGTGTAGTGTGTCACGAATATCAGCGACATTCCGTTGCGGCTGACAAGGAGGTCGATGAGACGGCGGACACGCTCCTTGTGAGCGGCATCAAGCCCGTGGAGTGGCTCATCAAGAATCAGTAGCGACGGCTGTTTGATGAATGCCCGGGCCAGAAGCACGAGACGCTGTTCGCCGGACGAAAGCTCCTGAAACCGGCGGTCGGCGATGTGGCCTATGTCGAGAAGCCTCAGCCATGTGCGCGCCTCGTCAAGCTCATCGGATGTGGGCTTGCGGAACTGCGAGAGAGAGTTGCGAAGTCCTCCCGCCACAATTTCCTCAACCGGCAGAGCCGAACGGAAATACAGCTGCATCTCGGGACAGACATAACCTATGCGATCCTTTATCTCCCAGATGCTTTCACCCGACCCGCGACGTCGGTCAAAGAGAGTGATACGGTTGGCATAAGCCTGCGGATTGTCCGCGCAGACAAGGCTAAGTAGCAACGATTTACCTGAACCGTTAGCCCCTGTGAGCGCCCACCTCTGTCCGGCACAGACCTTCCAGTCAATCCCTTCAAGGACTGATTTGCCACCGTAGCGCACGTGACCGTCCTCAATAGCGAAAGCCACCTCAAACTCTCCTGCGCTTCCCTTCTGAGCCGGAAGATCCTGAAGAGTCATTTCAGGCACTGACGGCAATGGCCGCGAGCGGAGCGCATCAATGGCTTCGGGACTTGTCTCGGGGGCTGAGACCTCATTGCCGGATATGGCGATAACCGAATCCGTATAGGAAGGAATGTCGGCAGGGTCACACAACAGGAGCACAATGCCGACACCTCCCTCTGCTATGCCCTTAATCGCCTTGTCAAGCTCGGAGCGCGAAAGCTCGTCGAGACCGATATAGGGATTGTCAAGAATCAGAAGGTCAGGCACTTCAAGGAGCGCGTTTATTATCAACAGCTTACGCAATTCACCGCTCGACAGATAGTTGATGCGTTTCCCGACGACATCGCGAAGGGCGAAGGCATTGCATAGCTCCGTCCATTTTTCGGAAACAGCTTTATCGCCAAGTATCTCGCCGACAGTCGGCACGAGGTCATTGACCGTAGCCTCAAAGCGCTGGTCGTAGCGGGTCACTTCGATGCCCGTAAGTGAATGGATATCGGTGAAAGCAAGCATCTTCACCTTCATGTCGGGACGGCAGAACCGCAGACGGTTACCGTAGGCATAACGCCCCTTTTCGATAACAAGTCCGAGAGTCGATTTTCCCGCACCATTCGGTCCGAGAACCACAGTGACACCCTCCGGGATATAAGACCCATGCGGATTGGCAAGCACCACATTGCCGTAGCCGAGCCTCCGGCTGTCGAAACTGACGATAAACTTCGTACTATCCATAGCTATTTTAATTAATCAAGCTGTTGACCTAAAAATATGTTTTTACAGCCACAAAATTACAAAATCGGCCAAAAGCCCACCTCATTTTTATTTGACTATATTATGTTTTAATGATATTTTTTGTATTTTTGCCGAAAGTCTCCCCCTCTCCTGCGACAACAAACCAATCACGAAAATAACCGATACCTGAAAAAAGTAACTTTACAAGCAAAATTTCATCCCTATGTTTAAAGACCAACCTAAAGGCCTTATTCCAGCCGCCCTCAGCAATATGGGCGAACGCTTCGGCTACTACATCATGAACGCCGTGCTGGTGCTGTTTCTATGTTCGAAATTCGGACTCAGCGAAGAGACGAGTACCCTTATCTATTCCTTCTTCTATGCCGGCATCTACCTGCTCAGCCTTGTCGGAGGTGTGATTGCCGACCGTACACAAAACTACAAGGGCACAATCATCAGCGGTCTCATCGTGATGTGTTCAGGCTATCTCCTCCTGTCAATTCCCATCCTCTCCACAAGCGAGAATATCTCATGGCTCCTGCCGATGACCTGTTTCGCCCTCTTCCTGATCGCATTCGGCAACGGTCTCTTCAAAGGCAACCTGCAGGCAATCGTAGGCCAGCTCTACGACAATCCGAAGTATGCCTCCAAGCGCGACTCCGGATTCCAGATTTTCTATGTGTTCATCAACGTCGGCGGTCTCATCGCCCCCTTTGTCGCCCCCATGCTCCGCAGCTGGTGGCTCGGTGTCCACAATCTCGCCTACAATGCCAAACTCCCCGCGCTCTGCCATGAATATCTGAGCGTGACCGACAACATGTCGACCGAAAACATCAACAACCTCTACTCGCTCATCACAGCCACCGGCGGAAATGCGGCCGGCGACATTCAGGCATTCTGCAGCCAGTATCTTGAAGTGTTCAACACCGGTGTCCACTATTCGTTCATCGCATCGGTAGCGGCAATGGTGCTCTCGCTCGCCATATTCCTCATCTACAAGAAGGGTCTTCCCAACCCGTCGGCCAAAGCCAAGACCACTTCTGTCAGCATCTCTGACGAGGAACGCCGTGCAATGGCCAAGGAGATCAAACAGCGCATGATGGCCCTCTTCGCAGTGCTCGGCGTGGTTATCTTCTTCTGGTTCTCGTTCCATCAGAACGGCACCTCGCTCTCGCTCTTCGCACGCGATTTCGTCGACACATCCACTATCGCACCTGAAATCTGGCAGGCTGTCAATCCGTTCTTCGTGATTGTCCTCACACCGGTTGTCATGGCCCTCTTCGCCATGCTCAGCCGCCGTGGCATCGAAATCTCCACCCCCAAGAAGATTGCCATCGGTATGGGACTCGCAGGTCTCGCCTTCCTTTTCCTCGCCATCTTCTCGGCTGTTTCAGGTTATCCCTCGGCTACTGAATTCCGTGCAATGCCCGTCGGAGAGACCGCCGGTATGCTTGCCGGTCCGTGGGTGCTCATCCTCCTCTATTTCTTCCTGACAGTCGCCGAACTTTTCATCTCACCCCTCGGGCTTTCATTCGTGTCGAAAGTTGCCCCCGGCCACATGCAGGGTCTCTGCCAAGGTCTATGGCTGGGAGCTACAGCGCTCGGAAACCTCCTGCTCTGGATCGGCCCGCTCATGTATAACGCATGGCCCTTGTGGATGTGCTGGAGCGTATTCCTTGCCGTCTGCATCGTATCTATGGGCGTAATGTTCGGCATGGTCAACTGGCTCGAACGAGTGACCAAGGCATAAATTCAAGCATAATTTAAGTACATAAAGGATAAAGCATTTGGTGCTGATACGACCATTTCAGACCAAATACTTTATCCTTTATCAATACCCACTGCAAACTTAATCCTTCGCACTTAAAACCTCGTACTTTGCACTCAATACTTCGTGCTTAATACTTTGTACTCAATACTTTGTACTTCGTACTTAATACTTCGCACTTATGTTCAACAACCAACCAAAAGGCTTATACGTGCTCGCGCTTGCCAACACCGGCGAGCGTTTCGGCTACTATACCATGCTTGCAATCTTCCTGCTGTTCCTGCAGGCAAAATTCGGGCTCGACTCCACCGTATCCGGCCAGATTTACGCAGGCTTTCTCGCTCTTGTCTACTTCATGCCCCTTATCGGCGGATGGGTCGCAGACAAGTGGAGCTTTTCAAAATGTGTAGTCACAGGACTTGCAGTCATGTTTGTCGGCTACCTCATCATGTCGATTCCAACCGATATCCGAAGCACCTCGTCACTCATAATCCTGATATTCGCACTTCTGCTCATTTCCTGCGGTACGGGTCTGTTCAAAGGCAACCTTCAGGTGATGGTCGGCGACCTCTACAACGAAGCCCGCTATAGCGGACAGCGCGATGCCGCATTCTCGCTTTTCTACATGGCAATAAACATAGGTTCTATGTTCGCGCCCATGACTGCGACTGCCATGTGTAATCTTGCACTGAACGGCAAGGGCCTCACTTATGTGTCCTCACTTCCTGCTCTCTGCAACAATTATCTTGACGGACACGAAAACGCAGCCGAACTGATTGCCACCGCCTCTGAAAACGGCATGAATCCCGGAACAGACATAGCAGCATTCGCAAACGACTATATCACAACACTCTCGACCGGCTACAGCTATGCTTTCGCGATAGCCTGCGGTTCGCTCATCGTCAGCTTCCTGATCTATTTCCTCGGCCGTAGCACATACGCCCACATACTGACCGACAAGAAACAGGCTGTTTCGGCCAAAACCGTTACCAATTCCGGTCCGGAGCTGACTCCCGCACAGACCAAGCAGCGCGTCGTTGCGCTTTTGCTCGTCTTTGCCGTGGTGATTTTCTTCTGGATGGTATTCCACCAGAACGGCGCGACACTCACCGAATTTGCCAAGAGCTGCACCTCGCCTCAAGCCGAAGGATGGACCCGTATCGGATTCAATGTCTGGGCATTGTCGAGCATCGCCATCGGCGTCTATGCGCTCTTCAACCTTTTCCAGTCGAAAGGCACTCTCAGCCGTGTGATTTCAATCGTCATCATCGCACTCGTGGCCGTAGCGCTCAACTATTTCTACTCCCACACCGACAATCCCCTCACCGGCATACAGCCTCAGGAATACCAGCAGTTCAACCCCTTCTATGTCGTGGCGCTCACTCCATTCTCGCTTGCCATTTTCGGCTGGCTTGCCAAACGCGGCAAAGAGCCGTCGGCACCACGCAAAATCGGCTATGGCATGATTATGGCAGCCGTAGCCTACGGTCTCATGCTCATAGGCTCGCTGTCAATCGTCGGGACAACCGCCACAGTGTCGCCCAACTGGCTTATCTCGACCTACCTTCTCCTGACCTTCGCCGAACTTCTGCTTTCGCCGATGGGTATAAGCTTTGTCAGCAAGGTCGCACCCCCGAAGCTCAAAGGCTCGATGATGGGCGGATGGTTCGCAGCCACAGCCGTAGGCAACTATCTCGTGTCTATTCCGATGGTGCTTTGGGGTAAAATCCCTGTCTATGTCCTCTGGGGCATCCTCGTGGCCATCTGCCTCGTCTCGGCTGTGTTTATTTTCTCAATCATGAGGAAACTCGAAGCCGCTACCGCCGATACCCCGCTCCCGCTGACACCGACCCCCTCGAAACCGTCGGGGACGAAGCCATCTGATACATGGCCGGCCCTATTTGCCTAAAGAACCACACTGGCAAATACCTCATAAAAAGCATTCCCGTCTTCCTGCTAAAGGGAGGACGGGAATCTTTTATGATGCAAAATTTACAGATAGTCTTTCGGAAATCTATGGCATATATAAAAAATTGTCCGCTGCCCCTTTCAATCAAGGAGCAACAGGACCAAAGCCAAAAGGCGTCAAATAGTTATAAAACTATTCCTTTCCAATAATGTAGAGATTATATCATACTTACACTACACCATCGTTTGCCCTGAAAACCATCATCGCGATGACATGCGGAGCAATGTTGCCTTTTTTCCTTAGTCCAAATATTGTGAATTTAATGCGTAAAATTTTTATCAGTCCAAGGATTGCAACTATTGTGGTGCTTCTTTTCACTGCAAAGGTAAAAACTTTTTCATATAGCAAAGAAATCATTTTCATTCTATTAATATTATTTAACACTCATAGATAAGCCATTTGAATTTAGTTGTATTAGACGACTATATCCGCATTGCATACAAAAAAACTCCTTCCCAGACCGAGGTTTTCGCAATTAATTCGTATTTTTGTCATTCTTATACATAATAATAACCCAACGTGACTTTTATCACAATGAAAAATATCATACTCTTCGATCCGGTTGAGGCGCGCGACCGTCTGCTTCCGCTGACGCTGACCCGCCCGGTGGCTCTCATTCGCCACGGCATAACCACCATTTCCGAAAAATGGCAGAAAGCCATACCGGGCGCCTATTCATATTCGACTCAGGACTACCTGTCGATGAAATATCCTATGGTCGAAGCCACTGACGGCGACAACCTGTTCATCGCCGGCAACCTCCACCCCGACAGCAAGCTTGTCGAAGCCATTCTTGCCCTCAACATTGGGGAAGCCCTCACCTTCAACGGAGAGACAATCGCACGCAGAGGCAACGGCAACCCGACCTCTGAAACCGAATATGACGGAACTCCCTTCCGCCTCAGCAACATCTGGGATATCTTCATGCTCAACGACGAGGCCATACGCCGCGATTTCGAACTCCTCACCGCCGGACGCTCTTCCCGTCCGCTCAGCGACAGCTGCCGTCTCATCGGCGACCCCTCGCAGCTCTTCATCGAAGAAGGTGCGACAGTCGAATGCGCAAACATTAACGTGTCGAAAGGCCCGGTCTACATCGGACGCGATGCCGAGGTGATGGAAGGCGCATGTCTGCGCGGACCGATCGCCATGTGCGAGCACTCGGTAGTCAACATGGGCGGAAAAATCTATGGAGCGACCACTCTCGGCCCTTACTGCAAGGTCGGTGGAGAGCTCAACAACGTCGTGATGACCGGTTTCTCCAACAAAGCCCACGACGGATTCCTCGGCAACGCCGTCATCGGCGAATGGTGTAACCTCGGCGCAGGCTGCACCGCATCGAACCTCAAGAACACCTATGCCCCGTCAAGCTCTGGAGCATGGCCGAGGGACGCTTCATCAAGACCGACCTGCAGTTCTGCGGACTCATCATGGGCGACCACTCAAAGGCCGGAATCAACACAATGTTCAACACCGCCACAGTTATCGGTGTCGGTGTCAACTTCTATGGCGCAGGATTCCCGAGGACATATCTGCCATCGTTCACCGAAGGTTCGCCGCTCGGCATGAAACCCGTCATCATGGACCGCTTCTTCGACACCGCATCGCGCATGATGTCGCGCCGACACAAGGAACTCACTCCCATCGACAAGGAAATATATATCAACATCCGGGAGCAGAGCGCCGAATAAGCCGGCCCACACAATTATCCCCTACAATTCACCCCCTCACACCACCAAACCACTATGCCAAAAGTATCAGAACGCGGCACAATCATGCCCGCATCACCAATCCGCCGCCTCGCCCCTCTTGCCGGCGACGCCAAGGCCAGAGGCATAAAGGTCTACCATCTCAACATCGGACAGCCCGACGTCCCGACCCCGCCCGCCGGACTCGAAGCGCTGAAACACATCGACCGTCAGGTGCTCGAATACAGCCCCTCGGCCGGACTCCCTTCGCTCCGCGAAAAACTCCGTGAATACTACCACCGCTTCAACATCGAGGTCGATGTCGACGACATCATCGTGACAACCGGCGGATCGGAAGCCGTGCTCTTCGCATTCATGGCCTGCCTCGACCCCGGCGACGAGATTATAGTCCCCGAGCCGGCCTATGCCAACTACATGGCCTTCGCCATATCGGCCGGAGCGAAAATCGTCACTGTCCCCTCAAGCATCGACCAAGGGTTCGCCCTCCCGCCTGTCGAGAAATTCGAGGAGCTTATCACACCGCGCACAAAAGGTATCCTCATCTGCAACCCCAACAATCCGACCGGCTACCTCTACACAATGAAAGAGATGCTCCAGATCCGCGACCTTGTGAAAAAATATGACCTCTTCCTCTTTTCCGACGAGGTTTACCGCGAATTCTGCTACACCGGTGCGCCCTACATCTCGGCCTTCCACCTTCCCGGCATCGAGGAACAGGTTGTGCTCATCGACTCCGTGTCGAAGCGCTACAACGAATGTGGCATCCGCATCGGAGCGCTCATCACCAAGCATCCCCAGCTCAAGACCAACGTCATGAAGTTCTGTCAGGCCCGTCTCAGCCCTCCACTGCTCGGGCAGATCGTGGCCGAAGCTTCAATCGACACCCCCGCGACTACATGCTCGCCACCTACAACGAATATGTCGAGCGCCGCAAATTCCTCATCGACGAGCTAAACAAAATCCCCGGCTGCTACACCCCCATCCCGATGGGAGCGTTCTACACCGTCGTGAAACTCCCCGTCGACGATGCCGACAAATTCTGCCAGTGGTGTCTGCGTGACTTCAATCTCGACGGAGAGACCATCTTCATGGCCCCAGCCTCAGGCTTCTACACCACCCCCGGAATGGGCAAAGACGAAGTGCGAATGGCCTATGTGCTCAAAAAAGAAGACCTTGCCAAAGCCATGAAAGTCCTCGCAGCCGCCCTCCAAGCCTACCCCGGCCGCACAATCTGACATCCCTACCCTCCCCATAGATAAAAACCGGAACACAACGATAGCGCACGCCTTCCGGGCACTCCCGCCCGCAGCCGTGCGCTATCGTCTCGTTATATATCACTGAACAGAATCACACCTTAATTATATATAGGCCGACTGTCAGCACCCGCCGGCGAGCCGCCTGATGTCGCGGGCGACCGACGACTCACTGTTAGGCCCGATCACACGGTCGGCAGCAGCGATAACCTCCGGCATCGCATTGGCAACGGCCACAGCCTCGTCGGCAATTCCAAACATCGGCAGATCGTTGAGATTATCCCCGTAGACCGTGATGCGCTTCGCCCCGATATGGCCGGCAAGCCACTTTATGGCCGCAGCCTTGCTGACACCCGCACCGAAAACCTCGATATTGGCCACGTCATGGTTGAAAATATCGCGGTAGCACGACACCGATACACCGTCCACTCCCCGCAGACGCTCCACCACGGCCTCGACCCTCACAGCCTCACCCATGCCGAACACGAGTATGGTCGAAGCCGACGGGACAGTAAGCTCACGGCTGTCGCCCAACACGAAGCGCTTCCCCTCCAGATGGCGGCGCTCCTCGTAGAAATGCCTCTCCTGACGGTTCATCTCGCTTCGGTGATAGACATTGAGCCTTTCCCCGTCGCCAAGGTCATAGACAAACGGATCGACACCCTCGGCCGCAAACACAGCCACCACCTCGGACGCCACATTTCCATCCATCAGCACAGGGCGCAGATAGCGCCTGCGCTCCCTGTCCCACAGCGCCGCCCCGGTCATGACAATGGCCGGAATCGACGTATAGGTATCCTCAAGCAGCACATCGACCGTGGCCGGAGTCCGCGCGGTGGCCACCGTAATCGCCGTCCCGCACCGAGAAAGCCCGCTGACAATCTCCGCCGTCTCACAGCTGACCCTGCTGTCAGTCCCCAGCAACGTCCCGTCCATATCGCTTACATATAGAGTTTTCATAAATTCCGATTTAAATTCTTTCAAATTATAATTATCTAATCCGCAATGCGGTAGCATTCCTTATATTTACTTTATTGCAACAGTTCGGTAATTTTTGAGCAGGCATAGCTGTATCGCACTGATACACAATAGTTTGCATTGATATTGAATTATTGTTGCATCTTATTGATATTCAATTGAATATGCAAATTTTACCGAACTATTGTTATTGCAAAAATACATAAAATAATCCCTATTCTCATATTCCATCGGCCTCAAAAGCAGTCCTTGAGCGTCCCTGAAAGAAAAAACCGTAGTCCGGTTCATCCTTATCGTTGACAATCAGACCACAAAATTTGGAAATCTAAGGCAAGATGTATAATTTTGCAACATAACTCTGGCAAGAGAGCCTCAGTTCTACATTTTAACTAATTACAAGCGTTTTTTGCTTAATCCTTCAATCAAAAATCGGCAAAATTTTTACACAGAGGATCGGGCAGTCAAAAAGACGCTCATGCGTGCCTATCTTCCACCCCGTAGGCTCGGGGTCGATATATCGGCATGGCGTGGGGGTGGACTGTATATTCTGTGTTGGGCGTTTGCCGATGCCTTGATTGAGATATTCAGCATAATGTCCCTACGCTTTTTTATTGACTTTCGGCTCTGAGGGGGACACATAGCCAAATAAACCAATCAATTTATATGGCAAACACTTTACGCTTCGGAATCTTAATGTCCATTGCAAGCGCTTTCGGGCTAAACGCCACAGCCCAGAGCGAAACATTCACCGGGGTATCAGGCACAAACTACTACGTCAACTACGAAGATGGATTTATCGGCCAGACCTTAAATGGAGAGATGAAACTGATTTCTCCCCAATCCTTTGTCGAACGAGATCTGATACCCATGGCATTCACCGCAGATTCTCTTACGGCAGAGACAAGAGATATCTATGACAGAATTCAATATGCCACCGACGCACTCCAGAAACTAATTGACGGTGCAACGATGATTACCAATGGATACGCGGATGAAATGATTGTGTTCAACAAGGACATGGAGAATCTACTGTATCTCTATCTTCAGCTTAGCGAGAATCTTGATAAAATCTATAACTCCCGTCAAAAGACCGGAATCAAGAGAGCAAGAGAAACGAAATTCGAGTTCAATGTCAGCGGAACTCTGACCGATCTTGACTACACATTGTTTATGGTGAATTTCACTCGGGGTTATCTCATAGACCTCTTAAACGAGATTATCGAGACCGCAGACGAATATGAGGCCGCCGGCAAAGAAATGATTGATATTCTCACTCTCTATCAGAGCCACGCCTCGACTCTGACTGATAATTATAACTATCTTGCCGACTACTTCAACAAGAACGCCGCCACAATGACCAAAGAAGACTGCTATTGGCTTCTGGAACAGATTAAAAATCAGGTAGGAACCATTAACTCATTACTCAATGATGCTCCCAAGAACCCGGCTTCCTATGCCGAATATCTCCTCAAAATGACGGCTGAAACCCTCGATAAAACATATTCCGAATATCTCGAAACCGTCGAAGAAGTCAACAACCTTAATAATCAGCTCGTAAATCTGGCCTACCTCCCGTCAGTGCTATATGCAGGAATTGAAGGAGACCCGTTCGGACTTTATTACTACATAAAGGACAATGGCGGAGTTCTCAATATCCCTTCCACACAGCAATATGTCGACATATACACGGTGACAGGTATAAACGGCAATATATTTACTCCTTTCTATGAGGTTGCCAATCCAAATTGCACAAAGCTAATAATTCCTGCCACAATTAAATCTATTTCCGACAACGCGTTTGCTGTCAACGGATTGGAAACGATAGAAGTCAATGCCATCGAAGTGCCCGATATGACCGACGACTGCTTCACAACCGATGTATACAAATCTGCCGCTCTTATAGTCCCCGACGGTACAACCGAAGCCTATGCTTCCGCCCCCGGATGGAAAAATTTCGCCAACATCAGATCTGTGACAGAATCCGGCATTGAATCTGTCATCGCTGACGGCGTGAATGTAAAGATTGAAGGCGGTGTCCTTTATGTCTCCGGAGCAGACGGATTGCTGACAGAAGTATTCTCCATAAGCGGAGCGTCTGTATATAAAGGATGTGACAGTGCAATCCAGCTTCCTGCACACGGAGTTTACATCGTCCGCATAGCAGACAAGTCATTCAAAGTAGCACGATAAACGACAATCAAGGCGGAGAGAGGTCAGACACAAAGAACCTCAGGCGTATCCGTGTCCCACTCTCCGCCTTATTATCCCTGATCAACACTATGAAGAAAAATATATTATTATCCAAAAGCCTCGTCCGTCTTCTCCTTCTCGCTCTTCTTCCGGCAATCAGTTCGTGCGGGAGCGAAGGAAATGACATGAATACGTCACTCATACCTATCCTCAGTGGTAAAAGCTACGGCTACATCAACCTTGAAGGAGTCTACATGATAAATCCGCAATTTGATGAAGCCGGTGAATTTTTCGATAGGCGCGCACTCGTGCGCAAAGGCAATCTTTACGGATATATCGATGAAAAAGGCACTTATGTCATCCCGCCAAAATACGTCAGTGCCACGCCTTTTTCCGAAGGAGTGGCATGGACAGTGGAGGCCGACGGCGCGCCGACTCTGATTGACACCGACGGCAACACCCAGCTTGTGGCAAAAGATGCCGAAAAAGTCTGGGTATTTACAGAAGGAATGGCCAAGGTCTTGACAACAAAATCTGACAACTCTAAAGTATACGGCTTCTTGGACAGAAAAGGGCAATTCGCAATAACGCCACAATTTGACCAGGCATATCCGTTCAGTGATGGAATGGCCAATGTACGTATCGGGAAAAATTCGGGCTATGTCGATAAGAAAGGACGAATGGAAATAAGCGACTCTATAATGAAATGCGTCTCATCGTTCTTTAGAGGATATGCCATCGTTGAAAACGGCAATGGCGACTATGGATTAATTGATTCCAAAGGACGGCTTGAAATAAACCCACAGTTTTCTGAAATATATCCTGACGGAGACATGCTTATCGTAGCGACCTCCGGCGATGAAAAAAACTACGGATGGTGTGACCGAAACGGAAAATTCATCATTAATCCTCA
Organism: Duncaniella dubosii; assembly: GCF_004803915.1. NCBI lineage: Bacteria > Pseudomonadati > Bacteroidota > Bacteroidia > Bacteroidales > Muribaculaceae > Duncaniella > Duncaniella dubosii. The sequence continues at coordinate 958,183 of NZ_CP039396.1, forward strand.
GTTTCGCAATGCCTCATTTTTCAGCAACAACGATTATGCCCCGGTTAAGATAGGAAACAGCTGGGGATATATCGACCGTAAGGGTAAAATAGTCATTAATCCACAATTTGACGATGCTCTCTCCTTTATTGACAATAAAGTGGCATTCGTCAAAACGGGTGATAAAGTAGGAATTATCGACAAAGATGGCAAATATGTGGCAAATCCACAATTTGACGAACTCCCGGGAATGTATATGCTGAATATGGCATACGGAATCCCCGCCACAAGTGTAAATTACTATGTCACCACCCGCTACTTCAACGTTGAAAAAGCCGTGGATATGGTGATGGACAACGTGACAAAAGAAGGAATCAGAGGAATAACACTAAAAACCCCGATTTCAAAAATTATCAAGGATTTTAATATTCACGAACGTAATCTCTACGGAAGCTATGGAGCGACAAATATCACATCTGCCGAACTTGGCAAAAATCTCTTCGCGACATTCAGTATTGAAGGCGACTTTTTCCAAGACGTATCCGACGGATGGTGGGGTACGACAAGCGTACTTGTAAAAAACGCAACCCCGAAAGCACTGCATTACTCTCTTCAGACAACAGGGCTGGCTATCGGGAAGGAACGAAAGTTATTCAAAGCCTTAGCTGACAGAATGAATCTTAAAATCAATTCTGACAAAAACTCGGCTACCGGAAATTATGGTAAAAACCACATCTGGCTGACTCTAAACGAGAATGAAATCAAAATATCAATGACTCCCGGAGGGAAAAATTATGCCGACGTACCGGATTCCACTCTCATCATTGAAGAACTCATCGAAGATCAAACCTCAGCGGAGACATTCGAAGGTAAAATCAACAACAAATATGGAATCGTCATGCAGCTTCTGATTCTCGGGTCAGATGTAAGCGGGACATACCATTACACCTCTCGCAAATCACCGATTACTCTGTCAGGCACACTTGACAGCGACGGCACTATCCGGCTCGAAGAAAAAACCGGCGGGAAGATTACCGGACAGTTTGCCGGCACATACACCCCGTCGGAAATCTCAGGAACATGGATTTCAGCCGACGGCAAAACCCGTATGCCTTTCGTTGTCGAGCGCAGCAATAATTAGGATTATGAAACCAAATAAAATAATATGAAACATTCAATAAATATACTTCGGAGAATAGTAGCACTCATGCTGCTTTCTATTTCGCTGATACCCGCAAACGCCTACAATTATGATGAGGAAGCCGGACTGAGAAACTTCCGTGATAAATCTTATGTGGCAGCTCTCCCTATGCTTCAGCGTGCAGCCAAAGCAGGAAGTCTCCCGGCTCTTGATGCTCTCGGGCAGATGTATGAACACGGATGGGGAGTAAAAGCCGACAGAACAATCATGATGAACATGTATAACAAGGCTGCCTTACACAACTATCCTCCAACCCTATTTCATCTCGCAACCTATTATTACGATAGCGGCCAGACAGACAAGGGATTGGAAATGATGATAAAAGCGTCGGAACACGGATCAACAGAAGCCAGCATGGCCTTAGGCAAACTCTATATGGCTGATGACAAAGAAAAAGCCATCAGATACTACCGCCATGCAGCGGATAACGGTGAATATTCGGCTTTCAATGAAATAGGCCGTATATACACGCTTGACAATGACTGGCCCAATGCACTCGAATATCTGACAGAGGCCAACAGGCATAACACTATCAGCAACGACATGAAGTTAGCTCTCGCGACCATGAAAGCCCAAGGCTTGGGCACTACAAAGAATCTGGAAGGAGCATTAAGCCTCCTGACCGAACTATATGAAAACGGATATGAACCCGCGACTTCTCTATATAACGAGGTCAAGACCGCAGCAAACAAGATTACCGCGCCCGTATACCCCGGCGGAATCAATGCTCTTTATGCTTTCCTGCGGAAGAATGCCCGGAAACCTCATGCCGCAATCCCATCCGCACTAAACGGGACAGCCACTGTCGAATTCATTATCACTCCAGACGGAACAGTCAGCAATCCACAATATGTACGAAGGTGCAACGTCAGGGTTGACGAAGAAGTCATGCGGCTTGTCCGACTCCTGCGCGGATGGAAGCCTGCAACCAAAGGTGGAAAACCATGCAGTACAGTAACACGTCTGTCAATGTCATTTTCACCTGCCTATAACGCCGAAATCCAATTTACGAAGGTTAAATAATCGCTATTGAGGGCAGAATTTTTGCAAATGGAGCCATTTTTGGACTTTTTTGCGCATTTTTTAGTCAAAAAAAGTTAAAACCAATTGGGTTTTACTTATTGTATCAATTATAATGCGTACATTTGCATGTGTGTTTTTCATAGTATTAGATTAAGATAAAGGTTTAAAAAGGAAAGAGGATGTCGTGAGACATCTTCTTTTTTATTATCCATTTTGTCGTAAACTGCATATCGACAAGGCGCTGTGCTGTCTTCCTCTGAAATGCCACGCAAACCCGTCGTCCAGTTCGCTGGCTCTTGTTAAAAAACAACTTTTTTAAGAAACGTAAACTAAAAAAAGTTGCATTTCGACGGCAAAAATTCTAATTTTGCGCCCGAATATTATCAATTCATTCAACCTATTTCCCGAATAGCAATCCACATGAAAAATCTTGACCTTATCCTCGCAGAGAAGCTACTGAAAATCAGTGCTATCAAACTTCAGCCGGAAAACCCTTTCACTTGGGCGTCAGGCTGGAACTCACCCATCTATACGGATAATCGCAAGACACTCTCCTATCCCGATGTCCGCAATTTTATCAAGGTCGAGCTCACCCGCATTATCCTCGAGAACTTCGGAGATGTCGACGCCATCGCAGGTGTGGCCACCGGCGCGATAGCCCAAGGCGCTCTCGTTTCCGACACACTCGGTCTCCCATACGTCTATGTCCGCTCGACCCCCAAGGATCACGGACTTGAAAACCTCATCGAAGGCGACCTCCGCCCCGGACAGAAAGTAGTGGTCATCGAAGACCTCGTATCGACTGGCGGAAGCAGCCTCAAGGCCGTCGAAGCCATCCGCAACGCCGGCTGCGAAGTCATCGGCATGGTCGCTATATTCAGCTACGAATTCCCCGTGGCAGTAAAGCGCTTCAAGGAAGCAAACGTCAACCTCATGACACTTTCGAACTACTCGGCCCTCATCACCGCAGCCCTCGAAACCGGATTTATCCGCGAGAGCGACGTCGCAACCCTCAAGGAATGGCGCAAAGACCCCTCGCTCTGGACTCCCGACTCCCCCAAGGTCGATGAATAAATCCCCTCTGACGACCGTCGCTCCGCCCAAACGGCCCGACCGACCGTCAATAATGATAGAAAAATCATAAGCCACCTGTCCGCAATCAGAATTTCAACGGGCCGGTGGCTTTTATCACCATAAAACAAAAACAAACCTCAACCACAAAAAAGCTAAAGTTATGGCAACATATACAGGCAAACCCGTGACACTACCCCGTCCCATCGGACAGATATACGAACGTGTGGCTGACCTCAGCCAATACCGCTCGCTCGTCGACCAGCTCCCCGAAGAGCATCGCGAAAAGCTCAACGGCGTCGAATTCGACGGTGACTGCATCCGCATGGAAGCCCCCGCCATCGGACAGCTCGTGTTTAAAATCAGCGAGCGCATCCCCACAAGCCGCGTAAGCTTCTCGGCCGAAGGATGCCCCGTCCCCCTCAGCCTCAGCGTCAACCTCAAGGAAGCCGGCGAGGACTCGACCATACTCACACCGGCAGTCAAAATTGAAATACCCCCGATGCTCAAACCCTTCATCGGAAACAAGATTCAGGAAGCAGCCGATAAATTCGGCGAAGTCTTCACCTCTATTTTCCAGTAAATATATCACCGCCATGCCCGCTCTCCTTCGCAAACTGCTCCCGGCGCTCACGCTCGCAGCTATGCTGACGGCATGCGAGTCGGTCGATGACGACCGCATCCCATACGCCGAAGTCCATCTGACATTCCACACCGTCGGCGACTGGAACATATATGGCGTGCAGGGCGACGCAGCCTCATCGCGCACCTACATATTCAACTCCAAGGAGCGCGTCCCCTCCAACTTCCCCTACACGACACTCGACCGCACCGGCTACGGCGGCCTGCTGCTCGTCACCGACGTGCTCGGCGACCTCCACGCCTACGACCTCGCATGTCCGTTCGAAGTGCGCCCAAACGTCCGCGTGTCCATTCCCGAAGGCGAACTCTTCGCCCGCTGCCCATCGTGCGGGAGCACGTTCGACGTGTTCCAGAACCGTGGCAACCCCATCTCAGGCCCGGCACAGGAACGGGGCTACGCCCTCAGACGCTACTCGGTCGTCTCGGGCGGAGCGACAGAATATCGCGTCGTGACCCGCTGAACAACTCACCTCGCCAATCAGGACTGACGTATAAACAGACAAAAAACAGATGTGCAGGAAACGCTTGCCGGTCAAGCATTCCCTGCACATCTGTTTTTGTCTATTATCTCCCGATTATTTCTGCCGTCCTTTCAGAGCGAAATATTTCCAGAGCGGAGCAGCCATAAGAGCCTGCTTCATGTTGTCGTTGACAAGCATATCCCAGACCTCATCCTCGCTGAGCAATTCGACCCGGATATCCTCGGTCTCGTCGAGATGCTGCTCGGCGATGCGCTCCACATCACGGGCGATGAAACTGTAGCTGAGATTGTTCTGGCTGCTCGGATTGGCCGAAATGACCATCGACAGCTCCCACTCCCCGCCACCGAAACCGGTCTCCTCAAGCAGCTCGCGCTGCGCCGTGGTCAGCGGGTCTTCACCCCTCTCCGCCACACCCGCGCAAAGCTCCGTCGCCACGATGCCGAGTCCGTGACGGTATTGCTTCACCATCACAAACTTACCCTCCGGAGTGATGGCAATCACATTGATCCACATAGGGTATTCAAGCACATAATACTCGTCATACACAGTGCCGTTGGGCAGACGCACGACATCGCGCCGGGCTGTGAGCCACGGACGGCGGAAGAGATACTCACTGCTGAGGGTCTCCCATTTCATCTTCTCATCTTCATTGACAGAATTCATAGCTAATATATTTAGAGACGTTTATTAAAATCATTTCTCTTTCTGCCTAAGCAGAAAGTCGCTTATTGCGAGCGCAACCGAGGGAAGGCCGTCAGGCATCTCGCTGTTGAGAATGTCCCACATCCCGTCGGGATTCTCGCGCGCGACGGTCATCACTCGCATATACTGCTCGCGGGTGATAATAGCCGAAAAGTCGGTCAGCTTGTCCTGACGGATGAGCGACACGATATGGCTGTAGACAGTCCGCGGCTTGATACCCTTGGTCTCGGCGATGCCGTTGACATCATAGCCCGCATTGAGAAGCAGAAGCGTCTCTTCGTGTGACAGCCCTGTCCCCAGCGACTCGGCAATCCCCTTGAACTTGCGTATGGCGGTGACAAATGGTTTCCAGTATTTGACCGTCTTCTTCTCGCCGACACCCTCGACACGGGCAAACGAGTCCATGTCCACAGGCTCTACGCGCACCATTTCAAGCAGCGTCTTGTCGGAAAACACGATGTAGGGAGGCACCTGCTCCTTGCGCGCAAGCTTCAGACGCACCTCCTTCAGCTCGGCCAGCAGGCGCTCGGCCGGCTTGAGTTCCGGTTCGGGGATAACCTCCTTCCTTCCGCGCGCCGTCTTGCGGCGTTCAGGCTCTTTGTATTGAGCAAGTGTGACGGGAGTGCGGTCGCGCAGCACTATCGCTCCGTAGGCCGTCACCTTCAGATGGTTGTTTTCATTATAGGCGATGTCGATCAGACCAAGCTGTATGAGCTGCGAGAGATAGGAGTTCCACTCTGGATAGCTCAGGTCGCGCCCCGCGCCGTAGGTCTTTATCCGGTCGTAGCCACGGTCGATGAGATCGCGTTTCGAAGCCCCGCGCAGAATGTCGATCAGCATCGTGAAGCCGACCTTGCCCTCAGTCCTTATGATGGCGCTCATAGCCTTCAGGGCGATGACCGTACCGTCCATACGTTCGGGGGGATTGAGACACACGTCGCAGTTGCCGCAGTCATGGTCCATCGTCTCGTTGAAATAGCTCAACAGAATGCGTCGGCGACACAGCGACGACTCCGCATACTCCTGCATGCGCTTCAGTTTCTCGCTGTTTATGGCCTGCTGGCCGCTCTCGTCGACGAACCCCTGAAGAGTGATGATGTCGGCGTAGGAATAGAACATCGTTGCCTCGGCCTTCACGCCGTCGCGTCCGGCACGCCCTATCTCCTGATAGTAGCTCTCGATGTTGCGGGGCATGTTGTTGTGGACCACCCAGCGGATATTGCTCTTGTCGATACCCATTCCGAAAGCCACGGTGGCACACACCACCTGAACATCGCCGTTGATAAAACGGTCCTGCGCACGGTTGCGCTCCTCGATTGAAAGACCGGCATGATAGACCACCGATTTGTAGCCCATGCCGAGAAGCTCATTGTTCATCGACTCTGCCGACTTCCGGCTGATGCAGTAGACTATACCTGAATCGTGGCGGTAACGGTCGATGAGCATCGCGATGTAGCGCAGACGCTGGCTCTTGCCGGGATTGTTCATCACCCGGAGCGAGATGTTGGGACGGTCAAACGAGCCGATAAACGTGGCCGGATCTCTGAGGCAGAGCTGTCGGGCGATGTCGTCGCGCGTGAGACGGTCGGCCGTCGCTGTGAGCGCCATGACAGGCACGTGGGGATAAAGCTCCTTCAGCCGCGAGAGACGGGTGTAGTCCGGTCGGAAATCATGTCCCCATTGCGAGATGCAGTGAGCCTCGTCGATGGCAATCAGACTTATCGGAAGATCGCGCGACCAGCGGTCGATTTCCATCAGAAGGCGTTCGGGAGATATGTAGAGAATCTTGATGCGGCCTGTGAAAAGCTGCTGGAGTATATTGTGGTTCTCGGCCTCGGTCTGCATTGAGTTGACCGCCGCCGCAGGAATGCCATTGGCGGTCAGCGCGGTCACTTGGTCCTTCATAAGCGCTATGAGCGGAGAGACGACCACGGTCACCCCTCCGTCGGTCAGCAGAGCCGGAATCTGATAGCATATCGACTTGCCGCCCCCCGTAGGCATGAGCACCACGCAGTCGCGCCCGCACGCAGCCGTAGTTATTATATCGAGCTGCAAGGGACGGAATTCACTGTAACCATAAAACCGGCGCAGAAGTGCGACCGCACGTTCCTTTATATCGAGTATTGGTTCTGACAATTGTACTGGATGAGATTGGATTGGACAATAATAGGCCGGCGCAAGAGTCAGAAAGCCTGCTCCTCACCGCCAAGTGCATTGATGACCGTGCGGACGATTATTTTAAGGTCGAGGAGAAACGACCAGTGTTCTATATACCAGATGTCGTGTTCGACACGTCGCTCCATCTGCCAAAGCTCCTCGGTCTGACCCCGGTAGCCGCGCACCTGCGCCCATCCGGTGATGCCGGGTTTGATCAGATGGCGCACCATGTACTGGCTGATTAGACGGCGGTAGTCCTCGGTGTGTTTAAGCATGTGTGGACGCGGGCCGACAATCGACATGTCGCCCATGAACACATTGATAAACTGCGGCAGCTCGTCGATGCTCGTGCGGCGCAGGAAATCGCCGAGTTTCGTCTTGCGCGGGTCATTCCTCGTGGCCTGCATACTGTCGGCCTGCTCGTTGACCCTCATGGTGCGGAATTTCCAGCAAAGAAAATCGCGTCCCATGTAGCCGGTGCGCATCTGGCGGAAAAACACCGGGCCGGGAGAGCTGAGCTTGATGGCAATCGCCACGGGGATGAAGATGACAGGAGAGAATATGAGGAATGTACCTGAGAAGGCTATGTCAAACGCACGTTTGAGCACCCGGTTGGCATTGCGCTCAAGCGGGTTGTGGCGCACTTCGAGCACCGGCATCTGCCCGATGGAGTCAAGCCGGAACTTGCGTGTCAGGAAGGGAGAAATCTGAGGGACAAAGTGGAATTTCACCATGTGTTTCTCACATATGCCCAGTATGAGCTGGACGGCCTCACGCTGCTCACCCGAAAGGGCATAGAAAATCTCGTCGGTATGGTTCTCGACCACAAATTTCTCCAGTTCCTCCAGATTGCCGGCATACTGGCTGCGCAGTTCGAAATCAGGCGGACAGTAGCGGTCAAAGAATCCCTGACATCTGTAGCCGAAACCGCTGTCAAGCTCCATCTCAGCCAGCAGACGCTCGCCGGTGGGATTACACCCGACGATTACTATGCGCGAATAGCTGCGGCCACTGCGCCGATAGGTCTTCAGAAGATAATGTGAACCGAGCCACCACGCCATCTGCATCAGCGCGCTCACCGAGTAGAACTCCGCAAAGACACGCCACGGTATGGCATCGAGTTTCAGGAAATAGAGCAGGAATATGAATCCGAGAGCATGGAAACAGACGGCGTGTAGAGCCGAAAGCATCAGCCTGTCCATCTGCATTGCCCTGACCTTGTGGATGCGCCCGATGTGACGCGCCACCGGGATATAGGCCACGTTGAGCAACACCCATATAAGGCGCGTGTGGATTTCAGCCACCGACGGGTTGAGTATGGTCACGACAAAAAAGACCCCGTTAAGTATAAGGAAGTCAACTAAAGTCAGAGCCCTGTGGAAATATCGTCCGTGTCTGTTACCTTTTCCCATAGCCAAAATGTGTGTCTAGTCTCTTATATATAATCGGTCGGATACCCTTAAATATTGTAAACGGAGACGAAAAAAATATCAATTCGACATCAAATAATGACCATCGGACGTGTTTACATCCACATCCGATGGTCAAATCGTAGAACCCGGCGGCTCAACATCTGCGGAGACTTCGTGTCTCCCCTGTCGTCGGGTCTTTTCAGAGTTTGCTGTCGATGACAGCTATTTTTTTCTCAAGATCGGCGATATCGTCTTTTAGACGCTGCATGCGGCGTTCCATATCCTTGAGCATCGAACCGGCGTTCTTCGACTTGGCCGAAAGAAAGCCCATGTTGTTCTCATAGGTCTGGAGTTCACTGCGGCGCTGCTCGTAGACACGCATCAGGCGTTCGCGCTCACGATAGAGACGGTTTTCGTCATTGCCGATTTCATTGATCGTATTCTCGAAAGAAGCCATGCGCGAACCGCGCTGCGAAATGTCGAGTTTCTGATACAGCTCGTTGACAACCGCACGGTAAGCCTCATAGATATTGTCTTTCTCGCTGAACGGCACATGACCGACGCTCTGCCATTCGGCCTGAAGGTCCTTGACTGCCTTGATTGCGTTTTCGCGTCCGAGAGTCTCAAGGTCGAGAGCCTTGAGTTTGTCGATAATCTCGTTTTTCTGTTCGAGGTTGGCGCGCTCGGTGCGGCGTGTGCCGGAGTTGTTCTTTTTCTTCTGCTCGAAGAAGTAGTCGCATGCGGCAAGGAAACGGCGCCACACCTGATCGGAATGCTTCTTGGCCACAGCGCCGATAGTCTTCCACTCTTTCTGAAGGGCGGCGAGTTCGTCGGCTGTCTTACGCCATTCGGTACTGTCTTTAAGAGCCTCGGCGCGCTCGCAGAGTGCGATTTTCTTCTCAAGGTTGCGCGAAAGAGTGTCTTTCATGCCACGGAAAAACTCGGCCTTGGCGGCAAAGAACTTATCGCATGTCTCACGGAAGCGGGCAAACAGCGCATTGTTCGACTTGCGCGAAGCATAGCCGATCTTCTTCCAGTCTTCCTGAGCGGCGATTATGAGCTTGGTCATCTCGTCCCATGCGGCATAGGTCGAAAGCTTGTCGAATTCGTATGACTCGATGCGTTCGCAGAGCGCTTCCTTAGCGAGCTCGTTTTCACGCTCACGTGCCTTGCGCTCCTCGAAGAATGTCTGGTAGCGCTTGTTGATTTCAGCTGATATATCCTTGAAGCGGCCCCAGATTTCCTCACGCACTTCCTTGGGCACAGGACCGATCGAACGCCACTGCTCGTGGAGTTCCTGAAGGCGGCGGAATGCTGCGATGACATCCTCTTCCGCACGAAGCTTGTCGGCTTCGGCCACAAGAAGTTCCTTTTCCGAAAGGTTCTTCTTGAAATCATAGTCGCGGAGCTCCTTGTTTATCTTGAGCTGGTCGTAGAATTTCTCGACTGCATCCTGATAGCTTTTCCATAAATCGGCGGCTACGGGAGCGGGCACTTCGCCGATTTCCTTGAATTCATTCTGGAGATCTCGCACCTGCTGGAAGAAACGGTTGGCATTGTCGACATCGCTTCCCATTTCAATAATCTTGTCGATGATTTCCTTCTTGCGCTCGTAGTTCTTCTGCTGCTCGGCCTCGATGGCTGCACGCTGCTCGGCCTTTTTCTCCTTTACAGTGGCAAGGATGGCCTTGAATGCCTCCTCGGTTTCATCTGTGGTGGGCTGAAAAGCCTCAGGCTGATTTCCCGCCTCGACGAAAGCCTCACGTTCGTTGCGCTGCTCCTCGTTGCGGATTGCATAGAACTGTTGTTTCAGACGCGACACTTCCTCATTGGTGATCTCTGCAGGTTCTTTCTCCGAAAGGAGCTTCAATGCAGCGAGGATGCTTTCTTTTGTTGCAGGCTCATGCGAACGTTCCGTAGCGACTTCTTCTGAAAGCTCTTCAGACGAAGCAGCCACCGGCGACTCCTCCTCAACAGCTACAGCCGATGAGACGGTCTCGGCCGGTTCGGGTGTCGGAGTGGAAATGTTTGTAGAATCGGCTGCCACTGATGCGGCGCCTTCGTTCAAGGTTTTATCCAATGCGTCGTTTGGCATTGAAGTGTCACGCGGTTCCATAACAGTTGTTTAAGGTGATAAAATGCTCACTGCACTTTTTCAGGGGCCGCAGCCGCCTCGCGCAGCGAGAAGGGATAGGTAAATAGATTTTAGTGTGCTAATTTACTGATTATTTTCAAAAAAAATAATTTATTTCGCGAAAAATCCAATAATTAACACTTTAATACTAAAATTAACATAAATTCCTGTGGTTTCACTATCAATCTAATAACGTGCTGATTCACTCGGCAGCCACCGCATAGACCCCCATAGCAGTGCCCGTGAAGTTTCCGGCGGTGCGGGTGCTGAGAAGCGAGGCGGGAACTGTCTGAGGCAACTGACGGTAGTCTTCATCGCCTTCGGCATACTCAAAACTGTAGCTGCCCTTTCCGTCGGCCACTATCCTGAGACGCAGAGGCTGCGAAGAGTCGTCGAGAGGCGACTCGAACTCTATCACTCGGTCATTCTTGCTCCGGGCATCGACCCGCGCAACCACATCGCCATACGAATTGACCGCCTTTCCGAAGACAATATGACAGTCATCATCCTGAAACAGCATAAGTCCCGCGATGTCCTCAGGGCTCTGCGGTGAGAACTCATCGAGTGTCACGCTCAGTTCGAACGCATTTTCCGTCACCCAGCGTCCGATGGCCGATGGCGATTTCTTGTCGGCAAATCTCACAGGCGAAGCCTCAACGGTCAGAGTCCCGTCTGCGTCTGTGCTGTAGAAACCAGATTTCGGATTCCTGATGAAAAACGCATCGTCGACAAGCCCGTCGGCAGTCCACAGACGGCTCTCACGCTCGCGCTGCGGACGCCCTTCAAGCACCTCGTCGCGGGCGGTGATGACAGGCTGGCCGTATTTCCAGCCGACACGGTGGATGAAAGTCTCGCGCCCCATGATGTCATGACCGTCTTCCGAGTAGGGACGCACCCCGAGAAACACAGCCCACCATCTGCCATCCTTGTCCTCGACGAGATCGGCATGCCCGGCACAGGTGACGGGGTATCGCCGCGAGGGGTCAAGACCTCTCTGCGTCAGTATCGGATTTATGCGGCACGGTCTGAACGGCCCTTTGGGACTTGCCGATTCAAATATCACCTCGCGGTGGTCAGGGCCAGTGCCTCCTTCGGCACACATAAGGAAATATTTCCCACCTATATAATATAGGTGTGGTCCTTCAATCCATACGGGCTTCTCATCGATATTGACACCTCCGTTGACTATCACCTTCGACTCGCCGGTCACACGGCCTGTCTTCCAGTCAAAATCATGGATGCGTATGGTCCGGTGACCGTCGTAGAGCGCCTCCCCTTCAGGAGAGTCGTTGTTGACTATATAAGCCTTGCCGTCGGCATCGAAAAACAGGCTCGGATCAATCCCGCCGACCTCCGGCAACCAGACCGGATCGCTCCATTCACCTTTTTTCGGGTCTTTGCATGTCACATAGAAATTGCCCCCGTTGTCAACGAGCGTCGTTATCATATAGAAAGTCTCATTGTGGGGATTATAGGAAATCGAAGGCGCATATATGCCACCCGACACACGGATGCTGTCGGGGAGCGAGAGCTGCGAAGGTCTGTCGAGCACATAGCCGAGGCGCTCCCAGTTGCGCAGGTCGGTACTGTGCCATATCGGCACTCCCGGATAGAACGCAAACGAAGAATTAACCATATAGTAATCATCGTCAACCCTGACTATCGACGGGTCGGGATAACATCCGGGCAACAATGGTGTCCAGTCGGGCGAAGCAACTTCGTCGCCGTCGGGCATGGTCACCTGATAGCTGAAGTCGGAAAAAACAGCCATAGGTTTCTCGTCGCTCTCATTGCACGAAACGGCCATAATCAGTCCGATGGCACATGGTAGTAAAGATAAGGATATTTTTCTCATAGCATATAGTAAATACATTGTACGCAAAGATAATACAGCCTTGCATTACTGACAAGTATTTCACCTGTTCTTTTTCTTATTTCGTCACATTTATTTTCACCGTTAAGCAAAAAAGTCCTATCTTTACATCATGACTTCATCACACAGACTTCTGCCTGCAACCATAGCGCTGATTTCAGCCATAAGCCTCGGAGCATCACCGGCCCGCCCGGTGAGACATACCGCCACACTCCCCGACGGCTCGACCGTCGGCTACCGGATGGTGGGTGACGAACGATTCCACTACCTTGTGACCGACGACGGATACCCCCTTGTGGCCGACGGAGCGACCCTCTGTTTCGCGGAGACAGGCGACAACGGGAGAATGGTCAGCAGCGGAGTGGCCGCCGCCGACCCTCAGTTCCGTTCGCCGGCAACTTTGACGTCCCTTAAAAACCTCGACAGCAACGCTGTAATTGAAAAAGCGGCATTGTCAGCCGAGGTCTCTCCTATACGCGCCATCAGTCCGAAATACGCCCCTTCACGCGCACCGGAATCCATGAGCACCACGACATTCCCCGTCACAGGTTCTCCGCGCGGACTTATAATCCTCGCCGAATATACCGACGTGAAATTCTCGACCCCCATGCCGCAGCAATATTTCAGCGACATGCTAAACCTTGAAGGTTTTGACCGGGACAGAGCCTCAGGCTCTGCACGCGATTATTTCATTGTATCGTCTGCCGGGGTGTTCACTCCGCAGTTCGATGTCGTAGGGCCGGTGACCTTACCCCACACACAGGCATACTACGGACGCAACGAGCCTTACGATGATGCCAACGCGTCCTACATGATACCCGACGCATGCGACATTCTCGCTGCCCAAGGCTTCGACTTTTCAATTTATGACTGCGACAATGACGGTGAAATCGACAACGTGTATCTCATCTATGCCGGCCGTGGCGAATCGTCGGGCAACCTTGAAGACATCAATACCGTGTGGCCTCACTCTTGGAAGGTCGGCGACATGAACCGGTACTACAACGGCTGTCTGCTCAACCACTACGCCTGTTCAAACGAAATCGAGGGAGACAAGCCTGACGGCATCGGTACGTTCTGCCATGAATTCTCACACGTCATGGGACTCCCCGACCTGTACTATACCGGACACTCGCTGCTCACCTATCTTACACCCGATACTTGGAGCGTACTTGATATCGGCTGCTATCTCAACGACTCCCGCACACCGCCTCTCTATTCATCTTTCGAACGCATGTCGCTCGGATGGCTGAAGCCAGAAGTAATCGACAGTCCCGGCGAATATGCGCTCGAACCGCTTGCCGATACCAATACCGCCTATCTTGTCAAGACTGATTCCGATGACGAATTTTTCCTCTTCGAAAACCGGCTTAAGGAGGGCTGGGATTCCTATCTCAGAGGCGAAGGCATGTTGATATGGCACATCGACTACGACAAAGACATCTGGTTCAGCAACACTGTCAACAACACCCGCTCCCACCAGCACGTAGATCTCGTCGAGGCCATCAGCCGTACATCGCCCTCAGCCTCCCCCAGCGACCCCTTCCGGGCGCGTCAAACGTCACCGAATACACCGCCGACACTGCGCCTCCAAGCCCGCGTTTCATTTCATGGTCGCATAACGACCCCGGCTATCCCTTGACAAACATCCGCACCGACGGCCGGCTGATCCGCTTCATGGCAGGAAACAGCGACGACTCTGCCATCGACGACATCATGGCGTCCGAACCCGTCACTGTCAGAGGCGGCGAGGCTATTATCATCAGCGGTTCAGACCTGCCGGCCTCAGTCTACACCATCGCCGGCACACCGGCCTACCACGGCGAATCCCGCCGAATCATACTCCCGACCGGGCTTTACATCGTCAAAGTCGGAAACCATACAACAAAAGTGGCGCTTCATTGAAAGCGCCACTTTCGTTGTATATCGTTGTATATGTATTACAATTCCTGTAAAACCTCGGATTGAACGATGCTGCTCAGACTATTCTCAGATCGACCACTGTCTCCCCGTCGAGTAAAGCTGAGATGCGCGACCCTTCTTTCAGGTCTACCGGCTCGGCAATCGGAGGCAGCATGATGACATCGCCCATCTTTAACGTCATGTATTCACTGACATTTGCTATGACCTCATCGACAGTCGGCGCAATCGGCTCTGACACCGATTCAAAGACCGGGACATCGGAAACCGACACCTGAACCGTCGCCCCGTCCTGAGCATGTGCCGCCGGCAGCCATGCCCCGTTGACAAGGCTCGAATCCATCCCCGACAAAACACCCTCAAGCCCCGCGCACTCCCTAAGGGTGACACGAAGCGAAAGGCTCACGCCGTCATAGTAGCGCGAGGCAAACTTGCGTGCGATGTTCTTGCCGAGACGGCCGATTCTGACCGACGGATGCAACGACGCCACCCATCCCTCACCCCATTCGGGCATGAAAAGTGGACGGCCCGGAAGAATCAGGGCCGAATCCGGGTGGATATCAATGTCGGGAGAGGATGATAACGAAACGAGACGGATTATTTTCATTTTGGCATACGGTTATACATCACCGCGAGATGCGCATAAATCGAGGTGTTCTGTATGGCCACCGCCGGCGATGTCTTGATATGGAAAGGTGTGAAATTCCAGAGCGCCTTTATTCCTGCATCGACACACTTCTGTGCGACCTCCGCAGCACTCTCCACGGGGACTGCGATAACAGCGATTTCCGCGTCAAGCTCCCTCACACGGCGCTCAAGATCCGAATAATCATAGATAGGCTTGCCGCCGAGCCGCGTACCGACCACATCGGGATTGACATCGAATCCGGCTACGATGTTGAGCCCGTAGCGCGACAGGCCGGAGTCGGCCATAAGCGCCGCGCCGAGGCTGCCGACACCCATCATCACCGCATTGTGCTCGCGATGGAAACCGAGAAAATCGAGCAGACCGCGTTCAAGCTCCTTTACCTCATAGCCTATGCGTGTCTTGCCCTTGATGTTGAGATACGACAAATCCTTCGCTATCTGCGACGAGTCGACATTGAGCTGATGTGAGATTGCTGTCGAGGAAACATACTCGACTCCCTCCGCTCTCAGACGCGACACGCAGGCGAGATACCACGGCAGACGGCGTATGGCCGGTTCCGGTACGTATGGTGCTGTCGTCTCCATTAAGGCAATCGTGTTTTAGTCATTCTATCAAGAGGTAAACTTCTTTTTCTGAAATTTTGTTTGCTTACGGTTATCGGAATAGCCTCGGGAGAAGAGCGTTTTTTCCATTTTTTATGACTTGGAGACCCAAGTCCGGGCCACAGCCGCGACTGCCGCAAGACCGCTCATGGCGGCTTCCGCTGATTTCATAGCCGGAAAAGCAAACAGACTCTGAGACAAAATTACAACTTTTCCGCCTATTATCCAAAGAAGTATTCCGCAGCCTTTTTGCATCTCGCAAAAATTTTCATAATTTTGCCGTAAAAATAAGCAATCAATTTTCACGACATGAACCGCAAAGTAAGAGTACGTTTCGCTCCCTCTCCAACAGGCCCGCTCCACATCGGAGGTGTCCGCACAGCGCTTTACAACTATCTTTTCGCACGTCGCAACGGTGGCGACATGATTCTCCGTATCGAGGACACCGATTCCAACCGTTTCGTCCCGGGTGCGGAGGACTACATCAACGAGTCGCTTGCATGGCTCGGAATCAAGATTGACGAAGGTGTCCGCGAAGGCGGCGCTTACGGTCCTTACAAGCAGAGCGAACGCCGTGACATATACCGCACACATGTCAGACAGCTCCTCGATGCCGGACGCGCATACATCGCTTTCGACACCCCCGAGGAACTCGAAGCCGCACGCGCGGCCACTCCTAACTTCCAGTATGACGCATCGACCCGCATGAACATGCGCAACTCCCTCGCGATGCAGCCCGAAGAAGTGAAACGCCTCATGGACGAGGGCACCCCCTACGTGGTCCGTTTCCTCATCGAACCGGGACGCGACGTGGAAGTCAACGACCTCCTGCGCGGAAAAGTGACCATCAACTCATCGATTCTCGACGACAAAGTGCTCTACAAGAGCGCCGACGACCTTCCGACCTATCACCTCGCCAACATTGTCGACGACCATCTCATGGAAGTGTCCCACGTCATCCGCGGCGAGGAATGGCTGCCGTCAGCACCGCTCCACGTGCTCCTTTACGAAGCATTCGGCTGGGCCGACACCCGTCCTGAATTCGTCCATCTCCCCCTTCTGCTCAAACCCGACGGCAAAGGCAAGCTCTCGAAGCGCGACGGCGACCGCCTCGGCTTCCCCGTGTTCCCTCTCGAATGGACCGACCCCAAGACAGGCGCTGTCTCCTCGGGCTACCGCGAGTCGGGCTACCTTCCCGAAGCTGTCATCAACTTCCTCGCCCTTCTCGGATGGAATCCCGGCGACGACACCGAAATCATGTCGATGGACGAGCTTATCGCGAAATTCTCATTCGACCACTGCTCGCGTTCGGGCGCTAAATTCGCTTTCGACAAAGGACGCTGGTTCAACCACGAATATCTCCAGACCACACCCGACGACGAACTCGCCCGCCTGTTCCGCCCCGTCCTTGAGGCTCACGGCGTGAACGCAGCCGATTTCTCCGACGATTACATCGCCCGGGTGGTCTCACTCGTGAAGGGACGCATCAATTTCGTTGCCGACCTCTGGGATCAGGCAAAATTCTTCTTCGTAGCACCCTTGACCTACGCCGAAAAGGACATCAAGAAACGCTGGAAAGAAGATACCCCCGCCATCCTCACAGAGCTTATCGAGGTGCTCCGCTCGCTCCCCGACTTCAGCTCGAAGGGCGCAGAACCCGTCGTCCTCGACTGGGTGGCTGCCAAGGGCTATCATCTCGGAAATGTGATGAATGCCTTCCGACTCACCCTCGTCGGCGAATGCAAAGGCCCGCACATCTTCGACATCACCGAGCTTATCGGACGCGACGAGACCATCGCCAGAATACAGCGCGGCATCGACACCATCAAAGCCCCCGAATCCTGACACCATTGCGCAGTAGGGTCACCGGCCCTACTGCGCAACCCTAATAACCTCACACTTTATACTTAATACTTCATACTTCATCCTTTAATACTTTACTCCTTAAATATTCATCCATGATCAAAGTAGGCATAATCGGAGGTTCAGGCTATGCCGCCGGCGAACTCATCCGCATCCTAATCAACCACCCCGATGTCGAACTGAAATGGGTTCATTCGCGCACCGTCGGCGGACAGCGCATCGTCGATGTCCATCAGGGCCTCCACGGAGAAATCGACATGAACTTTTCAAGCAACTTCGATCTCAAAAACATAGATGTCCTTTTCTGCTGCCGCCCGGCCGGAAAGACCCGTGAATTCATCGAGACACACACCATGCCCGAAGACCTCAAAATCATCGATCTCGCACGCGACCACCGCATCGAGGACGGCACTCACGACTTCGTCTACGGACTATCGGAGCTTAACCGCAAACCGATGGTGCGCGGTGCACGCCATGTAGCCAACCCCGGCTGCGTCGCTATGGCTGTCGAGCTCTCACTCATGCCGCTGGCCAAAAACCTCCTGCTCAACTCCGACATCCACACAACCGTCATCACCGGCGCGACAAGCGAAGGTGCGGAACACCGGCCCACCACCCACTATGCGTGGCGCAACGACAACATGGTGGTCTACCGCCCGTTCGCCCACACACAAATGCCCGAAATCCTTCAGGCCCTCAAGGCGATGCAACAGAGCTTCAACTCAAAGATCCACATGCTGCCGATGCGCGGCTGCTTCTCGCGCGGCATAATGGCTGTCAGCTACCTCGACTGCTCGCTCGACCTCCCCGAAATCATAAAGCTCTACAGCGACTATTTCGCCGACCACAACTTCACATTCATCACATCCAAGATTCCCGACCTCAAAGACGTGGTCAACACCAACAAGTGCATCATCCACCTCGACAAAATCGACGGCAAGGTGCTCATCACGGCTGTAATCGATAATCTGCTGAAAGGTGGCGCAGGCAACGCTGTCCACACCATGAACCTCCTCTTCGGCCTTCAGGAGACAACGGGTCTCACCATGAAGCCCGCGGCATTCTGACCTCCGGCCTGACACTCTTCCCCCAACGGCCTGACATCCGGTTTTTCCACTTCATAAACATAAACGGCCGCAATCCTTCCGTTCCCGGAATGGACTGCGGCCTTTGCTTTGAACATAAAAGCCCCCGGAGCTGTTAAAATGACAGCCGTAATTAATTATACCACCTTGACATGTACACACATTAATATACCCGGCTACTATCTAAACAAACACACTTATCGACTATGGACATGTTTTGTTATCAATGTCAGGAGACAGCAAAGGGAACAGGCTGTACCCTGCAAGGAGTCTGCGGAAAAAAAGCAGAGACATCAGCCCGGATGGATCTTCTCTTGTATGCCACCCGTGGCATCGCAATCGTCAACCGCGCTCTGCGTGAAAAAAACACCCCGTCAAGAGAAGCGTCACACTTCATTATCGATGCACTCTTCACCACAATCACAAACGCAAACTTCGACAATCCGATGCTTGACGACTACATCACACAGGCGTTCAAGCTTAAAAACATCCTTTGCGGACAAGCGAAAAAGGAGGAAATACCGCTCCCCGGTCTCCCGGAAGTCGAGTTTCAGGCCAAGGCCGACGAATATGAAAAGGCTGAAGCGTTCACAGGTGTTCTCGCCGAAAAAAACGCCGACATCCGCGCCATCAAACAGCTCGCTGTCTACGGCTGCAAAGGCATGGCAGCCTACGCCCGTCATGCCGCGAACCTTGGCTATGAGGACGAAGATGTCTATACGATAATCGAAAACGCGCTCGCCGAGGTAAGCCGGTCAGACATCAGTGCCGACGAGCTTTTCTCACTTGTAATCAATGTCGGCGAAGGCGGTGTCAGGGCTATGGCCCTTCTCGACAAGGCCAACACCTCGACCTATGGCAACCCCGAAATCACCGAAGTCGGGATAGGTGTACGCGACCGCCCGGGCATCCTTGTCAGCGGGCACGACCTGAAGGATCTTGAAGAGCTGCTCGTGCAGTCCGAAGGAAAAGGCGTCGACATATATACCCACTCCGAAATGCTACCCGCCCAGAGCTACCCGTTCTTCAAGAAATTCCCGCATTTCGCCGGTAACTACGGCAACGCGTGGTGGAAACAGACTGATGAATTCGAGACTTTCAACGGAATGTTTCTCTTTACGTCAAACTGTATAGTCCCTCCTCGCAAAAACGCCACATACACCGACCGTGTCTACACGACCGGTGTAGTAGGCATGCCCGGAACCCGGCACATAGCCTCCGGCAAGGACGGCAGAAAAGATTTTTCGGAGCTCATCAGCCGTGCGGCCTCCTGCCAGCCCCCGCAGGCAATTGAAAACGGAAAAATCGTAGCCGGATTCGCCCACAATCAGGTGCTCGCCCTCGCACCGAAGATCATCGACCTCATCAAACGCGGAAAAATCCGGAAATTTGTCGTCATGGCAGGCTGCGACGGTCGCTTCCCGTCGAGAAAATATTACACCGAATTTGCCGAGAAACTTCCTGAAGACTGTGTGATTCTGACAGCCGGATGCGCTAAATACCGCTACAACAAACTACCGCTCGGCGACATCGAGGGAGTCCCGCGTGTCCTCGATGCAGGCCAGTGCAACGACAGCTACTCGCTCGTGGTCATCGCTACTGCCTTGAAGGAGGCATTGGGTCTGAAAGACATCAATGACCTTCCGATAGTCTACAACATTGCGTGGTATGAGCAGAAAGCCGTCATCGTGCTTCTCGCGCTCCTGAGCCTCGGAGTCAGGAACATCCATACAGGACCTACCCTTCCGGCTTTCTTCACCCCCGATATCCTAAAGGTGTTGAAAGAGAAATTCAACATCGCCACCATCTCTACCGTCGACGAAGACATCGACACTCTTGTCGGAAAATAAGACAGAGCCGTGATTAAAAATTTTTCAGAGTGCCACAGCTTGTGGCACTCTGTTTTTTATATATCTTTGCAACATAAAACCCGTATCCGATAAGAAACCCCGAAAAATAGATTAAAAAACTCACTGCAATGATTGACGAAATTATTCGGTATAATCGCGAGTTCGTAGCCTCTGAAGGCTATCGCCGCTATGAGACATCCAAGTATCCCGACAAACGCATAGCAATCGTGACCTGCATGGACACACGTCTTGTCGAGCTCCTCCCGGCCGCCCTCGGTATCCGTAATGGAGATGTCAAGATGATCAAGAACGCCGGCGGCACAATCACCAATCCCTTTGACTCCACCATGCGTTCGCTGCTCGTGGCTGTCTACGAACTCGGAGTCAACGAGATCATGGTCATAGGCCACACCGGCTGCGGTGTGCAGGGCATGGATGCCGAGGAAATGCTCCACCTGATGCGTGAACGCGGAATCGACGAGGAACACATATCGCTCATGCGCCACTGCGGAATCGACCTAAACAGCTGGCTTCACGGATTCACCGACACTCCCGAAGCCGTCGCAGAGACCGTCAACCTCATCCGCAACCACCCTCTGATGGCCAAGGATGTCCGAGTCAGCGGCTACATCATGGACTCAGCCACAGGTCTCCTCCAAAACATCTGACATACAATAAGCCCCCGACATATGTCTGATTTAACAGCCGCATAGATTTAACTAAAAATAAATGAAAATAAATTCAATAAATCTATTTTATTATAAAAATATTTTATAACTTTGCCCCGCGTCAAAACTTTGGCTTCATACAAGAATTAAAGTTAGTATTTAATCACATCCACGATACTTTCCGAAAATAAATTTTCAACATTAATAATACCATAACCTTAAAAATTCAACCTTATGAAGAAAATCTTTACTCTTGCTGCCGTGGCATGCATGGCATGGTCTGTTAACGCTCAGGAAATCTGGCGCGCAGCTGACTTTGACCTTACAACAGCTACACTTGAAAAACTGACAAACAATATCTATGCAGGAGGCACAGCTGAAGCCCCCGACACAAGCAAACCCGGTGAACTCAGCACTTCACAAATCTCGGCCTCAACAGCTAACATCACCCTCACCGGCCTCTCAACCCCCAATGCAGACAAAACTATTGCAACCGGAGCAGACGCATGGCAGCTCAAAGGTTCTGTAGACGGCAACGACGCCCTCATCGTCGACGGCTGCAATCCTACATTCGCACAGTATCTCATGGGTCAGGGCAATCCCGAATCAGTTTCTTGGTACTACTACGAAACCAACTCTGACGGAGACGAAGTATTCCGTGTGGCAGGTACTTATTGGGAACCCGGAATGGACATGCCCGCAAAAGGTATGTACTGGAAGTTTGATGCTAAAGCTGACGGAACTCTTAAGACAGCTGTATATATCAATAAGGGCAATCACCTCACCTACATCGTTGACGCTGCAACAAAACAGCCTCTTGCTCCCGAATCCATCGATGTTGCCATATTCTATCAGAACACAGGCTTCGCTTTTGAAGGCAGCGTAGACGAAGGCAATGCCAAGTATCTCAATGTTGGTAAAATGCCTGAAGATTACATCCTCCAGCACACCAACGGCATCACCCAGAACCGTCCCGCTCTCGGCTATGTAAGCTTCCCTGTAAAAGCCGGTCAGTCTTACTACCTCTTCAACCCCAAAAGCCAGGTAGGTCTCTATGGCTTTGAATTCACTGCAGCCGGTCAGTCTGGTATCAGCAACATCATCGCTGACGAAACCCTCAACCCCGACGCTCCCATGTACAACGTACTTGGCCAGCGCGTAAGCAAGGAATACAAGGGCATCGTTATCCAGAACGGCAAGAAATTCATCAACAAGTAATCAATTTCCCGTCATAGGATAAAAAACATCAACCCCGCTTCACACCGAAATGTGGAGCGGGGTTATCCGTTTAATGAAATCAATATATCGGGAGTGACCGGTCTACTCCCCTTCTATAAACCCGACCGTCAGTTCGACAGCCCGGCGGAATGCCTCGGGCTGACCGCCGACAGTGATGAAAAGGTGGACTGCCTGTGGAAACTCAACCCTCGTCAGCCGTTGCGCCCCTACCCTTGTCGCAAACTCGCGTCCTTGATTGCAGAGAATGTCGCGCCCGGCAGCCACAAGCAGAGTCCGGGGCAGATGCTCAAGCGCCTCATCACTCAGGTCGCCGACATTGACATCGCCCGCGACATCGCCTTTAAGATGACCGATATACGCACTATTGAAAGCCTCCATCAGATCCGCATCCAGACCATAGCCCGACCCGTAGTCACCCCACGAAGCCGAACCGTCAGGATAAGCCTTCGTCACCGGATAGAAACACACCACACCTGCGAGCCGCCTGCAACACTCGTCGCCGGAAAGTGCGGTAGCCAGCGCGAGATTTCCACCCGAGCTGTCGCCCCCGACAAACACCCTGTCGGAATCAGCGCCGATTTCCGCGGCATTCCCGAAAGCAAAGCCCACGGCCTCGCGGCAATCCTCAAGCCCGGCCGGATAGGGCGACTCCGGCGCAAGTCGATAGTCGACCGCAAGCACCCTCGCCTTGCCGCTCGCCGCCACCTCCTGACAGAAACGTGCACAACTGTTGATGCTTCCTATCGTCCAGCCCCCGCCATGAAAATATATCAGCAGCGGAAGCGCCCCGCCGACACCCTCAGGCCCATATAGCCTCATCGTCGGAGAGAGGTCACGCGTGACCACCCCCTCGCGTAGCGGAGGCTTCGAATTGCGTCCGTGGCGCACCCTCTCCAGCGCCTCGCAATCACCCTCTATCGCCCGCAGGATGGCATCTTTCTGAGACGACTGCAATCCCTCCGGCAGTCCGCGACGAAAAGCCTCAGCCTCAACACGCATGATACTGTCGGAAACCGTCTGCGCATTCATGCCGCACAACGACGACATGACACAGCCAAGTAAAAAAACAAAATTCTTCATCGTATATCAAATAATTATATAATCTGCTTCCATGTATATAGCTAATTCCTAATGAAATACGCATACAACATGCACCTTTATCATGAAAATCGGTTTAAGACCGCCGTCAAAGATATGCAATATTCTCCGAAAAATAAATGCCGGCCTCCGACGCAGACTACGCTGCACCATAGAGACCGGCTGTTGTCAATGTAGCTATAAAAAAGAATTGATTGTCTCTCGACAACCAATCTTAGTTAACCTTAAATCTAATACCATGAAAAACACATTGCAAATTTACGCACTTTTGCAGAATCTACAAACTTTTCTGCAACAAAAATCCTCCGTTTTAACATATTTTTTAGCATCGTGACCAAAATTCATCAAAACGAATGGATTTTTTAGCGAAAATCACAGCTTTTGGCAACATTTTGCCATTTTCAGATTTCAGGATGAATCTATGGCACCCTTCCCGCACTACCGCTCTACTCCAAAGCTCAGGCCCATCAGCGCAATGAAATTTTACAATAGGAAAAACGCGGAATTTTTCGTAATTTTGCCAATAGAAATACAATAGAGCACCCTGTTTATGAGCGAGGACAACTTCACAACGGATACCTTGGACGAAAACGACGGCTTCACACCGGAAGAAAACCCACCCGGCCATGCCGACAATTTTGATCCGAAAATAATCGTCGACACCAGCAACGACACCATCCGCCACCAGCTGCGCGGCATGTACCAGAGCTGGTTTCTCGACTATGCGAGCTACGTGATTCTTGAGCGAGCTGTCCCCAACATCGAGGACGGTCTCAAACCCGTGCAGCGACGCATACTCCACTCGATGAAGCTGCTCGACGACGGTCGCTTCAACAAGGTGGCCAACATCGTGGGCAACACCATGCAGTTCCACCCCCACGGCGATGCGTCGATCTACGAAGCCCTCGTACAGCTCGGACAGAAAGAACTCCTCGTCGAGACTCAGGGAAACTGGGGCAACACGCTCACAGGCGCTGGCGCAGCGGCAGGACGATACATCGAAGCACGCCTCTCGCAGTTCGCCCTCGACGTGGTCTACAATCCCAAGGTGACCGAATGGACTCTCAGCTACGACGGACGAAAAAAAGAGCCCGTCACTCTCCCGGTCAAATTCCCCCTCCTGCTCTCGAAAGGCGCTGAGGGTATCGCGGTCGGACTCTCGTCAAAGATTCTGCCTCACAACTTCAACGAAATCATCGACGCGGCGATCTCATATCTGCGCGGCGAACCCTTCACACTCTATCCCGACTTCTTCACGGGAGGCTCTATCGACGTGTCGCGCTACAACGACGGCGAGCGCGGCGGCGTGGTCAAGATTCGCGCCAAAATCGAGAAAATCGACAACAAGACCCTCGCAATCACCGAAATCCCCTACGGCAAGACAACGGCGACCCTCATAGAGTCGATCGTCAAGGCTCAGGAAGCAGGAAAAATCAAAATCCGCTCCGTGGTCGACAATACCGCCCAGACAGCAAACGTGATTGTCTACCTTCTCCCCGGAACATCGAGCGACAAGACCATCGACGCCCTCTATGCCTTCACCGACTGCGAGGTATCGGTCTCGCCCAACTGCTGCGTGATTTCCGACAACAAGCCACACTTCATCGGCGTGAGCGACGTGCTCCGCCACAACGTCGACCGCACACGCGACATACTCGGACAGGAACTGAGGATACAGCTCGGCGAAGTCCGCGAACAGCTCCACTTCGCATCCCTCGAACGGATCTTCATCGAGGAGCGCATCTATAAGGACAAAGGCTATGAGGAAAGCGAGAACCGCGAACAGGCGATAGCCCATATACGCGGACGACTCGAAAAATTCAAGGATATCTTTATCCGCGAAGTCACCGACGACGACATCATCCGCCTCTTCGAAATCAAGATGGGGCGCATCCTCAAATTCAACGTCACCAAATGCGAGGAGCAGATCGCGGCATTCCACGAACGCATCGCCGACCTCAACTCCAAACTTGACAACCTCACCGCCTACACCATCGACTGGTATGCCAGCCTCAAGCACAAATACGGAGAGGCATATCCGCGCATGACCGTCATCAGGAACTTCGACAGCATTCAGGCCACCGCAGTGGCCGAGGCCAACGAGAAGCTCTACATCGACCGCGAGGAAGGTTTCATCGGGACATCGCTCAAAAAAGACGAATACCTCTGCAACTGCTCGTCGATCGACGACATCATCATCTTCTACAAGGACGGCCGCTACAAGGTGGTCAAGGTGCAGGAAAAACTTTTCGTCGGCAAGGGAATCATACACGTCGACGTGTTCAAACGCAACGACAAACGCACCGTCTACAACGCCATCTACCAGAACGGCAAGGGCGGTACATACTACATGAAGCGCTTCTTCGTCACCGGCATCACGCGCGACAAGGACTATAACCTCACTCCCGGACTCCCCGGAAGCAAGGTCTGCTGGTTTACCGTCAACCACAACGGCGAGGCCGAGGTGGTCAAGGTGACACTCAAGCCCAAACTGCGCCTGAAGACACTACAGTTTGATGTCGATTTCTCCGAACTCGCCATAAAGGGGCGCAGCGCCATCGGCAACATCGTCACCCGCAACGAAGTCCACCGCTTCTCGCTCAAAGCAGCCGGACGCTCGACACTCGGCGGACGCGACGTGTGGTTCGATCCCGATGTCATGCGACTCAACTACGACAGCCGTGGCAACTATCTCGGAGAATTCAACACCGGCGACCTCGTGCTCGTCATCCAGAAAAACGGCGAATACTACACCTCGACATTCGATGCCTCAAACCACTACCCCGACAACATCCTCCGCATCGAGAAGTTCGACCCACACAAGGTCTGGACAGCCATCCTCAACGATGCCGACCAGAAATATCCTTACCTCAAACGCTTCACCTTCGAACCCTCGGCGAAGACCCAGCGCTATCTCGGCGAAAACGAGAAGTCGGAACTTATCCTGCTCAGCGACGAGCCGGGACTGCGCATAGAAGTGACATTCGGGGGGCCGACTCATTCCGTCCTGCGATGGAAGTCATCGCCCGCGATTTCATCGCCGTCAAGTCGTTCAAGGCCAAAGGCAAACGACTCACCACTTTTGCAATCGACCACATCACCGAACTTGAACCGGTCGTTACCGACGAGGTGGACGATGACGACGATTCAACCGACGAACAGTCACAGCCCGAAACAGCTCCCGAACCCGACCCGTCAATCGAGCCGGAACGCAGTGACGATGAAATCCGCGACGAACTCACCGGCCAGCGGCGACTTTTCTAACTCCCTGTCTATCAAAGAGGCCAAAAGGTTCAGAAAGAAGAATATAAAGGTACAGAAATTCAGAATAGACAAAAATAACACATCTTTTAGACTTGATTCAGGCAGAAAAAGTTTTTCAACTTATCGTGCCATACGGACTAAAAGATGTGTTATTTTTGTCTATTCTGAATTTCTGTATCTCTTTTTGTCTGTTATGTATTTTTGTACCCCTATGGCTTCTATCTGAGGGACTTACTGTTCCTCAGCGCTATGAGCTGTTGCCGTTTCGGCTTCCTGCTCCTTGTCGAAATGATTGTAGGCATCGACAATGCGCTGGACGAGAGCATGGCGGACAATATCCTTCTTCGCAAATTCAATCTTGCCTATGCCGGGGACATCCTTCAGCACCTTCAGAGCCTGAATCAGCCCCGATGTCACCGAACGCGGAAGGTCAATCTGTGTGGCGTCGCCCGTAATGATCATCTTGGCGTTCATGCCCAAGCGTGTAAGGAACATCTTGATCTGCTGGACGGTGGTGTTTTGCGCCTCGTCAAGCACGATCACAGCATCGTTGAGCGTGCGTCCTCGCATGAAAGCGAGCGGAGCAATCTGAATGACATTCGTCTCCATGTATTCCTTAAGCTTGACCGCCGGAATCATGTCTTCGAGAGCATCGTAGAGAGGCTGGAGATAAGGATCGATCTTGTCTTTCATGTCGCCCGGCAGAAAACCGAGCTTCTCGCCGGCCTCTACGGCAGGACGCGACAGGATTATCTTGCGCACTTCGCGGTTTTTCAGCGCCCTTACGGCCAAGGCGATGGCTATGTAGGTCTTTCCAGTTCCGGCAGGCCCGAGGGCAAATGTCAGGTCATTCTCGCGGACCGATTTCACCATCAGCGCCTGATTCTCGTTGCGCGGACTGATAGGCTTGCCGTTGATGCCGTAGATAATCACATTGTCATTGCGCGGAGTCTCTGGCGACTTGCCCTTAACGATGTCGAGAATCACCTCCTCGGTCAGCTTGTTGTACTTGATGCAATATTCCTCAAGCTCCTTGATGCGCTTCTCGAACTCGGCGGTCTCATGCTCGTCGCCGATCACCTTGATGACCGACCCGCGGGCTGCCATGCGCAATTTAGGGAAAAGATTGCGGATAAGCTGCATGTTGCTGTTGTTGACACCGTAGAAACTGACGGGGTCTACATTGTCTATGATTACGATTCTTTCAATCATTCAGGTGTCTGTGTTAAATTAGTCCCTCGTTGCAGAGGAAGATGTCTCGCGCGCGTTCCTTATTATCTTATTATATTATGATGCCGGGTCGTCAATATCCGGAGTCTCCCTCTTTTATTTTATTAACTTCCGCAGTTTTGTTTTTGTTTAGCGGAATCGTGTACATAAGTGAAAAACCGCCTGTCACCGCCGAACCGCGCTTGCCGTAACCGGGGATGAACATCGGCTTGCCGACATCGCTCTTGGTTTCGTGGAGGATTGAGTGGTAGATTATCGTCCAGCCGAGCGACCAGCTCTTCAGCACCTTCACCTTGATTCCGAAAGTCACTTCGAGATAACCGGCGGTCGACTTCCTGTCGGCAATAGAGAATTTTCCTTCCTCGCCCCAATAGCTGTCATCGACTGTCACATTGTCGACGTTCCACTTGAAATTCGTAAACCCGTATCTCAGGCCCATCTGCAACTTGTAGTCCGGATTGGAGTTATAGAAAAAGTTGTATGACGCACCGATTTTGACGTAGGGCGACACCGGGACTCTGAACGTGAAGTTCGAACCGTCGGGAGTGTCATTGCAATTGTCGACACCGATTGCCAGAAACGGGAAATAGCGGTTGTGGAGACTCACCTCCGCCCACACGTCGCCAAGACCGTAATGTTGTCCGAATGCACGCATGATGGGATTCCACAGATTGACACCACCGACCACCTCGTGGAGAAGCGGATATTCCATCTTCGGAGGCACGGGCAGCAGCAGCGAGTCGACAACCTCGGTGCCTGTCACCGTATCGACAAGAATCTTACGGCCCTGAGCGTCGATCTGCTCCACGACATGTGTGCGGTCGAGACGCTTCTGGCGCTCTGAATCGGGGATTGTCTTGGGCACATCGGGAGTGACAGGGGTCACACGCCGCTGTGCCGACACCTCGGTCGCGGCCAATGCCAGAACGACCGCCACGGCCACCCGTAGCGCAGACGCGAAGCACGAAAATATATGTTTAAAACTATACATCTTGATTGTTAGCCTCTTAAACTTTACTCCTGTCCTCTCATTCTTCCTCTTCCTCCGCCGTGCGGAAATAAATCTGGATTGTCTCGTGGTCGATGTTGGTTATAAGCGAGTCGGTCACTGCCACAGAGTCAATGAGATGAGTCGTATAGCTATAAGACGTAATACGGTAGTGATACATCGCCCCGCAGTCTTCCGACGCGAAATATGGCGTGGCCACATAGTCGAAACGCAGCGTGTCGATTAGCCACGGAAAGTCAAGAGCCTTCTGTTTATATTGAAAATAGAACTCCGTCGACGGCTTGGTGGAACGGAAAGGGAGATAGAGCTGCGACACACGCGACCCCGGTCCGAGAAGCAGGGTATCGTTCGGAGCATCGACCCCGCCGACAGCCACCGAGTCGGGAGTGATCTGCTGTTTGGTCGACATCGAGTAGAAACCTGCGAGCGGCAATGAATTCTGGTTTTCCGTACAACCGACATTGCTACACGAACTCACAGCAGCCCAGATACAGCCCCCGACGGCAACTATGTTAAAAAGCGCTTTCAAAAACTTACTTAAAACTTAAAACTTTTACACATCGTACTTAGCACTTAATACTTCGTACTTAACACTTTGTACTTTGTACTTAAAACCGTCCCCACTTGACAATCTCGTCAAGCTCCTTGCGCTTCTTGGCGGGAACTTCGACTCCCTCAGCCGGATAGCCGAGCGGAATAATAGCGACCGGCTCTACGCCTTCGGGCAGACCGAAAGCCTCGGCAATCGCCTTGGGATCGAAATTGCAGACCCAGCAAGTCCCGAGACCGAGCGAGGTGGCGGCCAGACAGAGATGCTCGACGGCTATCGAGACATCGACATCAGTGTGATCCTTGCCGTCGCAGCCTCGGTGCCAAGCCTCGTCATGGATGCCGCATGCGACGATAAATTCCGGAGCGGTGCGTATCCACTCGCGGTCATAGCTGCTCAGGATAGCCGCGCGCTGCTCGTCGGAATCAGCCACAAGGAATTTCCACGGCTGACGGTTGCAGGCCGACGGCGCGAGGCGCACGATGTCAAGGACGGTAAGCACAGTGTCGCGCTCAACCTTGCGGTCGGAATAGGCGCGGCATGAATAGCGCTGCTCGCAAAGGCGATATAATTGGGGATATGCGTTTGATTTCATGAGAATATATGTAATTCTGTATTTTTTTGAATGTTTGATTAAAGCCGAGACACACGGTCTTTGCGGCGACTCACCGTCGTGTCAGAGTTCGCTCTTGATTTCATAGTGATTGCGCCCCGGGGCGTTACGGACAATCAGCTCGCCGATAAACCCAGTCAGAAACAGCATCGTGCCTAATATCATCATCGTCAGAGCGAGATAGAAATAGGGAGAATCCGTGACAAGGATGTAGGGATTGCCGTGATACATGTCCCAGAGCTTGCCGAAACCGACCACCATGACGGCGATAAAGCCGACTATGAACATGAGCGAGCCCAGAAGACCGAAGAAGTGCATCGGCTTAGCCCCGAACTTCCCGGTGAACCATAAGGTTGCAAGGTCGAGATAGCCGTTGACAAAACGGTCGAGGCCAAACTTCGTCGTTCCGTATTTACGCGCCTGATGATGGACCTCCTTCTCCCCGATGCGGTTGAAACCTGCATTCTTGGCAAGATAGGGAATATAGCGGTGCATGTCGCCGTAGACCTCGATATGCTTCACCACCTCAAGGCGGTAAGCCTTCAGACCGCAGTTGAAGTCGTGCAGATTCTTTATGCCGCTCACCTTGCGTGCGGTCGCGTTGAATAGCTTGGTGGGGATTGTCTTCGACAGCGGGTCGTAGCGCTTGCGCTTCCATCCCGACACGAGGTCGTAGCCGTCGCGCATAATCATCCTGTAAAGCTCGGGGATTTCGTCGGGCGAATCCTGAAGGTCGGCGTCCATCGTGATTACTACGTCGCCTTTCGCAGCCTTGAAACCGGTGTTGAGAGCCGGCGACTTGCCATAGTTGCGTCTGAACGAAATCCCGTGCATTCCCGGATTCTTGGCGCAAAGCTTCTCTATCACCTTCCAAGAGTCGTCGGTGCTTCCGTCGTCGACAAAAATCACTTCGTATGTGAAGTCGTGGTCAGCCATGACACGTTCAATCCATGCCGCAAGCTCCGGAAGCGACTCGGCTTCATTGTAAAGGGGTATGACCACTGATATATCCATAAGTCCGTGGGATTGGGGTTATTGTGATTTGTAGTAGTGAATGTGTCGTTTGCAAATGAAGTATCCGTGCCGGAAGAGGCATCGGCCATTTATTCGTCCGCACCGTCGATCCGTCCGCGACGCTGGCGCTGCAGCTTGTGGCGCAGGGCAATGAGAGCGCTGATGACAATCGACAGAATCGAACCGCTGACAATCGCCGCCATGATAATCTCGCTCACGATTGCGATCGGCGAGGGGATGAAATTGGCCTCGATCATCTGGGCGGCTATCCCGCCGGCCTCTTCGAGCGCCGTCCCGGGCGCGTTCTTGCCAAGCTCTATCAGCCCCTGCAGCTGCCCCATGATGAAATCAGGCTCGATCCACTTCATGTAGACCACAAGCAGAGCGCCCGAAATGAGGATTCCGCAGACAAACACCACCACTCCGAGCATCCACATCATCGGGAAAGTGGCACACTCCTGAAGTTCCTTGTCGTAGCGCCTGATGAACACATAGATTACTGCAGGCACACATACAACCATCACAAGCGACAAAAGGCCGAGCAACGGAAGAGCGGAGGCGAAAATGGAGCTGAAAAACATCAGCGACAGGTAAAGGCCGAAAATGAAGCCGAAATCGGCACCACGGCGATAGGGAGAGGTTATTATATTCTGATTTGCTGTCATGGGAATTAGAAATGAACCGGGGCGCTCCCGAAAAACACCCGCCGGGGAAGGAAATCGGCCGCGACAGGCCGTCCCGACAAGCTCCGAAGTCGCTCACGACTTGCAAAGTTAGGTATTTTTTGGCACTTTTTCAAGAAAGTTGTAACTTTGTACTTCAATGAAATCAATTCGCATACCACATCTCTTCCACTGCCTGCTGATCCTGCTCGCATCCTGCATGATGGGCGGATGCCGTATCAGCTACAAACTCAACGGTGCAGCCATCGACTACACCGTCTACAAGACCATCTACGTATCAAACTTCCCCATCCGCGCTGCGCTCGTCTATCCGCCTCTACAGCAGACGTTTGAAAACGAACTGCTCGACTATATCTCGCGCAACACCCGTCTGCGCACCGTCGACACCCCCAACGCCGACCTGCAGCTCGAAGGCGAGATCACAGGCTACAACCTCTCCCCCAGGCCGTCACCGAAAACGCATACGCCTCACGCACCCGCCTGACCATTCAGGTCAAGATCCGCTACATCGACAACAAGGCCGAAGGCAAGGACATCGACCAGACGTTCAGCGCCTACCACGACTTCGACAGCTCCGAAATGCTCACCGACGTGCAGGACCAGCTCTGCAACGAAATCTCCAAAGAACTTGTCGACCTGATCTTCAACGCCACTCTCGGCGACTGGTAACACCCGCCACCAGCACTTAATACTTGATACTTGTCACTTAATACTTGACACCTAACCCCCTTCATCCTTTTCCAAGAGCCATGAACGAACCGCTAAGCCATTATCTTCGCACCCTTTCCGACCCGGAAATACCGGTCGGGCTTTCCGACGTGGAACGGCTGATGAAGGAATATCCGTTTTTCACCCTTCCGGCTCTCACCCTCATGCAGCGCGAAGGCAACGCTCTTCCGGCCGAAACCCGCAGCCGGCTGCTCGGACAGATAGCGCTCAACGCTCCCGACCCCGCAGCTTTCGCCGCGCTCTCCGACAGCCGTCGCGACACGTGGCTAAACTTCTATCCGCCCGAAAAGAAAGCCCCGGTGACGACCGAGAATGCCATCGACACCTTCCTCAACACCTACGGACACTCATCGCCCGAAGAAGACAGACTGCTCGAACGTCTCATCTTCAACCCGACCGCCGACTACTCAGCGGTTCTCGAACGCGAAGAGCCACTCCCTACCCCCTCAGCCGATCCAACAGACCCGCAGACAGCCCTCATCGACAGCTTCATCATGAAACAGCAGGGAGCATCGCCCGCAGCCACGTCAGCCGAGGATGACACCAAGGCTTCCACGCCTCCCTCCGAAAGCCCCGAACCCGCCGGCAACGACACTCCCCCCGGCCTGTCCCTCCCGCTGCTCAGCCAACCGGCATCAAGCCCCCTTCAGACATCGCCGTCAACAGCGGACAGACAGCCTCTCCGCCGCCGGCCGCCACTCCGTCCGACCACCCGACAGCCGTCCACGAAACCGCCTCGGACACCTCTCTAAGTGAAAGTCTTGCAAAAATCTACATCCGCCGTCGCCGTTACGACAAGGCTTTTGAAATTATTCACGGTTTGAGCTTGAATAATCCAAAAAAAAGTGTTTACTTTGCAGACCAATTGCGTTTTCTGCGTAAATTGATGCTCAATTCGAGCTTAAGCGAACAAAATAAACCATCAAATTAACTATGTATATTTTATTGATTATCCTGACGCTCATCTGCGCAGTGCTCCTGATTTGCGTAGTGCTCGTTCAGAAGTCCAAAGGCGGAGGCCTTTCGTCATCGTTTGCAGGTTCAAACCAGATCATGGGTGTGCGCCGCACCAACAGCTTCATCGAGAAACTCACATGGGGTCTCGCCGGAGCCATCTGCCTCCTCTCCATTCTTGCAACATTCTCTATGCCCAAGGCCATCAACGCCAATTCGTCACGCGTAAACGCCGCTCCCGCCGAGCAGGTTATTCCCGGTGATTTCAACACTGCAGCTCCTGAAGCCGCTCCCGCAGCGACTCCCGCTCCCGCTGCCACTGAAACTCCCGCCGAAGCTCCCGCACAGGCATCTGACTCTGAGACTCCCACCGAATAATCAACCCACAGCCGGATTCCTATCCACACCGAAGGGTTAATCTCATACACATAGCCTGCTCTGACACATCAACAACGTCGGCGCAGGCTTTAGTTGTTGATATAAGTAGCTCCGGGATGCCCCGGATGCCCCTCTCCGACAACCAAAACCTCATACCGTCACAAAATACATTGCAATCGGCATGAAAGATTTTTTCCAGCTCCTGATGAGGTTCGTGCCACCCTACAGGAAGTATCTTTTTCTCAATATATTATTCAATTTCCTCGCCGCCTTTCTGACCCTTTTTTCTTTCGCCCTCATAATCCCGATTCTGGAGATGCTATTCAAGGTGAAAGAAGCCTCTTATGAATTCATGCCGCTCGGCTCTGCCTCGCTGAAAGACGTGGCAATCAACAACTTCTACTGGCTCACACAGGAGTGCATAGTCAACTGGGGACCGGTCGGGACACTTGTCCTGCTTTCGGTCATGCTCGTCATCATGACCGCCCTCAAGACCGGGGCGACCTACGCGAGCCTATATTACGTGATTCCGATGCGTGCGGGAATCGTCCGCGACATCCGCAACTTCGTCTACGATAAAATCGTCTCGCTGCCGATAGCCTATTTCACCTCCGAGCGCAAAGGCGACGTGATGGCACGTATGACAGGCGACGTCGCCGAGATTGAAAACTCCATCATGTCGTCGCTCGACATGCTCTTCAAAAATCCCGTGATGATCATCGTGTGCCTCTCAGGCATGATCATGATTTCATGGCAGCTCACCATCTTCGTGCTTGTCCTTCTCCCGATAGCCGGAACAGTCATGGGGCGCGTCGGCAAAAGGCTGAAACGCAAGTCGCTTCAGGGACAGCAGCAGTGGGGCACAATCATGAGCTACATCGAGGAAACCCTCGGCGGTCTGCGCATCATCAAGGCTTTCAATGCCGAAGACAAGGTAAAGCAGCGTTTCCGCGACGGCAACCAGCGATTTTTCAACATCACCGCATCAGTGCAGCGCCGCCAGTCACTCGCCCACCCAATGAGCGAGCTGCTCGGCACAATCACCGTGGCCATTGTCCTCAGCTTCGGCGGCATGCTGATTCTCTCGGGCAAGACAAGCCTGACCGCGCCTGAATTCATATATTACATGGTGATTTTCTACAGCATCATCAATCCCGCAAAGGACCTGTCGAAAGCTGTCTACAGCATTCAGAAGGGTCTCGCGGCGATGGAGCGTGTCGATGCCATCCTTGCCGCCACAAATCCCATCACCGACCCTGTCGCGCCTAAGGAAATCAAGAACCTCAAGGGACATATCACCTACCGCGACGTGACCTTCGGCTACGATCCTGAAAGCCCGTGGTCAGAAAAATCGACCTTGACATCCCGGCCGGAAGCACCGTGGCGCTCGTCGGACAGAGCGGAAGCGGCAAATCGACCCTCGCCGACCTTCTACCCCGCTTCTACGACATCGACCGTGGCAGCATCACGGTCGACGGATGTGACATCCGAGACCTCCGCGTCCACGAACTGCGAAGCTACATGGGCAATGTCAATCAGGAAGCGATACTCTTCAACGACACTATTTTCAACAACATATCCTTCGGTGTCAAGAACGCCACAAGAGAGCAGGTCATCGAGGCGGCCAAAATCGCCAATGCCCACGAATTCATCCTCGCCACCGAGCAGGGCTACGACACCAACATCGGTGACCGAGGCTGCCGTCTGTCGGGCGGTCAGCGCCAGCGCCTCTCCATTGCCAGAGCAATCCTCAAGAACCCCCCGATACTCATTCTCGACGAGGCGACCTCGGCTCTCGACAGCGAAAGCGAGAAGTCTGTACAGGAGGCACTCGAACGCCTCATGAAAGACCGCACAACGCTCGTCATCGCCCACCGCCTGTCGACCATCCGCAACGCCGACCTCATCTGCGTGCTCCACGAAGGAGAGATTGTCGAGCGCGGCACTCACGACGAGCTTTTCGCTCTCAACGGCTACTATACCCGACTTGTCGAAATGCAGTCGATGAACTGACATTCCGTCAATGAAACATCTGCAAAATAGCACCCAAACGACAGCATTTCTTGACAATTTGTTTGAAATTCAATAAAAAGTGTGTATATTTGCCATAAATTGTCAATCTAAGCATCTTCATTGTTTGAGCACAGAACATAAGGAATAATGGAAAAAATAGACAACTTAGACCGCAAGATATTAGAAATCGTCATGCGCAACGCGCGCATTGCCTCGAAAGATGTCGCTCAGGAATGCGGAGTCTCACGAGCGGCCATCCATCAGCGCATCCAGCGCATGATAGACCTCAATGTCATCACCGGCTCAGGATATCTCGTCGACCCTAAAGTCCTTGGCTATCGGACATGCACATATATCGGAGTCAACCTCGAACGCGGAGCTATGTACCGCGAGGTCGTCCCCCAGCTCGAAAAAGTCCCCGAAGTCGTCGAATGTCACTATACGACAGGTCCTTACTCGATGCTTATCAAGCTTTTCGCCCGCGACAACGAGCATCTGATGGAGCTTCTCAACGACAAAATCCAGATGATTCCCGGAGTCGTGGGAACCGAGACCCTCATATCGCTCGACCACAGTATCAGCCGGGTGCTCCCGGTAACTTACGACGACTGAGCCGTCGGTCATCCGGCCATCCACACGACAAAGCGCCGGAGTCCTCCGTCCCCTCTTCTTCCCTTAAATTTTCCTACCTGACAGCATGAGACACATTATTCCCCTCTTTGCCTTGACCGTCGCGCTCGGAGCGACGGCCGAGCGGATTTGAATTGACAATGACTGGCGTTTCGCCTTCGGCCACACCGACCCCGCGCGGGACTACGGATCAGGCACTGAATATTTCAACTACCTTACAAAAGCTGCATCGGTCCACAACATAGGTCCTTATGCCATGAAGTTCAACGACTCGACATGGACCGAAGTCGACCTCCCGCATGACTTTGTGGCCGACCTGCCATTTGCACGCGAGGCAAGCCACAGCCACGGCTACAAGACCGTCGGCTACAAATATCCCGAAACTTCCGTCGGGTGGTATCGCAAGGTACTTCCCGTGGCCGCCGAGGACTCCGTGATGCGTCTGTCGCTCGTTTTCGACGGAATATTCCGCGACAGCCGGGTGTGGTTCAACGGCTTCTATCTCGGAGGCGAACCGAGCGGCTACACACAGCAGACCTACGACATCACACCTTATGTCAACTGGGGCGGCGACAATGTGATTGCCGTCGGTTCGGATGCCACTCTCGAAGAAGGATGGTTCTATGAAGGCGGAGGCATCTACCGCCACGCATGGCTCGACCGCAAAGCACCCCGCCACATAGCCGACAACTCCATCGCGACATCCTTTGTCGACGGCCCGAATTCGGCTGTCACCGTCAGCGGGCGCATAGCCAACCGCCTCTACGGAGTCGATCCCGCCGACAATGAGACTTGGACCCTTAACGCCGTCCTCATCGACCCGCAGGGGAATAAGGCTGCTGAAAAAACAATCGACATCACCGGCCAGCTGCGCCGGATGATTGACCGCGACCGCAACCACCCCTCGGTGATAATGTGGAGCGTCGGCAATGAGGAGTGGGGTGTCGAATGGGATGAGAAAGGCCGTCGCATCGTCAGTGAGCTGCGCGACGTCTGCCACCGTCTCGACCCTACGCGCCCTATGACCGTGGCCACAAGCGGAGGCCCGATGCCGATAATTCCGGCCGATGTGGCGGGCTACAACTACATAATGCAGAACCCTGTCGAAAAATACCGCGCCGAATATCCGGCCCGCTGCGCCTACGGCTCGGAAGAGACATCGGGCTGCGGGACTCGCGGTGTCTATTTCGACGACCGTGAAAACGGACGAATGGCCTCGCTCAACCGCATTCCCGACAGTCGCGACAGCTGTCTCAACCGCATCGAGCGCGGATGGCGCTTCTATGCCGACCGCCCGTGGCTCGCCGGACTCTTCTATTGGACCGGATTTGACTACCGCGGCGAGCCTAACCCGCTCGAATATCCCGCGACCGGCTCTGAATTCGGTCTGCTCGACTACTGCGGTTTCCCGAAGGACGAGGCTTGGTATCTCAAATCGTGGTGGACCGACGAACCCGTGCTGTACGTCTTCCCCACTGGAATCTCGAAGGACACGAGGGCGAGACCATCGACCTCTGGGTTTACTCCAACATGGATGAAGTCGAACTGATTGTCAACGGCAAGAATCTCGGGCGCAAGACCATGCCCCGCAACGGCCATCTGTCATGGCCGGCCGTCTACCGTCCCGGCTCGGTTGAAGCCCGAGGCTACCGGAACGGCCGCCGGGTAATGACACGCAAGGTCGAGACCACCGGTCAGGCAGTCCGCGCCATCCCTGACTATGCCTATTCCAAAGATGGCATCCAGATCATCAACGTCAGTCTCGTCGACTCCAAAGGCCGCACCGTCCCCACAGCCTGCAACCCCGTCACCATCACCTACGGCAATCCCGGAGCCACCCCGGACAGGACTGCGGCATACGCCTGCTCGGCGCAG
The DNA here is from genome assembly GCF_004803915.1 of Duncaniella dubosii. Lineage (NCBI taxonomy): Bacteria > Pseudomonadati > Bacteroidota > Bacteroidia > Bacteroidales > Muribaculaceae > Duncaniella > Duncaniella dubosii. Next base: position 996,775 of record NZ_CP039396.1, read on the forward strand.
GCAACGGCGACCCGGCTTTCCGTGGCATCGAACGCCCCGCCCCCGGATCAAATCCGGCATCATTCACAATCCCAGCCTTCAACGGCCACGCCCAGTTCATCATCCACAACCCTCACTCCTGTCCCGTCTCAATCACCTTGAGCGACACGACATCAACAGACGACTAATTTATCACCATCTTCTTAATTCGTTATGTCCGAAATCTTCATCAGACGATATTATCAGGAAGAAAATATCATGTATTACCTCCATTTTATCGGAGAAGAAGCTGTGCGTCAGCTCGAAATACATACCGGCAAACGTCTCCGCTACACTACCGAACACCCGTATGACGATGACGGCGGCTTATACGACCAAGATTTCTCCGACGTCGAATGGCCGGCCGACTCATTCATTACCCGCGAGGAATTCGAAACCGAGTGGAATAAATAATCATTAAAATTACGAATAAATGTCTACCTTTGCGGATGGTCACTCTGAATGACCGTCCGCAGCTCTTATTCACCACATCACAAATGACAAACCGACAACTTATCACCATAGTTCTTGCGCTGTTATGGCTCTTGCCGGCCTCTGCATCAGAGCGTACCGGCAGTTCCGCAGCAGACAGCAACACCTCAGCGTCACAGCTACCCGGCAGCACACCCGAAGCCGACCCTGCCATCATCCGCCCCGTCTTTGCAGCCTATACCGCCGAATTCGGGTCAGGCCATCTCGCCGACACCTACCTCAGCCCCATAAAATACACCGGATGGCACGCCGGGCTTGACTACCAGCGCTATCAGGCTATGCGTTTCGACCCCGAACACTGGACCATGCGCCTCCACTTCAACCTCGGGCTCGACAAGACCGACAATCCCGCACGCAACGCCACGATGTGGAGCGCCATGCTCAACGCCGACTGGGGCATGATGCGGAAGTTCCGTCCCTTCACCCCCGACCTCACCCTCGCCGTCGGCGGCTCGACCGGCATCGAGGCCGGATGTCTCTATAACGCACGCAACGGCAACAACCCTGCCTCAGCCAAGGCCGCATGGACCGTCAACCTGACCGGCTACGCCTCATGGCGCACAAAACTGTGGCGGTTGCCGGTGACACTCACATATCAGCCGACCCTCCCCGTCGCAGGAACATTTTTCGCCCCGGACTACGGCGAGCTTTACTATGAAATCTATCTCGGCGACCACAAGGGACTCGCCCACGCCGCATGGTGGGGCAACTATTTCAAGCTCGACAACCAGCTGACCGCCGACCTCCACCTCGGATCGACCAACCTGCGCCTCGGCTACCACGGCGCAATCTTCTCGTCGAAAATCAATCATGTGGTGACCCACATCTTCACCCACGCCTTCACCGTAGGTGTGAGCGGCGAGTGGATTTCGGTCAATCCGCGAAAGGGCATTCCCGCCAAATGCCGGATGATAAACGCCTTATATTAATCTGAATCCGTCACCCCTGTCACACGCAAAACAATGACCCGACTCATAAACGCACTATCAGCTCTCTCACTGCTTGCAATCACCATCCTCTCAGCTTCGTGTCACCCCATCGAGGAGTATGCCGACGATCCGCAAGGCAATTTCGAAGCCCTCTGGACCATCATCGACGAACACTACTGTTTCCTTGACGAAAAAGGCATTGACTGGGATGCCGTCCATGACACATACGCCTGCCGGATAGGCCCGGAGATGACACGCGAGGAACTCTTCATCGTCTGCGCCGACATGCTCGACGAGCTGAAAGACGGCCACGTCAATCTCTCAGCGCCCTTCAACACCTCCTACTACCGCAAATGGTGGAGCGACTATCCGCAGAATTTCTCCGAACGGCTCATCGAAGAGTCGTATTTCAACTTCAACTACCGTCAGACGGGAGGCATGAAGTTCGGCATACTCTCAGAAAACATCGGCTACATCTACTATTCGTCGTTCTCCAACCCCGTCGGCGAAGGCAACCTCGACAATGTGCTTTATTTCCTGAAAAACACTCAGGGACTGATTATCGACGTGCGCGACAACGGCGGCGGCAACCTGACCAACGTCGAGACCCTCGTCAGCCGTTTCATCACGCGTCCCACAGTCGTCGGATATATCTCCCACAAGACAGGGCCCGGCCACAACGACTTCTCCGAACCGTTTGAAATCGAATACAAGCCCGCTGCCGAGGGACGCATCCGCTGGGGAAAACCGGTCATCGTGCTCGCAAACCGCTCGACCTTCTCGGCTGCCAACAATTTCGTGTCAGTCATGAAGCTGCTCCCGGAGTACGAGTTGTCGGAGCTACCACAGGCGGAGGATCGGGCATGCCCTACTCATCAGAGCTTCCGTGTGGTTGGTCAGTGCGCTTCTCGGCCTGTTCGATGCTCGACGCAGAGCGCCGTAGCACCGAATACGGCGTCGAACCCACCGAAGGCTGCGCAGTCGACATGAATCCGCTCGAAGCCCTCTCAGGCAAAGACACCATACTCGAATTTGCCATCGCCCTCCTCCAGAATCCATAACTTTACCCATTCATCAATTCTTTAGAGGAGTATCGATATACAATGTTGATACTCCGTGTTTAGTTCAAAGTAAACTTTATCGGAATTCTGCTTGTTAATTCAACAGAAATCCGTTATCTTTGCATAGTTTCTATCCCTCCTTCAACCCGATCGGAAATGGCTGAATTTTATCTTTGCCCTGTCGATGACATCGATAACCAGAAATATGATTTCTATCTGCTCTACATTGACGGACGAAATTTCTTTGAGGACTTTGTGAAGTCACTCAGACAGAAATCCGAACTTGATGAGATGGATACAATCATGGCCCTTATGGATAAGGTCGACAACAACAATCTGCCGACATCAAAATACAGGCATATAACCGGTGGGAAATATGACAGAAAAGATGTGTGGGAGTTCAAGTCAAAACATCTGAGAATCTATACTCTTAAAATCCCGCCGGACTACTATATAGTCCTTGGCGGCTATAAGAAGGGGCAGGAAAAAGACATTGCCAAGATATTCAGACATTTTAATAATATTCCTGATGAAATTCCAATCAGGGATGATGACGAAAACGACAATGAAGCTCAACAAGAACAGAAATAAATATGATTCGCCCGCTTACTGGACGCAACTCATCCAGCTTTCGCTCCAAGATAACATCAGACATTATCTTGAAGAAAAACATCTGACGCAATCTGAGTTTGCTGAACGGCTTGGAGTGTCGAAAGGCTACATTTCCCAAATACTTAACGGCGATTTTGACCATAAACTCTCCAAACTCACCCAGCTGGCTCTTGCCTGCGAGATGGTGCCGCGCATAGAATTCGTCCCGAAGCAGCACAGCCGCGAAGTCGCCTACGAAAGCTATATCCGCCCTGCCGACTGGAAACATTGCACCACCTATACCCGAAAGCTGAACTTTCACACCGTCCGGCCTCAAAATGCGAAATACACAGAACTTCCCGGATCTAAAACTCTCCGTTCTGCCGTCATATTTGATGGAGGAAACAACTGGACAGAATCTCAATCTCCGATAACCATAGATAAGATTGCCTGATGATACGCTTCAATATGTCAAAGATAGCAATAAATCAATTTGCTATATTAAAGGACAGTTGTCAGGGAAAGGCCATCACACTTTCCACGGAACTGTCATTTCAGTATTCCGCTGAAACGCGTCAGATTTCTTGTGAGGTAGGCTATCGTTTTACCACAGACGAGGAATTATTCCTGATATTGAAATCGCAGTGTGATTTCGCGATTCATCCTGACGATTGGGCGACCTTTGAAAAAGAGGACGGACTCCACATTCCAAAATCTGTCATGGAACTGCTGGCAGTGCATACCATCGGGACATCCCGGGGTATCCTTTTCTGCAAGACAGAGGGCACACCCTTTAATTCCCTGATGATTCCGCCTATCAATGTCGCCGGAATGATGAAGGATGAGGATGAAAATGTAGCGCCTCATCAATAGTCTGACCGGGATTTCCAATCCTGCTGTTGGGATTCTTACGTTTTTTGCGTACATTTGTATAGAGATAAAGCCGGGTGAATAAAAAACAGGTAATGATATATAGGGATTGCTCCTGTTTTTTCAACCGTCTTAAAATTTAATCAACTTACAATCTCCTGCAAATGCAACAGTTCGTTCATCTCCACGTACACAGCCAGTATTCCCTCCTTGACGGACAGGCTTCGGTCACGGGTCTTGTCGATAAGGCAATGGACCTCGGCATGCCCGGTTTCGCGCTGACCGACCACGGCAACATGTTCGGCATCAAGGAATATTTCAACTATGTCAACAAGGTCAAAGGCAAATACAAAGGCAAGCTCGCCGACCTCAAAAAGAGAATAGAGGAAGCCCCCGAAGGCGAAGCCGACAAGCTCCGCGCCGAACTTGCCCCCGAGATGGAGAAAATTGAACGCAAACTCGCATTCAAACCCATATTCGGCTGCGAGATGTATGTGGCCAAAGGCTCTCTGACCGACCGCTCCGACAAGACCGACAAAGGCCGTCACCTCGTGGTCATAGCCAAGAACCTGAAAGGCTACAAGAACCTAATCAAAATCGTCTCGCAGGCACATACCCACGGCTTCTATCACCACCCGCGAACCGACAAGGAAGCCCTTGCCGCCCACCGCGAGGGGCTGATCGTATGCTCCGCCTGTCTCGGCGGAGAAATCCCCCGCCTCATAGCCGAAGGCAACACCGCCGAGGCCGAGAAGCAGGTCGTATGGTTCAAGGAGACCTTCGGCGATGACTACTACATCGAGCTGCAGCGCCACAAAACCGACCGTCCCGGTGCGAACCGTGAGACATACGTAGAGCAGGAAAAAGTTAACCCCGTGCTCATCGAGCTTGCACGCAAGCATGGAATCAAGATCATAGCCACCAACGACTCCCACTTCATCAACGCCGAGGATGCCGAGGCCCACGACCGCCTCATCTGCATCTCGACCAACAACTATGTTGCCGATCCCGAGCGCATGCGCTACACCAAGCAGGAGTGGTTCAAGTCGCAGGACGAAATGGCGGCCGTGTTCCCCGACCTCCCCGAAGCGCTTGAAAACACCCTTGAGATCCTCGACAAAATCGAGGTCTATTCAATCGACCACGCGCCGATCATGCCCTTCTTCGAGATTCCGGCCGACTTCGGCACGGAGGAGGAATACCGCACACGCATCACCGAGCAGCAGCTCTTTAACGAATTCACACAGGACGAGAACGGCAATGTAGTCCTCTCGCCTGAAGCCGCACAGAAGAAAATCGAGAAACTCGGAGGCTACGACAAGCTCTACCGCATCAAATTCGAGGCCGACTATCTCTCGAAACTTGCCTATGAAGGCGCGGAGCGCCGCTACGGCTCTCCGCTGACCCCGGAACTGGAGGAACGCATACGCTTCGAGCTCTACATAATGAAGACGATGGGTTTCCCCGGCTACTTCCTCATCGTGCAGGACTTCATCAACGTAGCCCGCAAGGAGCTCGGAGTGAGCGTAGGCCCGGGTCGTGGTTCGGCGGCCGGAAGCGTCGTGGCCTACTGTCTCGGCATCACGCAGGTCGACCCGATCAAATATGACCTCCTTTTCGAACGTTTCCTTAACCCCGACCGTATCTCGCTCCCCGATATCGACGTGGACTTCGACGACGACGGCCGTGCCGACGTGCTTCACTACGTCACGGAGAAATATGGTGAAGACAACGTGGCCCATATCATCACCTTCGGCACCATGGCCGCGAAATCAGCCATCAAGGACGTGGCCCGCGTCGAGCAGCTGCCTCTCGCCGAGAGCAACCGCATAGCCAACCTCGTCCCAAGCGCATGCCTGACGGTCCTGACGGCAAAACCCTCAAGACCAACCTGAAGAACTGTTACCAGTATGTGCCCGAATTCGCAGCCGAGCTGAACTCTAACAACTATCTCATCCGCGAGACACTCGAATATGCTCGCCGTCTCGAAGGCAACGTCCGCAACACTGGCGTCCATGCCTGCGGTGTCATCATCTGCCGCGACCCGATTTCCGACTGGGTACCCGTCGCCACAGCTGTCGACAAGAGCGTCGATTCGAAGGATAACGACAAGATGATAGTTACTCAGTATGAAGGATCTATCATCGAGGACACCGGACTCATCAAGATGGACTTCCTCGGGCTTAAAACTCTGTCAATCATCAAGGAAGCCGTCTCAAACATAAAGCAGACCTGCGGAATAGACGTCGACATCGACTCCATCGACATAAACGACCCGAAAACCTACGAGCTTTACAGCCAAGGCAACACCGTCGGTACGTTCCAGTTCGAATCGGCCGGCATGCAGAAATATCTGCGCGAACTCCAGCCGTCGACCTTCGAGGATCTCATAGCCATGAACGCCCTCTACCGTCCCGGCCCGATGGACTATATCCCCGACTTCATCGCCCGAAAACACGGACGCAGCCCCATTACCTACGATATTCCCATCATGGAGAAATATCTCAAGGACACCTACGGGGTGACCGTCTATCAGGAACAGGTCATGCTCCTGTCGCGTCTGCTCGCCAACTTCACGCGCGGTCAGAGCGACACACTGCGTAAGGCGATGGGTAAGAAGCTCATCGACAAGATGAACGAGCTTAAAGGGCTCTTCCTCAAGGGCGGACAGGCCAACGGCCACGACCCGAAGGTGCTTGAAAAAATATGGGCCGACTGGGAAAAATTCGCATCCTACGCGTTCAACAAGTCACACGCCACATGCTATTCATGGGTAGCCTTCCAGACGGCATGGCTCAAAGCCAACTATCCGTCGGAGTACATGGCGGCCGTCCTCACGCGCAACCGTTCCGACATCAACAAGCTCACCGGCTTCATGGATGAATGCAAGCGCATGAAAATCCCCGTGCTCGGCCCGGACATCAATGAAAGTTTCGTCGAATTCGGTGTCAACTCCCACGGTGACATCCGTTTCGGACTCGCGGCCATTAAGGGCGTGGGCGAAAACGTGGTCAAGGCCATCATCGCCGAGCGCAAGGAGAACGGCCCGTTTGAGTCGATCTATGATTTCGTAGAGCGTGTCCCCTCGTCGGCTGTCAACCGCCGCATCTTTGAGAATCTCGTCTATGCCGGCGCATTCGACAGTTTCGAAGGCGTGAAGCGCGAGGATTTCTTCTATGAAAACCCTCGTGGCGAAGTGTTTACTGAAACCCTCGTCCGCTACGGACAGGCATTCCAGAACGACAAGCACAACTCGGCCATGTCGCTCTTCGGCGATGACGCGGAGATGAGCACAGCAGGTCGTCCGCCCGTAGTTCCGCAGAAGGAATGGGCCTCGGCAGTGAAACTTGAACGCGAACGCGAACTTGTCGGTATGTATCTCTCGGCACATCCCCTCGACCCTTATTTCATGGAGCTGACCTACGGCACATGTACCGTCAAGGGCTACAATGAATTCGACCCGGTCGAAGGCGTGGAACTCACGTTCGGAGGCATGGTGGTCGACTTCACCAGCCGTCCCGCCCGCAACGGCGGCCAGTTCGGCATACTCAAAATCGAGGACTACACCGGCAGCGCCGAGTTCATGCTCTTTGAACAGACCTATATCAACTTCCACAACTACGGAGTCCCGGGCACGCCTATCCTCATCACCGGACGCTATGAGAAGCGCTTCTCCTCGTCGCCGCTGCGCTTCAACATCATGAACATCCGTCTGCTCAACGACGTGAAAGGCAAGCTCGTACACTCTATCACAATCGACCTGCCGTCCGACAAGATAACCAAACATATCAAAGAACTGATCGAGGAGGAAATCAAGCGCGAGCCTGATGCCAACGGCGAACTGACATTCCGAATCTTCGACCCCTCGATCAACCGCTCGCTCCACCTGCGTTCCAACCGCCGCATCCCCATCTCCCGCAAGCTCATCGACACCCTGACCGAAGAGGACATAAACTTCACCATAAATGACTGACGCAGCACAGCCCTGCCATGCCATTCAAATTAACAAGAATTTATAAACAGGACTCGCATACGCAGGTGTTTGTTTCAGGAAAATTACGTACATTTGTAGCACTGAAAACAATCAGATACATAATCTAAACTAAACGACTAACTATCATGACATTCACTGATCAGAACGTACACGACATCATTGCTTCAGGCAAACCGGTGGTAATCGATTTTTGGGCAACATGGTGCGGCCCCTGCCAGCGCATGACCCCCATCGTTGAAGAACTCGCTGAAGAATATAAAGATACAGTTGTCATCGGCAAGTATAACATCGAGGAGGAAAACGACCTTGCAGCACAGTATCGCATCATGTCAATCCCCACCATCCTCTTCTTCAAGAACGGTGAGCAGATCCGCGACCTCCGTCTTGCCGGCGCTCAGCCCAAAGAAAATCTCGAAAAGCAAATCAAGAAGCTTCTTGAACTTTAATATCTGCTCCGGGACTCTCTAAGAGGCAAGTATCCAAGACATCAAAAACCAAGGGACAAGCGATTTTCCAATCGCTTGTCCCTTGGTTTTTGTATTATCGCACATTTCCGTGGGGTAAGGCTATGTAACTTTGCAGTGTCGCTCAATATCCAAAGTCATTCCCCATCAAGACACTCCGCCATGAATACACAAAACGCCATTGTCACAGTCTCTGCAAACTTCCGCACTCACAAACCCCATTTCTCCCGCTCAAAATCAGCGAAAGAAAGGTGGACAAAACCTGTTTCAAAGGCTTTCTACGAAAAACTGCGGCTTCGCTGCGAGCAGATTTTCGAAGAAATGCGCTATGGCAGCGGATGGGTGATGAACTTCATGCCGGCCGTCGACAGATATATCTCGACAGGAGAGACTCCGGGAATGTGTGACGAGGGCATACGGATAGTTTTCATCTGTCTGCGTCATGAAATAGACATGGCGCTTGAACGCTCTGCAAAAGCCCGCAAACGGGCCGCAGAACGACGCGAGGGGAAGGAGGCTGCGCAGACTGCCACCCCAGCCGATGAGCCTCATAAGAAGGAAAAAGGTACACTTCCGACAGATACGGCCGATGCGGTCACACCCGATTGTAAGGCCGAGACCTTCAGCCCGACAACCGAGCCGGTCAGTGAAATCAGAATTCAGAGAAACAATAGGGAAGAGTCGAGCTGACGGACGGGAAAATCATGATACGGTTCTTCCCGCAAGCATAACTTCAACAGGCCCACCGGCAAGTTTCTCATATTCAAGCAGAGCCTGACGGCATGCCCGCAAGGTGAAATCGGATCGGGAAGCTCGTTGCCGTCAGTCCCGCGGGCAGCTATGGCAATGGACGTGAAGCGGGCTTCAGGATAGGTGGCATGGGCATAGAAAGCCGCCGTGCGTTCGGCACACAGTCCAGACGGATATGCGGCGTTTTCCTGATTAGAGCCGGTGACAATCTCACCGTTTGAGAGCAGGATGGCCGCTCCTACACTGAATTTACTGTAAGGGGCATAGCTGCGATAGGTTGCCTTGCTTGCAAGCGTCACAAGCTGCTGCTGTTGCGGAGTCAGTTCATCGAATCCGGCTTCAACCACGGGAATGGTTATATCAAAAGTCTTCATAGAAATAAGGAATTTTCAGTTGTCAAATGTATCAAATAAATTCCGGCAGCCGTCCTGAAGCAGATCGAGCACAAGCTCGAAACCTTCCGAACCTTCATAATAGGGGTCAGGCACATGGTCGTAGCGGGAAGTGTCGGTAAAAAAAGCCGCCATAGGCACTATTTTCCTCTCGGCCTCCACCGACGGCGCTACACGCCGCAGATTGGAGACGTTTGAAGCGTCCATAGCCACTATCATATCGAAATCAAGGAAATCTTCGGTATCGACCTGACGGGCGCGATGGGTCAGCTCCAGACCTCGCTGACGGGCATGCACCCTCATGCGCCGGTCGGGAAGATCGCCGATGTGGTAGGCGCCCGTTCCGGCTGAGTCAATCACCCAGCCGTCCTGACGACCCTTGCTCTCCACAATGTCGCGCATTATACCTTCGGCCGCAGGCGAACGGCAGATATTGCCGAGGCAAACGAAAAGCACTCTGAAGGGTTTTCCTTCTTGACGGGCCGACAGGATGTCGCAGATACGCCGGCGGGCGGGATTATCGTTGTTCATATGTATATATTGACAAATAAATCACACATATTGTATAAATCAATTTCTCAGAGTTACTTACAAAAGTAATAATAAAAACGGTCAGTGTGGCATATAAGTTGAAAAAAGCATCTCCACAGAGCCTTTTTAACAGCTTTGCAGAGATGCTTTCGTTTATAACTACACTATCGGGAGATGTATCCTTCAGTGAAGACGGGTCTTCACTGTCAGTTCTCCAGATCTTTCGGAATGGCCACGATACGGAGCTTGTTGTCGCGGATGAACGAGATGATGTTGTCGCGTTCGGTACTCGGGTCTACGTCGGCCTCAATGCGCTTGAGAGCATTGAAAACAGAAGTGCCGGTCTGATAGATGTGACGGTAGCACTTGGCAATGTCATCAATGCGCTCCTCGCTTACGCCCTGCATCCGCAGGATGGTAGCGTTGACACCGAAATAGGCAGTCGGGTTATGAGCCATGATGCAGAAGGGAGGCACATTGCCGGTGATGCGGCATCCGCCCTTTATAAGCACCCAGTCACCGACGCGCGAGTTCTCGTGGATCACAACGCTCGATGAGAGGATTGAACATTCACCGATTTCAACGTCGCCCGCTATGGAGACATTATTGCCGATCACATCGCGACCCTTGAGATGGGAATCGTGTCCGACATGTGAGTTGGCCATGAGGAACGATCCGGTCCCGATGAGAGTGCCGCCTTCGGAAGCGATGCCACGGTTAATGATAACGTTTTCACGAATCACCACGTTGTCGCCGACGTAGCAATAGGTGAAACCGCCTTTCCAGCGGAAATCCTGCGGGTCAGCGCCGACAATAGCACCCTGATAGATTTTACAGTTCTTGCCGATGCGCGAACCACGGATTATGCTTGCAAAAGGCATAACCACGGTGTTGTCGCCGATCTCGACATCCTTGTCGATGTAGGCGAAAGGATGGATAGTGACATTCTCGCCGAGTTTGGCCGAGGGGTCGATGTGAGCTTTGTCGCTAATCATGTTATTATATGTTTGAGGTTGGAGCTATTGCACTTGTTTATCGTCCTCCGCCGAGGTTCTGATAAAGATTGATTATCGAACGTGCGGCGGTCAGGTTGGTTGTGATCTGGGCAGTCTGTGCGCTGAGCAGGTTTTTCTGGGCAGTGAGCACTTCGAGATAGGTTGTCGAACCGTCGAAGAGGAGAAGCTCGTTGGTGATTTCGACAGCCTTTCCAAGGTTCTCGACCTGAAGGGCGAGCCACTGCTGCTTCTTGACGCTCTTCTCATAGACGGTCATGGCATCGCTGACATCGGCAGCGGCACTCATGAGAGTATATTCGAAGTTGTTGAGGGCCTGCTGCTGCTGAGCCTTGGCGGCTTCAAGACGGGCAATGTTCTGTCCGCGCGAGAAGATGGGGGCTGTCAGGCTGCCTGCAAGCTGGATGAACCAGTCACCGGGATTCTTGACAAAACCTCCGAGAAGGTTGGTAAATCCGCCGTTTGCAGTGATGTTGATGCTGGGATAGAAAGCGGCGCGGGCCGATGCGGTCGAGTAGTAGGCCGAAGCGAGAGCCATTTCAGATGCACGCACGTCGGGGCGCACAGCGAGTTCGGCCATCGGGATGGCGGTACGGTTCATGACAGGCACATTGATCGAGGCATCGGGCGATACAGTCCATTTCCGGGGCATCTCGTTGAGAAGAAGCGACATGGTGTTGTTGGCTTCGTGGAGCGAAAGCTCGATGTCGGTTATCGAAGCCTCGATGCTGTAGTATTGCGCAAGGCTCTGGACCACTGCGTCCTCGCGCAGACGGCCTGCCTCTTTAAGATTGCGCATCACATTGACGCTCTCTTTCCAGAGTTCGGAAGTCTCGCGTGAAAGTTTGAGCTGGGCTTCAAGAGCCGAGATCGAATAGTAGCACTGGGCCACGCCGGCGATAATCTGCGAGCGGACAGCCTGTTCGTAGGCTCTCGACTGAAGCTCGGCCATCTCGGCGCCACGCTTGGTGTTGAGAATCTTGCCGAAGATGTCGACTTCCCAGTTGACAGCGAGCGGGAGCTGATAGGTCCAGCTGAAATCATTGTCGGCATATTTCGCACCCGCACCGTTGGGTGTGAAGGCGAGCGAGGGGAGATAGCTCAGACGAGCGCCCTTGAGCTGTGCGTGGGCGATGTCGACGTTGAGCTTGGCGTTGCGGAGATCCTTGTTGTTGTCCAAGGCACGCTGGATAAGGTCGACAAGAGCGGGATCAGTGAAGACGGCACGCCACGAGAGATTGCCGAAAGCCGTTGAATCGTCCTGAATCTGAAGAGCCTCGGCATACTCCTTCACGAGCTGACTGTCGATGTCCTTGACATCATATTTTTTGTAAATCCCGCAGCCACTGAGCGCGGTAACGCTCAGCGAGGCTGCAAGGACAAGTGAAAAATTCTTGATTTTCATTGAGTATGGTGTTAACTGTGATGAAAAACAGTTGGAGAATTTGATTAGTGAGAGGGAGTGTACTGCTCGATTTCGTTCTCGATACCTTCATTGTCGGTGTCTTCCCACTTGAGCGGAGTGATCTTTTCCTGAATCTTCTGGAAAATCACGAAGAGGGCGGGCACGATGAGCACCTGAAGAATCATACCGATGAGCATACCGCCGATCGAACCTGTACCGAGGGCACGGTTACCGTTGGCGCCCGCACCGGTCGCGAACATCATCGGGAGAAGACCGATAATCATTGCAAGCGATGTCATGAGGATAGGACGCAGACGCGCTGAGGCACCCTGAATCGCAGCATTGACAATCGACATGCCCGTGCGGCGGCGCTCGACAGCGAACTCAACGATAAGGATGGCGTTCTTGGCGAGAAGACCGATGAGCATGATGAGGGCAATCTGCAGGTAGATGTTGTTGGTGATGCCGAATATCTGAGCAAAGATGAAAGTACCCATGAGGCCGAAGGGAATAGAGAAGATAACGGCGAAGGGAAGGATGTAGCTTTCATACTGTGCGGACAGAAGGAGGTAGACGAAGAGTAGACAGAGACCGAAGATGACGGCAGTCGTTGAGCCGGCACCGGTCGAAGCTTCCTCACGTGTCATACCGGAATATTCGTAGCCGAATCCGGCAGGGAGTGTCTCGGCGGCAACACGTTCGATTGCTTCAAGACACTGGCCTGACGAATAGCCCGGAGCAGGCTGGCCGGTCACAGAAATCGACTGGAACATGTTGAATCGGTTGAGAAGGTCAGGACCGTAGACCTTGGTGAGAGTCACGAAGTTTGACAGCGATGCCATCTGGTTGCCGTTGCGCACCTTGATCGAGGCAAGGGTCTCGGGGCTTACACGCGATTCGGGGGTAGCCTGCATCATAACACGGTAAATCTTACCGAAACGGTTGAAGTTTGACACATACATACCGCCATAGTAGCCCTGAAGCGTCGAAAGAATGTCTTTCGGCGACAGACCGGCCTGCTTGGCTTTTGCAGCGTCGATGTCGACCATGTATTGCGGGAAGGTCGGGTTGAATGTCGTGTAGGCCGCCTGAACTTCCGGCTGCTGGTTGAGCTTGGCAAGGAAGCCCTGAACCACGGTGAAGAAAGCGTTGACATCACCGCCGGTGCGGTCCTGCATCTTGATTTCAAAACCGTTGGTCATAGAGTAGCCCGAAATCATCGGGGGAGCGAAAATCATCACACGTCCGTCCTTGATGACCGAAGTCAGTCCGTAGAGCTTCATGAGGATTGCATCAGATGTCTGGTCGGCACGCTTGCGGTCTTCCCAGTTCTTGAGCTTGAGGATGAAAGTACCGTAGGTGGCACCCTGACCAGCCATGAAGCTATAGCCGGAAATCTTTTGGCGATACTCGATTTCAGGAATCTGAGCAAGAAGCCCGTCGATTTTATCGAGCACTTCGTCAGTGCGTTCCTGAGATGTTCCCGGGGGCATGTCAAGCATACAGAAGAGCGTACCGGTATCCTCGTTGGGCACGAGGGTCGAGGTTGTGATGCTCATGAGCCATACAAGAATAGCAACAACGCCGGCCACAATTCCAAACGAAGTGATCTTGTGGTGGATGAAGAAAGAGGTAAACTTGTTGTAGACTTTCAGGATGCGGCCGAAGCCGATTTCAAATCCTTTGTGGAAACGCTTGCTGAAGATGCCGAGGACTGCGATGACTGCGCAGACAGAAGCGATTGCAAGCTGGAGGGGCTTGTGGATGTTGTACCATCCGAGCACCATGAACGTGATTGTGGCGACAAGGAAAGCAAAAGTGATCAGCGGGGGGAGATTGAGAGAGAAACGGCGCTTGGTCTCCTTGACAACGGCTTCGCCGGCTGCGCTGTAAGCCTTGCCCATGCGTTCCTTGAGCGACGAATTGTCATCGTGGCCTTTCAGGAAGACGGCACAGAGCGCGGGAGAAAGGGTCAAGGCGTTCAATGCGGACAGACCGATCGCGATTGCCATTGTCAGACCGAACTGACGGTAGAACACACCTGTCGTACCCGACATGAATGACACGGGAATGAACACGAGCATCATGACGAGGGTAATCGAGATGATTGCACCGCCGATTTCACCCATCGCGTCAATCGAAGCCTTACGCGCGCTCTTGTAGCCAACGTCGAGCTTGGCATGGACCGCCTCGACGACCACAATCGCGTCGTCGACCACAATCGCAATCGCAAGGACGAGAGCAGAGAGGGTGATGAGGTTGATGGAGAATCCGATAAGATTCATGAAGAAGAATGTACCGACAAGGGCCACGGGAATGGCAATGGCGGGGATGATGGTCGAACGGATGTCCTGAAGGAAGACATATACGACGAAGAACACAAGGATGAATGCCTCGATGAGGGTCTTGATAACCTCATGGATAGAGGCATCGAGGAAGTCGTTGTTGTTCATCGGGACAGCGATGGCGAGACCGGCAGGAAGTTCCTTCTTCATGTTGTCGACCACCTTGAGACAGTCGTTGATGATCTGTGTCGCGTTAGAACCTGCGGTCTGGAAGATGATACAGCTCGTAGAAGCGAAGCCGTTGAGAGAGTTTGAGAAGCCGTATGTCACACGTCCGAGTTCGATTTCGGCAACGTCGCCGAGACGGAGCACCTCGCCGGTCGGTTTTGCGGAAACGACGATGTTCTCAAATTCCTCGGGGGTTGTGAGACGGCCTTTGTATTTCATCGTGTACTGGAAGCTCTGGTCACCCTGTTCGCCGAAGGCACCGGGGGCAGCCTCGATGTTCTGCTCGGCAAGAGCATAGGAGATGTCGGTGGGGACAAGACCATACTGAGCCATCACCTCGGGCTTGAGCCAGATACGCATGGAGTAGTCAGCGCCGAATGACATAACGTCGCCCACACCTGACACACGCTGCAACTGCGGAATCATGTTGATTTTCGCGTAGTTGTCGAGGAACTCCTGAGTGTAGTTGCCGGACTTGTCGTAGAGTGCCACCATGAGAAGCATTGAGCTCTGACGCTTCTGAGTGAGCACACCCACCTGAGTAACTTCGGCAGGAAGGAGGTTCTGTGCTTTTGCGACACGGTTCTGAACGTCGACGGCAGCCATGTCGGGGTTGAAGCCCTGTTCGAAATATACGGTAATGTCGGCCGAACCGGTATTAGTTGCGGTAGACTCCATGTAGGTCATGCCTTCAGCACCGTTGATCGACTCTTCGAGAGGGGCAATCACAGAGTTAAGCACCGCCTGAGCATTCGCACCTGTGTATGTAGTGGAAACCCTGATGGTCGGAGGCGCAATGTCGGGGAACTGGGTTACCGGCAACGAAAAGAGTCCGATCAGACCGAGAAGTACGATGAAGATCGAAATCACCGTCGACAGCACCGGTCTGTTGATGAATCTATCTAATTTCATTGAATTTACTTAAAAATGATATACTGTGTTTCCGTTAAACTTATTTCGCAGCGGGAGCGGCCTGTGCCGGTGCTTCACCTGCCTGAGGTGCTTCCTTTGGAGCGACGGGATTGATGACCATTCCGTCAGAAAGCTTAGAGCCAACGCCTTCGACAGCGATGCGCTGACCGGGCTGGAGACCTGAGGTGACAACGAAGGTCTTGCCGTCATTGTTGGCCTCGATAGTGATAGGAGTGGAAACAATCTTGTTTGAGTCGTTGACAACGTAGGCGAAACGACGGTCCTGAAGTTCGAAGGTAGCCTTCTGGGGAATCACTATTACGTCCTGCTTGTCGTCAGGGAGTATGATCTGACCTGTGCCTCCGCTGCGGAGGATTCCGCTGGGGTTCTTGAAGAGGGCGCGGACGCTCGAAGAACCTGTCGAGTTGTCGATGACACCGGAGACTGTGGCAACCTTGCCGGAGATGGGATAGAGAGTTCCGTCGCTAAGTCGGAGCTGTACTTCGGGCATGGCCTTGATGGCAGCGTCGATTGACTGCTTGCCTTCACCCGAAAGCTTAAGGAGGTCTTTTTCGGTGAGTGAGAAATAGGCATAGACTTCAGAGTTGTCGCTGACAGTTGTCAGAGGCTGTGCTGAAGACGGAGACGCGAGAGAGCCTTCACGGTTGGGGATAGTGCCGACAACGCCGTCGCTGGGAGCAGTCACGACTGTGTAGGCAAGATTTTTCTGGGCAGAGGCGAGAGCGGCCTTGGCGTTGGCGAGCTGAGCCTGTGCCTGCGCGAGAGAATTCTGTGAGAGCTGATACTCGTATTCGCTGATGATGTTCTTGTCGAAAAGAGTCTTTTTGCTGTCGGCGGTCATCTTTGCGGTGTTGACAGCTGTCTGGGCGTTGTTGACGGCAGCGCGGGCCTGATCGACGGCAGCCTGAAATGTCACCTGATCAAGAGTGAAGAGCACCTGTCCCTTGCGCACGTGCTGACCTTCATCAACATGAACCTTTGTGATGAATCCTGTTACCTGCGGACGGATATCAATGTCGGTCTTACCCTTTATGGTTGCAGGGAAGGTCGACTGCAGAGCAGCTGTCTGAGGAGCGATTGTGATAGTAGCGATTTCGGGGCCGGCATCTGCATCTGCTGCTGGTTCTTCGAACATGAAGGCAGCAAAGCCACGGCTGCGAGCATCATACCGATGCCGCTTTTCGATAACGCGATGGATTTCATTGTCATTCTTTTCTTAACTTTGATAATATACCTATTTTAATAATTTTTCGAAATTTAACGTGCAAAGTTACCAATTATTTAAGCACTAATAGACAAAGGGAATAATAAAGATTGTAAAATTGGCAAAAACTCCCTCATTATTTCCTTTTTTGACCAATAGAGTATTAGGAATTTTATTGAATAATTTTACACATCGAGGCTCATGCAAGAGTCTTTTTTCTAAGATTCGGCAGGAAGGCAGCCACGATGCCGAGAAGGGGCATATAGGCACAGAAATTATAGACGGCCTCAATTCCGTAGCGGTCAGCGAAGTCGCCGAGCACAGCAGAGGCAATGCCTCCGACACCGAAAGCGAATCCGAAGAAGAGGCCGGAAATCATGCCGAGCTTTGTCGGGAGGAGTTCCTGAGCATAAAGCAATATTGCGGGGAAGGCCGACGAGAGCATGAAGCCGGCACAGAAACTGAGCATGACTGTTGGTGCGAGGCCGACGTGGGGCATGAGAAGCGAGAAGGGGCTGTCCCGAGAATCGAGGCCCAGATGACGGCCTTGCGGCCATAACGGTCTCCAACAGGGCCTCCGATTAGCGTGCCTACGGCTGTCGAGACTACGAATACAAAGAGGAATATCTGAGAAAGGGAGACGGAAACTCCGAATTTGTCAATGAGATAGAAGGTGTAGTAGCTCGAAAGGCTTGCCATGTAGATGTATTTCGAGAATATGAGGACGATTATGACACCGATTGTAAATATGGTGTGGCTGCGCGAGAGCGGGAGTACGGCATGACGCTCCGTGCGGACCTCACTATTGCGAAGCTCGCGGAGATAGTTGCCATACCACCGGCAGATCGGTCGCATGGCCCAGAAACAGAGGAAAGCAAAAATCAGGAAAAAGGCGACATAGCGGCGGTCGTGAGGCGCAACGATGAGTGCGACGAGCAACGGACCGATAGAGCCACCGAAGTTTCCGCCGACCTGAAAGACAGACTGCGCGAAGCCTCGGCGCTGACGTCCGGCAAGAGATGTTATGCGCGATGCCTCGGGATGAAGCGTTGCCGAACCGAGTCCGACCATGAAGACGGCGACAAGTATGCCGGTCAGAGTCGTGCAGAAGGCGAAGAGGAGGATTCCGACAGCTGTGGAGCACATTCCCATAGGCAGACTGAACGCGAATGGCCTGCGGTCGAAAGCATAGCCTACAACGGGCTGAAATATTGATGCCGCAAGCTGATAAACGAGCGTTATAAGGCCGATTTCAGCAAAATTAATGCCAAGATCAGCCTTGAGCATTGGATAGACCGCTGTGATGACCGACTGGAGAAGGTCGTTGAGACAGTGGGCGGCACTCAGCGCAAGCAACACATGGAATGTGGGCATTTTTGTCAAGCCCTTCAGTTTCTGAAAAAAATTAGCCATAAGACGTATATAATTCTACAGTTTTCTATCTACAAAGATATTTCAGAAATATATAAAAAAGCCGAAGCCTGAGACGCTATCTGCATCTCAGGCTTCGGTCGGTTAGAAGGGGCGGTTATCTACTTTCCCACTTTCGCAGTATCATCGACGTGGTGAGGTTTAACTTCTCTGTTCGGAATGGGAAGAGGTGGAGCCCTCACGCTATGGCCACCTTAGTGTCTGCGGTCAGGAACTGTATCCTGCCTTGTAAGGTTAGAAAGAGGCGGTGGAAGCGAAGTGAAGCTACATGAGTAACCTTCTCTTGAACCGGCCACCGAACGATTCCCGAGGCCTTGTTACGTTTGCCAGCGGATGTACGATTCAGCGACTGAAACTGTCCTTCCATCAATGGGAAGGCTATTTTTTGGGATTGCTCCCAAGAAAGGGTTTGGGCGATTAGTACCGCTCGGCTGTGTACGTTACCGTACCTGCACCTGCGGCCTATCTACGTCTTCGTCTTAAACGGCCCTTGTGTGGAGATCTTATCTTGAGGGGGGCTTCGTGCTTAGATGCTTTCAGCACTTATCCTTACCCGACGCGGCTACCCGGCGGTGCTCCTGGCGGAACAACCGGTAAACCGGAGGTCGGTCCAACACGGTCCTCTCGTACTAGTGTCGGGGCCTCGCAAATCTCCCGCGCCCACAACAGATAGAGACCGAACTGTCTCACGACGTTCTGAACCCAGCTCGCGTGCCACTTTAATAGGCGAACAGCCTAACCCTTGGGACCTTCTCCAGCCCCGGGATGTGACGAGCCGACATCGAGGTGCCAAACCACTCCGTCGATATGAGCTCTTGGGAGGGATCAGCCTGTTATCCCCGGAGTACCTTTTATCCTTTGAGCGATGGCCCTTCCATACGGAACCACCGGATCACTATGCTCTAGTTTCCTACCTGTTCGACTTGTCTGTCTCTCAGTCAAGCGCGCTTGTGCCATTACACTCTGCGGCCGGTTACCAATCGGCCTGAGCGCACCTTTAGAAGCCTCCGTTACGCTTTTGGAGGCGACCACCCCAGTCAAACTACCCACCAAGCAGTGTCCTCGCCAACGCGAGTTAGAGACCAAATGTGCAAAGGTCAGTATTTCAACGCCGACTCCACGGTGACTGGCGTCACCGCTTCGATGTCTCCTGACTATCCTACACATCGCACACCCGGTCACAGTGCTAAGCTGCAGTAAAGGTTCACGGGGTCTTTTCGTCCCGTTGCGGGTAATCGGCATCTTCACCGATACTACAATTTCACCGAGCTCACGGTTGAGACAGTGTCCGGATCATTACACCATTCGTGCAGGTCGGAACTTACCCGACAAGGAATTTCGCTACCTTAGGACCGTTATAGTTACGGCCGCCGTTTACCGGGGCTTCAATTCAATGCTTCCCTTGCGGTGACATCTCCTCTTAACCTTCCGGCACCGGGCAGGTGTCAGGCTGTATTCTTCATCTTTCAATTTCGCACAGCCCTGTGTTTTTGTTAAACAGTTGCCTGGACCTATTCTCTGCGCCCTCCCCGGAGGGAGGGACCCCTTATCCCGAAGTTACGGGGTCAGTTTGCCTAGTTCCTTAACCGTGAATCTCTCGAGCGCCTTGGTATGTTCTACCCGACCACCTGTGTCGGTTTGGGGTACGGGTCCTGCATGGATTAAGTTTAGCGGATTTTCTCGGGAGCATGGTTACCTCCGCTGTCGGATTGCCTCGGGGGCTCTCCGTACTGTCCCGTTTCAGCACCCCCGGCGGATTTGCCTGCCGGGCGTATACCTACGCGGTTCAACGTGCTATTCCGTCAGCACGCGGGAGTGTCACTTCTCCGTCTCCACATCACTCCATACAGGAGTAACGGAATGTTGACCGTTTCTTCCATCGGGTACGCCTTGCGGCTGCCCCTTAGGTCCCGACTGACTCTGATCCGATTAGCGTTGATCAGAAACCCTTGGTCTTGCGGCGAGGGGGTTTCCCGCCCCCTTTGTCGTTACTTATACCTACATTTGCTTTTCCGGCTCCTCCAGCGCGGCTCGCGCCACGCCTTCAGCGGTTACCGGAATGCTCCCCTACCAATCATGCATTACGCATGATTCCACGTCTTCGGCACCGGACTTATGCCCGATTATTATCCATGCGGGATCACTCGACTAGTGAGCTGTTACGCACTCTTTAAATGAATGGCTGCTTCCAAGCCAACATCCTAGCTGTCCTTGCAATCCCACCTCGTTATTGTCTTCAACTTAGCCCGGATTTGGGGCCTTGGACGGTGGTCTGAGTTGTTCCTCTCTCGGACGCGGACCTTAGCACCCGCGCCCTCACTCCCGGGGACCGTGCCGTGGCATTCGGAGTTTGTCAGGACTTGATAGGCGGTGAAGCCCTCGCATCCTATCAGTCGCTCTACCTCCACGGTACTGCGCCCGAGGCTGCACCTAAATGCATTTCGGGGAGTACGAGCTATCTCCAAGTTTGATTGGCCTTTCACTCCTACCCTCAGGTCATCCGAAAGCTTTTCAACGCTTACCGGTTCGGTCCTCCAGTGGGTGTTACCCCACCTTCAACCTGCCCAAGGGTAGATCACTTGGTTTCGCGTCTACCGCCGCTGACTGAAGGCGCCTTGTTCAGACTCGCTTTCGCTTCGGCTCCGCACCTGAAGTGCTTAGCCTCGCCAACGACGGTAACTCGTAGGTTCATTATGCAAAAGGCACGCCGTCACTGTACTAAACAGCTCCGACCGCTTGTAGGCACATGATTTCAGGGTCTGTTTCACTCCTCTGTTCGAGGTTCTTTTCACCTTTCCCTCACGGTACTGGTTCGCTATCGGTCTCTCGGTAGTATTTAGCCTTACGGGATGGTCCCGCGGATTCGGCCAGGATTCCTCGTGTCCCGGCTTACTCAGGTGCCGTCTCTGTCAGCTCTTGCATTTCGCCTACGGGGCTCTCACCCGCTGCGGCCCTCCTTTCCAGAAGGTTCGGCTATGCGCCCGCTGTCCATTCGTCGACGGTCCTACAACCCCGGTCCGCGCCGAAACGCGGCCGGTTTGGGCTCTTGCGCGTTCGCTCGCCACTACTTGCGCAATCATTGGTTTATTTTCTCTTCCTCCGGGTACTGAGATGTTTCAGTTCCCCGGGTTTGCCCCTCCTATATGGGAGGTACCGGCCGAAAGCCGGTGGGTTGCCCCATTCGGACATCTGCGGATCAAGGGATATTTGCTCCTACCCGCAGCTTTTCGCAGCTTATCACGTCCTTCGTCGCCTCCGAGAGCCAAGGCATCCTTCATGTGCCCTTATCTCCTTTCTTTATGACCTTAGTATTTTTCAATCGGTTCGAACATCACTCGGCTCGCTCTCTGAAATCGTCCTGTTGTTGTGACTCGATTCAAAGAAACAGAGTTGCCTCGTGTTTCGCTTGATTTGATTTACTCGTTGTGTTTGCTTCGATTTTGCAAGCTCCATATTTTTTCAATGGAGTCTCGCGTATCTTCGCTTCCAGTATGTCAATGTCCTCTTTCTTGTGTAGTCCCTGGCAGAGTTGAACTGCCGACCTCTACATTATCAGTGTAGCGCTCTAACCAACTGAGCTAAGGGACTGTGCTTAATCCCTTCAGGAAGGACCGCTGTGAATCCGTTTCACGGGATTAATTATGATAGTTGCAACTTCCGAAGCAGTACGGAGTCCGTGAACCCCGCCGGACATTTCCATATCCGTGTGCCAGCCTTCTATATTTCGTCAGACTTTCTTTCAGACCCGGAGACCGCTGTCTCCGCTCCAGAAAGGAGGTGTTCCAGCCGCACCTTCCGGTACGGCTACCTTGTTACGACTTAGCCCCAGTCACCGGTTTTACCTTAGGGCGCTCCTTGCGGTTGCACACTTCAGGCACTCCCGGCTTCCATGGCTTGACGGGCGGTGTGTACAAGGCCCGGGAACGTATTCACCGCGCCGTGGCTGATGCGCGATTACTAGCGAATCCAGCTTCATGGAGTCGGGTTGCAGACTCCAATCCGAACTGAGACAGGCTTTGAAGTTCCGCTCTGCGTCGCCGCATCGCATCTCTCTGTACCTGCCATTGTAACACGTGTGTCGCCCCGGACGTAAGGGCCGTGCTGATTTGACGTCATCCCCGCCTTCCTCACAGCTTGCGCCGGCAGTCTCGCCAGAGTCCCCAACTTTACTTGCTGGTAACTGGCGATGGGGGTTGCGCTCGTTATGGCACTTAAGCCGACACCTCACGGCACGAGCTGACGACAACCATGCAGCACCTCGACGGATGCCCGAAGGGCTGCCTCCTTTCAAAAACATTCATCCGTCGTTTGAGCCCGGGTAAGGTTCCTCGCGTATCATCGAATTAAACCACATGTTCCTCCGCTTGTGCGGGCCCCCGTCAATTCCTTTGAGTTTCACCGTTGCCGGCGTACTCCCCAGGTGGAATACTTAACGCTTTCGCTGTACCACCCAGACCTCAATCGGCCCGGACAGTTAGTATTCATCGTTTACTGCGTGGACTACCAGGGTATCTAATCCTGTTCGATACCCACGCTTTCGTGCATGAGCGTCAGTTGAGCGCCGGTATGCTGCCTTCGCAATCGGAGTTCTGCGTGATATCTATGCATTTCACCGCTACACCACGCATTCCGCATACTTCTCGCTCACTCAAGAACGCCAGTTTCAACGGCACGACGGGGTTGAGCCCCGAAATTTTACCGCTGACTTGACATTCCGCCTGCGCACCCTTTAAACCCAATAAATCCGGATAACGCTCGCATCCTCCGTATTACCGCGGCTGCTGGCACGGAGTTAGCCGATGCTTTTTCTTCAGGTACTCGCAAAACGCCACACGTGGCGTCCTTTGCTCCCTGACAAAAGAGGTTTACAATCCATAGGACCGTCATCCCTCACGCGACTTGGCTGGTTCAGCCCTGCGGCCATTGACCAATATTCCTCACTGCTGCCTCCCGTAGGAGTCTGGTCCGTGTCTCAGTACCAGTGTGGGGGACCTTCCTCTCAGAACCCCTACGCATCGTCGCCTTGGTGGGCCGTTACCCGCCAACTAGCTAATGCGACGCATGACCATCCGTAGCCGGAATCGCTTCCTTTAAACCCCGGGGAGATGCCTCCAAGGGTTGTTACGCGGTATTAGACGGAATTTCTTCCGCTTATCCCCCTGCTACGGGCAGGTTTCATACGTGTTACTCACCCGTGCGCCGGTCGCCGGCGGGAGTATTGCTACTCCCCCGCTGCCCCTCGACTTGCATGTGTTAAGCCTGTCGCTAGCGTTCATCCTGAGCCAGGATCAAACTCTTCGTTGTTGTCTATCTTTTCTTTTTCTTTTCTATTTCATAATAGAGCAGGAAAGCAAGAAAGACCGTCTGTTCTGTTCTTTATTTTGCCTTCACAGAAACAGCGCCGGATCCTGTCTGACTTATTCGGTTGAACACCGGATTTTTTTCGGAAATTTGACAGAGTTCACTTCTAAATTATGACTCTTGTACTACTTCGTTATTGTTGCAATTATTTCAATGTTCTCTTCGTCGCTTTCTTCGGAAGCGCCTCTCGTGGCGTTTATCGGAAAACTTTGCAAGGGTATGTCTTATTTTCGAAACCTGCAAATCTTTTCGAGATTTTAACATTTGTTTAACATTTCATCGTCGAACAATTCAATGTCTCTCAGCGTTTCAATCTCCAGCCCCTCACCGCTGTGAGGTTTGCTTCTCAAAAGCGAGTGCAAAGGTAGACACTTTCTGTATTACCTCCAAATTTTTCATGGTGTTTTAACAGAATTTTAACACTTTTGCGTAAATAGAGCCTTTTACCACATTATTAAATATAATATGGCATCTATAATCATATTAAAAATCTCCCCTACCCTCTCAAAAATATAATAGCGGGAACGCCGGAAAAGATGAAGGAACGCAGAAAAAAAATCACGCACCGATATGCGCGGAGCATAATAAAAATTTCACGCGACGCTGATTTTTTTTCGCAAAAGCGTTCAAATTTTGAAAACACACGAGAAGAGAAAAAGATCAGGCCGAATAGCATCTTTTAAATATTGACAACGCAAAAGCGCTTGCTTTTGGATGAATTTAACTCATGGATTGGGAAAATAGAACAAAAATTCGTATATTTGCAAAATATTTGAAAGAATGACAAGCCGTCTTACTGCTTCCACCATCTTTTTCATATGCAATCCGGACAAACCTCTGAAATAATGTCCGGGTCATGAGAGTCAGACTGCTTCTGACTGAAAAGCCAAAGGCAGGACTGCTCTAAAAACATCAGTTCAATAACATTCTTAATCTTAGAGAACCGACAGAGCTCTTCTCCCCGGATAAGCCGATGCGGTCTAAAAATTTTTAAAAACACGACTTATTTAAAGACTTTATGTGCGGAATTGTTGGTTATATCGGCTCAAACAGAGCCTATGACATCCTGATACAGGGACTCAAGCGCCTTGAATATCGCGGTTATGACAGCGCCGGTGTAGCGCTTGTCGACAGCGAAGGGAAGCTTCATGTCCATAAATCACAGGGAAAAGTTTCTAACCTCGAACATGTTGCCCAAGCCGGCTGCATCGAAGGTACTCTCGGTATCGCCCATACCCGCTGGGCTACACACGGCGAGCCGAACGACACCAATGCCCATCCCCATGTGTCGCAGAGCGGCATGATAGCGCTCGTCCACAACGGCACTATCGAAAACTACTCAGTGCTGAAAAAAGTGCTGACCGACCACGGATATGAATTCAAAAGCGAGACAGACACCGAGGTGCTTGTCCAGCTCATCGAATATATCAAGCTCACATCTTCATGCACACTCCTTGAAGCCGTGCGCGAAGCGCTCCTTCAGGTCGAAGGCGCGTATGCCATCGCAGTTGTCGAGCAGGAAAATCCCGACACGATGATTGTGGCACGCAAAAGCTCGCCGCTGGTAATCGGCGTGGGCGAAGGCGAGACTTTCATCGCCTCTGACGCGACTCCGATCGTAGGATATACCGACAAGGTTATCTATCTCAAAGACAACGAAATCGGCATCATCAGCCGCAACGAGCCTCTTCAAGTCATCTCGCTGTCGAGCAACAAACCTTCAGACATCAACATCCAGAAGCTGAAACTTTCGCTCGCCCAGCTTGAAAAGGGCGGCTATGACACATTCATGCTCAAGGAGATTTTCGAGCAGCCGTCTACGCTGCGCGACTGTCTGCGCGGCCGCATCGTAGACAATTGCTCGCGTGTGGTCCTCTCTGGCGTGGAGCTTAACAAGGAGCGCTTCATGAAGGCTGAACGCATCACGCTCGTGGCCTGCGGTACGTCATGGCACGCTGCCCTCATCGGCAAGCGTCTCATTCAGGATTTCTGCCAGATTCCGGTTGAAGTTGAATATGCTTCGG
Source organism: Duncaniella dubosii (assembly GCF_004803915.1). NCBI lineage: Bacteria > Pseudomonadati > Bacteroidota > Bacteroidia > Bacteroidales > Muribaculaceae > Duncaniella > Duncaniella dubosii. The sequence continues at coordinate 1,022,751 of NZ_CP039396.1, forward strand.
AATTCCGTTACGGCAATCCGGTGCTCAACGAAAAAGACATCGTTATCTCGATAAGCCAGTCGGGCGAGACCGCCGACACTCTTGCTGCCATCCAGCTCGCCCGTGAGAAAGGCGCGTTTGTCTACGGTATCTGCAACGTGGTCGGAGCGTCGATTCCCCGCAATACCGACTCTGGAACATATATCCATGTCGGCCCTGAAATCGGCGTGGCATCAACCAAGGCATTCACAGGTCAGGTGACAGTGCTTACGTTGCTCGCGCTCTCTGTCGGACAGCTTCGCGGCACAATCGACAACGAAACGCTCCACAACATCCTCGTTTCGCTCGACAAAATGCCCGAGACCATCAAGGAGGCTCTCAAAGTTGACGATGAAGTGAAGAAACTTTCGAAAATCTTCGCTTATGCCCACAATTTCCTCTATCTCGGACGTGGCTACAACTACCCCACCGCCCTCGAAGGCGCACTGAAGCTGAAGGAAATCTCATATATCCACGCCGAAGGCTACCCCGCCGCCGAGATGAAGCACGGACCGATTGCGCTCATCGATCATGAGATGCCGAGCGTGATTATCGCTCCGAGCGATTCGCTCTACGACAAGATCATCTCCAACGTACAACAGGTGAAGTCACGTGGAGGAGCAGTCGTGGCAATCGTGTCGGAAGGCAATCAGGCCATGAACGACATCGCCGACTTCTGCATCGAGATTCCCGAAGTACCCGAATGCCTCACTCCGATTGTAGCATCAATCCCACTCCAGCTTCTTGCCTACTATATCGCCGTGAACAAGGGCAAGGATGTCGACCAGCCCCGAAATCTTGCAAAATCAGTCACTGTCGAGTAATATACGACACAGATAAAACCATAGGAAAGTCTCCGCTTGCATTGGCGGAGACTTTTTTTGTGAGGATATGTCAACATTTTATACTCCATAATGGTTTATAAGAGACAGGATAATCAAAGTTAACACATATAATCACTCTATTACTATGACTAAGAAAAGTATAAAAGGCACAAAGACTGAAAAAAATCTGGTGATAGCCTACATGGCTGAATCAGGAGCATATTCCCGTTACACTTATTATGCAGGACAGGCCGACAAGGAAGAGTATTTCCCAATCGGCGAGATTTTCCGCGAGACAGCAGCCAACGAACTGCGCCATGGCAAAATTTTCTTCAAATACCTCGAAGGAGGCTCGCTTGACGTCTGTCTCGGCGTGGATGCCGGAGAAATCGGCGATACCGCATCGAATCTTGCCACTGCCGCTCAGGAAGAACTCACCGAGGGCGTTGAACTTTACACCCAGTCGGCAAAGGTTGCCGACGAGGAGGGTTTCCCCGAAATCGCAGAACATTTCAGAGCCATCGCCTCAATCGAGAAGCGTCACCACGAACGTTTCATGGCCTATCTCAAACAGGTCAAGGAAGGAACTGTGTGGAAACGCACCAAGCCCATCACATGGCAGTGTCTCGTATGCGGCTATCAGATGGTCGGCAAAGAGCCCCGAAAGTATGTCCGGCTTGCGACCATCCCTATCAGCACTACATCGCGCTCGACATGGACGAACTTTAAGAGAAATGCAGCATAACGGTCTGCAATTTCACACTGACCGGATGCTGCCGAATAATGCAAATGTATAAACAGGAAATACCCGCTGCGACTATTTTCGCAGCGGGTATTTCCTGTTTTGTTCCGGCTGTAGGGCCGTTATTACATCGCAAAGGCGTTGAAACCTCCGTCGACGACGGCAACCGTACCTGTCACGAAGCTTGAAGCGTCGGAAATCAGATACTGGATAGTTCCGCAAAGCTCTTCGGGATCGCCGAAACGGCCGAAAGGTGTCTGACGGATCACAGCTGCGCCACGGGCAGTCAGCGAGCCGTCGGGATTGGTGAGCAGCGCGCGGTTCTGGTTGGTCACGAAAAATCCCGGGGCGATGGCGTTGACACGGATGCCCGAGGTAAACTTTGTGGCCACTTCCGTAGCAAGGAAGGCTGTGAAGTTAGAGATACCTGCCTTGGCGGCGGCATAGCCCATCACTCGGGTGATCGGACGGAAAGCAGCCATCGACGAGAAGTTGACAATCGAGCCTTTGCCGGCCTCGACCATCGGCTTGAGGAAAATCTGTGTGGGGATTACAGTGCCTGTGAGGTTAAGGTCGAGCACTTTCTGGAAAGCGTCGATCTTGACATCGAAGAAATTGCCCTCGGGCGAAATGACAGCTCCGGCCATATTGCCACCTGCGGCATTTAGGAGAGCGTCGACACGTCCGTATTTCGCCATGATTGCATCGCAGTTAGCCTGCACCACGGCAGCATCCATCACGTCGGAGACAAGAAACATCGCTTCGCCGCCCTTGGCCTTGATAGCGTTGACAATCTCGTCGCCCTCTTCCTGACGGCGGCCGAGGATAACCACCTTCGCGCCCTGTGTCGCGAGATATTCGCCGATGCAGCGGCCGAGGACACCTGTCCCGCCGGTTATGACCACCACATGGTCCTTGACTGAAAATAATTCGTTCATGATTTTTAGATAGTATTCTGAATTGTCGTTTTAATCAGCAGCCCTTTTCGGCATTGATTGTCGCCATGATGCCCGAGACCATCCCGAGGGCGAGCATTCGGCCGTGGAAAGAATAGCCTGCGTTGTAGCCCATTTTTTCGTCGCCGAGCATCAGCGGAGCGTGGTCGACGCGCATCGGGACTCCGGGACGTTTTTCCTCAAACGTGCGTACCACGTCGATAAGGCGCGGGTCGAGGTGGGTCGACTCCTTGAAGTCGCCGTTGGGCATCACGTTGCAGATGCGGGCATGGACGAAGTGGGTGCGGTCGGCATATTTCTTTGCCAGCTCAGGCACATCGTTGTGGGCTCCGGCGCTGAGCGAACCTGCGCAGAACGTCAGACCGTTGTGAGGGTTGGGCACTGCGTCAAGGAAAGCTTTGATGTCGGCGTCGCAGGTGACGATGCGCGGAAGGCCGAGAATCTGCAGCGGGGGATCGTCGGGGTGGACACACATGTTGATGTCATATTCGTCGCAGACCGGCATGATGGCTTCGAGGAAATATTTCATGTTCTCGCGGAGCTGGTCGGCATCTATGCCGTCGTAGAGCGCGAGGAATTCGCGGAACTTCTGGACCGGGTCGAGATCGCTTTCTGAAATGTTGCCGTTGACGAAGCCTGAGTCTTGACAATGATGTTCTCGACGAGGCGCTTCTCGCCTTCCTCGTCCATTGTCTTCTTCAGCTCGTCGACACGGGCAAGGATTTCGTCTGTGTAGTCCTTCTCCGCTCCCTCGCGCTTGAGGATGTGGATATCGAAATAAGAGAACTCAGCGCGGTTGAAGTAGAGGTTTGAAGTCCCGTCGGGGTTGGGATATTCAAGGTCGGTGCGTGCCCAGTCGAGCACCGGCATGAAGTTGTAGCATATTGTCTTGACACCTGCCTTGCCGAGATTACGGAGCGACTCCTTGTAGTTCTCGATAAGTTGGTCGCGGTCAGGGCCGGCATATTTGATCGACTCGCTCACCGGGAGACTCTCGACCACGCTCCAGCGCAGACCTGCCTTCTCTATGAAGTTTTTCATCTTCTCGACCTCTTCAAGCGACCACACCTCACCGTTGGGAATGTGGTGGAGGGCGGTGACGATGCCTTCGACTCCGATCTGACGGAGCATTTCGAGGGTAATTTTATCGTTGGGGCCGAACCAACGCCATGTTTTTTCCATCTGGTCTATGATAAGTGATGATTATTGTTGCGTATAGCTATAGGAAAGGCGCATGCGGGACGAAGGACTGTTGGAAAGCCCCGGCCCGTCTGCGCCTGTAGATGTTTTCGTTTTTTATGGTCAGTGCATATTATTTGCGGGCCTCAACAACATAAGAGAGAGCCTCACGGCACTTGTCGGTGACATACTGCCAGTCCTGAGCGGCCACGCGGTCTTTCGGAAGAGTTTTGAACCCATGCCGACACACCATACACCGGCCTTGATCCAGCCTTCGATGTTTTCCTTTGTAGGTTCTACGCCGCCGGTGACCATAAGCTTGGTCCAAGGCATGGGAGCAAGGAGACCCTTGACGAACTTTGTGCCGAGCACGTCGCCGGGGAAACACTTGCAAAGGTCGCAGCCGGTTTCCTGTGCGGCACCGACTTCGCTGACTGTTCCGCAACCTGGGGTATAGGGAACGAGACGGCGGTTACATACGCGTGAAACTTCAGGGTTGAAGAGCGGGCCGACAACGAAGCATGCGCCGAGCTGGATGTAGAGTGCGGCGGTAGCTGGATCGACAATCGAGCCGACACCCATTGCCATTTCAGGACATTCCTTTGCAGCAAACTTCACTACCTCTGCAAAAACTTCGTGAGCGAAGTCACCACGGTTGGTGAACTCAAACGCACGGATGCCACCATCGTAGCAAGCCTTTACAACCTGCTTTGCAACTTCTGCGTCTTTGTGGTAGAAAACGGGCACAACACCGGTCTCACCCATCTTGGCGAGGACAGCGATCTTATCAAATTTTGCCATAATTTCTTTGGTAAATCCAAGGGTAAAATGTAATTCGTTAGTTACTCGCAAAGTTAAACAAATCTCGCGAAACTCTAAAATAAAATTATCCCATTTATTGTTAATACCATTCCAGCCAATACAAATAAATAATCAGATGACGGGGATACTGTCCTAATCCTTGAATCATTTGGAATCCTACCTAAACCGAAACAAGGCAATTGTCGCGTATTGATTTAAGCGCTTGTTGTATCTATCGGATCTTAAAAATTACAATAATATAACATCCTATTGTCACCCATAAATTTTCAGTTTTAAAGTTCCGCAATCTGACACACTATCGCCTACCACGCAATGCAATAAAAGGCCGCATCCATGACGGAATGCAGCCTTTTGTCTGATATACCCAAGGCTAATCAGCCATGGGGGAGGATTGACGAAGAAACCTTTGGGGAGATTACTTCTTATCGCGGTTGCGCCAGAGGTTGGTCATGTCTTCGAGGGTCTTGCCCTTGGTTTCGGGGACGAGGGCGGCGACGAACCATGCGGCGATGACGCAGATGATGCCGTAGAGCGCGTAGGCAAACATGTGGCCGAACTTGTCGCCCATGCCGAGACCGTGCATGTTATACATCGGAACGAAGGTCGACGAGACGATGAAGTTGAAAATCCACTGGAAAGCCACCGCGATGGCCACTGCCTGCGAACGGATGGTGTTGGGGAAGATCTCGGCGATGAGCACCCAGCAGATGGGGCCCCATGAGAACATGAACGAAGCCGAGTAGACCATAATCGAGACAACAGGGATGATCGGAGCGATACCGTCGACTATATTGCTGAGAGCCACGCCAAACGCGCCGATAGCCATGCCGATCGACCCCCAGATGAGCAGGGGCTTGCGTCCGAGCTTCTCAACCGAGAAGACTGCAACGAGGGTGAACGAGATGTTGACGATGCCCATGATGATAGTCTGCACCATCGGGTTGCCCATGTTCATCGACTCGAAGATACGGGGTGCGTAGTAGAGCACGGCATTGATGCCGACCGCCTGCTGGAACACCGAAAGCATCACGCCGACAAATATGACCATGATGCCAAACGAGAAGAGCTTTTCGCTCTTGACCTCGACTGTGCTCTTGATCTGGGCAAGGATTTCTTTGGCTTTCTCATAGCCGTTGATGTGCGAGAGCACACCGAGAGCCTTCTCGTCGCGGCTGGTGAGGGCGAGATAGCGCGGTGATTCGGGCACAAGGCTTACGAGGATGGTGAACAGACCGGCTACAATAGCTTCAGAACCAAACATGTAGCGCCAGCCTTTCTCTATGGTCCATGTGTCGGACTCGGCGCTGACCTGATAGAGCGTAGCACCGATTTTCTCGATGACTGGCTGAGTATGCTCTCCGAGGATAAGGAAGTTGACGAAATAGACCACAAGCTGGCCGAAGATGATGGCAAACTGGTTCCACGACACGAGTGTGCCTCGCAGATTCGACGGGGCTACCTCGGCGATATACATCGGGCATATAGCCGACGCGAGTCCCACACCGATGCCTCCGAGAATACGGTAGAAGTTAAAGGCGATCATCAGCCCTGAAGTCGGAGTGCCGTAGTCAAAGAAAAGGAACTCGGGATAATAACTGCCGAGCGCAGAGAGGAAAAAGAAAATGCCGGCGATGGCAAGCGATTTCTTGCGTCCGAAATATGAAGCGAAGAAGCCCGAAACGGCAGCTCCGATGATACAGCCGAGCAGAGCACTCGACGAAGTGATGCCGTGGATGGTGTCAGTGTAGACAAAATCTTTTGCTCCGAGGAAGAAAGCCTGCAGCCCCTTCTCGGCACCTGAAATCACGGCCGTGTCATAGCCGAAAAGCAAGCCTCCGAGCACTGCGACGAGCACAATCGAAAAGAGGTAGACCTTGCTTCCTTTCTGAGGATAGTTCATGGTTAGGTAAGAAGTTTTTGATGGGTTATATAGTTATTGTTGATTGTTTTCAGAGTAGCGGTTTATGAGGAGCGGGGCTGAGTGGAAGAGGATGTGTGTCGGGAATCTATTAGAGGAAAATGTCCGTGCAGGCATCATCTGTCTGATGCCGCACGAACATTGTTTCATGGAAACAGTGAGGTATTCACGGGGAATACACACTGATTTCTCCGCTTAGCAATACATGGCAACGATAGCTTCGTAAAGCTCCTGCTTGCCTGAGGTCTGCTTGGGTTCGGGCTGAGTCTTGGCGTAGGCAACCACGTCTTCAAGAGAGAGCTTGCCTTCCTCGAATTCCTTACCCTTGCCACCGTCGAACGAAGCGTAGCGCTCGGCGAACATGGTCTTGTAGGGTGATTCCTCAAGGATTGCGGCAGCGCTTTCGAGCGCACGTGCCATTGCGTCCATACCGGCGATGTGAGCGATGAAGATATCTTCGAGGTCGGTAGAGTTGCGACGAGTCTTGGCGTCAAAGTTAGTACCGCCGTTGCCGAGGCCGCCGTTACGGATGATCTGCATCATTGCCTGGGTAAGCTCGAAGTTGTCGATGGGGAACTGGTCGGTATCCCAGCCGTTCTGGTAGTCACCACGGTTAGCGTCGATAGAGCCGAGCATGCCGTTGTCGACAGCCACTGCGAGTTCGTGTTCGAAAGTGTGGCCGGCGAGAGTAGCGTGGTTAACCTCGATGTTCACCTTGAAGTCATTTTCGAGACCGTGAGCCTTGAGGAAGCCGATGACAGTCTCAGTGTCGACGTCATACTGGTGCTTAGAGGGTTCCATAGGCTTGGGTTCGATGAGGAATGTGCCGGTGAAGCCTTTTGAGCGGGCATAGTCGCGGGCCATGCGGAGCATAGTTGCGAGATGCTCTTTCTCACGCTTCTGGTCGGTGTTGAGGAGGCTCATGTAGCCTTCGCGTCCACCCCAGAACACATAGTTCTGACCGCCGAGAGCGATAGTAGCGTCGATAGCGTTCTTGATCTGGACTGCTGCACGGGCAACAACATCGAAATCAGGGTTGGTTGCAGCGCCGTTCATGTAGCGGCCGTTGCCAAACACGTTTGCTGTGCCCCAGAGGTTCTTGATTCCGGTTTCGTCCATCTTAGCCTTGAGGTAGGCAACGATTTCCTTCATGCGGCCTTCGTAGTCGTCGATGTCGTTGAGGTCGCCGATGAGGTCGGTGTCGTGGAAGCAGAAATATTCGATGCCCATCTTCTGCATGAACTCGAAACCTGCGTCGGCCTTCTGCTTTGCGATGGTCATTTCGTCAGGACCGATGTTCCAAGGGAATTTCTTTGAAGTTCCGCCGAACTGGTCGCCGCCTTCAGCACAGAGAGTGTGCCACCATGCCATAGCAAACTTGAGCCATTCTTTCATAGGCTTGCCGAGCACAACTTTTTCTGCGTCATAGTAACGATAGGCCATAGGGTTCTTTGAGTCCTTGCCTTCAAACTTGATTTTTCCTATACCGGGAAAATATTCTTTTACTGCCATAATAAATGTATTGATAGATGTATTAAAGATTAAGTATATTGTTTCTATATTTATAAATCAGATTTCGCGCATCAGGCGCTCCTTCCACAGATCGTAGGCATCGCGATAGGCACGGCTGTCGCTGACCGAAGGCTCGATGATCTCGATTTTTTCGAGCGACGCGAACGCCTCGTTGTTGTCGCGATAGATTCCTGCGCCTATTCCCGCACCCTTGGCCGCGCCGACTGAACCGTCGGTGTCGTAAAGCTCGATGGTCGCACCGCTCACGCCGGCAAGCGTGTTGCGGAAAAGCGGACTGAGGAACATGTTGGCATGTCCGGCGTGAATCTTGTTAATCGGCATGCCCATCTGCTCCATAATCTCCATTCCATACATGAACGAGAACACGATGCCCTCCTGAGCCGCACGGAGAAGGTGAGATTTGTTGTGGGTGAGGAAGTTCACACCGTGGATCGAGCAGTTGACCTCCTTGTTCTGCAACACACGCTCCGCTCCGTTGCCGAAGGGGATGACCGACACGCCTTCAGCTCCGATCGGAGCTTTGGCTGCGACATCGTTCATCTCGGCATAGCTTATGCCCTCGGGGGCGACGGTGCGCTTGCTCCACGAATTGAGAATGCCCGTGCCGTTGATGCAGAGCAACACGCCCAGACGGGTGGCCTCGTCGCTGTGGTTGACGTGGGCAAACGTGTTGACACGGCTCTTGACATCATAGTTCACCTCGCCAAGCACACCATAGACCACTCCTGAAGTTCCTGCGGTCGATGCTATTTCACCGGGATTAAACACGTTGAGCGAAAGCGCGTTGTTTGGCTGGTCGCCTGCTCGATACGACACCGGAGTGCCCTCGGTGAGACCAAGCTCGGCAGCCGCTTCGGCTGTCACACGGCCCTGAATCGAGAATGTCGGGACGATTTCGGGGATTATGCTCCCGTCAAATCCGAGATAATCCATCAGGAATCCGGCAACCTTGTTTTCCTTGAAGTCCCAGAGCATCATTTCCGACAGTCCGGAGACGGTGGTGCAGATGCGGTCGGTCAGACGCATGGCGATATAGTCGCCGGGAAGCATAATCTTGTCGATTTTCTCAAACACCTGAGGCTCGTTTTCCTTGACCCACGCAAGCTTGGTGGCGGTGAAGTTGCCGGGTGAGTTGAGTATGTGGCTGAGACACTTCTCTTCGCCGAGTTCGTTGAAGGCCTTTTCGCCGTATGGCACACCTCGCGAGTCACACCAGATGATGGCCGGACGCAGAGGTACTTTGTTCTTGTCGACCATCACGAGGCCGTGCATCTGATAGGATATGCCTATCGCCTTGATGTCCTTCGGATCGGCCTTTGACGAAGCGAGTATGCTCTCGGTGGCATGTTTAAGACTGTCCCACCACTGCTGGGGACGCTGTTCGGCCCATCCGGGCTTCACTGCTATGATCTCGGCCTCGGTACGGGGATAGAAGTCCGATGCCACGGTCTTTCCGGTCTCGACATTCACAAGGCTCGCCTTAACAGAGGAACTGCCTATGTCATATCCTAAAAGATACATATTTCGTGTTGTGTTTGGTTATGATGTAACGTTAATTCTGTTGGTTAAATTTCGAAAAATCCGCCTGCAGGTGTCGTCCGGCTAACGAGAGCCACTGTAGGCTTTCTTGTCGAAGCGGTAGTAGCGGGCCGCCCTGTGAGCCACTCCCTGCTGCCGCTCGTCGAGAGGTATGATATATGACAGCTGCGAGATTTTCTTATGGAAATTTCTCACGTCGAGCTGTTTGTCATAGATAATCTCCATCAGCATCCTGAACTGCGATGCCGTAAATTTCTTCGGCAGAAGGTTGAAGATGAGCGCACGGTTGTTGTCAGCCTCGCGTCTTATGGCCTTCAGAGCCTCGGCGATTATCAGGTTGTGGTCAAAGGCAAGGCGACCGAGCTGATTGAGCCGTTGCCATTCGGCCACTTCAGTGTTGACTGTCTTTTCAAGTGTCTTGTCAAGCTTGACAAGTGAAAAGTAGGCTATGGTCACTATACGCTTCACCTTTGCCTGTTCCTTTTCAAGCCAGTGGACATCGCGCAGATTGCTCGTGCGGTCCTTCGACCCGAAAGCCTTGAACTGTGTCAGCGTCACGTCGCTGACACCGGTCAGTTCCTTGAGCACTCTCGATGCAGCGTCGTCGAGATCCTCATCCTGATAGATGAGGCTGCCCGGCAGTTTATAGTCCATGAAAACCTTGCCGTTTGAGTCGCAACCGCTCCGTTTGCTGAGTAGCACATTCAGACTTTCACCATCGAAGCCGAGTACAACGCAGTCGACCGAGATATGATTATTGGCAAGTGGTGCCGCCATAAAACTTAGTGATTTTTGTGTTAGTCGGTACTTTAAGGTTCTCGCAATGAAGACCGCTCCGGCTGGCACCGGAGGCATTGTCAATCGTTTGCGATGGCAAATGTACGAATTTTACAAATCACGTGTCCACTCAAAAATATGTTGTATAACATAAAAATGAGCGCCTTTCGTTTTCTTACCGTCTACAGTAAGGGGTCGTGTTCACGTCAATTATACAATAAGCTATCACTTCGCTCTGTCTTTTTCTTCCAAATGCCTTGTCTGTTCCGCAATTATACCTTTATACAAGCCATGCGCCTTATAGTCCGACATACAATAAGAACCGCACGTTTCATGCTTTTAATTTTTGTAACACAATCTGTTAAATTTCTCTAACATCTCGGCTTCTTTTCTGATGTCAGTTGTTTATTAGACAAAACTCTCAAACTTTAAACTCAAAAAACCAATAAAAAAACAATAAGTAATATCCATTAAAAAAGAAAAAACATCGCGTTTCGAAAGAAAAGCACTTACACTTCAACTAAAAAAGCAAAGACATGAAACGATTAATTCTTGCTTCAGCCCTCGTCGGCTGTATTATGGGTGCCTCAGCCCAGGATCTGATCGAACGCCCGACATTTGGCGATAATTGGCAGCTCGGCCTCGACGGTGGTATCACCACCCCGCTCAAAGGCCACTCCTTTTTCGGTAACATGCGCCCGACCGTAGGCCTGCATCTTGGGAAACAGCTTACTCCGCTCTTCGGCCTCGGCATCGAAGGCGTGGCAGGCATCAACACATCGACCGTCAATGGCGGACGCAGTAGCAAGACCGCCTTCGACGATACCTATCTCGGTGCCTACGGTACGTTCAATCTAACTAACGCATTCTGCGGTTTCCGCTGCGAACCGCGTCCCTTCACAATCGATGCTGTTGTCGGCATCGGATGGATGCATGACTACGTAAGCTACGGAAGCGACCACAGCAACATCGGCGCAAAAGCCGGCCTCAACTTCAACTTTGCCGTAACCGACCATTTCGGAATCTCGCTAAAACCGAGTGTCCTCTGGAATGTCACCGGCAACGGAACAGGACATGACGATCAGGGTCTCGACCTCAAACGCGCCAACTTCAACCTCACTGTCGGCCTCAACTACAATTTCGGACCCGGCTTCGAATGCGTGAACTGCCCCGACAACTCTGCCGAACTTTCAGAACTCAACGGACGTGTCAACGCCCTCCGTGCTGAAGTCGACGGACGCAACGCAGCCCTTGCAGCAGCCGATGCAAAGAATGCCGAACTTACAGCCGCTCTCGCAGCCGCCAATGCAAAACCGGCAAAGATCATCAAGGAAAACAATCTCGAATCTGTCCGCTACGTCTTCTTCAAGATCGGTTCGAGCGTGATTACAGCAGACCAGCAGCCTAACATCGAAATGATCGCTGCCTACCTCAACAACCATCCCAAGGCCACCGTACAGGTCCGCGGATATGCTTCGGCCGACGGCCCAGCCGATGTCAACGAACGTCTCGCTAAGGCTCGTGCAGAATCTGTCAAGAACGCCCTAATCAAGAGATATAAAATTGATCCCAAGCGCATCAACGCCGAAGGTGAAGGTATCGGACACATGTTCAGCGAAGAATCCTGGAACCGCGTTTCCATCTGTACTCTCGACGCTGACTGACAGAACCCGCGTCTCTAACACCTCTATTATATAATAATGTATAGGAGGTGGAAATCTCCTCTCAACATTGACTGACACACACTTCATAAGTCCCGTCCGACGATTGTCGGACGGGACTTTTTCTATGCCTTCACCATGATTTTTTCTCTTCGTTTTGCATTATCGCACCTTTTTGCCCCCTGCCGTCCCTTAACTTTGCAATGTCGCTCCACAACCATCACCCCTTATTTTCCTTTGTCTATTTCCTCGTCAACCCGGCAACAACCATTTATCCACCCTCAAAAATCCCATTCCATGACACCCGCACCACTTGAATTTGTAAGACATCCTGAAAATGACACCACCGACCCCGCTCAGCAGACAACTGACACACAGACCCCACCTCAGAAACCCGACACAGAAAACAACACAACCGACATCGACCGACACATCATCCTGAACACTCCGCGCAAAAGCGTCTGGGACACACCCCTCACCCCTTAGCCCATTATTATTATTTGTACTTTGTACTTAATCCCTTGTACTTAATACTTTGTACTTAATACTTTGTACTTCGTACTTAATACTTAAAAAAAATGCTCACTACCCAGCTCACCAACGAACTCGCCCCCACCCTGCTCCGCAGCGAAATCGACGAACGCATAGCAAAAGTGCGCCCCTCGTCCACCCCTCTCGACCAGATTTCACGAATGGTCGGAGCGCGAAAAGCCAAATCAATGAAAGTGGAATACTATTCGGTCGATATCAAGGACGGGGCTTCGAAAACCTCACGGTCGCTCCGCGGAGTCACTCTCGCCGCCGGACAATCCTTTGAACTCCCTGTCGAAAACGCCGCCATCTTCACTGAGACCGAAACCGTCCTTCTCCCATCGGTCATCATCCCTAAGGGTTCTTACAAAGGACAGCACCTCGTGGCCTATGTCTCGGCAATCAACGCCGACAGCATCTCGCTCATTCCAGTAAACATCCCCGAAGGCGAAGCCGGTATAGAAATCGGAACAATCGAACAAGGCACTAACGTCACACGCATGGGTCGCGCAGCCCGCGAACTCGATGTCCAGACATCACAATACGTCGCGCTTCCACGCAAAAACTACAATTTCTGCCAAATATTCAAAAGTCAGGTCGAAGAAGGTTTCTATCAGCGACTTTCCGATAAAGAAGTCGGCTGGACATTCTCTGATCAGGAAGAAGTAGCCATAATGGACATGCGCATGGGCATCGAGAAATCGTTTCTCTTCGGAGCACGCGCCCGCATCTCACTCCCCGACAGTCAGGATGAAATCCTGTTCACAGGAGGCATCTGGAATCAGACCGACCGCACTTTCACCTACGAGAATATGACCGAGCAGGGACTCACAGCCCTCTCGCGTGCGGCTTTCACCGGACGGTCGGGCTCATCGCGCAAAGTGCTCATCGGTGGATCAGGGCTTATAGAGGCTATCTGCATGACTCCTCATGTCAAGTCAATCAGCGCCGATGACAGGGAAGTCGTATGGGGCATCGACTTCCACCGCATTGTCTCCAAGTTCGGGACACTCTATGTTCATCACTCCGAGGTCTTCGACCTCTGCGGCAAAGAGAACTGTGGCATGGTAATAGATCCTGAATACATCACCAAATACACCCATGTCCCTTTCTCGGCCGACCGCATCAGCTTCCGCAAGCAGGGTGTCCGCAACACCGAAGGCGTAGTCCTCACCGAAGCCTCCTGTCTTGTGCTACGTCACCCGGACTCCCACCTCCGGATTGAAATGGCATCCGAAGCAAACAGTCCTTCAGCGAGATAAGAAGCCGACAGGGTCGTACATCCGTACGACCCTGTTGTTATTCCTCAGTCTGGATGCACTTAGTGCTAAGACTGAAATACAGCAGTCCGAAAATCAGTATGGCCAGCGCGATACCGGCCACAATCTCCTTAACCTCCGGGGAACTTAGCTTTGCAATCATAAATGCGATCATCCACATCACGCTCGACATGCCACCGCCGGAAATGCCGTCGCGTCTGAATGCCTTCCACGACCATCCGTTGGCGCGCAGACATAGAAACAGCGATATTAGATAAGCGCAAAACAGTGTCATGGCTACAATCTGTAGGGCAAGCGGCCCGGGAAACATCGCAATCCACACCACTAATATCCATCCTGCGGCAAAAGCTATCAGGTTTACTGTCCGTGCCGACGACAATACTATGTTTTTCATCTTTTCCTTGATTATTATAATGTGACCAATTGATATCGATATGATTATACGCTTGCAAATTTAATCATTACCGTTAAAAAAAACAAATAAAGACGACAAGTTTCTATTCCATCTCTCTGCTCATTTACCGAACAGAGAGATCCGGAATAGGAACCTGTCGTCTTTTCTATGTGCGCGTTTATCAGCCTCTGTCATCCGACAGGGCTACATGCACACAAATATTATTAATTAGCGGGAGTGATGTCGGAAGTCTCAACCTCAAACACGAGCATTGCGTTGGGTGCAATGCCGGCCTGCTGGTTGCCGTCGACTCCATAGGCAAGATTGCCGGGGATATAGAGCACATACTGTGAACCGTTCTTCATCATGGCGAGACCTTCACCGAAACCGGGAACGACACGCTTGGGGTTCATCACGACACCGTCTGAGTTGCTGTCAAACACTTTGCCGTCGATGAGCTTGCCGGTATATTTCACCTTGGCGCTGCCGTTCTGACCGACTGCTTCGCCTGTACCTTCCTTGATCACCTTGTATGCAAGACCTGAAGGAAGCACCTTGATTGCGGGGTCTTTAGCCATCTGATCCTTCAGATAAGCCTCGCCGGCAGCAGTGTTTTCCTTAGCTTCGGGGCTGTTTTCCTTGGCCTGACGGGCTTCTTCTTCCTTCTGCTGGTAAAATTCCATCATCTTCTGCTGTGCCTGTTCTGCGAGAACTTGGAACTGGGTCTGTGCCTCACGGAGAGCATCCTGATTGACTGTATCGGCAGAGAATGCCTTGGCGTATGCCTCATAAAGCTTGGCACGGTCGATGGGCACACCTGCTTCCTCATAACGGAAGAGCTGACCTACGAGCTGCAGACCGAAGCTGAGACCTGTAAGGTAGCCCTGCTGGGTGGTGTCGGTCATGATCACCTGCTTGAGACCGCGGAGAATGTCTTCTTTCTTAAGATTAGCTTTCTGATCTTCGGGGAGGGTGAGATATTCCGATGCAAGACGGCAGCCCTGAGCCTCGCCCATAGCTACAGAGAGTGAATCGCCGAATCCCTTGTTGGCATTGCTTGATGATGAATTGCCGCATGAGCTCGCGCCGAGCAGCACTGCGGCCACGCCGCAAGCCATAATTAGCTTTTTCATAAACTTTTGTAAATTTTATTTTTTAATGGTGTTTTCTTGTCGTTTTCTATTTTTTACGCCGAAGTGCGGCCGCCACTGTCATAGCGCCCGCACCTTCTCGGCTATAGGATAGATTTTTCTTATTTCTTGATTACCTTGAGCAGCTCTACGTCAAAGATAAGAGTCGCGTTCGGGCCAATCACACCGCCTGCGCCCTGCGGGCCGTATGCCAGCTGCGAGGGAATGAACAGACGCCACTTCGATCCGGCCTTCATGAGCTGGAGTGCTTCAACCCATCCGGGGATAACCTGTGTCACACCGAATGTCGCGGGTACGCCACGCTCTACAGAGCTGTCAAACACAGTGCCGTCGATAAGTTTGCCTGTGTAGTGGACCTCGACCTGATCCTGAGCGGTAGGCATCTCGCCGTCGCCTTCGGTAATCACCTCATACTGCAGGCCGGAAGCTGTGGTCTTGACCTCCACGCGCTTGCCGTTCTCTTCGAGGAACTGCTTGCCGGCTGCCTCATTCACGTCGGCCATCTTGGCTGCCTCGGCACGCTGCTTCTCCTCAAGTGCGGTGAAATATTTCTGAATCTCAGCCTTTGCCTCGTCGTAGCTCATCTTGGGTTCGCTGCCATAGAACACAGCGGCAACTCCGTCGGCGAAATCCTGTACGTTGATTTCCTGAATGCCGCTCGCACGGAAATTGTTGCCCATGCTCAATCCGAGAGCATAGCTGATACGGTCCAATTCTTTATTTTCCATAATTATTTTTTGATTTAATTGTCATCAAGTCTGCAAAGATAGCCTATTTTGCAACGCTCTTTCCAATAATTTTAATTTAAAAAAGTTAAAATCTCAATCGTGCCCGCGCCACAAGCTACCGTTTTGTACAACAAACACCGCCGCCGTTTGGTTCAGCGCCCGGATGTCAGCAAGTTACGAGCGCGACTGTTTAGAATTCCTTCAAGCGCGCCAAATACTTACCGATGATATCGAACTCGATGTTGACCTTAGTCCCGACCTCGATTTCCTTGAAATTGGTATGCTCGAACGTGTAGGGAATGATGGCCACCCGGAATGAGTAGCGCTCCGAGTCACAGACGGTAAGGCTGACTCCGTTGACCGTGACCGAACCCTTTTCGACTGTCACATAGCCTTTGGCCGCCATTTCGGGAGCCACATTATATGCAAATTTGTAGTAGCGGCTGCCTTCAACCTCTTCGATTGCCTCGCAGACCGCCGTACAGTCCACATGGCCCTGCACGATATGCCCGTCCAGCCGGCCGTTCATCACCATCGAGCGCTCAAGGTTCACGAGACTGCCCGCTTCGAGCAGACCAAGATTGCTGCGGTCGAGTGTCTCCTGAATGGCTGTCACGGTATAAGTTCCGTCGCCCGGAAGCGAAACCACTGTCAGACAGACTCCGTTGTGAGCCACGCTCTGGTCGATTTTTAGCTCGTCCGTGAAACTGCACTTCACCCGCAGGTCGACATTGCCGTCCTTTCTAACCACGTCAACCACCTGCGCAGCCTCTTCTACTATGCCTGAGAACATAATTATTGCTATTTTTAGTGTCTTGATTGTTTATATAATGGTGCAAATTTACGAAATTTGCCACTTAATGCAAAAACACAACCCGAATCATGAAAAAAAGCCCTCTTTACACCCGCACAGGCGACACCGGCATGACCTCTCTCATCGGAGGACAGCGCGTCGCCAAAAATTCGCCCCGCGTATCAGCCTATGGAACCCTTGACGAACTCAACGCCATGATAGGACTCGTACAGGCTCATTGCACCGAGCTTGACAACTTCGTGACAGCGACACTCCTGTCAATCAACAACACTCTGTTCAACATCGGCGCATATCTCGCCACACCATCGCCACAGACCGACAGTCAGCCCGAAGCGCCTGCCGGCGACACTCCCGGCCAATCCCCCGAGCCGGAGTCTCAGACCGACGGCCCTGCCGAAAAAATCACAGCCACGCTCACCCCTGTCCTCACCGAGCTTGAACATCAGATCGACCTTCTCGACTCGTCTGTCCCACCGATCCGTCTGTTCGTCCTCCCCGGCGGGTCGATCGGGGCAGCCCACGCCCATGTCGCACGCACCATCTGCCGCCGTGCCGAGCGCGAAATCCTCAACCTCGCCGACACAGGAGCGTTTGTAGCTCCGATAGTCCTCACATATATCAACCGCCTCAGCGACTACCTCTTCGCACTCGCCCGCTACATCAATCACTTCACAGGCACTCCCGAACTCACATGGCATAGATAAGCATCATCTTCCGGCCAATAATCGCCAAATCCCGGCAAGATTCTAAACTTAACTCCGTCCGCTCTGCATTTACCGACATCATTTCGCAGGAGGCATACTGACTGCTAATCAGCCGGTATGCCTCCCTCATTCTATATCCCCATCCCGGCAACAATTCCTGCGTCAAAATCTTGGAAAACGGCAAAAACAGCCCCGAAAACCTTGGAAAAACGGCAATATGACCATGTTCATTCGCCGTCAGACTGACTGCGGAGGTGTTTACCGGGTAGATTTCAGCGGACTAACGTAATGAAACCATAACAGCAAAATGGAGAACGGAAATGTTATAAATGCTTTATTAATAGATTGTTCAGAGAGATTGGCCTGTTTTTATTCGGCAGTTACAGAGCTTTTTTGTAAATTTGTAGCCAAATTACCCGTTGCAGGGCTAATGACATTACTAACAATCTAACCATCACCATATTATGAACAATAAAGAAGTGGTTCTCTCCGGCATACGTGCCACAGGCAACCTTCACCTCGGCAACTACTACGGAGCGCTCAGCAAGTTCGTTAAAATGCAAAACGACTACGACTGTCTGTTTTTCATCGCTGACCTCCATGCCCTCACAACCAATCCAGAACCCGACGCCCTCCATGCAAACGTCAAGAACATCCTTGCCGAATATCTCGCAGCGGGCATCGATCCCGAGAAGGCTACAATCTTCGTCCAGAGCGATGTCCCCGAAATCTCAGAGATGTATCTCCTGCTCAACATGCACGTCGGCATCGGCGAACTGATGCGCACGGCTTCATTCAAGGACAAGGCGCGCAAACAGCTCGGCATCAAGACAGGAAACGACGACGAAGACATCGAGAAGCAGATCATAGGCACCGACTCCAACAAGCGTGTCAACGCCGGACTCCTCACCTATCCCACCCTCATGGCCGTCGACATCCTCATCCAGAAAGCTCATAGAGTGCCTGTCGGAAAAGATCAGGAACAGCACCTCGAACTCACCCGCCGTTTCGCACGCCGCTTCAACTCGTTCTATGGCGTAGACCTCTTCCCCGAACCCCAGAACTTCAACTTCGGCGACCATGCGGTCAAAGTCCCCGGACTCGACGGCTCAGGCAAAATGGGCAAGAGCGAAGGCAACTGCATCTACCTCATCGACGAGGAAAAGGCTCTTCGCAAAAAGGTGATGCGCGCCGTGACCGACGAAGGTCCTAAAGAACCCAACCAGCCGATTTCCGAGCCTGTGCAGAACCTTCTCACACTCATGGAGCTTACCTCAGCCCCCGAAATCGTCCAGAGCTACCGCGATGCCTATGCCGACTGCTCAATCCGCTACGGCGACATGAAAAAGCAACTCGCCGAAGACATCCTGAAGGTCACCACACCCATCCGCGAGCGCTACCACGACATCCGCAACGACGACGCATACATCTCGCGCATTGTCCGCGAAGGTGCCGAGCGTGCACGCGAACGCGCTTCAAAGACACTCTCGGAAGTGCGCGAAGTGATGGGCATCCGCCGTTTCTGGTAAACAGCCCCGCTTTTCCGCTAACACTGATTACATTGATAATCCGGATAAATGAAAAAATATAATCTTATCAACAATTCGCTCGGCTGGCTCTGCTTCGTCATCGCAGCGGTGACCTACATGCTCACCCTTGAGCCTACAGCGAGCTTCTGGGACTGCCCGGAATTCATATCCCAAGGCTACAAGCTTGAAGTCGGCCACCCGCCGGGCAACCCTATCTTCATGCTTGCCGCCCGCTTCTTTGTCAACTTCGCATTCGGCGATGTCAGCAAAGTCGCGCTTATGGTCAACTCCATGTCCGCACTCCTCTCGGCCGGCACAATCCTGCTGCTGTTCTGGACAATCACCCATCTCGTCCGCCGTCTTGTCGTGAAGGATAATGTCGAGAACCTCTCGCTCACACAGATGCTCGTCATCTTCGGCTCGGGTATCTGCGGCGCTCTCGCCTACACGTGGAGCGACACGTTCTGGTTCTCGGCAGTCGAGGGCGAGGTCTATGCCTTCTCCTCGTTCTGCACGGCTCTTGTCTTCTGGCTCATCCTCAAATGGGAGAACCGCGCCGAACGACCCCATAGCGACAAATACCTGATACTCATAGCCTACGTCATCGGTATCTCAATCGCAGTCCACCTGCTCAACCTCCTCTGTATCCCCGCCATCGCTCTCGTCATCTACTACCGCCTCTGGAATAACACCACAGCCAAAGGCTCACTGGTGACTCTCGCGGTTTCGGCTGTGGTAGTCGGACTTATCCTCTACGGCCTTGTCCCCGGATTCATCGAGGTATCGCAATATTTCGAACTCTTCTTCGTCAATGTGCTCGGCTGCAGCTACAACATGGGCGTGCTCATCTATGCAATCCTTGCGGTAGCCTGCTTCATCTGGGCCATCAGCGAACTTTACAAGCAGAACAGCATCGCGAAAATCCGCATCAGCGTGCTGCTCAGCATCTTCTTCTCCGGTATTCCCTTCATCGGCGACAGCATGTGGATTCCTGTGATCATCATGATTGCGGTCATCGCTTATCTCTTCGTCGCCAAGAAACTCCCGGTGCGCATCCTCAATCTCGTCGTGATGAGCATATTCGTCATCTTCATCGGCTATTCGTCATACGCTCTGCTGCTTATCCGCGCAAGCGCCAACCCGCCGATGAACCAGAACGCTCCCGACAACGTTTTCGCACTCGCCTCCTACCTCAACCGCGAGCAGTATGGCGAGCGTCCGCTCTTCTACGGACAGACCCACCAGTCGTCCGTGGTCTATGAAATCGACGCTCAAGGCCAGGCTTCACCTATGTATAAGGAAGGAAAACCGCTCTATGCAAAGGTGGTCAAGACCTCAACCGACCAGCCCGACCACTACGAAATCACCGGCTACAAGAAAGACTATGTGATGGCTCCGGAGCTCAACATGCTCTTCCCGCGTATCTACAGCGGACAGCATGCCGCCGCCTACTCCGACTGGATCGGCGGACTCAAGGGCAAGCCCGTGAGCGCTACCCGCTATGTCCATGACGGCGAAGTCCTCCAGACGGTCGACGCTATCAAGCCCACTATGGGCGAAAGCCTGCGATTCTTCCTCGTCTACCAGCTCAACCACATGTACTGGCGCTACTTCATGTGGAACTTCGCAGGCCGCCAGAACGACATCCAAGGCAACGGCGAAGTCAATCACGGCAACTGGATTTCAGGCATACCGTTCATCGACAATCCGCGTCTCGGCGACCAGAGCCTTCTCCCCTACTCCGACGGCGAAGGCAACAAAGGCCACAATGTCTTCTATATGCTCCCGCTAATCATGGGCATCATCGGCCTCGGCTGGCAGGCTTTCACCTCCAAGCGCGGCATCGAGCAGTTCTGGGTCATCTTCTTCCTCTTCTTCATGACCGGCATAGCCATCGTGCTCTACCTCAACCAGACCCCGACACAGCCCCGTGAGCGTGACTATGCGTTCGCAGGTTCGTTCTACGCCTTCGCAATCTGGTTAGGCATGGGCGTGGCCGGACTCTGGGCGCTTGTCTGCGAACTGTTCAACCGCAAAGGCAAGGAGAAAGGCAAAAAACACACTTCCGGCAGAGGTTCTCGCCGCCAAGGAGCGCAAAGTCAGCCTCGCCGGTGCGGTTTTCGCCTGCCTCGTGGGCCTGTTTGTCCCGCTGCAGATGGTATCGCAGACGTGGGACGACCATGACCGCTCGGGCCGCTACGTCACCCGCGACTTCGGCATGAACTACCTTGACTCCGTTGACGAAAACGGTATCATCTTCACCAACGGCGACAATGACACCTTCCCTCTCTGGTATGCTCAGGAGGTCGAGGGACACCGCACCGATGTCAAGGTTGTCAACCTCTCGTATCTCACCACCGACTGGTATGCAAATCAGGTCAAGCACCCCTCATATCAGGCCGAAGGAATCGAGACACTTGCCAAGCCCGAAGATTACGGCTACGAACGCATGAATTTCAGCTATTTAGCGGCCGACTGCGACAGCACACCCGTCAATGTCTTCACTGCGTTGCGTCAGGTTTATGACCAAAGCTCAAGCAAGAACGCATGGAACGCCCCGATGATGGAATACAACAACTTCATCATCCCCGTCGACATCCCTGCCGCCGTAAAGGCCGGACGCATTACCGAACATGAGGCAGAAGTGGCCGACACAGCCATCCGCGCCAACATGGCCGACGACCGCGAGGCATCGCGCCACGGAGGTATGACCCTCAGCCAGATTCTCTCGCTCGACATGCTCGCGACATCTGTCAAGAACGGATGGAAAAACCCCATCTACTTCGCATCGACAGTGCCTTCCGACTACTATATCGCCCTCCAGCCCTACATGCGCTCGACAGGTATGGCCTACGAGGTGACACCTGTCCGCAACGAGGAAAACGGCGACTATGACATCAACGCCGTCAACACCGACAAGGCTTACCGCAACATAACCGAGAAATTCCGCTGGGCGGACTCGACAAGGTGACCGACCCGAGTCAGATATACCTCGACGAGACCGTGCGCAAGATGGTGACCACCACCCGCTCCTACATTCTCGGTACTGCGACCGCGATGATCAACGAAGCTGTGATGGCCGAACGAGCCGACTCCATAGCTACTGACGATGAAGCCCGCAAGCAGCTCGAAGCCTACAAGACCGACCGCTATGCCAAGGCCAAGGAGCTTCTGACCATCATCGAGGAGAAACTGCCCGAAGCCGCAGCCCCCTACGCTATCCAGATACCGCAGAAGATGGCACAGATCTATGCCCGCATCGGCGTCGCCACCGGCGACAAGGAAGCATCGGCAAAGGCCATCGAGCTTCTCGAGAAGGAAATCATGCGCTATGCCGGAAATGTGAAATACTACCAGAGCCTCAACCCCTGGCAGTATGCCACCCTCCCGCAGACCGACCGTTTCATAGAGACATATTATATGGTCTATCTACTTCAGGATCTCGGCGACATAGGCGGTGATCCGGAAAAGATGGTTGACCGACTCACCGACATGGGTGTCAATTTCGACCGCATTGTCTCCATCCTCCAGCAGTAGAATCCATGTGGATCGAACAACCGCCGTTTTTCTACCGTCTGCTCTTCACCGAAGCTATATGGCGTATACTCCACCGGGGAAAAAAGGTCGTCTATCTCACTTTTGACGACGGCCCTATCCCCGAGGAGACGCCGTGGGTGCTCGACGTGCTTGACCGCTACGACATCAAAGCCACCTTCTTCATGGTCGGCGACAATGTGAGAAAGCACCCCGAAGTGTTTGAGGAAGTCAAACGGCGCGGCCACTCCTACGGCAACCATACCATGCACCACCTGCAGGGGCTGAAAGAATGTGCCACCACATTTTTCCGCGACATCACTGAGGCCGACCGGTATATCGGCTCAATCCTGTTCCGGCCGCCACACGGCATCATCTCCCCGCTCCAGACAAAGCTCATCAAGCGCCACTACAATATAATAATGTATGACGTGGTGACACGCGACTACTCTAAACGTGTCACGAAAGAGCAGGTGCTTGACAATGTGAAGCGCTACACCCGCAACGGGTCTATAATCGTGTTTCACGACTCTCTCAAAGCCCACGAGAAGATGCGCTATGCCCTCCCGCGCGCCATCGAATGGCTCAGGGAGCAGGGCTATGAGTTCCGCGCACTGCCAATGTGAACGGTGTTGCCGATGGATGCCGCTGAAATCAAACAACTGCTGAAAGCGGCGGGAGCGTTCAAGTCAGGAATCGCACCCGCTGAGGAAGTCGATGCCGACCGCATGGCCGACTACGACAGATGGCTTTCCGAAGGCCGTCACGCCTCAATGTCCTATCTTGAGAAATACAATGATATCCGACGGAATCCCGCTCTGCTCCTACCCGGAGCAAAGAGCGTGATTTCGTCGGTTTTCAATTACTGGTGGGGACGCTCCGACAGCCCGCTGAAATGGGCCTCATACGCTCTTGGAGATGACTATCACGACGTGGTGCGCTCGCGACTGCAAAGCGTGGCCGACACAATTGTCCGCGAGACAGGGGCGGAATGCCGTGTCTGTGTGGACACAGCCCCGATTTCCGAACGCTACTGGGCTGTCAGAAGCGGTGTCGGCTTCATCGGGTTGAACCGTCAGCTTATTGTACCCGGCGCAGGCACACATTTCTTCCTCGGAGAGATTGTCACTACCCTGCCACTCACGCCTGACTCTCCCGAGACGCGCACCTGCGGTGAATGCCGGCGCTGCCTGACCTCCTGTCCCGGCGGAGCGCTCAGCGACACAGGGCTTGATGCCAACCGCTGCCTCTCCTACCTGACCATCGAACACCGTGGCGATTTCCCGGCCACTGTCTCCTCCAATCCGGCCATGTCAGACAGACAAGCGGACAACGACCAAAGCCTGTCGCCGGCCATACGTTTCGGCCGACACATCTACGGCTGTGATGTCTGTCAGGATGTCTGCCCGCACAACCGTTTCGCCCCCATCTCTGAAATCGAGGAATTCCGCCCGCGTCCGGCCATATTGCAACTCGACACAGAAGCCATACTCTCCATGAAGCAGGAAGACTTCTCAACCATCTTCCGACGTTCGGCCATCAAGCGCACCAAACTCGCCGGCCTCCAACGCAACGCCATCAAAATCAAGGCAAACGACAAAAACACACATAACTAACGGGGAGATAAAAATATTTCAGTCACAATGCCACAGCATTGCTCCTTCAATTCATCACAAAATCCATCTCAAGAGAATGGACACCGGCTTTCACATTTGTTTTTAAACAACCTCTAACAAAAATCAAGGAGAAAAATTGAAACTTTATGAGACAATGAGCTTGTAATTTTATTATTTTTTATCTACCTTGCAGGACATTAACCAATCAAACGCCTTGTCATGGAAACGATTATTCTCCTTATTCTTGTGACAATCCTAATATTTGTCATAAAAAACAATTCTGACATCTCACTGATAAAGGCTCAGAATGAGTTAAACCACCTTAATCTTGAAAGGCTGCGCAAAAGGCTTGAAAATTTCGAAATCAAGGGGGAAGCAGAAATCCAAAATGTCATCGATACAAATACGGAGACCGAAAAATGCCCTGACATAAACATCGGGACTCAATCTTCTGAGAAAACCGTCGACAATGTCCCGCCGATTACAGATAATGAGGAGGAAAAAGGACTCCCGACCGTCCCGCCATTCACTCCGATTGCCGTCAACGGCGACCAACCAGACTCTCCAGATACAGACCAATGCACTCCGAATGAGGTCTCACCAGACGAAGAGCATGCATGCAATCCACGCAAGGCCAATTGGGAAAGACTCATCGGAATCAATATTTTCAGTAAAATAGGCATTCTGATACTTATAACCGGTGTCGGGTTCTTTGTCAAGTATGCCATTGACAAAGAATGGATAAACGAAATGACACGGACTATCCTCGGAATCTGCGCGGGCTTCACGCTGTGGGGAATAGCCTATCGAATCAGAGATGACTACCGCAATTTCTCATCCATTCTTGCCGGAGGAGGATTTGCAATCTGCTTTCTCTGCATCGGCATAGCATTCCACCTTTACAGCCTGTTTTCAGCGACGGCCACGTTTATCTCGCTTGTCGCCCTTACACTGTCAATGATTCTGATCTCACTGAAATTCGACAGAGCAGAACTGGCTTTCATATCCATTATCGGGGGATTTGTGACTCCGTTCATCTCATCGGACGGAAACGGCTCTTTCCTGTTCGTATTAGGCTACATGGCACTGCTCAACACCGCCATGTCGGCTATCACTATCCACAAAAAATGGCATTCGCTACCGATTTTATCCTGTTGGCTTACATATATCATATGTATTGCCGGATACATAAGCAATGAATTCAGAGAAATCTACGGATGGGGACTTGTGGCTATCATCTATTACTTCATACTGTTTACCATCTCGCTGACCGTCACACTCAACCGAAGCCAACTACGGTTACGAACCGTGTTCCTCAATCTATCGGCAATCATACTTAACAGCCTCGCTTATCTGAGCCTGACCACCTTACTTGCCGAGAAAACCGCACTGCTCTCGCACTTCGACGGCTGTGCCGGAATCATCGGAGCAGCCATAAATTTCGGCATCTATCTCAGATATTATCTCAACAAAGAAGATGGGCCTGCAAGCAATCTGCTTATAATCCTGATAGCCGGGTTCTCGTTGGCAACAATCCTAATACAGTTCTCAAATCCAAACATATATATCGCAGGAATAGGGCTTGAAGCTGCAATCGCATCATGGCTGTATTCCTACAGCGGCAAACGCATATTCAAGATAATAGCGCTTATCATCGGACTGCCTCTGAGCTGCTGTCTTATACATTCAGTCGTATTCGGATATGACTCTTATGACGAATCATGGGGCTATATCGTGACCGCAATCGCATTCACATGGAGCGCCTATTATAATTTCATAAGACAGAGCCGCGAAGGGAAATGTTGCGAATCAATCCTATCGTCAGGCGCGCTGTGGGCGGGAGCGACAATCGGACTTTCCGGCTCGCATGCCATTTTCAGCCACTTTTTCATCGGGGTTGCAGCCGATGGCTTAACCTTGCTGCTGACAGCAACCGCAATGTCCGTAATCCTTTTGACCACGACAAACTACAGAATGCGGTCGACATATCTGCTCTTCCCCGGATCTATCGCTGCGGTATTCGCTTTGATGAGCCATACGAGCGAGGAAATGCCGATTGCAAATCTACCTCTGCTGCTGTCAATGGCCGGATTCACATACGCATATCTGATATGCGGAAAAGACATTTTCATCCGCAAGCTCATACAATTGCCTAATATCAGCTATTATACGATATACTTTAACCTCGCGACAGCGGTCTATGCGGTGTCTGTCGCGCTCAACCTGCTCGACATATCCGGATTGTCACATCTCCACAGTGCGGGAGTATCAATTGCGCTGACCGGCTGCGCAGCCATAGAGATGGCACTCGGAATGCGCTATCAGAACAAGCTGCTGAGATTCATATCACTCGGAATATTCGGAATTGTGATTGTCAAACTCCTTGTTTTCGATCTCTGGAGAATGGCTGCGATAGGCCGTATAATCGTTTTCATCCTGCTCGGAGTAATTCTGCTGGCTGTTTCATTCTTCTATCAACGGCTGCGCAACGTGCTTATCGACAAACTGCCTCAAGAGGATAAGTAATACCTTCCCAAAACTGCCCTATCCATTTTTTCCTAAGGCATTTCGTCCGTCTCTCGGAGGAGGCGGGAGGGTGGTGTCAGGGCGAGGGAGGCGGGATTGTATTTCGTGCCGAACGAGAGATGAAACCCGTGGGCGAGCAGCTCACGGGCAAGCTGCGGTTTGCCCCGGAATCCGTGGATTATCCACGGCTGGGCTGGGCGCAATGATTTCCGAAGCGCGATTATTTCGGGATAGGCTTTGACAATATGGAGTATCAATGGCTTTGAGAGCCGTTCGCTGATGGAGATGTGAAATGTGAGCAGGGTGGTCTGTGCTTCGATTATTTCATTTCTCGACAACGATTCACTGCCTTCAATCTTCGGGTCGAGCCCGCATTCGCCAATGGCAAGAACTTGCGGCTCAGCGGCGAGAGCCTGCAACATACGGATGTCGGCAGGAGTTGCCTTAAACAGATTCCACGGATGGATGCCTACGGAGTAAAAATATCCTTTGTGCAGCCGTAACTTCCCTTCCTTGCCGACGGGATCAATGTCGACTATGGCGTTGCGACGCAAACGGTGTGTGTGGGAGTCGAACATAGGAGGAAGGACAAAGGACTAAGTATTAAGGACTAAGTATTAAGGACTAAGTATTAAGGACTAAGTATTAAGGACTAAGTATTATTAATGTGGGGGTGAGGGGTAGGATTAAGTAAGAGGAAGTAGGTGCTGATTAATAAGGGATGTAATTTAGGGGACGGGGTCGTAGCCTGAGCCTCCCCACGGATGACAGCGTGCGATGCGCCTGATGGCGAGCCATGTGCCCCGGATGATGCCGTGTTTCTGTATGGCCTCTATTGCGTAGGCGCTGCACGTTGGGGTGAAACGGCATGCAGGAGGAAACAGCGGTGATATGCAGAGCTGATAGAAGCGAATCGGCAATATGAAGAGGAGGCGGAGCAATGGAGGGAAGGATTAAGAGAATATTAAGTACAAAGTACTAAGGACTAAGTAACAAGGACTAAGTAACAAGGACTAAGTATTAGGGTTGGTCAGAGAGAGTTTTGGAGATGCGGGTGAGGATGCGGGTGACACCTTTGAGGACTTCGGCGTATGGAAGGACTTCAGTGGCAACGTAGATGAAGGCGATGTCGAGCGGAATGTCCTTTGGTATCAGGTGACGGTTGAGGCGGTAGGCTTCGCGGACACGACGGCGCATCTGCACACGGTCGACGGCATGACGCAGTTTTTTCTTAGGATAGAGACGAGAAACTGGGGACACGGGGCAACCTTGCGGCGGGATGTCTCCGAAGATGTCTCCATAGCGACAAGCCGCGATAAGTTGACAGTCCATACGGCTCTCAGAGGGTAGGCCATAACAGACTGAGCAGCGGGATTGCTGCGGTCAAATAGCTGGCCGATTGCAATCTCGCTGCGGAGTTTTTCGATTTTATATAGTCTCTGTCCGACCATATTTCCAGATGATCTTATTCGCCTTTTTCAACTTCTTCCTTGAGGAAGTTTTCGAGGGCAGCGGTCATTGAAGGAGCTTTGACCGATGGAGCTTCGAGGTCGAGGCGCAGGCCCGCGTTGCGGACAGCCTGTGCGGTCGTAGCGCCGAAGCATCCGATGCGGATGTCTTTCTGCTCGAAACCGGGGAAGTTTTTCAACAGGGAGTCAATCCCGGCCGGACTGAAGAAGAGCAGCATATCGTAGTCAAACTTCTCTTCAGGACCGAAGTCGTTGGAGACCGTACGATACATGACGGCTTTGGTGTAGTTGATACCGTTCTTGTCAAGAATGGTGGTGTCTTCCTTGTGAACGTCAGATACTATGTAGAGGAATTTCTCCTTCTTATGCTTTACAAGAGAGGGAAGAAGACCGTCGAGTTTACCAGTCTCGCCATGGAAAATCTTGCGTTTACGGTAAACAATGTACTTCTGAAGATAAAGAGCGATAGATTCTGTTGTGCAGAAGTACTTCATAGTGTCAGGAATGGAGATTCTCATCTCCTCACAAAGCCTGAAGAAGTGGTCAATAGCAGTACGGGCTGTGAAGACAATAGCCGAAAAGTCAGAGATAGATATTTTTGACTGACGAAATTCCTTGGCGGTAAGCCCTTCTACTTTGATAAAAGGCCGAAACTCGATTTCACTCCATATTTATCAGCGATGTCGTAATAGGGAGACTTGTCGGAAGCCGGCTTAGGCTGGGAAACTAAAACTTTTTTAACTTTCACTGTCAGAGCGCTTAGGGATGTAATTGACTGAAAAATCCGATACATCTATATATGATGACCGGGGGTACAATTTCGAGAGTGCAAAGATACAAAATAAAATAAAGCAAAGAGCCAAAATTGTCGTAAAAAAGCCTAAAGCCCTTGAAAATAAATATCAAACGAGCCAAAATATAGCAAACTACGCCAATAGTGACAACAATGGGAGCCACATCAGGATTGAACAGCACCACGAGCGCGGGTATGGTGAGCGCCATTCCCAGAAGCGACTGCGAGGCGTTGAAACCTTTGAGCCACTGACGGCCCGAGAGCTTGTCGGTGAACACATAGCCCACTATGCGGTAGGCCATCAGCTGCCACAGATAGTAGACGGCAGCCCCGACGGTCAAGGCGGCTATCTCAGGGAAAGTCGGGAGAGGCGTGGTGTAGCCCGATGAGCTGAGGGCGGCATTGATTATTATGCCTTCGCACAGACATGCAAGTAGCACGATTGAAATCTGGATGCCTGTCTCGGTGAATGTGCGGACTGCCGATGTATCGTCGGTGT
Source organism: Duncaniella dubosii (assembly GCF_004803915.1). Classification (NCBI taxonomy): domain Bacteria; kingdom Pseudomonadati; phylum Bacteroidota; class Bacteroidia; order Bacteroidales; family Muribaculaceae; genus Duncaniella; species Duncaniella dubosii. The sequence goes on from NZ_CP039396.1 coordinate 1,052,288, forward strand.
GGCGCACAGTCCAAAGATCGTAGGTGAAATTTTTGAGAAAGGTGGAATAGTGACGGAAGTTATAGGCAAGCAGCAGAAACACTCCGATTATCAGACACAACACACCCGAGTCATAGCCCGGCAGAAACTTACGCTCAGCCGGTCTTACCCCTGAGGTAAAAGGGACAGGCCCGACGGTCATGGTGAGTTTCTCGGCAGCCGATGATGGCGCTTCATACTCGCGACACAGCTTCGGGGCAAACGGCGAGACGACAGAATCGAGGGGCAATGAAGTGTTCATCGTCATATACGGTCAATAATTTCCATAGCTTCCTCGGGAGAGGCGACAACTGTGGCAGGAATCACACCGCCACGCATGAAGCCTTTGGCCTGCATCGAGTCGAAGAGAGCAATGAGATGATCGTAGTAGCCGTCGGTATTGACAATTATGACAGGGCCGTTGAAAAGCGAGAGCTGATGCCACGTCATGATTTCGGCAAGCTCGTCGAGAGTCCCTATGCCACCGGGAAGAGCGATGGCCGCACGCGACATGGAGGCCATCGTATGTTTGCGGTGGTGCATCGACTCGGTGTCGATACAGCGTGTGAGGCGGGGGTGATTCCATCCTTTCTCAATCATGAAATGCGGGAGCACGCCGACAGCCTCGCCCGAGGCATCGACAGCGCCTTCGATGGCAGCGGCCATCATGCCTCCCGCACCGCCTCCGCATACAAGTGTCAGGCCGGAAGCAGCGATCAGTTCACCCATTCGACTGGCCACGCTTAGGTAGAGGGGATCAATATCGGATGAAGAGGCGCAATAGACAACTACGCCCGATGGAAGTGCATTATTAGGTTTCATGGGCGCAAATTTACGAAATAAGCGTCAGATACGGGGCATTCCAAAGCCGGAATTTGACTCTAAAAACAAAAATGCCCTCCCGCAATCAAGGCAGGAGGGCAAAGGCAGGGCCTGACAGCCTCTAATAGCTGCGAGAACGGAGGAATGGACGCGCGGGAGTGCGCAAAGCAGAGAGCATGGCTGCAACAGCGCTCTCGGAACGGGCTGTGAATGAAGATGCAAGCTCAGAGGCGGCATCTGAATGAGTCGAGGATGAGGCAACCGAGTCGGCAAGCACCCGACAGGCTACGGCGAGTTCGAGATTACGGCGCAGGAGCGAGCCGAGCTGCCCGGAGACACCGGCCGGAAGCCTGAGATCTATACGAGAGAAGGGTATCAGCCTCCTCAGCAGAAGACTGATGACCCAGATCGACGGCAGGAAGTTCATTGTCAAGCTCCGCATCGTCGACATAGGGGAGAAGATGGAGAATGATTCCGGCGAAGGCGTTTTTGACCATAAGCCTCAGGAGTCCCGTCCGCTCCCGGTCAAGGAGCGGACGGAGAAGGAGACGCGTGGATTCGTCGGCCGCCGACAGTGACTCAAATGCAGCAAGCGCATGGATCGTGTCGGTGATGACAGCGGTTGAAAGTGAGAAGTGCATTTTTCAAGGTTCAGAATTAAGATTGAATCAAGATTCGGTTTAAGCGGGAACGAGGAGTTTGCGGGTACGGCAGTCGAAGTAACGGCGGACAAGGGAAATGGCTGTGGCCGGAGAGATGAAAAACTGCGACGCTCCACCGGCTGACAGCACATTGGCCAGCGCGTCGGCCAGCCTCATGCCGCGCTTTTCCATGAGACGTGTCACACGGGTGTTGAGTTCGGTCCACAAGGCAAATCGGCGGCCGCGCCGAAGCTGCAGACGTCCGTGGCGAAGGACACGGAGCATGCGGAGCGCATAGTCAAAGGTGCAGTAATATGCCGGCGCATGACTCATGGCCGCCTTAACGGCAAGCGATTCAATGTCGACCGCCGCACCTGCGGGAAGGGAAGTGATAAGATTATTGACCGCTGTAAGGAAATGACGGTTGCGCAGATTGATGAGAGAAAGCATGACTGATGAAATTTAAGGTTTAAAAATTAGTGAATTTGCAGGACACCACTTTTCCGGCGTGAGGTTTTTATGTCGGTTTTACATTGGCAAATTTACAACAGCAGTATGGTAAAAAGCGTGCACACGTATGTAAAAATATGTTAACAACAACGGCATTCCAAGGCATTTCCCCGAAATCACGACAACAGAGCGAGCGCTATGCGGTCGCGCAAGGTTCGGAATGAATTGAAGCTTTCATACACATCGAGCAGAGCGATTGCCGAGTTATATACCTGACTTTCATAGAGCGAGGCCGAAACATTAGCGCCCGGGGTCATGCCCTGAAGGGCCGATGTCACCCCCGAAATCTGCTGAAACATCTGCATTTCCATCTCCAACAGCCGCGCTGCCCCTTCGCTGCGTCCGGCAGCCGTCACCTCGACAGGCAATCGGCGTGCGGTCGGATTGACCGGAATCACACCGCCGGGACGGCTCCAGATATCGGCCACCTTTTCCATGTCGAGTCCCGGAGGAATAGCGTCGGTCGGCATCAGCAGCACACCTTTGGCACTGTTGGCAAGAATGTGGTCGATTGTGGTAATGAGCGTGTTGATGTGTTTCTGCTGTCCGACCAGATCCTCGATGAAAGGATGGACGGCACCGTCGGTGAGCGGGTAGAACTTCAGGGCAAACGGATGTGCGCCCGATTTCAGCGGCGAGCGCGAATGGTCGATCACGCTTCCGTCGGGAGTGAGGAAACGGCAATGCCAGTGTGGATCTTCGACAGGATGATGCGGATCAATGTCGTAGGTCCACACCTCTATAACCCGACAGAAGCCGGGCGAGGATGAAGAGTAGAACTTCGTATCAGCCGAGTCATGTCCGCCCCATGCCACCGACGAGAGATAAGGCCCGTCGGCTGAGACGTGGCGGTAGATTTTTTCAAGATAACGGTGACGGCGCGCGAGTTGTGGCCGAAACGGAGGCGCAGTTCGTCGAGAGTCATGTCGTGGAGCATACCGATGAGGCGGATATCGCTTCCACGCGGGTCGCGGAAAGGAGTGCAGAAAAAGTGTTCGGGATTCACATTGTCGATCCACACTCCCGCTCCGTCAGGAGGACGGTTTTCATAGACCACACGCTGTATGGCCGTCCCGGAAATGAGGAACTCTTCAAGCGCACGGCTGTCGAGTTCATCCAGAAGATTAGACCGGTAGACATCGAGAAGCTGCGCTGAAGGAGGCTCTCCGGACTGCGAGATGTTGTAGCGGAAACGGCCGACGACACTTTTGACCAAGGCGCGGAGCAGATTGTTGGTCAGCGGACGCATGCCGGCCATACGCGCTTTCTCATATTCGCTGACCGTCTGGCCGGAGGATGTCTGCGTCAGGTCGCTCCACTGGTCGCCATACGTGTGGCGCATAAGTCCGCGCCTCGTTGTCCGCAGTGCGGCATGGCGTTTCCATGCACTGAACGCCTCTTCGATGAGGCCGGGATTGGAGGAGAACATTTTTTATCTGTATAAACGATGAAAGTTTGACAATCAGAGTTGGCGGGGATGAATGGTTGCAAAGGCGGAGTCGTCGAGACGGTATTCATCCTCGTCGTAACTCACACAGAGCAGAGTGCGGACCGATTCGCCCGAAGCGGCGGCAGGATAAAGGTGCAGACGGTTGTCGTGGAATATTGCTACAGGCCGCGACGGCGTTGCCCGCGTGTAGGGGTGAAGCTGACGCATGGCCGCGGGATGGGTCGGACTCGTGACAATCCGCGCTGATGTCAGCCAAGAATCGAGACGCACGCTTACGATTCTCACCACCGACTGCGGAAGATCAATGACGACAGAACCGTCGGATGCCGGTGTCAGGATTATGGATTTTGAAAGGTCGTCGGCAACAAGGCAGGAGGCAGGAGCTTCAAGAAGCAGCCGTCTGTACCACTGCTTCATTTCCGAAAGATGGATTGCGGATGTGTCGATTCCGTCGTTGCGCCTGAAGGCGGCATCGGTGAACGAAGGCGAATAGCCGGAATGAAGCATCCAAAGGTCGAGCATGCGGGAGGGAGTGAGGCGGAGGTGCATTATTTTTCAAGGTCTAATGGTGAGAGATTAGAGTAGATAAGGGAGTGACAGAATAGCTGAGAATTAGGGAATAAGGGGATGGTTGACGGTGAAGGGTGATGCAAAGTTACGGCACACGGCTGCGGGTTTTGGAGCGATAATACAAAAGAGGTCGTTATTTTTCGTATTTTTGCAAAGTCACAGAGCGCTGCCAAGAAGCCGATGAATTTCCACCATCGTCTATAAGCAGACGCATTATACAATCATTATCATCTACCTACATCATGATTTCCATAAGTGATCTGAAAGAAAAAGTGCTCACCGGCGGAGAGCTTACCGAAGCCGAGGCAATGAGCCTCGCCAACCTCAACACGGATGAATATGACAAACTTTTAGAATCCGCAGCCGAAATCACCGACCGCTTCGGCAGCCGGAATTTTGATTCGTGCTCCATCATAAACGCCCGCTCCGGGCGCTGTCCGGAAGACTGTAAATGGTGCGCCCAGTCGGCTCACCATAAGACCGATATCGCCGTCTACCAGCTTGTCGACCGCGATACCTGCATGGCGCTTGCCGACTACAACCACCGGCGTGGAATCGGACGGTTCTCGCTCGTCACAAGCGGACGGACACTCTCGGGCAAAGCTCTTGACACCGTATGCGACTACTACCATGAACTGTCGGAACGCGAAAGCGGCATGGGACTTTGCGCATCAATGGGATTGCTCGACAGCGAGGCGCTCCGACGACTGCACGAAGCCGGAGTGGAACGCTATCACTGCAATCTTGAGACTGCACCATCCCACTTCCCTACCCTTTGTTCGACCCACACCATCGACGACAAAATCAAGACCATTGAAGCCGCTCGCGAGGCCGGCATGGAGGTGTGTAGCGGAGGCATAATCGGCATGGGCGAGACAATGGAGCAGCGTGTGGAGTTCGCCCTTACACTCAGACGCATCCGGCCGGTGTCGATTCCAATCAATGTCCTCTCCCCCATCCCCGGGACTCCGCTTGAGAATGCCGCTCCGCTGAGCAGCCGAGACATTCTCCAGACAGTGGCCATATTCCGCATGATACATCCACATGCGGTGTTGCGCTTTGCGGGCGGACGCGCGCTTATCGACCCCGAAACCCAGCGCAAAGCACTCGGATAGGAATCAACGGAAGCATCATGGGCGACCTGCTGACCACAATCGGAGCGCAGATCGACGAGGATATAGCCATGATACGCGAATGCGGCTACAATTTTGAAACTCCCGGAGAATGAAGACAATAACAGAATTAAGTAAGGACGAGAAGATACGCTACCGCGGACATCTGTCGCTTTGTGAGATTGACGTGGCCGGCCAGCAGCGCCTCGCCGAAAGCCGCGTGCTCATCGTCGGGACGGGAGGACTCGGAAGCCCTGTGGCTCTCTATCTCGCCGCCGCAGGCGTGGGCACAATCGGGCTGCTTGACGCAGATACAGTTAGCCTCAGTAACCTGCAGCGCCAAGTGATACATACCACAGCCGACATCGGGCGGCTGAAAGTCGAATCGGCCGCAGAAAAACTACGAGCCATCAATCCACACATAAACGTGGTCACCCACCCGTTCATGCTTGACAGCGACAATGCCGTGGCAATCATGGACAACTATGACCTTGTGATGGACTGCACCGACAATCTGCCGACACGCCTGCTGATCAACGACACATGCGTGGCCACCGGAAAAGCGATGGTCTTCGGCGCAGTGTCGCGCTTCTCAGGACAAGTGTTCAGCCACAAGGCCGGCACGGCATGCTACCGCTGCATCTTCGACCCGTCGACCACTGCCCGGAAGCCGACCTCCCTTGTGTCATCAACGGAATCATGAATACGGTTGTCGGCGTGATAGGGTCAATTCAGGCAACGGAAGCCGTCAAACTTATCGTCGGGACGGGCGACGCACTCCTTAACCGCATGCTGACGTTTGATGCCATCACTATGCAGTTCAACACCTTTGTTATCAGTCCTATAGACACATGCGAATGCCAACATGGTTAACTATTTTTAACAGCATGTTTAACTATAGTATATCATTTATATCTACTTTTGCAGTCGATTTCTAACTATTAGTCTGATAATTAAATCTGAAAATGAGCAACACTTTAGCAAATATGCCCCGAGTTGAAATCGTGGGCAGTTTTCTTCCGCCGGAAGAACTCGAAAACGCTCTTAACGAAAAAATCCACGGAAATCTCAGCGAAGAAGCTTATCACGCGATTGAGGATAAGGTGATTGACAGCCTCATCGACAGGGAAATCGAATCCGGACTCCAGATAGTGACCGACGGCGAAATGCGCCGTAAAAGCTGGGCCCGCGACTTCTGGGAAGGATTCAACGGCATGAGCCGCGACCGCATCGACACCGGCTCTGTCTATCAGGATGAGGTAGTGCGCCACGACCTGCTCCGCTTCGACGGACGCATCGAATTCAACGAAGCCCATCCGTTTTTCGAAAAATACTCCCATATGCAGGAGCTGACAAGAGGCCGCGCCGAGGTGCGCCAGACCATTCCATCGCCGGGAGAGCTCTACATGCGCATACTTCTCGGTTCGAACGGTGATATATCAAAAAACTATGTGTCGCCTGAAACTCTTCTCGATGACATCGTGGATGCCTACCGCAAGACCATCGAGGAATTCTATCGTCGCGGCTGCCGCCATATCCAGCTCGACACAGGCGTGTGGGGACGACTGAGCGACCCTGATTTCGACCGCCTACTGCTGCTCGGCGGTGTGGACTCCGACAGAGTTACGCTGACACTGCTCGATCTCATCAACCGCACGATCGAAAACCGTCCGGCCGACCTTGAGATAATCCTCAGCATCGCAGCCGACGAGCGACACATCCCCCGCTGGTTTGACGAAAAGGAGCTCACACACCTCCGTCTTATGCTCGAAAAGGTCGATGCCGACGCCTTCCTGCTCCCCTTCGCCATATCCTCGCCTCAGGAGATCGAGGCTGTGCGCTGGCTTCCTGCCGGAAAGCGCGCCATCATCGGCGTAGTCGACGGCTCGCTTCCGAACCTCGAAAACGTCGATGACATCGTTGAGGCCATCCGTGTGGCTGCACGCTATGTTCCCATCGGCCTCCTGTCTGTCAGCCCGACTTGCGGCTTCAAGGTCAGCGACCGCGAACGTCAGGGGCTAAACTACGAGACCCAGTGGTCAAAGATAGCACTTCTCAGACAGGCCGCTGAAAAGTTTGCCAACGAAATCGGATAAATCCGGCCAACAAACATATATGAGTATGTCGCATCCTCCACGCGAGGCCATGCAACATACTCATTTTATAATAAAACGCTATGGAAAAGAAACGGATCCACCTATGTATGTGCCGCATGAGCGGCGCTGAAAAGCGCTTCATCGACGAGGCTTTCGCCGAGGAATGGGTAGTGCCACTCGGACCGAACGTCGACGGCTTTGAGGCAGACCTTAAACATCGTATCATCGACAACGATCCCGGGTGCAGCGGCAAGGAAATCGCCGCTCTGTCGGCCGGAACTGCGGCCATACATCTGGCGCTCGTGCTGCTCGGTGTCGGAAATGGGGACGAGGTGATGTGTCAGAGCTTCACTTTCGCGGCATCGGCCAACCCGATTGTCTATCAGGGCGCACAACCGGTGTTTGTCGACAGTGAGCCGGAAAGCTGGAACATGGATCCCGCTCTGCTCGACGAAGCCATAGCCGACCGTGTCGCCAAGACCGGCCGCAAACCAAAAGCAATCATCGCAGTTCATCTCTACGGCATGCCGGCCCGCATCGACGAGATCTGTGCCGTAGGCGAAAAAATGGGGCATTCCGGTGGTAGAGGATGCTGCGGAGGCTCTCGGCTCGGTATATAAGGGACACGAGTGCGGAACGTTCGGCAACTATGGAATCCTCAGCTTCAACGGCAACAAGATGATTACGACCTCCGGCGGAGGAGCGCTCATCTGTCCCGACGCGGCAGCCAAAAAACGTGCGATTTTCTACGCGACTCAGGCTCGCGAGCCATTCCCCTACTATCAGCACGAACACATCGGCTTCAACTACCGCCTCAGCAATATCAGCGCCGGTATAGGACGCGGGCAGATGACCGTGCTCGACGAGCATATCGCCCATCACCGTATGCTGGCTTCTGTCTATCAGGAACTTCTCGCGGATATCGACGGTGTGACCTATCACGCAAACCCAAGCGCGGATTCCGACGCCAACTACTGGCTGTCGACCATCGAAATCGACCCGGAAACCACAGGAATCACACCTGACGACGTGCGCGAACATCTGGCACGTCTCAATGTGGAGACCCGCCCGCTATGGAAACCGATGCACCTGCAGCCGGTCTATGCCGACGCGCCGGCATACGTCAACGGAGTCAGCGAACACCTGTTCGGCCGCGGACTCTGTCTTCCTTCCGGCCCTTGGGTGACACCGGAAGATGTCAGAATGATTGTCGGTGAAATAGCCTATCTGATTTCCTCCCAGTCGGCATCGCTGACCTGAGGTTCGCGCGGCGTATAAGCCGAATCCTGATTTGACGGCGCACGGTGGTGGTCGGCCGTAACTTCTATTTCCTCGAATTCAACGTATTCTCCCTCGTCGCGGGAGAATATTTTTTTCTTCCTGCGGGGATAGTTGCGTGATTCGCGTCGCGGAGGCGCGTCATTGCGTGGAGATGAAAACGGGCCGTAGGACGACGATGCAGACCTGCCGCCGCCAAAAGCCTGATTGAACATATCATTGACCTTCTCCTGATATTTGCGCCGGGCATAGCGCATCAGCATTGGCTTCAACAGAAGCCACACGAGGTAAATGATTATGATTGTAGCTATAAAAGTCATGTTAAATCAACAAATGTTTTAACCGGCCCCGACACTGCGGACGGGAGGGATAGTATTAGCCTTGGAAATAGGGAGATTAAGCCTCTGCTTCAGCCTTTTTGCCGAAAAGCGAAATCAGAATGTAGAGGACAATCGTCCATGCGAAACCCGAAATACCTTCGGTGATTACGAAGAAAACGGCCGCGGCAAGCACTACATATCTTCTAACGTTGCCACGCCACGAAAGGTTGGCGAATTTGAGCGAAAACATCCTCAGCTCGCTCACCATCAGCAGCGAAATCGCCACAATCAGGAGCGCCATTACTATGTCGCCGGGATAGGCGTGTGAATCAATCCATGCGAGCGCACCTATCCAGAAAATCGCATTGGCCGGGATAGGCAGACCGATGAACGATGTGGCCTGACGGGTATCGACATTGAATTTCGCAAGTCTCAGCGCTCCCATCACGGCTATGAACAGGGCTATCGCGCTCACCCAGACCGATGCTCCGTAAGCCTGCATGGAGTTCATGACGAGGAAAGCGGGTGCAAGACCGAAGCTGACAAGGTCACTGAGAGAGTCAAGTTCCTTTCCGACGGGCGAATATGCGTGGAGCAGACGCGCCGATAGGCCGTCGCAGAAATCAAACACCGCCGCAGCTCCAATAAAGATAAACGCCCACGACATCGGTGACAGAGAACCAGTCTCCATGCCGAGATTAAAAGCAAAAAACACCGCCGCACATCCTGAAAGAAGGTTGAGGCAGGTGATGGTGTTGGGGATATAGGATTTGAGTGATTTCAATTGATGATTAGTGATTTAAATGTGTTTGCATAGAGCCTGAAGCCTTGTGTATTCTTTATCTGTCTGTCAGTCATCGGGGTTATTTCTCAGGCGGGCAATCACACTGACACCGCCCGTGGTCTTGTCGCCGATCTTGACAAACACTTCAGCATCGAGAGGGAGATAGATGTCGACACGCGAACCGAATTTGATGAATCCCATGTGGTCCTCGATATTCGCGGCATCGCCCGGTTCGGCGTAAGTGACAATACGTCGGGCAACCGCACCGGCTATCTGGCGGACAAGAATTTCCTGACCGTTGGTCGCACGGATCAGCACCGTCGAGCGCTCGTTCTCAATGCTGGCCTTTGGAAGATAGGCGCTGAGAAAACGTCCGCGATGGTGGCGCACCAGAAGCACTTCGCCATCGACCGGAAACCAGTTGGCATGGACATTGAACACAGTCATAAACACCGAAACCATCCTCACCTTACGGCGGAGAACCTCCGGCTCGAACACTTCTTCAAGCGCAACGACAGTACCGTCGACCGAACTTACGACCACATTCTCACGGTCACCGCGGAATGTGCGCCGGGGCGACCGGAAAAAGTTGACAATCAGCAGATACAGAATCGCCGAAATCGATGAAAAGACAATTGGGATGACAGCCGGACGAATGAACATCCATGCCGACAGATTGATGACAATCATTATCAGCATGACTACAATCAGTATGTTAGTACCTTCGCGGTGTATCTTGACTTTCATTTACTATGTTTGGTCGGGGCGTCATGCGCCCGCATTAGCTCCCGTGGTATATTAATAGGTCGTTAACTTAATTTGCAAAATTACTCAAACTTTTCAACTTATCAAAAATAAAGGTAAAAAAAGGTCTGCATTAAACATAAGCCATTTCATCTGTTAACGAATTTTAACCCGAGAATAGGCTGTATTCTCATTTATTTACCTAATTTTGCTATTGCAAATTAGCCTCATGTTCGGAATTGACCAATTTTTCCGAAACATCGCTGAAGGGAGATTACATCACCACGGCAATTCGATTGCTGACATTCTTGCGTGAATGCGGTTATTGAAAGTGATGGGACGGCTCTTCTCCCTTTCTTCCCGGCCTGAGCGCCGGAGTAGATAAAGTGAAAATATCTGCGTCCCGTCTTGCAGGACTTGTCTGATTCATACTGCGCTCTTTTGCTCTCCGGGGTATCAGAAGTGTAGCTGTTGAACTATGAGTTCTATGCAAAATAGCCGTCCACAAAACTACACCGACATACATTGTTTATCACACGATTCTCATCTGTTCACGGCAGGTGAGGCATATTGGCATGTACATACACCTAACTCTCACTATATATCATTATGCTGCGGTTTGCAGCATAATAACAACCTATAAGGCTCTTAGAGATGCTATGAAAACACACCTTAGATTCTTGGCGACAGCTCTACGCTTTGAAATGTCGTAGGAAGACAATCAAGACCGCGATGCTTTGCAGGGCATCGCGGTCTTTGCTTTTCATTTGTCCGGCAGACTTGTGAAACGGCTCAGAAACTTTTTCTGACATTACGGCTCACCGCAATGAGATTGCCGGCCGAAATCAGCACAATGATGGCAAGGCCGATTCCTATTGTCGGCCAAGAAGAGGTCGGCTCGATCCCGAGCGTCGACAGCGGCTCGCGCCACTTATGCGAGGCGACAAGCATAACCGTTATTGCTGAGATAATAACCACGGCATTCACCGTCGTTATGATAATGTTATAGTATCTCGCCACCTGAGCGGGAGAATAGCCGAGCTGCATGAGCTGATGAATCTTATCGCGGTTCTTCTGCAAAAGCAGATAGATGCTGAGGAGCAGAATGAAAAACGCCAGCAGACTGATGACGAGGCCGACAGCGATAACCACCGTGGTCACGAGCGAAAGGAAATAGGCCGCCTTGCCGTTGGCTGCACGGTCGCCGGCAGTCTCATAGTCGTGTTCATCAAGAAAGCTCTCCGCCTGCGGATCGCCCGGCTTGTCGAGCATCACTATCAGACGCGAGGGCGATTCCGAAGCATTGGCCGAAAACTCGCGGTTTGCCCAGTCCATGAACTCTTCGGGTACGGCAATGGTGTTGAGGCGCGATGAAAATCCGACAATCCGAGCATTGACCCACTGTTGCCGCCCGTTGCCGCTAAGCGACAGCTGGAGAGGCACCATCCCGATGACCTCCTCCGACACCTGCGGCATGCCGCGCGATGTGGCGAATCCGAAGTTATAGAGCGACAGGTAATCTTTGGAGATTATAACCGGCACAAACTCTGAACGGCCCGGTTCATATCCCCATCCTTTCGGAGAGACATCAAAAAAATCGTCGGGGATTGATTCGAGAAATAGGTCCGACCCCATCGAACTGCCGCCGAAACTGACTTTGGCATAGACATTGAAAGCAGCCGAATTGAACCGTCCGACATTCCGCGCCCAAGGCTGCGAGGCGATGTCGGCAATCTCCGCTTCGCTGAATCGCGTCGACTCTCCGTCGCCGCTCATAAACGAGCCGAGACCGCTGACTTTCTTTGATATTATCAGATAGTCCTTTGAGATAAACGAGTCCTCATCGTCCCACACAGTGGTCACGTCGCGATAAAACTGTATCGCGGTGAGCACTATTGCCAGCCCGACGAGATTGGCAAGCGCATATCCGGCAATCTGCCCGGCACTTATATTGCGTCTGAGCAGACGCCACACTATATTTTTTGACATCGGATAATGACAGTTTTTAATAACATTGTTCAAATATCGGAAAACGATGATGCTCAATTAATTCCGATAGTTATCAGAGGGTTTAATTTGTTATGAAACGCCCTCTCATTTTGGAGACAATCAGAGCCGCAGCAACTCATAGTCGGGCAGTTTGATTTTGTTGCCGACCGATGTGGCTATTATGCCTGCCCCAAGGCGGCGTGCCTCCTCGTCGATTAATTCCGCAACCGCCTGATTGTTACGGCTGTCGAGATGGCTGACAGGCTCATCAATGAGCAGAAAGTCAAACGGCTGGCATAGGGCGCGGATTATCGCAACCCTCTGCTGCTGCCCGACCGACAGACGGCCGGCCGGCTCTCCCGCCTTCTCGCCGATTTCAAGCCGTTCGAGCAACGAGACTATTTCATTGCCCGACTTGTGGGCGGTCAGACGGTTTTTGATTTCGATATTTTCCATCACGGTCAGTTCCGGGAACAGTCCCATCTCCTGCGGAAGATAGGCCAGCGACCGCCGGCGCAGCTCACACCACCGGCCGATGCCGAAACTCCGGGCGTCAGCACCGTCAAAAAGAATCTTGCCGTCATAATCATGGCGTGAACCGTAGATGTAGCTGCACAGCGACGACTTGCCTGTCCCGCTTTCGGCCTCAATGAGATAATATGTCCCGCGCCTGAATGTCATGTTCTCCTGAAGCCATAGCTGAGAATCCCTGACAGGCAGCTCGTTCTCGCTCCCACGGAACACATGTGGAAGCACCCGGCGCAATGATATTTCCTCTGTCATAGCAGCGCCGTGAGAATAGCTTCAAGTATAGGGCGGTCACTTCCGTTCAGCCCGAGTTCCATTGTCGAATTGTCACTGTTGACCTGCACACTGAGCTTAACGCCGAAATCAGGAAGCATATAGCCGAACTCTTTGAGAGTTGGCAGGTCGACATAAAGCGCACCGTTCTTGCCGTTGAAGACAGGTGTAAGCGCATTCTGACGGTTCGGTTCAAACGGCATATTGCTCACCGCTAAATAACCGTCGACATTTCCCATGTAGAGATTCATGCCGTATTGCGGGACAATCATCACGCCATCCTTATATTCCTTCGGGCTGACTCCCGCCATGAAGAGCGAACTGCGCACCATCCCCATTATGTCGTTGATTTTCTTTTGCGGAAGGCTTACCATCATGACAAAATGCCAGTTGCCCGGATCAAGATCGGTGTATGCCTCGCTGTTGGCCGGTCCGGCTGCGAGAAAAATCGTACCGTCTATCGACTGAAGATAGGGAGTGATGACCGACAGCATGGCCTGAGTCTGGAATCCGCCCACAGCACCCACAGATTTTGTCACTATACTCCAGTCAAATTCAGGACTGACACCAAGTCCGAAAGCCACGTTAAAGCTCTCAGGAACATAGGCAAGCACAGCCGGATTCATTTCTTTAAGCCCCTTGAAAGCTACCGGCTTACCGTCGGCCTTTATAAACGAACTTGAACCGACGAGCTTGTTATCCTTGACATTAGAGGTGAAAGTAGCCCATGTGGTTTCAAGGTCAGGATTTTCACCTTTAGCCTCTTTCTTGTCTTTTTTCTTCTTTGCATCAGCCGCGAAATCCTGACGGACAACGACGTTTAGAAGATTGTCGCTCTCAAGCAGCTGCGCGATTCCAGTCATTGACGCAAGCGATGATTTTTCAGCATCCTTACTCATCGACTCGACGATCCCTACCGCATCCGACGGCGAAGCGTCAACAAACCATACTTGTTTGCTGTCGAGCAGTACAGACATTCCTCCGGCCACACCACAGCTATAGTCACCGGTCTCGTCGCTCCATTCAATCGTCCCGGCAGTGACATCCTTGAACTTCGCTTTATCGCTGACAAGCATGGTCATTACCAGCATCTGTTTATCTCCGACAGTCCATGCCGTTTCATCGGGATTGCATATTCCTGCCTCATCAAGCTTGCCGACAGCTTCGACAATGGCAGCCAGACGCTCCGTGGCTTCAATCCCGGAAGGATATACAGCCTGACCGTTCTCATACTTGCATCCGGCTTGTTCAAGTGCCGTTTTAAGTCTTATGACACCCGCCTGTTCTACAGTCGAGGGTATCGCGTCAAGCAACTTGCGCTCCTTTGAGCATGACACCGCGAGGACTCCTAATAAAACCACCGCCAGCATCGGCAGCGACAACCGTTTTAGTTTCATATAATATCGTCTTTTAATGGTCTGACTGCAAACTTACAAACAATGTCTCAGACCACCAAGCCAAACAGCAACTATTTAACGTGATTTCGATGCAAATTAACTAATTGAGAAATTGATATTTAGCAACAAAAGCATTAAGTATCTCATACTCCATCAATTCAGCCGGAATATCGTATGTATCGTTATTTATAACTGACGCATATTCATATTTGGCGAGATTGACGCTATTGTATGCTGTTGATTTGGAGGTGGTACATGCCGAAATCAAGAACAAGACAACAAGAATACGATTCTTATTTTTCAAAAATGTCGTGGAATGGCGATGCCATTCCGACTGTAAATTTAGTCAAAATATCTGAATCTGAAGCTATAATCGCCAAAAATTAGTAACTTTGCAATCTAACACGCGTAAAAATGGCAATGAAAGAAGAACATTTTTCGGATACTATAGAATCAAAACTATATGATGACGTGTGTGCCATCATTGAAGACACCCGTTATCGTGTGGCGGTGTATGTCAATTCCGAGGCATGTCGAATGAACTGGCATGTAGGTATGCGAATCAAGGAGGATGTATTGCACAATGCTCGCGCAGAATATGGCAAACAGGTAGTGAAACATCTTGCCGAGAGACTTGTCAAAAGGTATGGTAGTGGATGGGGATTCAAGAAACTACAACATTGTCTACGCAGCGCGTAGACTTTTTCGGAGGCGGAAATTGACTACGCAGTGCGTAGACAATTAAGCTGGACTCATCTGCGTTCCCTGATGTTTGTCGAGGACGAACTCGCCCGCAAATTCTACATGGAAATGTGTCGGTTAGAGAAGTGGCCGACCCGGACCCTTGATGAGAAAATAGATTCGCAACTATATGAACGGACAGCCATAAGTCGCAGACCGGAGGAAATCATCAAGGCTGAACTTGACACGATGAAGGATACCGTACATCCTGACCTTGTGTTCAGGAGTAGTTATTTCCTCGATCTCGTTGGACTGCCTGACGTATTCAGCGAGAGCGACCTCGAAACCGCTATACTAAACCAGATACAGCAGTTCATAAAGGAGTTCGGTTCTGACTTTGCTTTTGTTGACCGTCAGAAAAGAATTCCGGTTGACGGCACAGTCTATAAGCTTGATTTGTTATTCTACCACAGAGGATTACACCGGCTCGTCGCAATTGACTTGAAATTGGGGCGTTTCAAACCGGAACATGAGGGACAGATGTTATTATATCTGCGCTATCTCAACCGCAATGACCGCAGGGAGGGAGAAGAAGCACCAATTGGTCTTATCCTATGCTCCGAAGGAAATACAGAGCATATCGAATATCTGATGCTCGAAGAAGATTCTCCCGTAAAAGTAGCTCAATACTACACAAAACTGCCTGACAAAAAACTCCTCTCCGAAAAACTGCAATGAGCCATCGCCAAAGAGTATCAGAGAAACAAGGAAATCGACAATAGAGAGCCGCCAGAATGATAGAACAAAGCTGAATTACTTAAACTTATTGGTCTCAGTCCTCTATGCGCTACCTGCGGATAAGTTTGCGGAGATTGCGGACGACCAATACCGACGCGATTACCGGCACTGGGATGATAGAGAGACGCAGGATTGTCGACGGCATGCACTGAGCAGCTACAATACATGCGAGTGTGACCGATAATGTCAGAACACCCAGACGAAGCGACGGCGCAGGGAGGGTCAGACGATAGCGGACATAATATACATAGCCGACAATAAGTGCATAGAGCAGGAACCACAGAGCGTATGCGACTCCAAGACCGCCGATACCCCACGCGGAATAGCATCCGATGTTCAACCCCAACCCGGCCAATGCACTGACCGACTCCGTAGAGAGGAAAGCAAGGCCATCACCCTTTGCAAGAATGACGTATGACATGCAATATGACACTCCCCTCATCACAATACCGGCCATAGCAATGGTAATGAAAGGGACGGCCGCCTCAAAACGGCTGTCATATAGAATCCTGACAAGCCACGGAGCAAGGGTGATGAAAAAAGTGACAGCCGGAAGCAAAAGCATCAGTATCAATCCCATCTCATGGGCTACAAATACGCTCAGACGCTTCCCGGAAGTGGCGACACGAGCCAGACGCGGATAATATTCCGTGGCAAGCGCAGTGAAAATCAGGCCTACATAGCGGTTGACCATCGTATAGCCGGCCTGATAGAAACCGACCTCAGTATCTCCGCCCCTGTTGTTGAGCCATGCTATAAATACATAGCTCAAAGCCTGAGCTATGAAATCGGCGGTCGTCATATAGAGACCGAGAATAATGAAACGTCTGCCCGACGAAAGAGTCTCCCCTACCCCCACCGGACGTTCAGCCCGGATTCCGCGCACCTTATATATATATGTGGCGGTGAAAGTGGCAAGAGAGTATGCAATAATCGAGAGGACAACGCTGGCAATCCCCCAGAAATAATACATCGGTACGGAAACTACAAAACCGGCAACCGCACCCCACACCGAAGCCTTGGCCAGACGGGCAAGCGCTCCCATTCCCTGCATGACCGCCTCCTCGACATTTGCGATGGAAAGAAAAAAGATTACGACAGCAAGAGCCATATAGTGGAGCGTCATGCCTCCGTCGCCGAAAGTGAGACGGCTCAGCAACGGGGCACAGGCAACCATGAGCACCGCGCCCAAGACACCGAGCATCCACCCCCAGCGACGAACCACAGTCACCGTCACGGCAATGGCCGACGGAGATGTCTGTCCGGCGATATCGCGGACAGAACTTGAGCGCATGCCTAACTGGGCGAGCGTCTTGACCGTATCAACCGCACCGTTGAAGATTCCGAATAGCCCGACACCAGCCGGCCCGAGCCAGACAGCTATAAGCTTCGTGCGTATGATGCCGACAAGAATCTGCAACATCCTCACACCGCCAAACATACCCATGGCCTTAAGGACTTTAGTAGAAACCGCAGCACTCATCGCCCGACCTCCTTCCATGCGGGAGTGACATTATCGAAAGCAAAGGCAATCCCGCTGAGCATCTCGCGCAGAGCCGGAAAAAAGCGTGACTGCCCCGACTTGGAAAGCCTCCACGCCTTAAGCGGAATCCGCGGAAGGAACGTCAGAGGATAACAATAGTAGATAAATGCCCCGAAGGCTCTAAGCACACCCGGTTCGGTAATTTTACGCTGACCTGTAGTCATCCCCTCATGACGGGTAATCACAATCGGAAAGAAACGGCAGTTGAGCTTCATGCGCCTTGCGGTAAGAAGAAACATTTCGTCCTCGGCCGCGTGCAGACTGATCGAACCCGGTCCGAATGCAGGATGAAAGCGCAGCAATGCAGCACGTCCGCGCCTGCGTACAGCGACTTCAAACGAGGTCTGATAGAAACCCTTAGGCAAGCGCCGGCCGAGACGGCACTCCTCTGAAGGATAGACCTTGCCGGTCCCCTCATACATGAATGACGCATAGTCGAGATCAGGATTATCCTCAAACACCTGTCTTACAGCGTCGAGCTTCGAGGAGGAGTAGCGGAGATCATCGTCGGCCACAAGATAGACATCGGCCGTCGACAGCTCTATGGCATTGTTGCGGTTGAAACTCACACCACGCTGTCCGAAACGGTCGACCGTCACATCATTGCGCGCATCGAGCGCAGGAGGTATCTCCGCATCGCGGTGATCCTGCCACGAAACGATATAGCGCACCCCTTCGACTACGGGCAGATTCATGTCAGCAACCCTGAGAATACCCTCAGGTGTATGGGTGGCAATAAGGACATCAAGCGTCAACATGGTGTTCAAGGTGTATTTTTCGTGAATAGCTTTGTGGAAGAGCCGGCCTCTTCTTTCAGACGCAGCCGTTCGGTCCAGAACGCTGCTGTGCGGCGCGCCACAAGACGATAGTCATTGTGGCGGACCACGAACTCACGTCCCATAAGTCCGCGCGGACGAAGTTCGCGGGGATTCAGCACTGTGTGTTCGAGCGCACGGAAAACCGACTCATAGTCAGGTTCGACATGAATCACCGGACGCAACTCTTTCTCACCTATGAAATCATAGAATTCAGGCGCGCCGCCCGACACGGTGTTCAACCCGTAGGCCATAGCCTGAAGAGCATTGGTCGCAGGCGTATAGCTATAGAGCTGGTCGAGCACCACATGGGCAGAACGCAGGAGGCCGAGATACTCGTCGTAGGGACGGTTTTCGACTATCACCAGCTCAGCCTTCCCGGGATAGCGGTCGACCACGGCGCGGGCGGCATGCTCCATCACGTCAGTCCCCTTTTCGAGCTGACGGTTACGGTAACGGCCAAGGAAAAGGCGTATTTTTTCGGGTCTCTCGGGAAGCTCTACAGGCTGTAGGGCATCGGTGTCGATGGGAATGCCGGAATATGCGATTTTTTCAGGAGGAAGCGTCCGGCGCAGGGCAAGGTCGTTTTCATAGAGTACAGAGACAGCCCCGTCGACCGACGAATAGATATGACGGTCGAGCGCACACATATCATCGGCCAGCCACTCCCTGCATATCCACGGCTTTGCCTTGAGATAGGGAGAATCCTCACCGAAGATTTTAAATTCGTTGTATTTCAGCGGGCCGTCAGGGTCGAGGCATGTGGCCACATAATTGGGGTCAGTGCCGAGTGCGGTATTGAAAATCGAGCGGTTATTTGACTTGAGGAAGTCAAAAAGCACCCGCTGCCTGACGGGACGCAGTTCCACGTAGCTCTGCGTGGCGATAGTCACCACATCAAAGCCCCGCATTCTCTTCATGAGTCCAAGGCGTAGTCTCATCCAGAGGTCAAGTCCGCCGAGTTTACCGCTGAAGCGACGGCGCATGTCGATGTCACGTCCGGTGTTGAGCCAGTAGCCGCCGTTGGAAGCTACTACCGTCTCATGGCCAAGTTCCTGCAGTCCCCGCGCGAGTGTACGGTGACATGAGGAGGCATCTCCGACAAAAAGTATTTTCAAACGTCCGTCGTTCATGGTTATGGAAGATTAGAAGTTGAGGCGGGTGACGGAATGGAGAGAGCCGTTGCTACAGTTTTTTGCGGAAAGCCCGGCGGCGGCGGTGCTGGCGCTTCTCGAAATAATCCCACTGCGACTGGACCTTTGTGTTTGATTCAAGCTCAAGATTCGTTTCGGCATATTTTATGCCGTTCTTGATGAAGATGTTGAGAAGATCGTAGAAGAACAGTGAGTTGACACCCTTTGACTGATATTCAGGCTTGACGGCGATAAGAAGCAGGTCGATGACCTCGTTCTGCCCCTTCATGTCGCGAAGGATATGATACCATCCTGTCGGGAACAGCGATCCGCCTGACTTCTGAAGAGCCTTTGCAAGCGATGGAATGGTGATGCCAACCCCTATAAGCTCACCCTTGCTGTCAACCACCACACTGACATATTCAAGTCGCAGAATGCTGAGATACATGTCGATATAATAGTCGATCTGCTTTTCGGAAAGGGTGCAGTAGCCGTAAAGGTCGGCGTATGCCTCGTTGATGAGCTGAAAGAGTGCCTGACCGTAGTCAGCCTTGATTTTCTTGCCGGAGGTGTATTTGAGAATACGAAGATCGTATTTTTTCAACACGATTTCCGCTATGCGGGTCATTTTTTCAGGCACTTTGTCGGGCACGGTGATGCGGTATTCCACCCAGTCGGTATCTTTTCGATAGCCGAGGCGCTCGACATGTGCCGGATAGTAGTCGTAGTTATAGATGGTGGCCATAGTGCCCATCTCGTTGAAGCCTTCGACAAGCATTCCCTCTCGGTCCATATCGGTAAATCCCATCGGACCTATCATCTCGGTCATGCCACGGTCGCGCGCCCACTCCTCGGCTGTCGCGAAGAGCATGTCGGACACTTCGGGGTCGTCGACAAAATCGACGAAACCGAAACGCGCCTCCTTGCGGCCTGTGCTCTCATTGAGCCGGTCGTTGATAATGGCTGTTATACGTCCTACAGGCTTTCCGTCGCGGTAAGCCATGAATGACTGCGCACGGCAATATTCAAAAGCAGGATTCTTGTCGGGGAGCAACGTATGGACCTCATCGAAAACCAAGGTGGGGACAAAATAGTCGTTACCTTTATAGAGGCTGTTGCCGAATCTGACATATTTCTTGATTTCTCTTTTTGTCGGCTCTATGGCCTTGATCGTTACAGACATATATTCAATCGGTAGATTCAATCTGGGTATTGGCGGTCTCCTGAAGCGGAGCCGGTCGGTAGGGAGAGTTGAGCCACAGCAGCAGTGCGATCATCGCGACGAGGAATGCTATTATGGCTATGTATATGTTGTTTTGCTTGCGGTCGGCAAGAGCCAGTCGAAGTTCGTTGACATCATGATAGCGTTTCGCCGGGTCGGGATTCATGCAGCGCTCAGCCACCTTGCGCAGTCGCTGATGCTGTCCGGGAATGGCGGCGAGCGTGGCGGCGAGCACTTCTCCGTAGTTCCTGATGTCCTCGCTCGCATCCTTGGGCGTGATGTGGGTCTTCTGGTCGAAGCCGACATCAATGAGCTTGAGGTTGCCGACGTTTTCGGTGAAAATAATCCGGGATGTGGAGAGTGGATGGTGTTCAAGATGATTGGCCTGTATATAGTCGAGGGCATCGAGAAGCTGATGCTGGAGCTTGTCGAGGTGAGCCTCGGTAACCTTGCCTTCCCTGATGAGCTTTTCAAGCGAATCGCCATACACATCATCGGTGATGATACACATTCCGAGGCCGGGAACTTCCTCAAAATCATTTATCATGATGATATGGGGATGGGCGAGATTGTAGCGCACCTCGAACTCCTTCTCTATCATCTGCTCATATTCGGGCACACCCTTCAGCTCCGGGCGAAGAGTTTTCAGCATCAGCCACTTGCCAAATTTCTTGGCTGTATAGACATGATAGAATTCTTCGTCCCATTCGGGAAGATGCTCTATTTCAGTCCACTTTTCAGTAGACCCGTAAACAGGAGGATTGGAGGGAGTTGTATCCATAATCTGATGATAGTTTTTACTTGAAGAAGCCGAGCCAAAGAAAAGTCTATCCATCCGGCTACCTATTAGTTTGCAAAGATACGAATTTTTTCGATAACGAGCCTATTCGCACATGGCTTCGTCGGGATTCATATAGAAGAGGCGCGAGGTGGCGCGCGAGGTGGCAGTGTAGAGCCAGCGGTAGAAGTCAAGACCCTGTGCTTCGGCAGGAATGCCCCCCATGTCGACAAACACATTGGGCCACTGTGCGCCCTGCGCCTTATGGCAGGTCACGGCATAGGCATACTTGACCTGAAGCGCGTTGAAATATTCGTCGGTGCGCAGACGGCGTAGACGAGTCTCGTAAGGGACATCGGGTGCGTTGACCTCCGGGTCGTCCATCCGTGCCTGAGCGAGCGACTCCATGCGTTCGCGCGAAAGCGAGGAACTTTCGTCGGTAAGGGTGTCGAGAAATATGCGACACTCCACATCGACATCGCGGTCAGGCAGATTAACGGTCACATTAGCGAAACGGAAGCCATATTTTTCCTCCGTAGAATGGACGGCGGTGACGACGGCCACATCACCGTTGGCAATGAAGTCGAGACCCTTGATTTTAGCCGACCAAGTGTAGTTGTTTTTTGCAACCAGCAGACGCTCTCCCTTGACCAGCTCCTCCTCATAGTCAAGAATCTGAGTGCGGATGCCGAGATTGAAGGCCGTCGCGCGCCGGTTTGAACGGGTTATGACAGCCGTGGCCGCTGCTCCACCGTCACGATAGCAGTCTCCGATAGCGTCGAGCACCTCCTCGCCATCGACCACAAAAACATCATCGTAGTGGCCGAGTATAAGTTTTGGCGCGGGAAGAGGATCGACAAGCATTGCACGCCGCAACCATGTGGCATTGCGGAGGATACCGGAATAGCGCGCCTGCCTGACGGTATCGGTCAGAACCGCACGCGAAACGTGGAGTCCAAGCTCCTTGTAGCGTTTAGGCGACATGGCCGGACTCTCGGTGCTACCAACCGGGGGCAACTGCGCGATATCTCCAAGCAGAATCAGCCGGCAGTTATCGCCGGTGAACACGTATTGCAACAGGTCTTCAAGCAATCCGTTGACAGGCCCTGCAAGCCCTGAGTCCGATTCCTGATCCCCTATCATCGATGCCTCGTCGACAATAAACACAGCGTTTGAAAGACGATTGTCCTGCATCGTGGTGAAACCTCCGGAAAGATTGCCCGTCGGCCCACGGTAAATCTTACGGTGTATGGTGAAAGCCGGATGTTCGGAATGTGCGCTGAACACTTTGGCTGCACGCCCTGTAGGGGCAAGCAGCACGACCGGACGGCCGACCTCCTCAAGAGCCTTGACAAGCGCACCTGTCAGAGAGGTCTTTCCCGTGCCGGCATAACCGTTGATGATAAAGACTGACTCCGGAGGCGTCGCCGACGAGCAGAAACGGGAAAGCGCGTCAATAAGCAGTGATTGCTGCCTATTGGCGTTGTAGGGCAACTTGGCCTTTACCAGATTTGCAAATTCGCCGACTGTCATGATTCTTACTAAACGTTTACCGCTCACAAAAGTATATAAAATCAGTAGATTTTTAATTACTTTTGCGGAGGATAAAACATTATAATTAAAAATAACTCCTCATCCCCCACCCCTCATGAAGCCATCAGACCGCCTACATATAGTGAAAGGCTCAATCACCCGCCTGACAACCGATGCCATTGTCAATGCCGCCAACAATCAGCTACGCGCCGGAAGCGGAGTCTGCGGTGCAATCCATTCGGCTGCAGGACCGATGCTACAGACCGAGTGCATGAAAATCGGATGGTGCCCGACAGGGCAGAGCGTCATTACCGATGCCTATAATCTCCCGTGTAAAAAGGTGATTCACACCGTAGGGCCCGATCTGCGCCCGTGGGCGGCTGACAAACTGGCCGAAAGCCCCGAGCGGCTTTTAGCGTCGTGCTACGACACTGCCATCAGTCTCGCCAAAGCCAACGGGCTGAAATCAATCGCCTTTCCGTGTATAAGCACCGGTGTATATATGTATCCTAAATCCGAAGCTGCCCGTATAGCCTACGACACTATCATGCACCGCCTTTCGACCGACTACGACGGCGAAGTGACCGTCTGCTGTTTCACGGACGATGACCTTGAAAGCTACCGCCAGCTGACAGACTGACCTCCAGACGAAAAAAACGATTTCATTTCTCACATAAGGCTATGATTTTGTCGAGGTTCAATTCCTATCAGTTTCATAGTTATGCAAAAATAACAAGTTTGCAGGAGATTGTCAAATGTGCATAGGCATTTTTAGATGAAACAGGATCGGTTTCTATCATTACAGATGAAAAATGCACAGGCCATGTAGCTATTTTTAACAAAGACATTAAACAATGTTTAAAGAATATCTCCTATCTTTGCAATTAACACGTCGAAAGCGTTTATTCCAATTCAATTAATTCATCCACTTAGAAACACAAACCGATTTTATGAAGAAATTTTTACTCTCATTAGTTCTGGTTCTGTGCCTCGGCCTTCCGGGTGCAGCCAAGGCTCTCTACACATGCCAGTTCGGTGCAAATTACAATCAGTCATCAGTAAGCAACTACACAACGACATGGCAGGTCAAAGTCGGCGAGAACACATGGTCGATTGCCAACTTCAACAACAACAAGAACGGCTGGGATTATGTAAGATGCGGACGCAAGGGCATCGCTTCTGTCGCAAGCATCACAACCGACTTCGCAATTGCCGAAGCCATCAACACTGTCGAGGTCACCATCGACAAAATCACCCCGAGCCGATCACTTCAATCAAGCTCGAAACTTCAGCAGCCGCAGATTTCGCCACCATCGACTCGACCGTCGACATGCCGGCCGATAATTTCAAAACCGGCGAAATGGTCTTCACTCTTGAAGCCCCAAGGCAAATCTCTACTATCGTCTGACTTTCGACTGCGGTGACACAGGCACTGCAAACGGACTTATCCAGATCAGCGCAGTGACTTATAACAACGCAGAAGAAACTCCCATTGAAAAAGTTGCCGACATCGCCGCTTTCATCGCAAAAGCTGACAAGAACCCGGTAATTTTCAGTGGAAATGTAGAAGTCATCTACCAGACCGGCTCATATCTGTTTGTAAAAGATAACTCCGGCCGTCTGCTTATCTATGGCAAGATTGACCAGACCTACGAGCCCGGCGATGTAATCCCCGGCGGATTCATGGGAAGCTACGGAACTTACGGAGGCGAACCCCAGCTCACCAACCCCACCGGCCTACAGCCTGCAACCGCACGCAATGAAAGCGCGCCCCGCACGATAGCCCTCAGCGAAATCACCGAGGCCAACAAGTTTGAATATGTGGCAATCAATGGCGTGAACATAGCCTCTGTAAACAACCGTAACATCACTTTCCAGCAGGGCGAGACAACATTTGCCGGCTACAACCAGTTTTATACAACTCTGCCCGAGGAATATGAAAACGTCACATTCAACGTTACCGCTATCATCGGATGCTACAACGGCAATCTTCAGGTGCAGCCCATCTCAATCGAGAAAGCCGACAGCAGCTCTATCTCAGAAATCGGCACAGACGATAACGCTCCTGCCGAATATTTCAACCTTCAGGGCATCCGTGTCGAGAACCCCGAAAACGGTCTTTTCATCCGTCGTCAGGGCAACAAGGTCTCCAAGGTAATCATCCGTTAATAGAGATCTCTGACTGAATCCATCAACAAAGCCAATATCAACGGCAGGCCGTGTCAATTTTCTGACGCGGCCTGTTTTTTTAATAACAAATGCCTTACAGGAAGAATTGACAGACCTTCCAACTGTCGCAAAATTTGCGATAGTTCAAAAAGAAGGCGAGAGGAGTGTCACACGTAATGTCGAGCATTATAATCTTGACGATGGCGTGGTCGCTTTCGATGGCGCGGGGAGGCGTTAAAGATACATAAAAACACCCAATTTCGACCGAAGTGGGTGTGAAATTGGGTGTTGTGCTTGTAAATTGCTGATTGTCAGCATAAGTTGTGGAGTATAGCGGACTCGAACCGCTCACCTCGACACTGCCAGTGTCGCGCTCTAGCCAGATGAGCTAATACCCCATGTTTGCGGTGCAAAGGTAAGTATGATTTTTGGTTTTTGCAAGGATTTGGCAATTTTTTTCGTAATTTTGTGGCCGGATTGTCCTATGGCATAAGCATATCCTTTAAACAAGCCTCTCGAAGTAACGTGCCACTGACCGGGACATCCACCCGATACACCCTTCATAACGACTCTGAAAATGGAACAGCACGAAATACGCCGCCCCCTGCTTGGCATGACACTCGCCGAGCTCGAAACCGTTGCCGCTGAAGCCGGTCTGCGCAAGTTTGCAGCCAAGCAGATAGCCCGCCGTCTCTATGTCAACCGCGCACGCAGCATCGACGAGATGACCGAACTTCCGAAGGCATCACGCGAATGGCTCAGCGAACACTACTGCGTCGGCCTTCAGGCACCGATCAAGGCTTCGCGGTCGGCCGACGGCACGGTGAAATATCTCTTCGCCACACGAGGCGAAGATTTCGACTTTCTGACAAGCGGCAAGGGCGGACGCGATGTCGAGGCTGTCTATATCCCGGACCGCGACCGCGCGACACTGTGCGTCTCGTCGCAGGCAGGATGCAAGATGGGATGTAAGTTCTGCATGACAGGACGACAGGGATTTCACGGCGACCTGACCGCTGCCGGCATCATAAACCAGATATTCGCCATACCCGAAAGCTCGACCCTGACCAACCTTGTGTTCATGGGAATGGGCGAGCCGATGGACAATATTGACGAAGTGCTGAAAGCGCTCGAAGTGCTCACCGCCCCTTGGGGTCTGGCATGGAGCCCGAAGCGCATCACGGTGTCGAGCATAGGCAAGCTCGATTCACTCCGCCGCCTGCTTGACGAGACAAAGGTACATGTGGCCATCAGTGTCCACTCACCGTTCCCGGCCGAACGCGAAAGTCTCATGCCGATTGAAAAGGCGTTTCCTGTAACCCGCGTCATGGAGTTTCTGCGCGACTACGACTTTGCCCATCAGCGCCGCTTGTCGGCTGAATATATAATGTGGGGCGGTGTCAACGACGACATGTGCCATGCCGACGCACTCGGACGTCTGCTGCGCGGTCTCGACTGCCGTGTGAACCTCATAAGATTCCATGCAATCCCCGGTTTTGAACACCAGACCGCATCGACCGCCGTCATGGAGCGGTTTCGCGACAGGCTCAACGAACTTGGCGTGACCGCAACCATACGAGCCTCGCGCGGAGAAGACATCGAGGCCGCATGCGGAATGCTTAGCGGCGAAAGCGCCGGAGAAACCCACTGACAACCGGCAATGGCCTTTGCCGGGAGATAAAATCCACAAAACCCGCCTGTCACAAACCGGCGAACCTATCCGAACATAAGGACTCAGCTGGATAGCCGATCGACATACGGTTCGAAAAAGTTGCGCCCCATGATGCGCGAGATGCGCAGGAGCAGTTCGGCATCGATGCTATGGCGGTTAAAGATCTTGTAGATATTGGTGCGGTTACAGCCAAGCTCTTGGGAGAGCCATACGACAGACTTCTGCTGTGCCTTAAGCTCATCCTTGATCAGTTTTCCTATAAAGATAGTCGTCATAATGTATTTCAATGTGTGTATGTCAGGAATGCAGGATGAAAATATCGCATGAAAGGATAATGCGCGAAAAAACATAAGATAACTGCTGGTAGGAAATGCTGCAGATGTGGCAGCTTCACATTTATAAAGTGGGAAAGGCCATGGTAAACCTTCGTGGGCAAAGAGGCTGCAGAGATATAAAAAATAGGGCTGAACCCCTCTGATTCATACTACGATTCCCAGTCTGCGGCACCGCCAAGCGCCTTTATCCACGGAACAAGTATGAGATGAGTTCAGCCCATATTTCGAGCATATAAACTAATCTTATTCCTTATTCCCCGCGGACTGAAGATATTGGCGGTTTCCAGACAGAGGGAATTTATTTAACATTTTACACATCCTCCGCCGCCAAGCCATGAAGCCTCTGCGCGAGACTACGTGACCGACGGAGAAGTTTGCAATGCAAAGTTAATGATGTTTTTGGTTCGAGTCAAAGAAATATGCGTGAAAAACAGAGACGTAAACCTTAAAAAAGATTAAATCGGCTATATGGGATTTAAAGACCTGAACACTCCCGCCGATGCCGTTGTTTCAAGTTTTGGATGAGTGAGAGAGGCTGAAAGCGCTCCGCTCTTCGGGTTTTAATTAAAAATTATTAATAAAGAAAATTTTCTTTAATCCTGCATTTTAATACCGAAAAAAGTAAGTAACTTTGCAGTCGGATAAGAAGATTCCTTTTGTCTAAAAAATACACAGACAACCTAAGGTTCAAAAGATTTTCAATATAAAATAAGAAACAACAAATTATCAATTTCATATCAAACTCCTTTACACAACAATGAGTACAATTGATTTATCCCAGTATGGCATCACCGGCGCAAAGGTGATTCACAATCCCAGCTACGACCAGCTCTTCATCGACGAAACCAACCCCAACCTTCAGGGTTATGAAAAGGGTCAGGAAACCGAGCTCGGTGCTGTCAACGTGATGACCGGAATCTACACCGGCCGTTCGCCCAAGGACAAGTTCTTCGTTAAGGACGACACCAGCGCAAACTCTATCTGGTGGACAACCGAAGAATACAAGAACGACAACAAGCCCATCACTCCCGCTACCTGGGATGCCCTCAAGGCTATCGCCGACAAGGAGCTCTCTGACAAGACTCTCTATGTTGTCGACGCTTTCTGCGGCACAAACCCCGATACACGTCTTGCAGTACGCTTCGTGATGGAAGTGGCATGGCAGGCTCACTTCGTGACCAACATGTTCATCCGCCCCACCGAAGACGAGCTCAAAAACTTCAAGCCCGACTTCGTGGTTCTCAACGCTTCAAAGGCTAAGGTTGAAAACTGGAAGGAACTCGGCATCAACTCTGAGACCTGCGTTGCATTCAACCTCACCGAACGCATGCAGCTCATCATCAACACTTGGTATGGCGGCGAAATGAAGAAGGGTATGTTCTCAATCATGAACTACTACAACCCCCTCCGCGGCATCGCTTCAATGCACTGCTCGGCCAACACCGACAAGCAGGGCGAAAACACCGCTATCTTCTTCGGCCTCTCAGGAACAGGCAAGACCACACTTTCAACCGACCCGAAGCGCCTCCTCATCGGCGACGACGAGCACGGCTGGGACGACAACGGCGTGTTCAACTACGAAGGCGGCTGCTACGCAAAGGTTATCAACCTCGACAAGGACAGCGAGCCTGACATCTACAACGCCATCACCCGCGACGCACTTCTCGAAAACGTTACTGTCGACGCTGAAGGCAAGATCGACTTCACCGACAAGAGCGTGACCGAAAACACCCGTGTAAGCTACCCCATCAACCACATCAAGAACATCATCGTTCCTTCTCGCGGTCCCGCCGCAAAGAACGTTATCTTCCTCTCGGCTGATGCGTTCGGAGTGCTTCCTCCCGTTTCTATCCTCACTCCCGAGCAGACCAAGTACTACTTCCTCTCAGGATTCACCAGCAAGCTCGCAGGCACAGAACGCGGCATCACAGAGCCCACTCCCACCTTCTCTGCATGCTTCGGCGCTGCATTCCTTTCGCTCCACCCCACCAAGTACGCTGAAGAACTCGTTAAGCGTATGGAACAGAGCGGTGCAAAGGCTTATCTCGTGAACACCGGCTGGAACGGTTCAGGCAAGCGCATCTCTATCAAGGACACCCGTGGCATCATCGACGCTATCCTTGACAGTGCTATCCTCAGCGCTCCCACCAAGCAGCTCCCCATCTTCGACTTCACCGTCCCCACCGAACTCCCCGGCGTAGATCCCAAGATCCTCGATCCCCGCGACACTTACGCCGACGCTCAGGAATGGTACACCAAGGCCGACAAGCTCGCTGAAATGTTCATCAACAACTTCAAGAAGTTCGAAGGACATGAGGCAGGCAAGGCACTCGTAGCTGCAGGTCCTCACCCCGAAAAGGCATAAATCTGACTGTCTGAACGCAGTTCAGCAATCATAAGAAACCCGACGCAGGGCGCACTCCGGCAATCGACGGCAGTGCGCCCTGCCCCTTTTCCCGGTCATTCATTTACCTCAAAAATCCAATTCCCGCCATAAAAACGTCAAACTACAGACCATGACCACCCGCAATATATTTCTCTACATCCAATGTATCATATACATCTTCACACTTGTCCTCTTTGCCATTAAAGTCGCCAATGTGGAACTGCTCATCCTGATGACCCTCGCGTTTGTAACCTTCATCGGCCTCTACCTCTCGTCAAAATCCCGCGAAAGGAAATGAACACATCCGTTCCGGCCACTGAACCGTTGAAATTCAGAAGTGATGGCCCTGACGGTCAATTAATGAATTTTTTCAATAAATATAGCTGGCGGTTGAAAACTTTTCAGTAAATTTGCAATGTAGGAGAACGAGGCGCTGACAGCACATTCCACAGCCCGTCCACTCCTGTTTCCAAGAGGGAAAGTTTCAACCAATCAATTCTATAAAACCAATTTAAAAGAATAGTTATGTCAAAGGTTACAGTTGTAGGCGCCGGCAACGTGGGCGCTACTTGTGCTGATGTGATTGTCAAGTATGGTATCGCCGACGAGGTTGTCCTCCTCGACATCAAGGAAGGTGTTTCGGAAGGCAAGGCCATGGACATCATGCAGACCGCCAACATCCTCAATATCAACACCCGTCTTACCGGTGTCACCAACGACTACGAAAAGACTGCAGGCAGCGACGTCGTTGTCATCACTTCAGGCATTCCCCGCAAGCCCGGCATGACCCGCGAAGAGCTTATCGGTGTAAACGCCGGCATCGTAAAGTCTGTGACCGACCAGCTTCTCAAGTATTCGCCCGATGCGATCATCATCTGCATCTCCAACCCAATGGACACCATGACCTACCTCATCCACAAGGTCAGCGGTCTTCCCAAAAACCGCATCATCGGCATGGGTGGAGCTCTCGACAGCGCCCGCTTCAAATATTTCCTCTCAATCGGCCTCAACGCCAACCCCACTGAGGTTGAAGGCATTGTGATCGGCGGACACGGCGACACCACAATGATTCCCCTCGTGCGCTACGCAGCTTACCGTGGTGTGCCCGCTACAAACTATCTTTCTGACGACCAGCTCGCCAAGATTGCAGCCGACACTATGGTCGGTGGCGCTACCCTCACCAAACTCCTCGGCACTTCTGCATGGTATGCACCCGGTGCGGCTGGAGCACAGATGGTCAAGGCTGTTCTCCACAACGAAAAGAAACTCATCAGCTGCTCTGCACTCCTCGACGGAGAATATGGCGAAAAGGATCTCTGCATCGGCGTTCCCTGTATCATCGGCAAGGACGGCATCGAAAAGATTGTTGAATTCGAACTCAACGATGCCGAAAAAGAACTCTTCCACAAGAGCGCCGAAGCTGTCCACAAGACCAACGCAGCACTCGCTTCAGCTCTCTAAAAACAGAGCCTGAACGCGACATCTGTCGTTTGACCGAAAACCTTTCAGCCCACATTTCTCCAGCTCTCTGCAACCGCACCGGAGCAAAAGAAATGTGGGCTTTCCCGACTCAGACAGGCAGCCCAAACGCCGGCTGGCCGACACGACAATCAATCCTCATAAATTTCAATAATCTATCCTCATAAATTTCAAACCATCAAAAGCCCTTGGCAGATATGACACTCCGAAAACTACTCCTCTCAGTCATCGTGGGCGCGACATTCGTGGCCTGCGGAAGCAGTGACTCAGCCGCAAAAGAGACTAATACAAAACCCGAAATGACCCAAGTCAAGGAAGGAGAACCAATAGTCTACACCCTCAACTCCACAATCTCTCCCGACAAGCAACTGCCCACTGTCATCGACTTCAGCGCCACATGGTGCGGTCCGTGCCGTCGCTTCGCCCCCATTTTCGAGGAAACGGCCAAAGAATACAAAGGCAAAGCCATCTTCATGTCTGTCGATGTTGACAACTCACCCGAGACTGCACGCCAGTTTGAAGTATCGGCAATCCCTCAGGTAAGCATCCTCATGCCCGACGGCACAATAACTTCGACAGTCGGATTCATGGATAAAGACCAGTTCGTCGACTTTATCTCAAAAGCCGTCAAATAACCACCACTTACAACTTTGTACTCAGCACTCGATACTCGGTACTTGGTACTTGGTACTTAATACTTTGACTTTGTACTTTGTACTTGATAATTTGTACTTACTAATTTGTACTTACTAATTTGTACTTACTAATTTGTACTTACTAATTTGTACTTACTAATTTGGTACTTTGTACTTAAAAAACAACATTACAGATGGAGAAACGCCTGTTTCTGCTTGATGCCTACGCGCTGATCTATCGCGCCTACTACGCCCTCATCCGTTCGCCACGATTCACCGGAGCGGGCTTCAACACATCTGCCGTCTTCGGATTCTGCAACACGCTCGACGACCTCTTGCGAAAGGAAAACCCCTCGCACATCGCCGTGTGCTTCGACCCTCCCGGCGGAAGCACCTTCCGTCACGAGGAATATCCCGACTATAAAGCCCAGCGCGACAAACAGCCCGAGGACATCACAGCATCCGTCCCCTACATCAAACGGATACTTGAAGCCTACCGCATACCAGTGATCGAGATACCAGGATTCGAGGCCGACGACGTGATCGGCACACTTGCCGTCCGCGCGGCAAAGGAAGGATTCGACACCTACATGATGACCCCCGACAAGGACTACGGCCAGCTCGTGGCCGACCACATCTTCATGTACCGCCCGGCACTAAAAGGTGAGGGATTCGAAATCCGCGACACCGCACGCATCTGCGAGAAATACGGCATAGCGCGTCCCTCACAGGTAATCGACCTCCTCGCCCTCGAAGGAGACGCCTCTGACAACATCCCCGGCTGCCCGGGCGTCGGCGAAAAAACCGCCCGCACACTTATCGAGGCATGGGGTTCGGTTGAAAACCTTCTTGAGAACACCGACAAGCTCAAAGGCGCACTCCAGCGGAAAGTCAGCGAGAACGCCGACAAAATCCGCATGTCGAAATATCTCGCCACCATACGCACCGATGTCCCGGTCGACATCGAAATCGACAGCCTCGTCCGCAAGGACATTGACATCGACAGCCTCATGGCCGTCTACTCCGAACTCGAATTCCGCACACTCCTCGCCCGTCTGAAAGCGTCGCGCAAAGCCTCGGAAGCGGCCGTCGTAGAGACGGCCGATGCTCAGCCCGTCACCGACAGCCCTGCCGAAAATCCCGCCGCTGCCGCCTCACAGCCCGACTCGTCTGGGATGGGATCGCTTTTCGACATGCCCGACGACAGTGCCCCAACCATCGAAGCTCCCTGCGAGGACCGCAGCTACACTGTGGCAACATCCCCTGCCGAAGCTGCCAAAGTGGTTGCCCGGCTTGCTAAATCGCCGGCAATAGGCATGGCGCTCTATGCCGTCGGCGAGGAAGCCATGACAGCACGCTGGGAGGGAATCGCACTCTCGGCCAAACCATGCGAGGCGTTCTACATACCACTCGGCGACGGAGCGGCGCGCAGCGAAATCCTCGCCGTCATCGAACCGCTCTTCACCGGAGCGGCAACCCTCGTCAGCCACGATGTCAAGCGCGACTATCTACTCCTGAAAAACGCCGGAATCGGCCTGTCAGCCCCCTACTTTGACACCACCGTGGCCCACTACCTCATCGACCCGGAGATGAAACACGAACTGCGTTACGTAGTGGCAAAATATCTCCGTCTCGAACTCGCCGGAATCGCTCCAGATGCCAAAGCCGGACATCCCAAGACTGCGCTGACGCAGGAGGCCGCCGTCGGCCGATACTGCGAAGAGGCCGACCTGAGTCTGCGCCTGCGGAAGCCTCTGTTCGACGAAATCGCCTCGCGCTCGATGGCACCGCTTCTCGACGAAGTGGAACTCCCGCTCATCCGTGTGCTTGCCGAAATGGAATACACAGGAGTCCGCATCGACTCCACCGTGCTCACCGACCTCTCCACCCGCCTAAAGCAGCAGGTGCGTGCTATGGAGGAGGAAGCCTACGAGATGGCCGGAGGCCCGTTCAACATCGGCTCGCCCGCACAGGTCGGCATGGTGCTCTTTGACCGCATGAAAATCGACCCCAAGGCCAAGAAAACAGCTCGCGGCTCTTACTCCACAACCGAGCAGATTCTTGAAAAATATGCGCCGAAAGTCCCCGTCGTAAGCCTCATCCTCAAAATCCGCCGGCTGAAGAAACTAATTGCAACCTATCTCGACGCCCTGCCCGGAATGGTCAACCCGAAGACAGGGAAGATCCACACATCCTACAATCAGACCGTCACCGCCACTGGACGCATATCGTCGACCAACCCCAATCTCCAGAATATTCCCATCCGTACCGACGACGGGCGCGAAATCCGTCGCGCATTCATCGCCGATCCCGGCGACATGATCATGAGCGCCGACTATTCGCAGATCGAACTGCGCCTCATCGCAGACCTCTCGGCCGACAAGGACATGATCGAAGGCTTCCTGTCGGGCGACGACATCCACCGCATCACCGCCTCGAAAATCTACGGCATACCTCTCGCCGAGGTTACCGACGACCAGCGCCGGCGCGCAAAAACCGCAAACTTCGGCATCATCTACGGCATCTCCGCCTTCGGTCTCGCCGAACGCCTCAGCATAGCCCGCGCGGAAGCCAAGCAGCTCATCGACGGCTATTTCTCGACCTATCCCCATATCCGCGAATATCTCGAAAAGTCGGTCACCACCGCCCGCGAACAAGGCTATGTCACCACCCGCATGGGACGCCGCCGCTACCTGCCCGACATCAATTCCCGCAACGCGGTCGTGCGCGGTTATGCCGAGCGAAACGCCGTCAATGCCCCCATACAAGGTTCGGCCGCCGACATAATAAAAGTGGCTATGGTACGTATATATAATGAAATGGAAAGCCGTGGACTCCGCTCACGCATGATTATGCAGGTTCACGACGAACTCATCTTCAACGTCCACCCATCGGAACTCGACGTAATGAAAACACTTGTCGAGAAGCAGATGGAAGGGGCTTATCACGGAGCAGTCCCCCTCACCGTCTCCGCCGGAATAGCCCCCAACTGGCTCGAAGCCCACTGATAGCGCCCTCCACTATACATATATTATATATAACCCGTCAAAAACAGGAGTGCCTACCCATCCACGGCACTCCGGCAAACAGACAGATATGACCACAGAAGAAAGAACACGCATAGAAGAACGCATCGTCACGATGCTTAAGACAGTCTACGACCCCGAAATCCCCGTCGACATCTATAATCTCGGCCTCATCTACGCCATTGATCTCGACGATGACGGAAATCTCAAGATCGACATGACCCTTACAGCCCCCAACTGCCCCGCCGCCGACTTTCTGGTTGACGATGCCCGCATCAAGCTCGAAAGCATCGAAGGAGTAAAAAGTGTCGACATCCGCATTGTCTTCGAACCCGAATGGAACAAAGACATGATGACCGAAGAGGCAAAACTCGACCTCGGATTCCTCTAAGCATCCCCACCCCACAGATGTCGGCCTCGACATTGATTCACCAGACAGAAAGCAACCCGGCCATGCCACTCCCGACAAAAACCTACTTCATCAGTGACCTGCACCTCGGAGCATCCTATATAGCCGACCACCGCGCACACGAAAAGCGCGTGGTCGACTTCCTTGAATCCATCGCCCCTGACTGCAAAAGGCTCTTCCTTCTTGGCGACATACTCGACTACTGGTGGGAATACCGCACGGTCATCCCGCGTGGCTTCACCCGTTTTTTCGGGGCGCTTGCACGTCTCGCCGACTCGGGCGTAGAGATAATCTGGTTCAAAGGAAACCACGACATCTGGATTTTCGACTATCTCCCTCAAGAAATAGGTCTCACCGTCCACGACGGCATGATGACAACCGAAATCGACGGTCGGCGCTTCCTGCTCGAACACGGCGACGGTGTCGGCTCGCTTCCTTGGTCCTTCCGCCGTCTCAGAGCCATCTTCCGTAATCCCCTTGCCCAGAAACTCTACGGAGCCATCCATCCCCGGTGGTCGATCGGCTTCGCCCACTCGTGGTCATCCCACTCACGCAAGCAGGGAGGCTACACTCCTCCCGAAAAGGCGGGCGACAATCTCGTTGACTTCGCCCGCAGCTACAACGCCGATCCGGCTCATGAAAAAATCGATTTTTTCATCTTCGGCCATTGTCACATACTTCTTGACCGCCCCATCCCCGAAGGGGGCAGAATTGTCATTCTTGGAGACTGGATTCGCCATTTTTCCTATGCGGTCTGGGACGGTGAAACACTCAATACTCATATTTTTGGACTTGAAAAATAAGAGAAGTTTATCATATTAACGTATTTTAACAAAGAGGGTTTCAAAATCACAACTTTCATAATCCACTATATTTCAGAAAATTAAGCACATCAATTGCAAGAATTGCAAAGAATCTGATATAAATTTATGTTGGATAACATAAAGAAAAATTTGTCCGCGCGTGATTCTTGGCCTACCTTTGCATCACGAACCTAAAACAATCTTTTTTACCTTAGAAATTGTACCTATTGGAAACTCATAAAAGGGAGCCGCGTGAAGCTGCTCCCTTTTAATTTTTAACAATTTTTCGTTAGCCGGATATTGCATGTTCAAAATAAAAGGCATACCTTTGCAATGAAAACAAAGTTGTAATCATTACAATTTTAAATTGAATTCATCATCCATGCAGACCTATAGTTTTACTACTCAGGAAATACTCGATACCCTGTCGGAGGGCGGAGTCAAGCCCTCGGCCCAACGGATAGCAATCCTAAGGTATCTCATGGAAAACAGAATTCACCCGACGGTCGACGAGATTTTCAAAGCTCTCCAGCCCACTAACCCCACACTCTCGCGCACCACCGTCTACAACACCTTGCGCCTACTTGCCGCAGCCTGCATAATCCGCTGCATCGAGACCGGCGGAGGCGACGGAGCGAGATGGGACTATTCACAGCACGACCACGCACATTTCCTGTGCGCGTCATGCGGAAAGGTCACGGACATCGACTACAATGACGCTTCACCGTCATTTGTAATCCCACCCAAAGGCTACATCGTCCATTCGACCGACGTTATTTTCAAAGGTCTCTGCCCACTCTGCTCCGAGGCCGTATAAACTGAATTAAAGTCAAATTTCGTATAAAAAACAATTAAACAAACATCAATTCATTATGAAAAAGAAATTTATCTGCACCGTTTGCGGTTATGTACACGAAGGTGACGAAGCTCCCGAATTCTGCCCCCTCTGCAAAGCTCCCCGTTCAAAATTCAAGGAAATGGACGAGAGCGCAGTGCTCGAATTCGTGACTGAACACGTAATCGGAATCGCTAAGGACACCGACGACGAAATGAAGGCCGATCTCCGCGCACACTTCGAAGGCGAATGCGCCGAAGTAGGCATGTATCTCGCCATGTCGCGTCAGGCTGACCGCGAAGGTTACCCCGAAATCGCAGAAGCCTTCAAGCGCTATGCCATCGAAGAGGCTGAACACGCTTCCAAATTCGCTGAACTCCTTGGCGAATGCGTATGGTCAACCAAAGAAAACCTCGAAAAGCGCATGGCAGCCGAAGCAGGCGCAAACGCCGACAAGATGCGTATCGCCCGCCGCGCTAAGGAACTCAACCTCGACGCAATCCACGACACCGTTCACGAAATGGCTAAGGACGAAGCACGTCACGGTCAGGGATTCCAGGGTCTCTACAACCGCTACTTCAAGAAGTAATCAGCGACAGAACCTTTAATACTATACCTTTTCAGCCCCGTTGCCACATTTTCAAGGCAGCGGGGTTGTCGTTTTTCAGCCGGTTCGCATCTTCGATGCCTTGTCATAATTTGGTCGCCATTGTAACCCCGCGTCGAGCGGAGACCACAGACCGAAGCAACACCGTGGGGGCATGCCGAAGGAGACACCGGCCTGATAGTTAATAAACCTTAACACGATAAATTTTCTGTAACCGAATTGTCGAAGTATTGTAACTATGTTGTAACTTTGCTACGCCATACTTTAACCATACCGAAACATAAGGCCGAGTGAACTAAATCGGCATATATCAACCACCTTAATACAGCCAGCAGAGTCATGAAAGGATATCTAATCGCCGCCCTGTTCAGCATCATCGCTACCTTAGGGATTACAAGCTGTCGTCCGACCGCCTCTAACGGTGACGCGACCCGTACCCGTCAGGAAGAAAAACGGATCAAGACCCCTGCGCGCTTCAACCGCGACAGCGCCTACTCCTACGTAAGACGTCAGCTGGCATTCGGGCCGCGCGTATCGGGCACGGAAGGAAACCGCCTCTGCCGCGAATATCTCGTCAACGAACTCCGCCGCCACGGCGCACAGAATGTAAATGTCCAGACCGGCGAAGTCACAGCCTTCAACGGCGACCGTCTCCCGATAGGCAACATCATGGCATCATACAAACCCGAAATCCACGACCGCATACTCCTATTGGCCCACTACGACACCCGTCCGTGGTGTGACTCCGACCAGAATGAGGAAAACAGGCTCAAACCCGTGCTCGGAGCCAACGACGGCGGCAGCGGAGTGGCAGTCCTCCTTGAAGTGGCACGTCATCTCAACGAGACAGAGCCTCCGGTAGGCGTGGACATCCTGCTGGTCGATGCCGAGGACTACGGTCAGGCTTCAGGATTCTCGACCCACGACACATCGTGGTGTCTCGGCACGCAATACTGGATTGAAAACATGCCCTATCCCGCCGACTCGCTGCCCCGCTATGCAGTGCTTCTCGACATGGTAGGAGGAATGGACGCTAAATTCCACCGCGAATACTTCTCGGACCAGAACGCATCGAAACTTGTCGACAAAGTGTGGTCGGTAGCCGCCCGTTCGGGATATGAGAACCGCTTTATCAACAAGAGCGGAGGTGCAGTGGTCGACGACCACATCTTCCTCAACGACGCCGGAATACCTGCAATAGACATCATCGAGTCAAAAAACGAGTCGACGGGAACATTCGCCCCGACATGGCACACGACCGACGACACGCTTGAAAACATAGACCCCTCGTCGCTCGAAGCGGCCGGACAGACGGTGCTCAATCTCATATACAACGAAATCCGCTGCATGAAATAATATTACAGGCGACACCCGCCCATACAGAAAGTATATTTCCCGGAATCATCCCATACGGATAGCCGCCCGGACAAAAGAACAGGAGGAAACAGACCGTCAAGGCTTGTTTCCTCCTTACCTTATGAAAAGAATTGATGATTATATGCCTTAATCACAGGCTGACGGACATCACTTACTTGAGAGTGCCCTGGTTGGCCTGTTCGATCATTTCCTTGCTTGCGGTGATGTAGACCTCTACACGGCGATTCTGCGCACGGCCTTCGGCTGTGGAGTTGGATGCAATGTAGTCCTGCATCGGAAGACCTTCTGCAGAAAGACGGGTGGCAGCGACACCGCTGTTGAGAAGATAGTTGCGAACGGCGTCAGCACGTCC
The DNA here is from genome assembly GCF_004803915.1 of Duncaniella dubosii. Lineage (NCBI taxonomy): Bacteria > Pseudomonadati > Bacteroidota > Bacteroidia > Bacteroidales > Muribaculaceae > Duncaniella > Duncaniella dubosii. Next base: position 1,091,408 of record NZ_CP039396.1, read on the forward strand.
GGTAGCGACACGCTCGTTGACGGCAAGCGAACCGGTGTCATCGGTGTAGCCGTAAATCTGCACGTTTGTGCCGGGATTATTGATAAGCGAAGCGGCAAACTTGCTGAGGTCAGTGCGTGCGCTTGCGCTGAGAGTCGTACCGTTGGTCGGGAAAAGAATACCGCCGTTGAAAGTGACCTGAATTGCCTGCAGACCGTTTTCATCGGTCACCTGCTTGATTTCAGCCTGTTTTGCAAGCTCAGCCTGCAGTTCGGCCTGCTGCTTGTCCATCTTCTTGCCGATAAGGACACCTGCGCCCGTACCGACCGCAGCGCCGATAGCCGTACCGATTGCAGCGCCCTTGCCACCACCGATAAGCGCACCGAGTCCTGCTCCGAGAGCCGCACCGCCGCCACCGCCGATGGCTGCGCCTTTACCTGTATTCGTCCATGATGAGCATCCCGTTGAAAGAAGCACACAGAGAGCCATTGCAGGAATTCCTAAAGCTTTTGCGAGTTTCATTTTTATATTTTTTAAGTTAACGTGTTAAATATCGACGCAAAAATAGGCATTAATTCATAGACTTCCCAATAAAATCTACTCATCGCAATATTTTTTCTATAAAGCGTCTGTATAGTTATTACGCATTCAAAAAAATAAAGTTTTTCACCGAATCGCAATCTTTGATAAAAATTTCTTAATTTTGTCATCGGTTATGGCGACGTCAGGTCCTTCCGTTGGCATGACCGACCCTGAAAACACCTTGAGAACATTGTTGATGCGGAGGGTCTTAAACGAAGGTTAACCTTAAAAAGAGTGCCGTCGGCGACACATTGCGGGCATTCTATAATTATCGTCATGTCGACAAAGCGTTTTTCTCCGAAAGGCAATCTTTTGCTTTATCATGTAGGGGCCGCTGTTGCTGTCATTGGCTGGGGAGTCTCGTTTATTTCCACAAAAGTGCTCCTCGACAACGGATTGCACCCTATCGAAATCTACATCTACCGTTTCGCCATCGCCTATCTTGCGATGCTGCTGATCTGTCACAAAAAGATATTCAGCAACTCGTGGCGACATGAATTCAGCTTCATGCTCGCAGGTCTTTTCGGCGGCTCAATCTATTTCATCTCCGAGAACGTTGCGCTTGAATACACTCTTGTCAGCAACGTATCGCTCATCACCTCGCTATCCCCGCTTCTGACAGTGCTGCTCATAGGTTTCATCTATAAGTCAGACCGTCCCGGGAAAGAAACCATTCTTGGCTCTGTAGTGGCCTTTCTCGGCGTGGGTCTCGTGATTTTCAACAGCAGCTTCAATCTCAGCATAAACCCTCTCGGCGACCTGCTGTCGCTTCTGGCAGCCTTCTGCTGGGCAATCTACAGCATAGTCCTCAAGCAGCTCAACCCGCTCTACAGCGCACTGTTCATCACCCGAAAGACTTTCTTCTACGGCGTGCTGACAGCCATCCCGTTCCTGCTAATCGAGCCGTCGATTACCCCGCCGACAGTGCTGCTCGACCCGGTATTGCTCGGCAACATCCTGTTTCTCGCACTATTCTGTTCGATGTTCGCCTATCTGATGTGGGCAGCCATTATCGGCAAAATCGGAGCTGTCAAAGCCTCCAACTACATGTATTTCCAGCCGGTGGTGACACTCGTGTTCTCCTTCCTCATCCTCGGCGAGAAAATCTCGGTCATCGGCTATACGGGATGCGCCATGATCCTGCTGGGAGTCTGGATGGCCGACTATCTGCAGAAACGCAAACTACGTAACTAAAGTCTGAGGCCGAATGAAACGGTTCTCTGACAAATTCACCAACATACACCTCACCGACCTTATGAAGAAATCCATTATCAGCGCAGTGCTTTTAAGCGCCACTTTGGGCGCAGGCGCGGTGACTCCGCTATGGCTTCGCGATGTCCGCATCTCGCCCGACGGCAAGACAATCGCCTTCACCTACAAAGGAGACATCTACACCGTCCCCGTCAACGGCGGACAGGCCAGACAGCTCACCACCGTACAGTCCTACGAATCAGAACCAGTCTGGTCGCCTGACGGCAAGATGATAGCCTTCGCGAGCGACCGCAACGGAGGCTCTGATATCTATATCATGAGCGCCGACGGAGGCGAGGCGACACGCCTGACCTACAACTCGGCAGCCGAAATTCCCCACGCATTCACCCCCGATGGCAAATCGGTGGTCTACTCGGCATCGATTCAGGACGCTCCCTCGGCCCTGCTGTTTCCGGCTGCATGGCAGACAGAGCTTTACTCCGTGCCTGTCAAGGGCGGCCGTCCGCGCCAGATTCTCTCGACTCCAGCAGAAGCCATCAGCTATCTGCCCGACAACAAATCGTTTATCTACGTTGACCGCAAGGGCGGCGAAGACCAGTGGCGCAAACACCACACATCGTCGGTCACCCGCGAAATCTGGAAATATGACGCAGCCACAGGCCGCCACACCAATCTCACGGAGCACCCGGGCGAGGACCGCAGCCCGGTGGTGACACCCGACGGTCAGACAATGTATTTCCTGAGCGAGCGCGACGGCGGAACGTTCAACGTCTACTCAATGCAGCTCTCCGACCCGTCGAAGATAAGCGCGCTCACCGATTTCAAGACCCACCCGGTGCGTTTCCTCTCGCGCGGTGCCGACGGCACACTCGCCTTCACCTACGACGGTGAAATCTACACCATGCGTCAGGGAGGCAAACCTTCGAAAGTCAACATCTCGATAGTAGCCGACGAGAGCGAGCCGGACGTAATCACGCGCTTCACCTCCGGCACACGAGGAGCAGTCCCCTCGCCCGACGGTAAGCAGGTGGCATTCGTCAACCACGGCGACATCTTCGTGACCTCGGTGGAATATCCTACCACCAAGCAGATCACAACCACACCTCAGGCGGAAAGCTCTATCAGCTGGGGCACTGACAACCGTACACTCTACTACAGCTCCGACCGCGACGGCCACGAGAATATCTACCGCGCCAAAATCGCGCGTGAAGATGACCTCAACTTCCCCAACGCGACACTTATCGACGAAGAGCCGGTGTTCAAGCCCAGCGACAACGTTGACCGCGCACATCCGCTCATCTCGCCCGACGGAAAGAAGATGGCATTCGTGACCGGCCGCCGCGACATCGCAGTCATGGACATCAAGTCAGGCAAGGTCACACAGCTCACCAAAGGCAACATCTGCAACTCGCGCACCGGGAAACTCAATTTCTCATGGTCGCCCGACAGCAAGTGGCTTGCAGCCGAAGTCGACATGCACCGCCGCAGCCCCTACTATGACATAGCCATCATCAACGCATCGACCGGTGAAATCACCAACATCACCAACTCTTCATATTCCAACTATAGTCCCCGCTGGGTGATGGGCGGCGACGCAATCCTCTTTGTGAGCGACCGCTACGGCATGCGCAGCCAAGCTTCGTGGGGTGCGCAGTATGACGCGCTGCTCGTGTTTACCAACCGCGCCGCCTACGACCGTTTCCGTCTCTCGCCCGAAGATTTCGCGCTCCAGAAAGAATTGAAGGAGGCACGAAAGAAGAAAGAGGCCGAAAAAGATAAAAAAGATTCGAAGGATTCCAAGAAATCGAAAATCGACGATTCAAACAAGAAGCAGGAATCAAAGGACATCAACATTGAGCTTGACGGCATCAGCGACCGCATCGTGCGCCTGACTCCGTTCTCGTCAGACCTTGCCGACATCTATATCGACGACAAGGGTGACAACCTGTGGTTTCTCGCCGCATTCGACAGTGGCTACGACCTCTGGAAAATGAACCTGCGCAAAGGCGATGTGAGCCTTGCAAACAAACTCGATGCGGCCGGACTCTCGATGACTCCCGACGCTGAAGGCAAGAACCTCTTCCTCCTCGGCTCGTCGTCGATGCGCAAGATGAGCCTTCCCGGCGGAAAGATGGAAAGAATCACCGTCAGCGGAACACGCAAGAACAACCCTGTAGCCGAAAGAGAATATCTCTATGACTACATACTCAAGGAAGAGGATGCACGCTTCTTCGATCCCAAAATGCACGGTGTGGACTGGAAGAAGATGGGCGAGGCTTACCGCAAGTTCCTCCCCCACATCAACCACAACGCCGACTTCGCCGAAATGACAAGCGAACTTCTCGGTGAGCTCAACGTATCGCATACCGGCACACGCTACTATGGCGACGGAGCGAAAGAACCCACCGCATCGCTCGGACTGCTCTATGACATGACCTACGACGGACCGGGTCTCAAGGTTGCGGAAATCGTGGAAGGTGGCCCGTTCGGCCATGCCGACACCGCCATAAAGCCGGGAGCAATCGTGACAGCCATCAATGGTGTCAAGATTGACTCGGAGAGTGACTACACCCCGCTTTTCAACGGAATCGCACGCAAAAAGACCCTCGTCAGCTTCACACTCCCCTCAGGCGAGAAGGAGGAAGAAGTGGTGCTCCCCACAACCCGCATGACCGACCTTCTCTATAACCGTTGGGTGAAGCGCAACGCCCACCTCGTCGATTCGCTCTCTGGCGGCCGTCTCGGCTATGTGCACATCCGCTCAATGAACGACGCAAGCTACCGCACAATCTATGCAGACCTGCTCGGAAAGTACAACGAGCGTGACGGAATCGTGATCGACACCCGTTTCAACGGCGGAGGCCGTCTGCACGAGGACATCGAAGTGCTCTTCAGCGGAAAGAAGTATCTCACTCAGGAAATCAAGGGAGTGGTCGCAGGCGAAATGCCTTCGCGCCGCTGGAACAAGCCTTCGGTCATGCTCACCGGCGAGGCCAACTATTCAAACGCACACGGCACTCCGTGGGTGTATCGCCACGTGGGTCTCGGCAAGATTGTCGGCATGCCTGTCCCCGGAACGATGAGCTCGGTCAACTGGGTCAACATGCAAGATCCCTCGCTGACATTCGGCATCCCGGTTGTCGGTTTCAAGACAGCTGAAGGCAACTATCTTGAAAACACCCAGCTCGAACCTGACGTGAAGGTGGCCAACGACCCTGCAAAAATCATTCTCGGAATCGACGACCAGATTTCAGCAGCCGTCACCACTCTTCTCAACGACATCGACAAGAAGAAATAATCAATTCTATTCCTATAGCAAAACAGACAACGCCTGTTCCCGGACTGCCGGGGACAGGCGTTGTTCGTTTGTATTCACTGAAAAATCAGCACCGTTTTTCACCACATAAGACAACAGCGTGCTACCGCATGCAACGGTCGAGTATGGCATTGAGGGTGCTGTCGTCAAACCTGAATGGGGAGACAAGGCGACCTGTGGCATGGATATAGAGAGCGATAGCGCGCGTCATGAGCATGTCGTCATGGCAACCGCGCGAGGCGCAGTAAGAACCGTCTGGCAATGCCTCATACTGGAGAAGCTCGTCGCAGGCGGCCGACGAGTGCTCGACATAGCCACGGTCGCGCACACAGGCCACAAGATTCGCGATGATAGCCGGCTTGGTGCGCATGTTGGTGTGGAAACCGACAGTCTGCGCCGCGCCGTCGTGGCTACAAGGACGGAAATAGAGATTCGGATAACGCACCGAAAGAGTATCGAGTATGTAACGCCCCTCGCCCTCCGACGAGCTTTCCCATGAATTGCTCTCGACAACAAGCAGAGCGTCACCGTAATACCGTCCGAGAGCCTCAGCCTTGCGTGCAAGCAGGTCATGGTCGATATGCCCGCGCCACTGGGCCACGATTTCGGGAACTCCGTCAGGCGAATCGGAGTGGCGGTCAAGGACACAGATGACAGAGAAATCAGCGTTGCGGGTGCGTCCGCCGATATCGACACAGACTATATAGTCACCGCCCGGCCGCGGATAGCGCCACAGCTCACACTTTCCGTCGACCGAAGGGACAAACCTCGGCGCTACACACAGCGCCGTGTCACCGCAGTCAGACATCACGACCTCTCCCCTTTCGGCCTTCACACGGCAACCCTCGCGCAATGCCTCGACATCTTCCGAACTGAACACGTTGCTTACAGTCGACGAAAAAGCCTCGGCAGGAGTCGTGGGATACTCGGCCATCATTGACCTATGGTCGGAGAAAGCCATGCGCTTCTCATGATACCATTTTATCGCCTCCAGCGTGCAACCGTGGACAGTCCACAGACTGCGCTCGTAATCGTCCATCGAATCCCACAGCGCATCTGGATCAGAGACCTCACAGCGGTTGATCTCAATCTCGTGCCAAGGGACGAAGAAAGGAATCTTGTCACTCGCACCCGGAGTGTTGGCGCGCAGCCATTCACGATGGAAAAAATTACCTACGCCGTTGGCAGTGCTCTCCATAGCGACAAACGACAGCGGTTTCGACGCTATGCCGGAAGTGACCGAACGCATAAGGTCGGCCGGACTGTGGCGTGGAGAGTCCTTCCAGAAAGCCACTTCGCTGAGATGGGCAAGCGCACAGTCGAGACCGCGTGCGGCCTCCTGATTCTCGCTCGAACAGACCGTCACCTTGCACTCGCGTCCCGGAATGACCCGTGTGTTTGTCATGCGTTCGAAGGGTCTGAACTCAGGACGCGCCTCCTCATCCCAATAATCAGGCGGATAGCGGGAAAGGAGCTTGGAATACATTCCACGTATGGTGGCGGCCGTGTCCTTGACATGGGCACATATAAGGGAGTTCCAGTTGCGGCAATGGATTATCTGAATCCATGCGAAATAAATCTGTATAAGCGTCGAACCGCCCCATTGACGGGCTTTAAGCATGATCAGACGCAGCGGGCGTCCGGCCCGACGTTCGGCTTCAAGCAGACCGACAAGCCTCCGCTGCGGACGGTTGAGACGGAAAGGAATGTCGGCCGAGGTCATCTTGTCGGTTATCACCACACAGCTCACCGCCCAGAAAGGGAAATCATATCTGAAACGCAGACGCGCGAAATCCGTCTCCGAGACCGCCACACCAAGCCGCGAATCGGCAAGCATGGCCGAAGGAAGATAATAGGTAGTGCCGTTGAAGGAATATGGACGACGGTCTGAATCCGATTCATCGCCTGTCAGCGGGTCCGGAGTATGGCCAAGAGCCACATTCCGGCGGCTATTCTCAATAAGTATATCGCGTGGTATCATTGCAGTAGAAAATTCTTTACACTGAGATTTATGGACAGGATGAAATTATGGCGATGACAGGCGAAAACACTCAGAGGCGGAAGATGAGCCACGTTCCCGCGCAGACAGCATGAAGTAAGCAGCCCCGAACGCATGACTCCCGCACCGTTGTCAGCCCGGAGCTCGACAGTCCCGCCGGAAATCTCGCCGAATAGAGGAAGGGCGAATCCATAGACGCCGGGCGACGGCGAAGGCGCTGCGACCGACGCGCGATAGGCCACAGCGACCTCAGCATCCTCACGTGAGACCGACAGCTGGTAGAGCCGTCCATCGTCATCGGTGGCCCAGACACTCTGACCGTCGTCAAGAAGCGACGACACGACCGGAAACGAGCGGGTGTAGAGCATCCTGCCTTTATCGTCATGGACAACCGCATCGGGAAATAACGGACGGAAATCATCGCCCTCCGCAATCATGAAGTTTTCAGGACAAGGATTTTCGTGGCCGTAGAAACAGATAAGTTCGCCACGTGACGAATCACGCGCAAGCCTCCCGGCACTGACAAAGGAGCGCATGGTGACGACGCTCTGGCCTGTGATCCTCACAAGGTCATCGCCGGCAAGCACCGCGATAGAGTTTCCACCGAGACGACAGACGGCATCGCAGCTGCCGACAGGGCGAATGTCAAGAGTGCGCGCGGTCAGACGGCTGCGCGACGAATTAGCCGTTACCGACTGCACTCCGCCCCTCCCGAAAAGATAGAACCGCGCGCTGCCCGCATCCCATCCACCGGTCGTCCCGGCAGCGGCCATCAGAGCCACAGGGCGCGATTCGGAAGTCCGGGTGACAGCAAGCGGGCGGAGTGGTTCAGAAACGGAGGCAAGCACTACAGCCGACGGCATCGGGCGCGGACGCGACGAGCCGGAGGGAAGGATAAAGGCCGGCATGTCACGCTCCATCTCCACCGGCAATCCGTCGTCGGCAAGCCAGTAGGCAAAACGCCCTGAGGGATCTGGACGAAGGTCGACACGGAGCGAACAACGCTCATAGAACAGCTCCATGCTCACCGCGTCGGCCGACGGATAGACGAGCAGCGGTGACATCGGACCGGGAGGGAAAGAACTTATTGCGGCGCTGCGCACAGAGCTGCTGCCGTCGGCAAAACCGATTTTGACAGCCATCGGTGCTGACTGAGGGAAATCAGTGCCGGGCGCGGGAGCTGCAATGACAAATCCGCATGGCAGCCAGCCTTTAAAGCGCATGGCCGAAACAGAGGTGTATGCGATGCTGTCGCCACCAGTAGCGGCCACTCCGGCGCAGAGACAATGAGGCATGTCGAGCGCTACCATGAGCGATTCATCCTGTCGAAGCGGTGTATGGGCACGTGACACAAGACGGCGAAGCACCGTCAGCTCATCGTCGAGACCGTAAGAAGGACGACGTAGCGGGCGGCTTATTCCCTTCCATTCACAGGCCGAAGAGTCGAAACCGAGGGTCGCACACGGACTCAGACTTTCGCCTACGGATGCAAGGACTGCTTCGGTCAGAGAGCGCAGACGCGAGCCTTCGCCGGCAATAGCCGAGACCGAATCATTCAGCCCCGGCAACCCGACATGGAGCGATCCGGAAGTGGCCGAAAACGAGCCGAAGCGGTGAGGGGCATTGCCGGTCCCGTCAAACGGATGAAGCTGCGGACTGACCGACAAGACCACGCGGCTGACCGCCTCCTGCCATTGTTCCGACAGCGGAATGCAGAGTTTCAGACGCAGGGTGAAGGCGGACGCTGTCATGCGCTCAAAGGAGAGCGTCGAGAAGCCGTCGCCGCTCAACAAAAAGTCTACGCCAAGCAGCTGCTGGCCGTCGGATGGCATGACCATTACCGGCGCTGAGACATAGAGCACCTCTCCGTGGTGGCCGATGAGGCTGTAGCGCGCGATTACCGGCTGGAAATAGACCTGACGCTGCATGGCTGACTCAGCTATCGAGCGGTAGGCATCTCCGACGAGACGGCCAACTGCCAGCGCATCTGCGGCAGTGAGCCGTGATGAGCGCGAGGTGTATGAATCCCGGAGCTTAGTGCCTCCGACCGTCGTGGTCAGCGGGGCATCGTCATTGCGAACAATCGCAAGAGGCTCCGGCATGTCGGCCGCGCAATGCCAAGTCCAGCCGCCATTGCTGTCGGCATGCAGCCACATGGGAGCATCGTCAGCACCCATAAGAATCAGATAGCGGCCGGCACATCCGACAACGCCCGACGGTTTTCCGGGTGCGTCAGGAAGCTTTACGGACTGAGTGCCGTCGTGACAAAGCAGACGACCTTCATGTTCCATGACAAGCCATTTACGGCCATCGGGACTTTCTATACGGCCTCCGGGAAGCAGGCGTGCGCCGGGTATAGGGCGGTCAAGCGTAATTTCGGCGGGAGAACCGACCGCTTCAAGGCCGGAACGCCTGAGCGAAGGCCGGAGGTTATGGCAGATTTCCGTTTCGCGCCGGATCAAAGCGCCTGCCGGAAAACGAATCACAGTCTTGTGGCTGCCTTTCAATCGACGAGAGTTCATAGTAGGGATTAAGGATGAAGGGTAAAGGATTAGAAATGAGTGCAGATAAGGTAAAAGGGTTAATAACAGGAGTTGATTGGTGGGTTGGGCATGGTGCAAATTTACTATTATCCGATGCCCGAAAAGGTGCGATAATACAAATTGAGGCATAAAAAGACAGCATGGGAAATGTTATAACATTTCCCATGCTGTCTTTTTATATCTTCTCAGGGCTAAAACGCCGCAATCAATTATTGGTTCCCAGTTCGCGGACTGCGCCTGTGAGCGGATTGAAATGGAGATAGGCAGGCTGGCGCTTGTGGGTGAACAGGCTTGGGTCAAGACCGAAAACCACACCATATTGCGCGACATCAAACTCCTTCTCGACCAATGTCTTGTCGTCGAAGCTCAACGACACCCACGCAGCCCCCGGAATGCGGTAGGCCACGCCCCCCTTGGGGAAAGTCTTGGCCACTCCCTTATCATTGACCGGCAGTTCGCCACGTGTCACAGGCGTAATCTCGATATATATCGGATCGCCTGACAGGTCTGTGGCATCAACAAGCCCTTCGGCAGCCGAAAGACGGGCCACAACCATGCGTCCCTGCTCACCCTCTTCGGGTACATAGACCATATATGTACGGACTTCCACCGACTTCTGGACAGTGCCGAGAAACATTGCGGTCAGAGCCTCCTCCTGCCCCGCAAGCTGGTCGAGAGCCAGTTTCATGGCAGCCCCGTCCGAAGGCATCGCGTCGGCCTGGCCGGATATGATTTCGTTGCGATTGGTGCGAAGTTCATAGATTTTATCAGCCGCCAGTTCGGCTTTTTTTGCCGATGAACGGCTCTGAATCATTTCGGGGGTTACAGCCTGCTGCGCTATGGGCTTCTGGAGCACCGTGGGCGCGGGGGCAACAGCCTTGGGAAGTGGCGTCAGCTCGACAGCCGCCTCGTAGGTCTCATCGTTGATTGAAAGCGGGAAATTGCTGTCGCTCACCATCATGAACGTGCCATTGCCTCCTTTGAAAGTTGCAAGATAACGCGCCTCTTCGTTGGCAATGGCCACAGGATTGATGACAGCTTCCGTGATGCGCCACGACGTAGACTGCTGCATGATCGGCTCAGTGTTGAGATATTTGCGGGCATACTGATAAAACTCGCCGGGAGTGTTGACTGTCTTCTCGACGGCAATCGTGACTTCGAAAGCCGTCAGCGGAAGAGTGTACATCAGACCATACTCGCTCGCCTTGGTGGCTGTCAGCTTCGACGATGTCTGTGCCGTGGACGGAAGCGCAGCCAGAGCGCCCAGCAGCAATATAGACAATAACTTTCTCATAGTTGAAATTGAAAAGTCTTTTAACCTTTTTAATTCTATGTTTTAAACTCTTTAACTCTCTGGAAATTACACCTGCATGATGGCTTTTATCGCCTTGCCGACACAAGCGGCGATGTCGCCGGAGAGCGAGCCGTATTCGCCCTCGACATGTGCGGCTATGTCGCCGGCAAGCCCGTGGATGTAGACAGCTGCCGTAGCAGCGATCTCCGACTTGTAGCCCTGTGCGAGCAGCGAGGTGATGATTCCTGTCAGCACGTCGCCGCTTCCGGCTGTGGCCATAGCGGCAGAACCTGTCGAATTGAAAAATATCTTTCCGTCAGGACGTACAGTGGCGCTGTAACGGCCTTTCAGCACGATTATCACCTTATATTTATGAGCCACTTCAAGCGCCCTGAGCAGACGGGTCTCCGACGAAGCCTGCGAGCCGAAAATGCGGTCAAACTCACCGGCATGGGGCGTAAGAATCGAGCCGGGAGCTATGTGGTCCATGAGCGCAGGCGTGCGGGAGATGATGTTGAGGGCATCGGCATCGAACACCATCGGCCGTTTTATGGTCTTGATAAGAGTCTCAAGCGCTCCGCGTGTGGCATCGTTTGTGCCTATGCCCGGCCCTACGCCGATAGCAGTGAAATTGACGCGCGGAGTCATGTCGGAAATCACGTTCTCGTTTCTGTCAGGGAGATAGAGCGCTTCGGGGACAGCAGTCTGGAGCACGCTGAAACCGCAGCGGGGAGCATGGACGGTCAGTTTGCCCACACCCGAGCGCAAAGCTCCGCGGGCGGCGAGCACTGCCGCTCCCATCATGCCGTAGCAGCCCGTGAAGAGCAACGCATGGCCGAAATCAGCCTTGGAGCAGAAATCGGGACGGCGTTTGAGCACACGTCTTACATCGTCTTTCTCTATAAAGAAATATTTCGTGGGGGTCTGTTCGATTGCGCGGCGACTCAGACCGATGTCGACCACCTTCCACTGCCCGACGATAGGGGCATTGTCGCTCAGGAAAAACGCGAGTCGCGGAAACTGCACTGCGACAGTGAGGTCGGCATGGACAACGTTGCGGGCAAGTATGCGCGAATTCCAGTCGCCATACATTCCGGAAGGCACATCAATCGACACCACGGTCGCCCCTGATTCGTTGATATAGCGCGCCATAGCCATATATCCGCCTTCGAGGGGGTTGCGAAGACCTGTACCGAAAAGTCCGTCGATGACGAGATGGTCGGCTGTAAGGGTCGGAATGTGAGACGTATGCACAATCTCCGTCATGGCCACATTGCCAAGCCTGAGGAGTTCGTCGCGGCATGCCCGGCAGTCGGGCGACAGCGAGTCGCCTTTCACATTGATAAGCACGACATGCGGATTGAATCCGGCCTCTATCAGCAGTTTGGCTACAATCAGAGCATCAGCGCCGTTATTTCCCGCGCCGGCAAAAACCATTGTTGGTTTCGACGGACTCCAGCGGCTGAGAATTTCATTGACCACCCCTTCTGCCACACGGTGGATCAGCTCCATCGAGCTGACACCCTCCTCCTCGATAGTGACGCGGTCAATGTTTCGTATATGTTCAGTGCTAAAAATCTTCATAATCAATCAAAAAGAATTGCCCACGCAAAATTACGGAAATTTCGCCAATAAACATGACTATCAACATAGATTAATCCAAAAAGTCGGCCAATCCGTATAAAAAAACAGTGTGCATGCCATCGGCCGACGGCATGCACACCAAGGGTTACGGTAGTCAAAACTAAAGGGAAGGTTCGGACCTTTAGGTGTGTCTCAATCGTGTGTCAGTGCAACAAGAATCATATCAATTCATTTAATATAACATGACTTTGCTCTTAATATTTACATGAACCCAATCCAGACACTATCGTGAGCTGGATCAATATCCGGGATTCTTGAAGAGCGCACCTGTGGTGATCACGTCTGTATAATTGCTCGGGATCGGACGCAGTGCGTATTCAGGCTTGAAGTAACCGGCAAGTTCGGGGAATGTCGACTGAAGGTAGCTTGCATCCTTATACATACCGGTGCGCTTAAGGTCGAAGAAGCGGGTGAACTCACCGCAAAGCTCTCGGCCACGTTCGTCAAGGACGGTGCGGATTGTAGCCGCTCCCGACAGAGGAGCAGCACCGGCACGCTGACGCACCTTGTTGATATAGCCCATAGCCTGTCCGCCACCGTTGAGGACGATGTCATATTCGGCAGCGATCAGATAAATCTCAGCCATACGCATCGGCATCACTCCGTTGAGATTACCGTTGCGCATATTGCTTTCATTGGCTACAAAGTAATTGGAGCTTGCATGTTTGTTGAGCGACGGATAGTAGTAGCGGTAGTGGTTTTCACCTTCGCCGGCGGTCATGATGATGCCTTTGTTGGAATCGTCATACACGTCCTTATAGTCGATAAGAAGATGATTCGATGTGCCCTTGTCAGCTACTTCCGACGCATAATTTGCATCCTGAGGCATCACGAAGCGGATTGCGAGATCACCGACATTGATCTTATCACCTACTTTTGAGGCATCCTTTCCGTAGCGTAAAGCATCGCCGTCAGTCCAGCTGTACTCCTGATTTGCCTTCCATTCAGTGATGAAAAGCTTGTGGAAACGGGGGTCAAGCGTACCGTTGTCCTGCACGTAGAGGCTGAGGAGGTGCTGGGTCGGCATGAAGTCGCCCTGCACGCCGCCGTCCCATGCCAGACGTACAGCCTGATTGTCGATTCTCGCTCCGAAGTGGTTGAGCTGACAAAGGAAGTGCTCGTCGTTGCGGTTGGTGCGGTAGTTACCGTTGCTTGAACCGTGGGTCTTGCCGCCGTAGACGGTGTATTTCCAGAGAGCTTCCTTGTTTGACTTGTTGTTGGCCTCCTTGAACACGTCGTCAAAATCGGCATACATATATGTCATGTAGTTCGAGCCACCGCTCTCGCAGTCGGTGATGAGCTTCTTGGCGGCATCGAAACCTTCCTGAAGGAACTCGGGAGTGTCATACTGGCGTGTTGCGAGGCAAGCCTTGGCGAGATAGCCGAGCGCCGACTTCTTGGTGGGGTTGGCATCAGCATCATAATTTCCGACCGGAAGCCATTCGGCAGCAAAACGCAAGTCGGGAATAATCACGTCGCGATAAATCTCAAGCGCATCTGTGCGCTCAGGCGAGTAATTGTTAGACTTCTGCACGGCTGTCAGCTTTACGACACCGCCAAACATTTCAACGAGATTGTAGTAGTAGACAGCGCGGAGGAAATGAGCTTCAGCCACTTTGGCATTGCGCTCTGCGTCAGTCGCAAACGAGCAGTTGGGAGCTGTCTCGATGGCAAGGTTGCAAGCACCGATACCATCATATGCGGCGTTCCACAATGCGTTTGTGAAAGTCAGGTTGGGCGAGGCGCCTGCAAAGAACTTGAACACATTGTCGTTCTGACCCATCTGATTGGTCTTGGCGGTCCAGAGGTCGGTATTGCCTTCCATGAAGCCCATGAAGTCAATGCCGTTGTAGAACTGGCGTTCGAGGCCGAAGTAGCACTGGTTGAGCAGTGTTTCGTAGCCGGCAGGAGTAGTGCCGAGGTTTTCAAGGGTAAAACCGCCGGGGTTTACCTCATCGAGTGAACAGGACTGCATCATGAGTGTCGCACTCACTCCACAGGCCCAAAGTATATTTGAGAATTTACGTTTCATTGTATTAATTTCGTTTTATGGGATTAGAGTGTGAGGTTGATACCGAATACAAACTGCTTGTATGTCGGGAACGCATCCGAACCGCCGGTCTCAGGGTCAGTGCCCTTGAGCTTGCTGTCATTGACAATGATACAGGGATTATAGGCAGTTCCATAGATGCGGAGACGCTCGATGAGAGCCTTGCGGGTAAGCTTCTGAGGCAGGGTGTAGCCGAGAGTGATGTTCTTGATCTTGGCAAACGAACCGTCGACTACACGGAGAGCGGGATAGAACTTGCTCTGTTTGCTTCCTGTACCGGGACGGGGATAGTAGGCTCCCTGATTGCTCTCTGTCCAGTAGTCAGTGCCGGCAAGCTGGTTCTTGGTACGTGAATCTTCTGCTGTGTAGTAGCCGAGGAGGTCGCTGCTGATAGTCTGACCGAAACGTCCCATCATGAATACAGAGAGGTCGAATCCTTTATACTGGAAGGTGTTGTTAAGACCGAGAATCCAGTTGGGGTTCTGATGACCGAGAATCTGACGGTCATTGTCGCTATAGGCGTGTACACCAACGTCGCCATCTTTCTCAATGGTTTCAATCTTGAGGAAACCGGGCTCAACACCAAGTTTCTTCATAAGTTCAGGATCATCGTTTGTACCCCAGATGCCGGCATATTTCCAGCTGTAGATACTCTTGATAGGCTGACCTTCGAAAAGGCTTTCGTTGATGAGGTCACCGCCGGGAAGCGATTTGATTTTTTCTTTGCTCCATGTTGCTGTGAAAGTTGTCGACCAGTTGAAATCCTTGGTCACGATGTTGCGGCTGTTGATAGTCAATTCGACACCGTGGTTTTCGGTTTTTGCAAGGTTCTGCCAGCTCGAAAGGGGTGAGCCCCAGCCTGTAAGACCGTCGGTGATGGGCACAGTACGCTTGTAGAG
The DNA here is from genome assembly GCF_004803915.1 of Duncaniella dubosii. Classification (NCBI taxonomy): domain Bacteria; kingdom Pseudomonadati; phylum Bacteroidota; class Bacteroidia; order Bacteroidales; family Muribaculaceae; genus Duncaniella; species Duncaniella dubosii. Next base: position 1,106,926 of record NZ_CP039396.1, read on the forward strand.
AAGGCCCTTGGTGTCTGTCTTGAACCATTCGATTGATCCGTCGATGCGGCTGTTGAGCACACCGAAGTCAAGGCCGACGTTCCAGTTATATGATTTTTCCCAGCCGAGGTCGCTGCCGGCAAACGTACCTGTGTACTGTGCGAACTGAACGGGGACACCTCCGACAGTCACACCGGCGTTGGGATAGAGATATGCCTGACTCTGGGTCACGTAAGCGCCTGTACCGCCTGAGTTACCGGTGATACCGTAGCTGACACGGAGCTTTGCATTGTCAAGCCAGCTGCGGGTGTCCTCCAAGAAGCTTTCCTCAGAGATGCGCCATGCGACAGCACCTGCAGGGAATGAATCCCACTTGCTGCCTTCAGAGAACCAGCTGACACCGTCCAGCGGTTTGAGAATGTGAGAAGATAACGGCCTTTGTAATTATAGTTCACACGGAACGCATACGACATTTTCTGTGTGCGGGAATAGTCAGAGTAAGTGTAGGGGCTGGTCGAGCCGGAGAGAAGACGATGATACTGCCACGAGTCAACGAGGAAACCGCCGCTGCCGGCGATAGTCTGTTCGTTTGTATTCTTATTATAAGAGGTAATGAACTGCGCGCCAAACGAGTGGTCTTTGATATCGGCATTGTATGAGAGAATATTTTCCCATGTATATGACCAGCCGTTGTCATGTGTCTTCTGTGCGTAGGGTGACGACGCATACGATGGCTGGTTTGCGTTCGCCTGACTGCCCCAGTACTGGCCGAGACGGCTGTCAGAGAGAGTAGTGCTGAGCTGTGAGCGGAGTTTCAGACCGGCAATGGGAGTAAGTTCAAGATAACCGATAGAGTTGATGTAGGTTGACTTGGTATTGTTGGCATACTGGTTTTCGATGAAGTCGCCCATCGGAGAATACTGTCCGTTGATGAACTCATGGTTAAGCTTTCCGTTCTCGTCATAAGCATCGCCAAGAGGGAACGAGGTCAGTGACTTTGTATAGGTGTTCTTTACGCCTCGGTTGCGGTCTGAATAAGTAAGGTTGCTCGTGAAACCGATTGTGGCATACTTGTTGATTTCCTGATCGATATTGAGACGGAGAGTGTAGCGGTTGATATTGTCGTTCTCAAGCAGACCTTCTTCCTTCGCGTAGGAAGTCGAAGCGAAAATACGGGTCTTCTGTGTGCCTCCGCTGACTGAAAGAGCATATTTCTGTGTGGTCGCACGATGTCCTGACACGAGGTCAACCCAGTCAATCCACTTGCCCTGATTGTAGGCTTCCGTATAGAGCGGATTGCCGAGCAGGGTGCTCATATCAGAAGGATAATTTCCGGTGGTATACTTGTAAGCCTCGCTCTGGTAAGCTACCCATTCGTCACCAAGCATACCGTGCTTGTAGTTTGCATCGCCACTGAATCCGTAGTAGGCATCGAAGTTGACCACAGCCTTGCCTTCCTCTCCTCGCTTGGTAGTGATAATGATCACACCGTTAGCACCGGCCGAACCATAGATAGCCGTAGAGGAGGCGTCCTTGAGGATGTCGATTGACTCTATATCGCTCGGATTAACCTGATTGTAGCTGCCGGGAAGACCATCGATGATGAAAAGAGGCTCGTTGCTGCCATAGATTGAACGCGAGCCACGAAGAAGGATGCTGACATCGCTGCCGACCTCACCGCTTGCCTTGGTGATGTCCATACCGGCGACCTTGCCGGAAAGGGCTTCCATCACGTTGTTGGTAGGAGCGACCACTACGTCAGAATTTTTCATCGAGGAGACAGCGCCAGTAAGGTCTTTACGCTTGACAGTGCCGTAGCCGATGACTACTACCTCATCAAGCACCTCGCGGTTTTCTCTGAGGGTGACATTAATCACGCTTTTTCCGGCGACGGAAACTTCTTCAGTGACATAGCCGACATAGCTGATGACGAGCACAGCATTGTCAGCCACATTGTTGAGGGCAAAATTACCGTCAATGTCGGTGACTGTGCCCATTTTGGTGCCTTGAACTGCGACATTAGCACCGATTACCGCTTCACCGGCTTCGTCAGTGACCGTGCCGGTAACAGATTTTGCCTGAGCGGTGGCCGCAAAAGCCATCACTGCCAGCATCAGGGTAAGGATATTTCTGCCTAAGCTTTTTACCCCCCCCAATTAACATCTTTTAACAACTTTCTGTTTTCCATGATGTAATAATGAGTGGTATTAAAAAAATTAAAATGAATTTTCGTTGGTATCGTGAGGTTTTCTATAATGCAGGTATATAAATTACAATAAGATGGCGACAAAGTTAACAATAATTTTGATAATACCATCAATTTTTACTTAAAATTATACTGATTTCCCTCGACAATAAGCCAATACCCATTATTACAATATGAATAGTCTATAATCAGAACACCTCATAGTCCAGTCCCGCCGTATCGAGTGCACACTTGAGTGTGCACGTAGGATTGACCAGAATACGGCGGACAAACGGCAACAGCAGCAAGGGCAGGTCATCGTCATGATCGGTCACCACAGCCTCGACATTCCAGCCCCTCTCCCCGGCAAGAGCGCAGACAAGACGACGTTTGGTCTCTCCGCGAGTCTCGACATAGCCGTCATACGCGCCACTAAGCGGAGTCGCTATCCACTCATCGAAATTCAGATGTCTGAACAGATAAGGGATATACAGGTCAGGGGCGGCGGTGGCGAGCACAATCCTTGCTCCCTCCGACCTCAGCCGGTCAAGTTCACGAACCAGCCGTGGATTAAGCGCGCCGGCGAGCTGAGAGGCAAATTCAGTCAGATCCCTGTCTGACATGGCCTGCGTGCCGAGACGGTGGATCGGATATTTCATGGCCACATGGCTTATCACCCCTGCTTTTCTGGCAGCAAGGAGCCCTATCACCTTAGCAAGCGAAGTGTATGCTCCGCGCTCTTTAAGACGCCCGACAAGAAAGCGGATGAACATCCTGAATGAATTTCCCTGCAGCAGAGTGCCGTCAAGATCGACAACGACACATGGAATCTCCCGATCCACACGTGTCAGGCTTTCATATCCATTGACCATGGAAAACGTATTAAAGTTTTATTACGATAAAGAGCATAGTCGGGAGAGATGACAGGCCGCGAGGTCGTCACGGTTATCACAGCCGAACGCACCTGTGCCGACGGACACGCCTCACGCAGAGAGCTGACAACGGCTTCAAGTGTCACACCGCTGTCGACGGCATCGTCGACCACCAGAATCCTCCTTGCCCCAAGGGCGGTTATTTCCTCAGGAATCTCCACGCGCCCTACCCTCCTGCGAGGTCTGAGTGCGAGCAGACGGGCCTCGACCATCCTCATGAAATCGAGCACGCGTGCCGGAAGCAGGGGGAGCAATCCTGCCACGAGTCCCTTATGACGTGTCGACGGGCGCTGCAACTCCACTACAGCCAGCCGGGCTCCGGGAAATTCGCCGAGCATCTCTCTTGCCACATACTCGCCTCCAGTCCGTATGCCAACCATAAGCTCGGGCATAAATTTATCGCCCTCCACAACTTCGGCAAGCATCCGGCAGGCAACTGCGAAACGCCTGCTGTCTAAAGTAACAACCTTCATATTCTTCTTACTATTTTTTCTTACTACATCAACGATTTTTCCTACTACCGCCATAGACCAAAGGCGATACGGCTTTCAGCATGCGCTCCCCGAGATATGAAACGAGAATCCCAAGTTTGTTTTTCATCCTGACATGCGGATTCAGCAGACTCTCGCGCCGATAGCGTCTGATGAGCTGCCAGCATTCGTGAGAAATCCGCGCGTATTCTCCATTCCGGTCATGAATGGCAAGCAGACAATACATGTTGAAATTGGCGCTTAACCGACGGTCGCGAGCCGCGGGAAGAAGCCCGGGACAATTCTTGGCCATAAAATCCTCAAGGCGCGATGTGACCTTCAGCACATCGAGGCGCGCAGGAGAAAACCGGTTCGTAAGACTGCCGGGAGTGTCACGGTAGAAATAGACAGGAGCGTCGATGACGGCAATCTTTCCGTCGCGGCCTTCGACCTTATAGAAAAGGTCGAGATCCTCATAGATACAACCCTCGTCGAAGCACACATCGCGCAGACGTTCGCGACGGTAAAGCTTCCCCCACGGAGCAGGGACAATGCCTTCAGACTGATAGAGCACTTTTTCAATGACATCAAGCCGGTCGCAGACCCGTGGCGCGGCATCGCTCCGGGATCCATCAATCTGTCTGAACTCGACTCCACGCCGCCATCCGCCATAAACAAGGTCGCAACCGCTCACATGCGCCGCTCCGAGCAGCAGTTCTATGCTGTTGGGATAGAGAACATCGTCGCTGTCAAGAAAGCTCACCCATTCGCCCCCGGCAATGCGCAAGGCCGCATTGCGGGCGGCCGACACTCCCGACTGCGGTTGGACAAGCGGCCGCACACGGTTGTCGCGAGCGGCATATTCCGCAATAATCCTGCCTGTCGAGTCTGTCGAACCGTCGTCGACAACTATGATTTCAATATCGCGACAGGTCTGCCCGACAGCACTGTCGAGACATTCCCTGAGATATTTTTCAGCGTTGAAAGCCGGGATGATTATTGAGACCATAAGACGAGATAATACCTTTAATCCGCTCCTCAATTCTTTTTGCGTTTGACGGTGTGCGCAACGCCCTCGATTTCGCAGAAAGATTTGCGGTCAAAAATTTTGATTGCAAATCCTCTGTTTCGGTCTTATCAAGAGGCAAAACATAGCCATCAGGAAATTTATCAGGATTATTCCTGACAGCCTGATTAATTTCTTTTGTCTGTGCGCCATAAAAGCGAGCCACATCAGCATCGAGTATCACGCGCAAACCGCGCAACCCGATGATGGCATTCTCTATTTCTTTATAATTCACTAAATTTTCCATGGTACAGAGAGATAAAAACGAAGCGAGACAATCCAAAAGCTACTTCTGACGTTGCAGCTCGAATCCGGCAGTCATTCCATCATACTGGTTAAGGATGGCAGACACACCTTTGAGGGTGTTATTTCCTGTGAGGCTTCCGGCCTTTTCAATCAGCACCATAAGCTTGCTCACGTCAAAGGTCAGCTCCATCTTGTCGCCGTTCATGACTATATAGCTTTCCATCGATCCGATGTTGACTGACTTCAGAGCCTTAAACGTGAAGATAAAATTTCCCGACGAGGCATCCTTTGAAATCGAACCTCCAAGATTTATCAGACGAGCCTTGAACGTAAACGTAGAGTCTTCGGCTATTGTCATCACAAGCGAGGTGAAGCCGGCGGTCTTGTAATATGGTTCGAGCTTGGCTTCAACCTGAGTTGCAGCCGCCGCACCTCCGGCCTTAAGCAAAAGATTGTCGCTTTTGAATGTGACCGCAGGTCCTGAATATTTCCATGTACCCGCGATTTTATCGATGGTCAATGACGAAGAACCGATGCCAAGCTTGTTTGCGACACCCGACAGCAGATCGCCGAGACCACCTGAGGATTTGGTCTGCTGCGAATCGGTCTGTTCGGTCGTGGATGAGCCTTTCGAACCAAGATTTCCGAGTATATCGTTTATATCCCATCCCGAAGCATGGACGGGAGCACTGGCAAACATGATGATCGCAAGGAGAATAAGAAGGAGAATTTTTTTCATAAGGTTAAAGGATTTATAATATTAACATCAATAGTTCGGTAAAATTTGCATATTCAATTGAATATCAATAAGATACAACAACAATTCAATATCAATGCAAACTATTGTGTATCAGTGCGATACAGCTATGCCTGCTCAAAAATTACCGAACTGTTGTAACATAGAATCGGAATCAATAAGAGAGAGTCACGTGGTCAAGCCACAGAGTGCTGCCAATCGACTCACCTTTGACCGGATCAGGACTCGTTGCAATGGCCTCGCTTTCCTCAGCGATTGTGCCGATTGCAGCCGACGAGGCAAACATGACCTTTAGTCCCGTAGCCTTCACACCGAAATAATCATACGTAAGCGAAGCCTTGAAAGCCGTGTAGCTGTTGGCCACGGGCAGATAGGCGGTAGCAGACCCGATGACCCGCGTTTCACCGTCGATATTTCCATAGACCTCGATAATGGCGATGCCATTGTCAGAAGTGTCGGCCTGTGAGGGATTATATTTGTAATATCCGTTGAGCGACATGGGGCGCGAACGCCAGTCGACAATATCGTCATAGGTCTCTTCCATTGTCAACGGATTGAACGAATATGAACCGAGGAATAATTTTCCGGCTGCCCGCGACTTGATTTCAGGGATTACGGGTGAATATTGCAGATAAGGCTGGCCTGTCTGTGTGTAGTCAGGAATAATCGCTCCGTCAATATCAAAAGCGACGCTGCGCAGACACACTGCGAAGCTTGCATCCTCCGTATCGCCGGGAACGGAATATACGGACGGCTGCATGTACCATGTGTTATGGTTTGACGCACGGGTTGAAAAAGTTTTAGCGTTAGTATTGGCCCACTCCCTCGGAACCTGAAGGCTGAACGACTGATGATTCTGCCAATTGAATATGGCCACCGTCGTCTGAGAGTAGCGCCCACCGCTCGCAAGGTTTTTATAAGAGATTCCGTCTTTGCGGTGCTCGAATTCGTCGTTTGGGAGAGCCGGGGCAGACTCCGTCGATAATCTGACCGGCGATGTGAAATCATCCTTGCCGGGATTACGCATCATGGTCGCGGTCAAAGTGTAGTTGGTCGAAGGGTTCAGACCTGTAATGACCACCATCCCCTCTTCCGGGTCGCGATAAAGCACACTCGCACGGCTACCGTTGAGATAGATGTCGAGACCCTTGGCTACGGCAGATATGAGTTCAGGAGTGTCGGCGATGACCTTTACACGAGCATAAGTGGCAAAAGCATCGAACTCAAGGTTGAAATCCGGCATGAAACGGGTAATGCCCACCTCTCCCCTGACCTCCTGACAATAGAGAATCCGGGCATTCAGGTCAGCGCTTCCGGGCGGAATGGCAAAGGAAATGTCATAGATGCCGGCGGAAACCTCACTTACAGAGATTATTTCGGCAGACTGCCACTTTCCGTTGTCGAGAAGCTCGACCGCGACATGAGAGGCGAAATCATCGGCAAGAGTGGCGACACGGATAACGGCCGTCGTCGCGCCTACCATAGCTGAAGAAACCGAGTCGACCACAATCTCCATCGGCTGAGTCTCGACCGTCAGCATGAGCGGATTGCCCACACGGCCATCGATATCCTCTGCCATCAGACCGATAGTGCTTATGGCCTGCGCCTCGTTGAGAAAGACAAAATTTCCGAGGAAGGCCGATAGATCCACATCGATCCTTTGCGGTGAGGAAGTCCATGTCAGGCCATAAGTAGAAAAGATTTCGGCATCCTCTGCCGACAGAGCCAGAAGGTCGGCCTGACGTGGTATGCCGACAGAATTGAGATAAGGAGAATTGACCGTAAGATAAAGATGGGAAAGCCCTGCGGAAGAAGTGACCGCCACCCTGACAGGTTCGTCGGGGATCTCTCCTTCAGGCAGGACATAGATTTCATCGGATGTCCAGCCGGAAGCGGTCAGTTGAGGGGCATCGCTGCAATGAAAGCGCTGTCAATGGTGCGTGAGACGCTTTCCGAACCTACCGTACATGTGACCACCGGGTAGCCACCGCTACTGTCAATCGTGAAGCGATATTCATAAAGCACACCGCTCTCAGTCTGCGCTATCTCAAAAGCCTTGTAGCCGACCTCTCGGCCGTCGGGCATGGTCAGTTCAAGATAGACCGACGTGTGCCCCGGAAGGAGATAGAGAACATCGTCGCATGCGGTGTCATAGCCGAAATAACCTCCCCCCTCGGCATGAAGATAGGCGCGGACCGATTTGAAACCGGCTGACATCTCCGGGTCAAAAGCCACGGTATTGGCCGTGCTGACAGGTCGTAGCGCCATGTCCTGATGCAATGTCTGCCCCGGCAGGATGTCAATATCAGCCACGGCACTGTAGTAAGGGCAGTCAAAACCCTCCTGTTCGTAGCCATAGAATGCCTGAAGATGATAAGATCCGGTATAATATATGTCATCCTGAGGAAAATCAGTAAACGAAGACCATACATGAGAATACGATCCGGCGACTGACCGCATAAAGACACCTGTCTGAGCTATCTCAGGCAACAAAAACTCAGGTGCTCCGACTACCGCTCCGTCAGGATAGTAGAATGTGTTGTCAATTTCTATGTTGAGTGACAGACGTCCCGTTCCTGCGCTGACAATTGTCTTATCGTCAGAACAGGAGATAGAGAAAAGAGCGGGACAGATAAACACCAAGGTCTCCAAGAACCGAAGGCGTAATGCTGACTTATGGGTAATCAAAAGAATGTGAATAATGATTGTTTTGAAAAAATTCAGAGCGTTATGTGGGTAGCCTGAAGAGGTGTCTGGAGAAAAGTCCCGGCAAGCGAGGCGAAACGTCCGGCATTCTCGGTGGTGAGGTAGGTGCAAGCGCCTCCACGGGTACACTTCTCGTCCATCTCTGGGTGACGCTTGAGATAGTCGCGCAGACTTGCGGCCACGAGTTCGCCCTGAGTGACGATGGTGGCACGGCCGGCGACCTGACGACGAATCTTCTCGATGAGCAATGGATAGTGTGTGCATCCGAGAATGATCGTGTCGATTTCAGGCTCTTCGGCAAAAAGCTCCTCGACATATTTTTCGACAAAATAGTCGGCACCGGGTGAGTCATATTCGCGGTTTTCAACCAGCGGAACCCACATGGGACATTCGACCGACACTGTGCGGAACTGCGGGAAGAACTTTGCGATTTCTATGTCATAAGTGCCGGAACTGATAGTTCCCGGAGTGCCGAGGACTCCGATATTTCCGTTTTTTGTAATCGATCCGAGCGCTTCGACCGTCGGGATTACAACCCCGAGCACACGCCGGGAAGCGTCCCACGAAGGAAGGTCTTTCTGCTGGATGGAGCGCAGCGCCTTGGCCGAGGCTGTATTGCATGCGAGAATGACAAGATGACAGCCGCGCTCGAAAAGCGCATTGACAGCTTCACGCGTAAACTCATAGACCACATCGAAAGAGCGAGTGCCGTAGGGAGTACGGGCGTTGTCGCCGAGATAAATGTAGTCGTATTCAGGAAGGGTCTCGCGAATCTCTTTGAGGATTGTCAGGCCGCCATAGCCTGAGTCAAATACGCCGATAGGGCCGGGTGATGATGGAAACATGGGCGAAGTGATGATTTAATGTGTTAACGGGAAGAAGAATACAGGTTTGTTTCTGTAGCAATCTCCGACTGCAAGCAAAACGCCGTGCAGCCGGAGATAGTTTACTTAATCAGATTGTTTTTCAACATCTTTTCAGCCGTCATAACGACATCCGACCTGAAAAAACAGAGTCGATGTCTCACAGCTGAAAGGAATATCATGCGACAACGGTCAGCAGGTAGTCGTAGAAGTAGCTTACGATACCGAGACCGATTATGCCTGCCACGCAAATCCACATGCCAAGACGCTCGGAGCATGCCGAACGGAAAGTGGCGATGGGTGTTTCGCTGTCATTGATAAACATTGCCTTTACAACGAGGAGGTAGTAGTAGAGGGAGATGATAGTGTTGATAAGGGCGATGAGCACAAGGACGTAGAGAGCGGTCGAGCCTGTGCCGTTAAGGGTCGATGTGAACACGAAGAACTTGCTGAAGAATCCGGCGAAGGGCGGGATGCCGGCAAGCGAGAACATCGCAAGCATCATTGTCACCGCAAGGCGGGGATTGGTCTTGTAAAGTCCGTTATAGTCACTCATGTCAAGCTTGCCGGTAGCATTCTCGATAGCACCGATCACACCGAAAGCGGCAAGGTTTGAGAAGATGTAGACCAGAGTGTAGAACATGAGGGCCGATACACCCATTGCATTGTCGCCGATGATCGCAAGCATGATATAGCCGGCCTGCGAGATTGACGAGAAGGCAAGGAAGCGCTTCATGTTGTGCTGGCGCATCGCGAAGAGGTTACCGACAGTAATGGTGAGAATGATGAGCGCATAGAGCATCCATTCCCAAGCCACTTCATAGACTGCCCCGAATACCTGAGTGAGAACCACGAGAAAGGCGAAAGCGGCTGAGCCTTTTGAGATGACCGAAAGATAAGAGGTGACGGAAGTGGGAGCGCCCTGATAGACATCGGCAGTCCAGAGATGGAAAGGAACAAGAGAAATCTTGAAACCGAAACCTGCCATGACAAAAGCGAGGGCTACTGCAAGCATGACACCCATATTGCCATAGAGAGCCGATGCGATGCCCTGATAGTAGAGCGTTCCGGCGATGCCGTAGACGAACGACAGACCCATCAGAAGGATGGCAGAAGAGAAGACTGCCGTAAGGACATATTTGATGGCTGCCTCATGGCTCTCGTAGCGGTGCTTGTCGAAAGCGACAAGGGCGCAGAGAGGAAGCGATGCTGTCTCAAGACCGATGATGAACATCAGGAAATGACGGCTTGAAATCATCAGGTACATGCCCAGAAGAGTGAGCAGAATCAATTCGTAGAATTCACCGCGACGGATGGCGGTAAACTCGGAGTTAGCCCATTTGACTGACTGGATAAGGACGATGAGCACACCTACATTGAGGATATTCTTAATGGCAACAATTGTAGGCGATGTGAAATACATGCCCGAAAAAGCCGACTCGGTGAGCCTGACAACCGGGCAGAATCCCCATGCGGTCACCACGGCCATGAGCGCACATGCAATCATTGGCACGGCCTTGGTTCCCTTGGGCGATGCAAACGTATCGTAAAGGAAGACTAATAGGAATACGATTAACAATCCTATTTCCTGCTTTAATGCTAAAAACTGTGAGTAATCCATTGCTATTAATCTATGATTAGTTCAGACCTATTACGGTAAAGATTTCGGGGCTGAAAGTAAACTTGATAAGGTCGATGAAGAAGTTGGGGAAGAAGCCGATGCAGGCGACGCTCACGATGAGCGAGGCTGTAGCGACGCGTTCCCACCACTTGGCATCGGTGAGTGTCATGTGGTGCTGGTCATAGACAGGGCCGTAGAGAAGCTTGCCGACAACACGGAGAATGTAGACGGCGGTTGTCACGATAGAGCTGCATGCCACGATGACGAATACGCGGTGGAAGAGGTCGGTGTGCTCGAACGATCCGACGAAAATAGTCATTTCGGCAACGAAGCCCGAGAGACCCGGAAGACCGAGCGAAGCCATACCGGCAATGACGTAGCAGACCGAGAGATAGGGAAGAATCTGCATCATACCGCCCATCTCACGGATGTCGCGAGTGTGGGTACGTCCGTAGATCATACCGATAAGGGCGAAGAAGAGGGCTGTCATGAGACCGTGAGAGAGCATCTGCATAATCGCACCGGTCATCGCGGTGGTGTTGAGCATAAGGATTGCGAAGAGCACCAGACCGCAGTGAGAAACGGACGAGTAGGCATTGATGTATTTGAGGTCATTCTGGACACATGCGCTGAACGCACCGTAGACAACCGAGATACCTGTGAGGATAAGGAAGATCCAAGCGAGTTCGTTTGCGGCATGAGGCATGAGGAAGATTGCGACACGGAAGCAGCCGTAGCCACCAAGCTTCATGAGCACACCTGCGTGTAGCATCGACACTGCCGTGGGGGCTGAAGCGTGACCGTCGGGCGACCAAGTGTGGAAGGGAAACATAGCGCCAAGGACACCGAAGCCGACGAAGGTCATCGGGAAGAGGAACTTCTGCCAGCCGTGGCTGATCGCGTCATATTCGGCAATCTGAAGGATGTTCCATGTGAGGGGCATGCCTTCGGGAGCTGAATGGTAGTAGATGCCGATGAGACCAAGCATGAGGAAGGCAGAACCGCCCATGAGCATGAGCGTGAGCTTCATGGCCGAGTAGTTCTTGTTTCCGCTGCCCCAGACACCGATGAGAAGGTACATCGGGATGAGTGCGACCTCATAGAACATGAACATGGTGAAAAGGTCGATTGAGATGAAGAAGCCATAGACACCTGTCGAGAGGAGAATCAGCCAGAGGAAGAATTCCTTGGGCTGGGGAATTTCCCACGAAGCGAAGCTACCGGTTATAAGGATAATACCGGTCAGGATAAGCATGGCGATCGAAATGCCGTCGACACCCACCGCAAGGTTGATGTTGAGCGGTGCGAACCACTGCCACGAGTCAACCCAGAGCATGGGTTCGGTAGCACCGGCGGCGCGGAGGGCGAGATAGTCGACAAGAAGCCAGACGGAGAGAGCAGTCAGTGCGACCGAGCCCGTGACGGCCACTGCACGAATCTGCTTGATGTTCCGGCAGAGGGCGAGCCCCAGCATCATGACGAGGGGTATCACCACAAAGTAAATTAATATATTTGAAAACATATCGTTACTATATTTTAGCTACTTTACAAACAGATTCAGAGTACACATATCGCGACGATGAGACCAAGGATGACAGCTCCGATAAGATACCACCATATATACATCTGTACCTTTCCGCTCTGAAGACCCTTGATGGCGACGGAAGCCTTGTTGGTGACGAAGGCGAAACCGTCCATAGTTCCGTCGATTATATGACGGTCAAACCATGCGATGGGCTTGCAGATACCGTCGAAAATGATGCGACGGGTGATGAAGAGATAGATTTCATCCCAGTAGAAACGACGGTGAGCGGTAGTCCAGAGCCAGCGGCAGGAATCGGCAAGACGCTTGGGCTTGTCGTTCTCGCGGATATACATCCAGCGTGCAAGGAAGATTCCACAACAAGCCACTGCAACAGAAAGGCAGGCGATAGGAATGTTGAGGTGGATATGGTACTCATGACCGTCGAAGGTGACGAACTCACCGAAGGGCACGAGACCGCAGACAGTCGAAACGATGGCGAGGAATATGAGCGGGAATGTCATTGCCATACCCGGGTCATGGGGCATGTGGCCGTGATGTTCCTTGGCATAGTCAGGATTGTTCCACCAGAACACGAGGTAGTACATACGGAACATGTAGAATGCGGTCATACCTGCAATGAGTGTCATCCAGATACCCCAGAAAGTGTGGTTTGCGAAGCAGGCCACAAGGATTTCGTCCTTCGACCAGAATCCTGCGAACGGAGGAATACCGGCAATGGCGAGACAGCCTACAAGGAAGGTGATATGGGTGATGGGCATGTATTTGCGGAGACCGCCCATAGATGTGTAGTTGTTGGAGTGAACCGCATGGATGAGCGAACCTGCGCCGAGGAAGAGGAGCGCCTTGAACATCGCGTGGGTGAAGAGGTGGAACATGGATGCCATGTATCCGAGGCCTTCGTGGATAGCGACGTTGTTGCGAGAGGCAACACCAAGCGAAACCATCATGAACGCAATCTGCGAAATAGTCGAGAAGGCAAGGATACGCTTGATGTCGATCTGTGCGCAGGCTACCATTGCGGCATAGAAGGCAGTGGCAGCTCCGACGACAGTCACAAACATGAGGGCTGCGTCCTCAAGCATGTAGAGCGGGAAAAGACGTGCGACGAGATATACACCTGCAACCACCATTGTCGCAGCGTGGATAAGAGCCGAAACAGGGGTCGGGCCTTCCATCGCGTCGGGAAGCCAGATGTGGAGAGGAAGCATGGCCGATTTACCCATACCGCCTGTGAAAATGAGCACGAGAGCCCAAGTGAGAACCGAAGCGCCCATGAAAGTAGCTCCACCGAAGCATGAGAGAACTCCCTGAGGATTCTGAGTCATCGGAAGGAAGTCGAGCTGCTGGGTGTAGAACGACAGGATGAGAATACCGATGAGGAAACCGAGGTCGGCGAAACGGGTGACGATAAACGCCTTCTTACAAGCCGAGATGGCCGAAGGAAGTGTGTAGAAGAAACCGATAAGAAGGAATGAAGAAGCACCCACAAGCTCCCAGAAGATGTACATCTGGAAAATGTTTGTGGCCACTACAAGACCGAGCATCGAGAAGCTGAAGAGCGAAAGGAAAGCATAGTAGCGCTGGAAGCCTTTCTCTCCGTGCATATATCCGAGCGAATAGATGTGGACCATGAATGAAATTGTCGGGATGACAATAAGCATCAGGGCTGAAATCGGATCAAGGAGGAAACCGAGCTTGATTGCAAGATTGGGTGTGAACTGCAGCCAAGTCTGGTTGAAGACCACATATTGAAGACGGTTGGTGCCGTCAATGAATTCAGGGCTTCCGGAGAAATAATAGGTGAACGCCGTGTAATAGGACAAGACCAACACGGTTCCCATGCCGAGTGTGCCGAGGACACCGGCGAGTTTGTGGCTCATTTTTACGCCTCCAAGTCCCAGAACGAGGAACATGAAGAAAGGAATGGCCAATATCAGAATAGGTATTGTAATATCCATAGGGCGTGATTAATTTTTCATTTTAGTTGCGTCGCGGACGTCAATGTTTTTGCTGACCCTGAAGAGGTTGATGATTATCGCGATTGCGAGCGCGGTCTCGGCAGCGGCGATAGCGATGCCGAAAAGGGTAAACATCCATCCTTCCATCGAAGAGGGGAAGAGATAGCGGTTGAAAACCACGAAGTTGATGTCGACCGCGTTGAGCATCAGCTCAAGCGAGATAAGCATGGCAATCATGTTGCGGCGGGTAAGAAAGCCGTAGACACCGCAGCAGAACATCACGAGAGCCGGAACGAGATACCAAATCAAAGTAATATCCATGATGGGAAGTTGTGATTAGCGTTTACGGGCGATTACCACGCCACCGATTATACATGCGAGTAATAACACACTGACAGCCTCGAAGGGGAGAAGATACTGTTCGTAGCCTGTTCCGAGCATTGCCTCACCGATGCGGTGCATGGTGGGATTTGACATTGCAGGGAGGGGCTTGAAGATGTCGGCACAGCGTGAGCAAAGCGCCCAGCCACATGCGCCGGCGGCTCCGATAGCGCCGACCAGACCAAGTAATTTCTTCCTTGAAGCTAACTGTTCACTGTTGTCACCGGGATGTGTCGTAAGCAGGATTGCAAACACGAAAAGCACCACGATACCGCCGGCGTAGACAGCAATCTGTACCGCACCCAGAAACTCGTAGTCAAGTTTGAAATAAAGGGCGGCAGTTGCAAAGAGCACGAAAAGCAGATATGTGGCCGCACGCAGAATCTTGCGCGTGGTGACAGTCAGTACCGAGAAGATGACAATCGCAAGCGCGATTATCCAGTAACAAATTGTACTTCCTACTGATTCCATATACTGTGATAGTAATTAATTTAGCTGTTAATTGGCGTTACCGGCCTCACGTTTGGCCTTGAGGGCAGCGGCCTTTTCGAGAGCAGCACGGATTTTGGCTTCCTTCTCAGGATCGCCGGCTGCAGCAGCGAGAGCCTTGGCAGCGGCATCGTTGGCCGCCGGGGCGGGAGCTGCCTTTGGAGCAGCGTCAGCGGCGGGCTTTGCGGCTGCGGCTGCTTTCTTGGCTTCTGCGGCGGCCTTGGCGGCAGCAATCTTGGCCTCTTTTTCAGCCTTCATGCGGGCAATCTCCTCAGGAGTAGGCTGCGGCTCTTCCTTTTCAGGAAGATAGTTGAGCTTTCTGAGAAGCTTTCCACGGGTAAATACTGCCTGCTCGAAGTCATTGCTGAACTCAAGGGCGTCTGTGGGACAGTTTGTCACACATAGCTGACAGAACGTGCAGCTTCCGAGGTCATACATGTACTTGTCGAGCTTCTTTTTCTTCTTTCCGTCCCAAGTATCGACGGTTTTGATACCGAGAGAGATTGTTCCGTTGGGACATACGCGCTCACAAGTTCCACAGGCGATACACTTATGGTCGCCCTGATCGTCATACTTGAGGGTCAGGACAGCCCTGAAGCGGTCTGCAACGGGGAGATTGTCGCGGTTGTCGGGATACTCTTCGGTAATTTTGGGGGTGACAAATTCCTTACCGGTCACCTGCATGCCTTTTATAAGACTTGCAATGCCGGAGCCAAGATTTGAGAAATACTCTTTTACACTTCCCATGTCGGTTTATTATCTGTTGTGCTGTGTTAATTCGTGGATGGTGACTTTGATTGGCGGGGCGGAGAGGCGACAGCCTTTTATCAACTGTCTCTGACCTGACCGCCGACAATGTCGAGGAGTTCGGTCGTGATGCTCTGCTGACGCAGTTTGTTGTATTCGAGGCGGAGCTGTTCGAGGAGTTTCTTCGCGTTGTCATTCGCACTCTGCATAGCCATGATACGGGCAGCCTGCTCCGAGGCACGGTTTTCGGTGAACACCTCCTGCATGACCGCAAGGAGGAACATCGGGAGGACCGAGACAAAGATGGTCGCTGCATCAGGCTCGAATATGCATGGGCGGCAGACGGCTTTCACACCTTCGCCAGAGAATGTTTCGGAGCTGACGGGGAGCAATGAATCGCATTTGGGCCTCTGGCGGCTTACTGACTGGAAGTTCATGTAGAGAAGATCCACACGGTCGAACTCTCCTGAAAGGAAACGGCTCTCAAGATGGCGGGTGAAGTCCTTGACGAGATCGCCGCCAGACTTTGAGTCGACTCCCGAGGCCGGCTCGACGCTGACTCCGGGAAGATTGAGTTTAGAGGTCGCCTTGACCATCTTACGGCCGACCGGGATGACCGTCACCCGCACTCCTGCTCCGAACTTCTCGCGGTAACCACGGAGGACTGCAAGGAGTTCCTTGAAGAGATTGATGTTGTAAGCGCCACACAGACCGTCGTCAGAACCAAACACGGCTACTGCGATCGAATTGACATCGCGCTCATCTGTTAGAGGCGACGAGAACTCGGCATCGGCCGTAAGGAGATTGCCGATAATGTTCTCTATCTGCTGTCTGAAAGGGAGGAGACGGCGAAGATCACTTTCGGCACGGTGCATCTTGGCCGAAGAAATCATCTTCATGGCTCCGGTGATTTTCTCACTTGAGGCCACCGAGCCGATGCGTCCTTTAAGTTCGCGAAGTGTAGCCATAATGATGTCTGACTGTCAGAGAATGGATTCTATTTATTGGCGGGAGGACACGCGGACAAGCCTCGTCCTCCCTTAATATTTTTATTTATATGATGCCGAGATTTCAGCGGCAGCATCCGAGAGCTTTGATGTCACGTCGTCGTCAAGCTTACCGGCACGGATTGCCTCCATGACTTCGGGATACTTGGTGTTGACGAGCTGAAGGAAGTTTTTCTCGAATTCGGCAACCTTGTCGAGAGGCACGTTTTCGAGAAGACCGCGTGTACCGCAATAGATCACGGACACTTCGTCCTCGACCTTCATCGGAGAATACTGTGGCTGGATGAGAAGGCGTTCGTTCTTACGTCCCTTGTCAATCACGCGGGCAGTCACGGGGTCGATATCGCCACCGAACTTGGTGAATGATTCAAGCTCGCGGAACTGGGCCTGATCGATTTTCAACGTACCTGCCACCTTCTTCATTGATTTGATCTGAGCGTTACCGCCCACACGCGACACGGAGATACCTACGTTGATCGCCGGACGGATACCACGGTTGAAGAGCGCTGTCTCAAGGAAGATCTGGCCGTCGGTGATTGAAATCACGTTGGTCGGAATATAGGCCGACACGTCGCCTGCCTGAGTCTCGATGATAGGAAGTGCAGTGAGCGAACCTCCGCCTTTGGCCTTGCCTTTGAGCGATTCGGGAAGGTCGTTCATATTCTCGGCCACCTGCTGGTTGTCGATGATTTTAGCTGCACGTTCGAGCAGACGGCTGTGGAGATAGAAAATATCGCCCGGATATGCCTCACGACCTGAAGGACGCTTGAGAATGAGGGAGATTTCGCGGTAGGCCACTGCCTGCTTCGAGAGGTCGTCATAAACGATGAGGGCGTCACGGCCGGTATCGCGGATAAACTCTCCTATGGCAACTCCGGCAAATGGAGCGTAGTAACGCATAGAGGCCGAATCTGCCGCAGTAGCAGCCACGACCACGGTGTAGTCGAGAGCGCCGTGCTGACGGAGTGTCTCTACGATAGCTGCGACCGACGAAGCCTTCTGGCCGATTGCCACATATATACAGTAGACGGGCCTGCCGGCATCAAAGTTGGCACGCTGGTTGATGATGGTGTCGATAGCGATCGCGGTCTTGCCGATCTGGCGGTCACCGATGATAAGCTCGCGCTGTCCGCGGCCGATGGGGACCATCGAGTCGATAGCCTTTAGACCTGTCTGAAGAGGCTGCTTTACGGGCTGACGGAAAATCACACCCGGAGCTTTGCGTTCGAGAGGCATAGGAAGAAGCTCGCCCTGAATAGGACCGCGGCCGTCAATCGGTTCGCCAAGGACATTGATGACACGGCCAAACACACCGTCGCCCACATGGATGGAGGCAATTTCGCCGGTACGCTTGACAGTCATGTTCTCGGTAACCTTATTGACATTGTTGAGCAGGATGACACCCACATTACTCTCCTCAAGGTTGAGGGCTACACCTTTCACTCCGTTTTCGAATTCGACAAGCTCGTTGGCGCAGACGTTGTCAAGGCCATATACATGAGCTACGCCGTCGCCGACTTCAAGTACGACTCCCGTCTCCTCGAAGGAAACTTTGGAGTTGATATTCTCCAGCTGCTGTTTTAATACCTGAGAAATCTCGCTTGGGTTAATCATTGTGATATATAGGGGTGTGAAATTTGTTAGTTGCTTAAAAGTTTTAGACGCAATTGCTTGAGTTCATCGGCCACAGAGGCATCGAGCTTGTCGTTGTCGATGGTAACGGTGAAGCCTCCGATCAGAGCAGGGTCAACACGGTGGTGATATTCCATCGTGCCACCGTCAAGATGACGCTCAATGAGCGCCTTGAGACGATTCTCCTCAACAGCACCCATAGGAGCGGCCGATGTGACGGTCACAAGATAGATGCGATGCTCACTACGATATATCTTCATGTAGGCGAGGGCTATGTCGCGGGCTGCATCAAGGCGGTTGTTTTCAACCAGCAGCTTGAGATAGCGGGCATAGACTTCATCCTTGTCTGTCGCACCTGCCGCCGAAGTCAGGAGCTTGACTTTGTCGGGCGCGGGGATAAAAGGATTGGCCACGGCCTGCCGGAGCGAAGGCTCGGCGACAAAGGAGCTGTCAAGCGTGTGCATCAGCTCATAGATGCGCGCATCCGCGCCCTTTTCGGAGGCATACTCGAAAAGAGCCTTTGCGTAGCGACTGGGGATGAGACCTTGGTTCATTGCGTGGAGATGAGAGCCTTAGAGGATGAGTAATCTTTAAGTTAATTGAATTCAGATAGGTCAAGGAAACGGAACTGCGAGGGGGACTGTTGCTGCCGTTGTACCCGTCATTTCGGGCACAACGGCCGGCAACGTCAATTCTGTTTCTCCATCTCGTCGAGCAGGGAGTTGACAAGCTTCTCCTGAGCCTTCTCGTCCTTCATCTCGTTGCGCACCACTTTCTGGGCGATATCGAGGGCGAAAGAAGAGACCTCGTTGCGGAATTGCTGTTCGGCCTGTTTGCGTTCCTGTTCGATAGATACCTTTGCGGCGTCCATCACCTTCTTGGCTTCAGACTGAGCTGCGGTGCGGGCTTCCTCGATGATCTGTGACTTCATCTTGTCGGCCTCGCGCAGCATGTCGGCCTGCTGGCGACGCGCGTCGGCTATGTATTTATCCGCCTCTTCGCGGGCATGGTCAAGCTGTTGTTTGGCATTTTGAGCATACTCCACACCTTTGTCGATGAGGTCGGCTCGGTCAGACACTCCTTTCATGATCACCGGCCAGCCCCACTTCCACAGAATGAAGAAGAGGACGGCGAATGACACGAACATCCAGAATACCAGACCGAAATCAGGCGTGAAAAGTTCCATCTTTCAAAAAATTGAAGTTTGGATTAGCCCACAAACATTGCGAGGATACAAACGATGACAGCGAAAAGGGCCACACCTTCGATAAGGGCGGCGATTACGATCATGTTACTGCGGATATCGCCGGCCGACTCAGGCTGACGGGCGATAGCCTCCATGGCTGAACCACCGATTTTACCGATGCCGATACCGGCACCAATTGCTGCGATTGCTGCACCGATACATACGCCGATGCCGAGTGTTCCTTCGATAGCTGCTAAAATCATTGCTAACATAATTGCGGAAGATTAAATGGGTTATTTAAATTTTTTAAGATTATGCAGGGTTTGCAGAGGGAGAGGATTGCGTTTTCGCATCCTGAAGATGCTTCGAGCCGTCGTGGTGACCGTCATTGCCATGTCCTTCATGATGCCCTTCTTCCTGCCCGAGGGCGATGAAAAGTGTCGAGAGCATTGTGAACACATATGCCTGAATGAAGCTCACGAGCACATCGAGGAGAAGCATGAACACCGAGAATATGATGCTCACCACTGCGGTCGCTCCGGTCACGACTGGCCCCATAGCGGCAAAAATGAATATCAGGAGTGTCAGAACGATGACAATCATGTGACCGCCCATCATATTGGCAAACAGACGGACGGTGAGGGCCGCCGGCTTTGTGAAAATACCAAAGATTTCAATCACCGGCATGATAGGTATAGGCCATTTGAACCACCAAGGCACATCGGGATTGAACACTTCCTTCCAGTAGTGTTTCGTTGCGAATATGTTTGTGATAAGGAAGGTGATTATGGCCAGAACGAGTGTCACAGCGATGTTACCGGTAAGGTTTGCGCCACCGGGGAAGATGACAATCAGGCCAAGGAGGTTCATCACCAGAATGAAGAAGAATACCGTCAGAAGATAAGGAGCAAACTTGTTTGCCTTGTTCTTGAGAGTAGGTTTGATCACGCCGTCATAGATGAACAGGATCACGAGTTCAATCGCACCCGTCATCTTTCGCGGACCTTTCATTCCCTGACTCTTGTGCCAGCGGGCAACCGAGAGGATGCACCAGATGACAAGCAGAACCGAGATGAAGACACCGCAGACATTTTTGGTAATCGAGATGTCAACCGCAGGTTTGACTTCCTGACCGTTGACAAGCTCAACGACCTTGCCCTTATAGGGACTGTCTTTCCCGGCCACCTTAAACTCGGCATTGCCGTCGCGGTACACCGCACCGTGGTCGACCCTTGCCGACGAGAACACGTGAAGTCCGTCAGAGCCCCATACGATGACTGGGAGGGGAATTGACTTATGGTGATTGAAAGGCACTTCCCAACCGTAACGGTCGCCAAGATGGTCGAAGATGATTCCTTGGGCATCTACGGAGCTGTCCTTCTCGACAAGAGAGTCGAGCGGAGTCTCCTCAGACGCAGCCATTCCCAACGGGAAGACAAGCGCCATGACTGCCAGAAGCAAGGCTGTGAATATGTTTCTTTTCATCGTCACCATGAGTTAATATATGCAGACTGACACGATATTCGAATCGACATCGACGATTCCGCCGCCTACGGCTACGGTATGTTCACCGCCATCGGCGGCTGTATAGCGTATGTCGCCGGGTGTAAGAGTTGAAATCAGCGACGCGTGTCCGGGGAGGACAGTGAATGCGCCCATCGTTCCGGGAAGGTGGACCACCTTGACTTCACCCTGAAAGACAATGTCTTCGGCCGATATGATTTTGAGTATCATTGCTGTGTCTGCTAATGAGTGTGAGAGACTGTGTTTATGTTACCGTAGCGGAAATGCTCTTATTTTGCAACTTCCGCGAGGAGCTTCTTGCCCTTTTCGATAGCTTCGTCGATTGTGCCGACATTGAGGAACGCCTGTTCGGGATATTCGTCCATCTCGCCCGACAGAATCATCTTGAAGCCTCTGATTGTCTCGCTCAGCGGAACCATCACGCCCGGAAGGCCGGTGAACTGTTCGGCCACGTTGAACGGCTGTGAGAGGAAGCGCTGTGCACGGCGTGCGCGGGCTACGACGAGCTTGTCTTCGTCGGAAAGTTCATCGACACCGAGGATGGCGATGATATCCTGAAGCTCGTTGTACTTCTGAAGAAGCTGCTTGACGGCCTGAGCTGTGTTGTAGTGGTCCTCACCGATGATATTCGGATCGAGGATACGCGATGTCGATTCAAGTGGATCGACCGCGGGATAGATGCCAAGCTCCGAAATCTTACGCGAAAGCACCGTAGTTGCGTCAAGGAAGCTGAATGTTGTCGCAGGAGCAGGGTCGGTCAAGTCGTCGGCAGGCACGTAGATAGCCTGAACCGAGGTGATCGAACCGTTCTTTGTCGAAGTGATTCGTTCCTGAAGAGCACCCATTTCGGACGCAAGTGTAGGCTGATAGCCCACAGCCGACGGCATACGGCCAAGAAGCGCCGACACCTCAGATCCGGCCTGAGTGAAACGGAAGATGTTGTCGATGAAGAGAAGGATGTCCTTACCGCCGCCGTCCTGATCGCGGAACTGCTCGGCGACAGTCAGACCTGAAAGAGCCACGCGCAGACGTGCGCCCGGGGGTTCGTTCATCTGGCCGAACACGAGGGTTGCCTGAGACTGCGACACCTGATCCATGTCGACATCCGCAAGATTCCACTCACCCTTGGCCATGCCTTCTTCAAATTTCTTGCCATATTTCATGACACCGCTCTCGATCATCTCGCGGAGAAGGTCGTTACCCTCACGCGTACGTTCGCCGACACCGGTGAACACCGAGAAACCGCTGTGGCCTTTCGCGATGTTGTTGATAAGCTCCATGATGAGCACGGTCTTTCCTACACCTGCGCCACCGAAAAGGCCGATCTTACCACCCTTGCTGTAGGGTTCGAGAAGGTCGATCACCTTGATTCCGGTAAAGAGGATCTCAGTACCGATGGTGAGGTCGTCGAATTTAGGTGCCGGCTGATGGATGGCACGGAGATTGTCGCGGTTGAGTTCCGGCAGACGGTCGATAGCATCGCCAAGCACATTAAGCAGACGGCCTTTCACCTGCTCGCCTGTCGGCACGGCGATAGGACGCTCAAGGTTGTCGACACGCATTCCACGGCGAAGGCCGTCGGTGCTTTCCATAGACACACAACGGACTGTGTCCTCGCCGATATGCTGCTCTACTTCGAGAATGGTCTCCGAGCCATTGTCGTGAGAGACACGGAGGGCGGTATAGATGGGTGGGATGATGTTGTCATCACCTTCGAAAATCACATCGACCACCGGGCCGATTACCTGGGCGATTTTGCCGTATTTTTCACTCATCGCGTTTAGATTTTTTGGCATGCAGTCAGGCGCCTAAGCCTTCACTGCGTGATATTTGTTAGAGTTTGAGGAAATTAATCTTAGAGGTATAGCTTGAAGGTCACGACGAGGACCATGAGCACAAGATTGAAGAGGTTGATAGGAAGAAGATACTTCCACTCAAGTGTGAGGAGCTGGTCGATTCGCAGACGGGGGAAAGTCCACTTGAACCAAATGATGATAAAGGAGAGCGCAATCGCCTTGCCGATAAACCATACAAACGAGGGTATGTAGTCCATTATATGGTTAAAGGCATCCAAGCCGGGGATGTGGAGAGGCATCCAGCCTCCGAAGAAGAGAAGCGCGGCCACACCGGAAACGATAAAGAGGTTAAGATATTCGGCAAGATAGAAGAATCCGAAATGGATACCCGAATACTCTGTGTGGTAGCCGGCGGTAAGCTCGCTTTCAGCTTCAGGAAGGTCAAACGGGCCACGGTTGGTTTCTGCCGTACCTGCGATCATGAAAATCACAAAGGCGATGATAGCCGGAACATGGCCGGAGAATATAAACCAGAGGTGGTTCTGAGCCTCTACGATACCTCCCACAGACATAGTGCCTGCCATCACAACCATAGTTACAACACACAGACCCATTGAAAGTTCATAGCTGACCATCTGCGCGCCCGAACGAAGAGCGCCGATGAGAGTGAACTTGTTGTTTGACGACCATCCGGCAAGCAGGATACCGAGCACTCCGATCGACGATACTGCGAGCAGGAAGAAGATGCCGACGTTGAAATCGATAATCTGGAGTCCGTTGCCCCACGGAAGCACCGCAAAGGCAAGCATCGAGGCGATGATGACGAGATAAGGCGCAAGGGCAAACAGGAATTTGTCGATATGGTTGAGCGAGATAAGCTCCTTGATAAGAATCTTGAACATATCGGCGATACTCTGCATCAAACCCCACGGGCCAACGCGGTTAGGGCCGAGGCGGCACTGGAAATAGGCACACACCTTACGTTCGAAGAGGATATAGAACAGCGCGAGCACTGCATAGAGCAGCATCAGGCCAACTCCGACGAGCAGACACTCAAGAGTGACTGCAGCCCATTCGGGGATATAGTCAGTGAGGAAGGAGTGAAGCCATGCGGTTCCGACTGATAGGTCTTGCATAATGTCTGTTAAATTACTTTATTTTCTCTCTGTGTTAGTTCACTCTTTTTAGAAATCCATTGCCTTATCAACGGTCAATGTCGGGGACAATGTAGTCAAGCGAGCCTCCGATGGTGATAAGGTCGGCGATCTTCTGTCCGTCGGTTATATGGTCGACCACGGCCGCTGCAGGGAGGCAGGGAGTGGCAAGCTTCAGACGGTAGGGATTGGCTGTTCCGTCGCTCTCGATGTAGACACCGAATGTGCCGCGACAGCCCTCAACCATCTTGAACCAGTTTCCGGCAGGAAGCTTGATGACCTTCGGGACTTTCACGCAATAGTCACCCTCGGGGATGTTGTCGATAAGCTGTTCGATTATGCGCGCGCTCTGCACCATTTCGTCCATGCGGACCTTGAACCGGGCCATAGAGTCGCCTTCAGTGCGGACAACCTCGTCAAATTCAAGTTCGGAATAGATGCTGTAAGGCTCACACTTGCGCACGTCGCAAGCCCAGCCCGAACCACGACCGTTAGGGCCTGTGACAGCCCAAGAGATGGCATCGTGACGTGTGAGGACTCCGACATTCTCCATACGGTTCTTGGCGATGACGTTGCCGGTGAATATCTTGTTGTATTCCTTGATATTGGCGGGGAGGACATCAAGAAGCGCATGCACGTCCTTGACGAAATCGGGATGCAGATCCTGCATGACACCGCCGATGCAGTCATAGTTGAATGTCATGCGCGCGCCACAGGTCTTCTCCATGATGTCAAGAATCTGTTCGCGGACACGCAGGGTGTAGAACAGCATGGTGGTCGCACCAAGGTCCATACAGTAAGTTCCGATAAACAGGCAGTGAGAGGCAATACGTGAAAGCTCGTCCATAAGCACACGGATCACCTGTGCGCGACGGGAAATCTCGATGCCGGCAGCCTCCTCGATTGCCATACAGAGGCAGTGGTGATAGGGATGTGCCGAGAAATAGTCGAGACGGTCCATGAAGTGGAGGGTCTGGGGATAAGTGAGTCCCTCGCAGATTTTCTCGACACCGCGGTGGATATAACCGAGATATATGTCGATTTTCTTGATGATTTCACCGTCGACCGCTGTGCGGAAACGGAGCACGCCGTGAGTGGCGGGGTGCTGCGGGCCGATATTGACCACAAAATCTTCGGGTTTGAAAATACGGCGTTCATGTTTCACGACCTTACCCTCGGCATCCTCGGTCCAGACATCGGTGAAGTCGGTCTGACGCTCGTTTTCAATCGAAACGGGATTGATGGCGGGATCAGCGTCGTAGTCCTTGCGCAACGGATAGCCCTTCCAGTCGATGTTGAGGAAGAGACGGCGCATATCGGGATTGTTGATGAAGATTATCCCGAAGAAGTCATAGACTTCACGCTCGAAAATGGTAGCGATGGCCCAAAGATCGTGAATTGAATGGATCAGAGGCTGTTCGCGGTCGCCTGTGGCCATAACCTTCACCGAAATATGGGTGTTGTGTTTGGTCGAGGTCAGATAATAGATACAGCCCATGCCATTCTCTTTCCAGTCCATGCCGACGATGGTTACAAGGAAGTCAAAGGCAAGGTCACTGTCATCGCGGAGTGTCTTGGCGAAGTCATGCCACTTTGCGTCAGGGACGGTCACCCGCATGATGTCGCCGTCTTCAATGACAGCTTCGGGCAACACGCTTAAAATCTTTTCCCGGATGTTGGACATAATTATAATAAGGTGTATGGAACGTTATTCTTGATTCTAATGATTGATTTATTCAGAGGAGAGAAGGCCGCCGGTGTCAGTCATTCACACCTGCTACGGGATGAGCTTTGAGGAATTCCTCCTGCTTCTCCTGACGGTTTACTCCACCGAAGAACTTTTCGACCTTGATTTTACGTGAAAGCTGCATGATACCGTAGATCATGGCTTCAGGACGGGGAGGACAGCCGGGGACAAAAACGTCGACAGGCACAATATCCTCGATTCCCATAGCCACATGGTAGCTCTTCTTGAAGGGGCCGCCGGAAATCGCACAGCTGCCGCAGGCAATGACATACTTGGGTTCGGCAAGCTGGTCATAAAGGCGGCGGAACACCGGCACCATGCGGTGGACAATCGTTCCTGCCACCATCATGAAGTCGGCCTGACGGGGCGACGCACGGGCAACTTCCCAGCCAAAGCGCGCCATGTCATAGCGGGCTGCTCCGAGCGACACGAATTCGATGCCGCAGCAACTGGTGGCGAAAGTGAGCGGCCAGATCGAGTTGGAACGCCCCCAGTTGATAAGTTTGTCGAGTGAGCCGACGATTACGTTCGTCCCGCTCTCCTGAAGCTCCTTGACGAGCTTCTCGATGTATTCATTGTCTTTCCATGCCTCATAGGGCATGCCTTGCGTAGTTACTTCCATTCAAGAGCTCCTTTCCGCCAGGCATATACAAGGCCCAGCACTATAATTCCAAAAAAGACGGCTATGGCTGTGAGACCGGAAGTCCCGAGTTCGTGCACTCGCACCGCCCAAGGATAAAGAAACACCGTCTCAACGTCAAACATCAGGAAGAGGATGGCAAAAAGATAATAGCCCACCTTGAACTGAGCCATTGATTCACCACGTGTCGGGATACCGCACTCGTATGCCTCTCCTTTCTGAGGATTGAATGAGCGGGGCGATATCAGCCCCGCAAGCCAAAGAGCTATAGCCACGAGAGCCACACCGGTCAGGAGTGCTACCACGGCCAAAGTCGCATTTTGAATTGCCAATGCTATCATATTGTATCAAATACTGATTTAGTTCCTAAGAAGCTATGCATCATGGAATTAGACCCTCTTTTCAGTTAAAGTCACATAAGAGGGTATAAAACGCAGTGCAAATATACTGAAATTTTTCCGAAATTACCCAATAAAATCTGACTGTCTTTATTATAAATCCTTAAATTAAGGCTGATAACCCGCCGTATAATAACGACAATCGCAGCGACCACCGTAATTATCCGGCAGCCACTGCGGCTGTGCATACATCATCCGATTCCCGGCAATCAGAAATTATATCCGACCGAGATATTGAAATTATTCCAATATGATCCCGCGTCAGCGGCAACCTCCGTCAGTCCCCACTGGTATGAAAGCCCTACTGATAAACGCGACCAAGTGTAGGCCGCCCCGAGTCCAAGACCCACATGGAATCGCTTGAAATCATAGTCATCGTCAAAAAGATCCATACTCTGGCTTATTTTTTCACCCCTGAACTTAAGATCACCGGTAGCCTTGCCATATACTCCATAGTCGAAATACGGGCCAAAAAACACCTGCACTGAACTTTTCAGATTAAGAGGCAGACGATAAGAAAGATAGACGGGAAGTTCGATAAAGTTCATGGTAAAACGCGCATTTGCTTCTACTTCATACCCCTCTACATCCATATCCATGTCGTCACTCTTACATCCTTTTTGTGTGAAGAACAGACCTGAATTAATCGACAGACTGTTGACGATATTGAAATCCACACCCAAGCCTCCGAAGAATCCTATTTTCGACTTGGCATCATCCTCGTCGCCTCCGACATTGGCCACATTCATGCCGGCACGGACTCCGAAAGTGACCGGCTGAGCCGGCTTACCGCTATCCCATAAACCTGTCTGAGCCTGCGCACCCATTGCCATAACGAGTCCCGCAACACCTGCAATAATCTTTTTCATAGCTGAAACTGTGTTTTTAAACGGTTAATATAAAAATACCGAATCGTCTGATTCAATTTCACAAATATAGCTCTTTTTTTATCCATATCCATAATTTTGGCAGTAAAACTATTAATTTTTCATAAAAATACAATATGTCTGTAACTAACGAATGATTATCACGTCTTATAATCATATAACCAATCAAAAAGCATCCTTCAATCATGATTAGCCTAAAGACACTCATTGCGGCCGCCGTCATCACGATTTCCATAACGGATATGCCTATATGCGGACAGACAACACTGAAAACAACCATCGATCCTGTTACCCTCATACTCGACGGGCGGAAAGCCGACGGCGGATGGCGGCTGATACCCGGCCCGAAGACCGATGTGCTTGACACGACTGCGAAAAACATCACATTTGCCACCGACACCGACACGCTCAACATCACACTCGACGAATGGCAGTCAAAAGATTTCATAATCCTGACAGCCAAAGGCGACACCGCACGCGTAAGAGTCAACTGCACGGCTGCCAACCCCTACGAAAATCCTGACCCGGCACTCCTTAAAAAAGCTCCGTCCGGACTTCTCAGCCGGAAGCAGGCCGAATTTGACATCAACGCGCTCGTATATAGCCTGAGCCAGATACACCCCGACATTTTCTCGACCTGCAGACAGGCCGACTTCTTCCGCGCAGTCAACACGGCGATAGCCTCTCTCCCGGACTCGGTCAGCGTCATGGAGCTCTACCGTAGGACTGCTCCGATAGTGGCCATGATAGGCGACGGGCATACCAACCTTACATTCCCCTACAGCAAAGTCTTTACCAAAGAGCTCAAACGGATGCCGGTGTGGGTTGACGTGCTCAGTGACAAGTCAATCGTCTGCCGTTCGAGCCTAGACTCCATAATCCCCCGTGGCGCGAAGATTCTGAGCATCAACGGCCACACTGACACTGAGATGATAGACGCAATGATGCCCTTTGTAGCCGGCGAGCGCGAACACTTCAAGCTCTCGCGAATCGACAGTTCCTTCCCGGCCCTGCGCCACATGCTCTTTCCGGCCGACACGTTCGAAATAAGCTATCTGCCCGAAGGCGCAAAGAAACCGCTGTCAGTCACATATCAGGCAATATCGTTTGACGAAGCAAAAAGACGAAGCCCGGCGTTGCCCGAATCAGGCTCGGATAATCCGTATTCATTCACGATTGATAAAAAGAACAATGTCGCCATCATGGACTTCCGTGAATTCAGCGATGTCGGGCGCATGGAAAGTTTTGCAGACTCGATGTTCACAGCCCTGCGCAAAAACAAAATAGGCAACCTCATCATCGACCTGCGGAAAAACGGAGGCGGCAACAGTTCTGTGGGTGACAGACTGCTCCGCTACATCACCCCCGAACCATATATGCAGATGGACAAGGCGCTCGTCAAAATAACCCCGCTCACAAAGAAACTCATGAAAGCCCCCGACATCGTGCCGACGTTCATGTTTTGGGAAGCTACTCCCGACCAATACATCGTTCCGCGCACAGCCGACGAAGGCCACTATGACGGAAATGTCTATCTCCTGACCTCAAACAAGACATTCTCGTCGGCCGGTTCATTTGCTTGGGCATTCAAGGAATGCGGCATGGGAACAGTCATCGGCGAGGAGACAGGTGGCATGAACGTCTGCTTCGGCGATGTGCTCAGCTACCGCATGCCGGTATCCCGTCTGCAGTGTTCCGTGTCATTCAAACGTTTCTGGCAATTCCGCGCCGACGAAAACGACATCCACGGCACTATCCCGGACATCGCTGTCCCGGCCGCAAAAGCTATGGACACGGCACTCAAGCTTGTAAAGAAGTCAAAATAAGGTATAGTTCCCTCCGCACTTATATCACAATAAACATACTCAAGCCACAATTATACACAGAACCTGCAATAACACAGAAGTCCGTCTGTTTCAAGTGCGAAACAGACGGACTTCTTATTTTTATCATTCACGGTGCAAAACGGGTTCAGATTACATTTCACCCCGGATTTGTCACAATTTTTTTAGAAGTGGTAGTAGAAACCAAACATGAGGTTGTTGCTGTTGAGATCAAGACCCCAGTTTTCGGGTGCTCCATTGTTCTTCGCCGGACGGTTGCCACCCTGATATCCGAGGAAACCGACGTGTGCTACAAGACTGAATTTCTCGCTGAGATTGAGGGCGACACCGGGACGGAATCCGATTCCGTATTCCACAGCTGTGTGTCCGTGAGCGCGGCCGATGCCGAAATCAACGCCACCGTCGACAAACAGATCCACACGCTCTGAGCTGAAATAAGTATAGCGAGCATAAGGATTAACCTTGAAAACAGTCTTCTCCTCGCCGCCTGACTTCCTGTAAGAAGCGCCGAGTATCGCACCAAGAGCGAAGTTATCTGTCACATTATAACCGAGTTCCGGGAGGACTGTCACCTGAGTGCTCTTGATACCGCTGGCTGATTCTGTTGTCCTTCCGAAGGTTACCTGACCTCCTGCATACCAACTCTGGGCTGAGGCACCTAATGTCATAATGGCCATTACTGCCATAAGTAAAAACTTCTTCATAACAATGTTTTTTACGTTTAGAATATTGATGATTAATAAAATATCATTTATAGTGGAAACATGAAAAAGCCCTCTTGCCGGAGTTGATAGCAAATCTTTGACAATCACTTTTTCATCTATTAAACATTTCTTTCACAAAAAAGGTTGAATACGTCATCGAAAAACCATGACCGTCCGGCTAATTTCAGGCATGTTTACGGCATGATTACTTTCTCACGAAAAAAACTTAACTTTGCAACAACTTTAAGACATATTCAGACATGTTCACTGATACCGAAACACAAAACGATATTTATAATATATGTGATTGCGAGACGCTCCACGACCGCTTTGACCGCGAGCATCTCTGGCATCCCTATACATCAACCATCAATCCGCTACCGACCTACAAAGTGGAATCGGCCGACGGAGTGCGCATACGCCTCGCCGACGGGCGTGAGCTTATCGACGGCATGTCGTCATGGTGGTGCGTCATACACGGCTATAACCATCCTGAGATAAACGAGGCCCTGCAACGCCAGCTCGGAAAAATGAGCCATGTGATGTTCGGCGGCCTTACACACTCTCCGGCCATCGAACTCGGGAAGCTGCTTCTTGAAATGGCTCCGCCCTCAATGCACAACATTTTCTATGCCGATTCCGGTTCCGTAGCCGTCGAGGTGGCGATGAAAATGGCCGTTCAGGCGGCCGTATCAAAGTCAGGCGACCACAGAAAAACAAACTTCGTCACCATCCGCAGCGGCTATCACGGCGACACATGGAACGCCATGAGCGTCTGCGATCCTGTGACCGGAATGCACGGCGCATTCGGAACGGCTCTCCCAATCAGATACTTCGCACCTGCACCTGAAGTGACGTTTGACGGTCGCTGGAATCCCGCCGACATAGAGCCTCTCGCCGGTATAATCAAGGAACACAAGGACGAACTTGCAGCCCTGATTCTCGAACCCATCGTACAGGGAGCAGGCGGCATGCGTTTCTATCATCCCCAATATCTCCGCGAAGCCCGTCGGCTCTGCGATGAAGCCGGTATATATCTGATTTTCGATGAAATTGCAACCGGCTTCTGGCGCACAGGCAAATGCTTTGCGTGGGAACATGCCGGAGTAGAACCCGACATCATGTGTATCGGCAAAGGGCTGACTGCCGGCTACATGACCATGAGCGCCGTCCTTACCACACGCGATGTCGCCGATACAATCTCGCGTGGCGAGGCCGGAGTGATGATGCACGGCCCGACGTTCATGGCCAATCCGCTCGCATGCGCCGTTGCCGTCGCATCGCTCAGACTGCTGCGCGAGCAGAACATGAAACAACGGGTCGCACACATCGAAGCCGTCATCCGCCGCCACATCGCCGCAGCCGCCCTCGTCAAAGGGGTCAGAGACATCCGCGTACTCGGCTCAATCGGCGTAATCGAAATGGAAGAGCCGGTCGATGTAGGCGAGTTCCAGAAGCGATGTGTCGAACGCGGCATCTGGGTGCGCCCGTTCGGACGCAACGTCTACATCATGCCACCATATATAATCTCAGACAGAGATCTGAAATATCTTATTGAAAAAATGATCGAGTGCATCAAGTGAACACTTACTCCGACATACTCTCACGCCTCCGTGCCGACGGCAACTTCCGCTCCATCCCACGCGAGCTTGTCGACAGCGATAGCGTCACTGACCTGTCGTCGAACGACTATCTCGGCCTCGGCGCAGACCGTGGGTTGCAGGACCACTTCTTCAGCTCGGCCTACAACCGCCGGATTCCAATGACTTCCTCGGCCTCGCGCCTTCTCAGCGGACGCCAGAGAGAATATGAAGACCTCGAAAACTTCCTTGCGGAACTTTACGGACGCCCCTGCCTGCTGTTCAACAGCGGTTATCATGCGAACACCGGCATGATACAGGCGCTTGCGACAGGCGACACCATGATTGTTGCCGACAAGCTCGTCCACGCAAGCATAATCGACGGCATCACTCTGTCGAAATCAGCCTTCACCCGATTCCGCCACAACGACACTTCACATCTTGAAAAAATACTCGCCAAAGAAGCGGCCGCCCACGAAAGGGTGCTCATCGTTGTGGAAAGTGTCTACAGCATGGACGGCGACCGTGCCGACATCGACACTATCGTGGGGCTGAAGGAGAAATACCCCAACGCAATGCTTTATGTCGACGAGGCCCATGCGTTTGGCGTAGAGGGGCCGAAGGGACTTGGCTTATGCCGTGGAAACGGAAATTTCGACAAAATCGACATCATAGTAGGGACGTTCGGAAAGGCTGCGGCATCAGCCGGTGCGTTCTGTGCGGTCTCCCCTACCCTACGCGACTACCTCATCAACCGTGCACGCAGCCTGATATTCTCGACATCGCTGCCGCCGATGACTGTCGCATGGACACATTATATGATTGAGACATTCCTCGCGATGGATGAACAGCGCCGCCATCTCAAAGCTCTCGGAGAGCGGTTGCGCCAACATCTCCAGCCACTGTCGCCCGGATTTCCCATCACCGCAAGCCACATACAGCCTTTTGTCACCGGCTCTGCCGAAAAAGCCGTATCCCTCTCGGAAAAACTGCTTGCCGAAGGCTTCAAGGTGCTCCCGATACGCACGCCGACCGTCCCTCCCGGAACGGAAAGACTGCGCATAAGCCTGAGCAGCGCAATGAGCATCGACTGTATCGACCGCTTTGGCGAAACACTCGCAAAACTGATTTCATCATGAAATTCCACGTATTCCCCGCCAAGGACAACTCAAGCCACGACCGCGCCCTGCTGATTTTTGCCGGCTGGGGCATGGACGAGAAACCTTTCAGCCGTCTGCATCTTCCCGGTTATCATATAATAGTAATCTGGGATTACCGCGACAACAGATTTCCCGACCGACTCGAACGCACGATGGAAACCTTCGGTGAAATCGCTGTCATCGCATGGTCATTCGGAGTTCCTGCGGCAACAGATTTCCTGCTGTCACACCGCTCGCTCCCCGTCACGGCACGAATAGCCGTCAACGGAACGATGCACCCTGTCAACAATCAGAAGGGAATCTCGGAAGATATATTCCGGGGGACACTTGAAGGTCTTGATGAAAAATCATTGTCGAAATTTTATCTGCGCATGTGCGGCTCTGGTGCGGCAATGCGGCTTTTTTCCGAGACACTCCCTGACCGCAGTCCGTCGGAATTGCGGGAAGAACTGACAGCTATAGCAGACCGCCGCACGGTCGCTCCGCATGGATTATGGGAGCGTGCGGTCATAAGTTCGGACGACCGCATTATTCCACCCGACAATCAGATTCAGGCTTGGCGCGAAGAGGCAATCGAGACAATACGCATAGACGGCCCTCACCTCCCCAATTTCAACCGTCTCTTCCAATCACTTCTGACTGAAAAAGGACTTGTCGCCGAAAAGTTCACCCGCGCCGAGACTACCTATGACGACAATGCCATCGTTCAGCGCGAAATCGCCGAACGCCTCTGTAGCTTCGCATCCGAGGCTTTGAAAGAAATATCAACCGGTGCCTCCTGCCCGATGGATGTCCTTGAAATCGGATGCGGAACGGGGCTTACCACACGCATGCTATGCCGGGCGACCGGTCTTGACAAAATCGAGGTCTGGGATCTTCATATCCCCTCGTCAATTCAGGAATCCATGCCGGATGTCAGGCTATCGGCTCGCGAATGTGATGCCGAGATCGAAATCCGCCGACTCCCAAGCGAAAGTCTCGACATGATTTTTTCCGCATCCACAATGCAATGGTTCAACTCCCCGAAAACATTCATGAGCGAATGTGCCCGCGTACTCCGCAAAGGCGGCTATGCCATACTCTCGACATTCGGTCCGGGGACAATGACCGAGATAGGAAGTCTGTTGAACAGCAGACGCCACTATCCGTCTGTAGACGCGCTCCGGAGCATGCTTCCCGACGGATGTGCGGTAATCAGCCTCATATCCGGGACACGCACCATTCTGTTCGAGACACCTGCCGATGCTATGCGCCACGTAAAACTCACCGGGGTCAACGCCCTTAGCAGCAGACACGGCAGCATCTCCGCACGAACAATACTCTCATCCTATCCCCTCACCCCTACGGGACAAGCACCGGTCACATACGAACCGGTCTACATCGTATTCAGAAAAATATAATCACCACCTTATTAGATAAGACATGGGTCAGGCATATTTCATCTCAGGAATCGACACCGACGCCGGCAAAAGCTACGTCACCGGCTATATCGCATCGCGCCTCATGAAAGAGGGCAAGAGTGTGGCAACCCAGAAATTCATCCAGACCGGCAACATCGGTTTTTCGGAAGATATAGACCTTCACCGAAAAATCATGGGTATCGGACCGTTGCCAGAGGATATCGACCACACTACCGCCCCGATAATCTTCTCTTATCCGGCATCGGCACAACTCGCCGCCCGCATGGACGAACGAGATATAGACCTCAACATCATCGACAGATCGACTGAAATTCTCTGCAGCCGCTACGACATTGTGCTTGTCGAAGGGGCTGGAGGGCTGATGGTCCCTATCACCGACGATTTTTTCACCATCGACTATGTGGAGTCGCGCAAACTGCCGATAATATTAGTGACCAACGGAGTTCTCGGATCAATCAACCATACCATCCTATCACTTGAAGCCATTAAATCACGCGGGATAAGGCTCGCCGCCGTCATCTACAACGAGCACTTCGACACCGACCGCATCATCAGCGCAGACTCTCAGGCATTCCTCCGGCGCTACGTCAGCCGCAACTTCCCGGACACCTGCTTCGCCACAATACCCACTCTCGATTAAAACACTTTTTAAATACGCTCTAACACTATTTGAAACCATTTTTTAGGCGATTTCAACAATAATAAGTAACTTTGCGTCCTAAAACGCATATTCCAATGGACATCAATTCTTTTAGCATCTCAATATCAAAGGAGCAGCTGTCGGGACTGCCGACGGTAGAATTTGCCGGCTCTATAACGGTGCT
Organism: Duncaniella dubosii; assembly: GCF_004803915.1. NCBI lineage: Bacteria > Pseudomonadati > Bacteroidota > Bacteroidia > Bacteroidales > Muribaculaceae > Duncaniella > Duncaniella dubosii. The sequence continues at coordinate 1,142,376 of NZ_CP039396.1, forward strand.
TGAAAATATGCCCGATGCCTTGGAAGCCCTCCGCTATCTCAATACATGTAAGGCGGTAGGATTCGACACCGAGACAAAACCAAATTTCCGAAAGGGGCAGACCAATACGGTCTCGCTGATTCAGATTTCCACTCTCGACCATTCATTCCTGTTCCGTCTTAACAAACTCGGTTTCTTCCCGGAACTGCGCGAGTTCATGGAATCAGACAAAGTAACAAAAGTCGGGCTTTCGCTGCGAGATGATTTCCATGTCCTCCACAGGATAGCCAGCTTCGAACCGGCTGAATTCATCGACCTGCAAAATGTCGTGAAGTCATTCCATATCGCCGACTCAAGCCTGCAAAAGATATATGGAATAATTTTCAACGGACGCATCTCGAAAAGCCAGCGTCTGAGCAACTGGGAAGCCGCCCAGCTGAGTCAGGGTCAGAAAATCTATGCGTCGATCGACGCATGGGCATGTCTGCGAATCTACCGGCATCTGATGGACGGCTGTTTCGACCCTGCAGAGTCGGCCTACATACACCACGATTCCGGAACAGCCGAAGGACAATAGTCTGTCTCTTCCCGATTCCTGACAGCAACCATTAAACAGATTCATCCCACTTAATACCTGACACTTCATAATTAAAACTTTAAACTTAACCTAAAAACCATGAAACTACGACGTTCAACAGTCATCCCGTCCATCCTCCTGATTTATCTCGGAGTGATGAGCTACATCGGTTATTCCGAATTCCAGCAAGGAAACTATCTATACTACTTCGGTGTTATCGGCGCCACATTGCTCATAATTGCCATCCTGCATGTTTTTCTGAAAAAACGGGAGCGCCTGCGGGAGAACGATTCACGCCGGACGTAGAAATAAACACAGTATCAACGAAACATGCAAATCAGAACCCCAAGAGAAATCACTGAAACCGCCGCAACTGTCGGCGCAGCCAAAGCTAATCTTACAGTCAAGAATCCCTCGCGTCTTCTGCTCGCATCGTGTCTTGCCGGAGTCTACATAGCTCTTGGCGGAATCTTATCGCTTATTGTCGGCTACGGTTTCCCGGAACTGACAGAAGCCAATCCGGCAGTCCAGAAACTTCTGAGCGGGTGCATGTTTCCAATCGGTCTTATATTGGTGGTAGTGCTCGGCGCAGAACTTTTCACCGGCAACAATGCCCTCCTCATCCCGTCATACGCAAAAGGCAGCCACAGCTTCGGGCTTGTCATGCGTAACTGGGTAATGGTATATATCGGAAACTTCATCGGCGCAATTGCTTTTACATATATAATGGTCTATGCCTGCGGGCTTACTTCGTCCGCACCCTACCACGAAGCCATCATCAACATTGCCAAAGCAAAAGTATCGATGACATGGCTGACAGTATTCATAAAGGGAATCGGAGCTAACTGGTGTGTCTGCCTTGCGGTATGGCTCGCTCTTTCCGGAAAGACATTTTTTGAGAAAGCCCTCGGCTGCTGGCTGCCGGTAATGGCATTCGTAGTACTCGGCTACGAACACTCGATTGCCAACATGTTCTTCATCCCCCTCGGCATGATGGAGGGCGCGGACATAGGCATAATTGAAGCAATAACAACCAATATTATTCCTGCCACCCTCGGTAACATAGTCGGAGGAGCTCTCCTCGTCGGCGCAGTCAACGCATATATCCACGAAATCAGGAAAGACTGATCCCCAACAATACGGGTAGAAAAACAACAACGCATGGCTGCGATCTCACATCGTGGCCATGCGTTGCCTTTATGTATGATTTTACTGTTGGCTGTTAAGAGACAGCAGTATTCCTGCATCTCTTTTTTCTTATTCCTCAGATTCAGTGTTGCGCTCAATATCGAAAGCGTAGGTTAAATCAATGCCAGAGCGCGATAAAAAAACATTATCTACTATTAGTAAAAAATTGATGATCGATCATCAGATATATTTCTCATAGCTTTATTCAGAGGTTTAACTCTGCAAAGTTATGAAATATAATCGACGAAAGATGTGACAAATGTCACAATCGTCTCCCGCAGCGGGTGACAACGTTATTTTTTATTTCGTCTTCTGATTACGGAAGCGATGAAGCTGCCGGCGGGAGATGTTCAGATATGAAGCAAGGTCTCCGACAGGTACGAGGTCAAGAATACGTGGGAAACGTTCGAGAAGATGTGCGTAGCGCTGTTCAGGGGTGAAACGGTAGATGTTAAGCACATGGTCATAGGCTTGTCCGAACAACACCTGCAGAAATTTCACCTTGACTTCAGGCCGGGTGTCAAGAATCTCACATATATACGACGAAGGGACAACCATCACTTCCGAATCTTCCAATGCGATTATGTCCGTAGGCATTTTCTCTCCGGCCAAGGCACTGAGATAATTGGCGACGACCGCATCCTCGAAGACAAAGCCTACAGCCTTGGCATGACCGGCATTATCTGTCAGGGAGTGTTTGAATCCACCCGAGACAATCCACCCTACACGCTGCAACACTTCACCGGCATGCACGAAATATTCGCCACGCCTGAAAAACAATCTTTCTCCGCGGGTCTCACATAAATTCTTCCAGAACGAAAAATCAAGAGCTTCTTCAAAAGCATTGAACTGTGACATATCAACGATTATAAGTAACCATTCAAATTAAGCAATCCAAGACACAATGTAACTTTCCTGTAAAATAGTCATAAGCTCTTGTGTCTGACGACAGCCCCAAAGAATATGAATAATTATGAAGAGTTACTATTTTTATATGTTACAACAGATTCCTGACTTCCGGTCCGCGCCGTCATTATAATCAGAGTCATAACGACGGCCGGATGAAAATCAAGAATCCGTTGTCATGTCAACTGTCCTACAGCCGACTATTCCATGAGCTTGCGATAACGGCGGCGCGTAGGCTCTTTGCCGTCGTTGTGGGCACGCTTGTAATCCTCGTAGTCGGAGTATGAACCTTCAAAGAAGACCACATTGCCGTCGCCTTCAAACGAAAGGATGTGTGTGCAGATGCGATCGAGGAACCAACGGTCGTGGCTCACGACAACGGCGCATCCGGCGAAATCGTCGAGACCTTCTTCAAGAGCGCGAAGCGTATTCACGTCAATATCGTTGGTAGGTTCGTCGAGCAGAAGCACGTTGCCCTCCTCTTTAAGCGCCATTGCAAGGTGAAGGCGGTTACGCTCGCCACCCGAAAGCACTGCTATTTTTTTCTCCTGATCAGCGCCGGTGAAGTTGAAACGCGAAAGATAGGCTCGGGCATTGACATCACGGCCACCCATGCGGAAGCTTTCCACTCCCTGCGAAATCACCTCGTAGACACTCTTGTCGGGAAGAAGGTCGTGGTGAGTCTGGTCGACGTATGCAATCTTGACAGTCTCGCCTACCTCAAACGTACCTGCATCGGGAGTCTCCTGCCCCATGATCAGACGGAAAAGAGTGGTCTTTCCCGCACCGTTCGGTCCGATGACACCGACAATACCGCCCTGCGGGAGCGAGAAGCTCAGATCCTTGAAAAGCTGCTTCTTGCCGAAAGCCTTCGAGAATCCCTGCACGTCAATGACCTTGCTGCCGAGACGCGGACCATTGGGGATGAAAATCTCAAGACGCTCTTCCTTCTCCTTCTGGTCCTCGTTGAGAAGACGGTCGTAGCTCGAAAGACGGGCCTTGCCTTTGGCCTGACGGGCCTTGGGAGCCATACGCACCCATTCAAGCTCGCGTTCGAGAGTCTTGCGACGCTTCGATGCCTGCTTCTCCTCCTGAGCCATGCGTTTGGTCTTCTGGTCGAGCCATGAGGAATAATTACCCTTCCAAGGTATTCCCTCGCCACGGTCAAGCTCAAGAATCCAGCCTGCGACGTGGTCAAGGAAGTAACGGTCGTGGGTGATGGCGATGACCGTTCCCGGATATTGCTGAAGATGCTGTTCGAGCCAGTCGATCGACTCAGCGTCAAGGTGGTTGGTAGGCTCGTCGAGAAGCAGGATGTCGGGCTGCTGAAGGAGCAGACGGCAAAGAGCCACACGACGGCGTTCGCCTCCTGAAAGGGTGGTCACACTCTGGTCGTCGGGCGGACACTGGAGAGCATCCATCGCACGTTCGAGCTTAGAATCTATGTTCCACGCATCGGCGGCGTCAAGCTTGTCCTGAAGCTCTGCCTGACGTGCGAGAAGGGCATCCATCTTGTCGGGGTCTTCAAGCACATCCGGGTCGCCGAACGATTCATTTACCTTATCGAACTCGGCAAGAAGATCCATGATCGGCTGCACTCCTTCGCGCACAACCTCAATGACGGTCTTGGAGGGATCGAGCTGCGGATCTTGTTCGAGATAGCCCACAGAGTAGCCCGGAGAGAAGACCACCTCGCCCTGATAGCTCTTGTCGAGGCCGGCTATGATTTTCAGAAGTGAGGACTTACCTGAACCGTTGAGACCGATGATACCTATCTTAGCACCATAGAAAAATGAAAGATAGATGTTTTTCAACACCTGTTTCTGCGGCGGATATGTCTTTGAGACACCCACCATCGAGAATATTACTTTTTTATCGTCAGCCATATAACTGTTTTTATTATTTTTTTAATGATATTCTAATGCAACAACGGACTGGAATTTACATGCGGTTCATTGGAGTTCGGAATGAAATTCGTAATTTTGCGCCCCGAAAAATCACAGGACCAATCCATAAATAGAGTTTCTAATAGTTTCTAACAGATCGCCGTTATGCAACGTGGATTAATAGCTTTGGCCATAGGCACTTTTGCCCTTGGCATTGCCGAATTCGGTATGATGGGAATACTCAGTGATGTAACCCGAAGCGTCAACGTCAGTGTCGTTGACGGCGGACACCTGATTTCGGCTTATTCGCTCGGTGTCGCCATAGGCGCACCCATGCTCATATTTCTCCGCAAGATGCCTTTGAAGAGGCTTTTGCTCTTGCTTGCAGTCATTATCACAGCGGGCAACACAATGGCAGCCCTCTCGACAGGCTTCCCGATGCTGCTCTGCGCCCGTTTCCTCTCAGGACTGCCCCACGGAGCTTTCTTTGGCGCAGGAGCTATCGTCTGCTCACGGCTCGCATCGCCGGGACATGGCGCTCAGGCAGTAGCCGTGATGGTCGGAGGCATGACCGTAGCCAACGTAGCCGGAGTACCGGCCGCAACACTTATCAGCAACCTGTTCAACTGGCGCATCGCTTTTGCAATGGTCGCCCTGTTCGGAGGACTGGCGCTGGTGGGCATCCGCGCATGGATTCCGCGACTCGAACCGCTGCCGGATTCCGGCATGAAAGGCCAGTTCCGCTTTCTCAAAAGCGCTGCACCTTGGCTGATCTACGCCGGTGTCTTTTTCGGACAGGCCAGCGTCTACTGCTGGTTCAGCTATGTCGACCCGATAATGACCAAAGTGACCGGCTTCACGGGTTCAGCCATGACATGGGTCATGATGCTCGCGGGCATAGGTATGGTCACCGGAAACGCCATCGCCGGAAAACTCGCCGACCGCTTCGGAGTCGCACGCGTGTGCGGCACTCTTGCAGCATCGATGCTTGCAGTCATGCCGATGCTCTATCTCTTTGCCGACGTGAAGATAGCCTCACTCGCGCTGATGTTTCTTGCCACAGGGGCGCTGTTCGGCATCGGCGGTCCGTTGCAATATCTCATAGTCCGTTTCGCCAAAGGAGGCGAAATGCTCGGAGGAGCAGGCATACAGATTGCATTCAATGTCTCGAACGCTGTTAGCGCGGCTCTCGGAGGAATTGCTATCCACCACGGATTCGGTCTTGCCTCTCCGGCATTGGTCGGTGTGCCGTTTGCAGCCGTCGGTGCCGCAGCCCTGTTTATATTGCGAAGCAAATACAAGACTCAAGGCGCATAACCGCCATGACTCCTACGGAATGTTCGGCCGTCACTTACGGCTCTTTGGAGCGTATTTGACGGGATAGTCGCAGCGGGTCTTCCCGGCGATTATGTTGTTGAGCTTTCCCTTGATGAGCTGCTTGCGTATCATCGAGATATGGTCGATATAGAGCATTCCTTCAAGATGGTCGCACTCATGCTGAACGATTCGCGCGAGGAAACCTGTGATGACTTCTTCGTGAGGTTCGAAATTCTCATCGACCCATTTAAGCCTGATATTTTCCACACGAGGAACTCTTTCAGAAAGTCCCGGCAGGCTCAGACAGCCTTCATCACGGACCACGGTCTCACCGTCAAGAATCTCGATTTCCGGATTTATGAGGGTGAGTTTCCGACCCTCGCATTCGGGGAAACTGTCTTTGACAGGATCGGCGTCTATGACAACGATTCTGTCGGAAAGTCCAATCTGCGGAGCGGCGAGACCGACACCTTCGCTATCATACATGGTCTCATACATTTTTTCGACAAGTTCCTTGAGACCGTTGTAGTCTGACGAGACCGGGGCTGCAATCTTGCGGAGCACCGGATGACCGTATAAATATACTGGTAAACGCATTTCGTATTCGGAATGATTTTTATAAGTTCTATATCTTCACTGTCGGGCATCACTGCTCACCTCATCATGTCGCGGCTTTCGAGATAACCGTTAAGGATGATGACCGCTGCCATGCGGTCGATCGCGGCTTTGTCGCGACGGTCGCTTTTCTTAACGCCGGAATCAATCATGGCACGATGCGCGAGAGTCGAGGTGAAACGTTCATCGAAAAATTTTATTTCAATGTCGGGAAGTTCCTTTCTAAGCCGGTTGATGGCAGGAGTGATGTAACGCATCGACTCCGAGGGCTGTCCGTCGAGCGTCTTGGGGAGACCGACTATTATTTCGTCGACCCGTTCACGAGCCACGTATGATTTGATATATGGTATCAGCTGTGCCGATGGCACAGTGTCAAGCGCCGTGGCCACTATCTGCAACACATCGGTCACAGCAAGTCCGCAGCGCTTACGTCCGTAGTCTATAGCGAGCAATCGTCCCATTTTTAATTGCAAAGGTACGAAAAATTCCTAATATTATTTTTTATGTGTACATTTGCGATACAAAATTTACCTTCAATCACAATCATCACATCAGCAATATCATGAAAAGACTTGTCAAGACTGCATTCATTGCCTTAATCTGCAATTTTATCGTCAACGACGCTATGGCCGCACCGAAACGTGATTACGAACTGCGCCGCACCGACAAAGAATTTTTCACGACGCCCGAAGCTGCACGCATCGGAGAGCAGGTGCTCGCCTACCAGCGTGTCACAGGAGGATGGCCCAAGAACATAGACATGTGCCGTCCTCACACTCCCGAAGAGCTTGCTGAAATCAAGACCCAGCGCGACCGCCGCAACGATTCGACCACCGACAATAACGCCACAACAACACAGATGACATTCCTCGCACGGCTTTATCAGGCAACCGGCGATACACGTTACCGCGACGCTTTTCTCGCAGGAATGGAATATCTTCTCTCAGGACAGTATCCCAATGGCGGATGGCCGCAGTTCTGGCCTGATCCGCAGGGATATCAGATACACATCACCTTCAACGACGGCGCGATGGCCAATACACTCACACTTCTGCGCGACATTTTCGAGCAACATGAGCCATATGGAGGAAACCTGACAGACGAAACACTCCGCACACGTCTGCGAGTAGCCTTCGAAAAAGGAATCGACTGCATACTCGCCACACAGATACGTGTCGACGGAAAGCCGACCGTCTGGTGCCAGCAGCATGACCGCGAGACATTTGCCCCAGCTCCCGCACGCTCCTACGAGATGCCGTCGTTCTGCTCGGCCGAAAGCTCACAGATAGTCGGTCTGCTCATGCAGCTCCCCGCCCCCGACAAAAGAATAAAGGAAGCTGTACACGGTGCGATGGCATGGTTCGAGGCCAACAAGCTCATGGGCTACCGTCTGGAACGCACAGGCCGACCCAAATCGCCGGAATCCGACACCCGTCTTGTGGCCGACCTGACAGCCGGCCCTCTGTGGGGACGCTTCTACGACCTTGAGAAATGCGAAATCTATGTCTGCGACCGCGACGGCATTCCCCGCAAATCTCTCGAAGAAATCGGCCACGAGCGTCGCAACGGCTACAGCTGGTATAACGACAATCCGCTCTCGCTCTATCCCGTTTACGACAAGTGGGCCGACCTCAATGATCCCGACGGAAAAGTCAGAATCGACATGTCTCTTGTCAACAAGGCCGAGGCTCGCGGGCAAAAGCGCCGCTGATTGCCGGCTTATCCACAGCTCCCGGTTCAAGTTTCTGCTTAAAATCTTGATTGTTAAGTGAATTTTTCGTAAGTTTGCATTTATAACACAATACAATATCATACTTACTCATTCTTAACCTCAAAATTCACCAACCACACACAATGAACCATCAGACATTTTTAGCATTAGCTTGTATGGCTCTCGTGGCAAACGGCATGTCAGGTGCGGAAAAACTGACATCTCCCGACGGAGACATATCGCTTACATTCGAACTGCGCGACGGACGCCCTACCTATTTTGTCGATTTCAAAGGCAAGGAAGTTATCGCCCCCTCCGGCCTCGGATTTGACCTGTTCAGCGAATCAGGCCGAAACAGCTTTGACCAGCAGGGAAAGAAAGCCGCAGCCGATGCTCTGTCTCTGAAAGACGGTTTCGAGCTTGTCAACACCACACGCGACAGCGTTGATGAAAACTGGGAACCCGTATGGGGAGAGGAAACACTCATCCGCAACAACTATAACGAGATGTCGGTCACACTGCGCCAGCCTGCTTTCGACCGCACGATGGTGGTACGCTTCCGTGCGTATGACGACGGCATAGGATTCAGATATGAATTTCCCGGCCAGCCCAATCTCAACTATTTTGTCATCGCGGAGGAAAACACGGAATTTGCCATGACCGGCGACCACACCGCCTACTGGATTCCCGGCGACTACGACACCCAGGAATACAACTACACAAAATCGCGTCTGAGCGAAATCCGCGACCTCTTTCCCTCAAAGATCAACCCGGACAACGCCTCGACCACACCTTTCTCACCGACAGGCGTGCAGACGGCACTCCAGCTGAAAACAGACGACGGCATATATCTCAACATCCATGAAGCCGGAACCATCGACTACCCGACCATGCACCTCAACCTCAACGACACAACCATGACTTTCCACTCATGGCTGACTCCCGACAATCAGGGGCGTAAAGGTTATATGCAGACTCCGGCCAACACTCCTTGGCGTTCGGTAATCATCACAGACGATGCCCGAGACATCCTCGCCTCACGCCTCATCTACAACCTCAACGACCCGACAAAGTATGAGGATACCTCTTGGATCAAACCGGTGAAATATATCGGTGTGTGGTGGGAGATGATCACAGGCGCAGGCTCATGGAACTATACCGACGATGTCTACTCCGTGAAACTCGGCGAGACAGACTACACCAAGACAAAGCCAAACGGCCGTCACAGCGCCAATACCGAAAAAGTGAAACGATATATCGACTTCGCGGCCGAACACGGTTTTGACCAAGTGCTCGTAGAAGGCTGGAACGAAGGCTGGGAGGACTGGTTCGGACAGTCGAAGGACTATGTGTTTGACTTCGTGACACCCTATCCCGACTTCGACCTCAAGGGTCTGAACGAATACGCCCATTCAAAAGGCGTGAAACTGATGATGCACCACGAGACCTCCGGCTCTGTCCGCAACTACGAGCGCCATATGGAAAAAGCCTATCAGCTCATGAACGACTACGGTTATAATGCGGTGAAGAGCGGCTATGTCGGCAACATGATTCCACGCGGAGAATATCACTACTCACAGTGGCTCAACAACCATTACCTCCATGCCGTGAAGGAAGCTGCAAAACACAAAATCATGGTCAACGCCCATGAGGCCAGCCGTCCGACCGGTCTCGCCCGCACCTACCCCAACCTCATCGGCAACGAAAGCGCGCGCGGCACGGAATATCAGGCAATGGGCGGCAACGACAAAACACACACCTCCATACTCCCCTTCACACGCCTTCAGGGTGGCCCGATGGACTACACTCCCGGAATCTTCGAATTCGACCTGTCGACCTTCACACCGGGCAACAATTCCAAAATCGCTTCGACCATTCCCGGACAGCTCGCTCTCTATGTGACCATGTACAGTCCCCTACAGATGGCCGCAGACCTTCCCGAGCATTACGAAAAGCATCTCGATGCCTTCCAGTTCATCAAGGATGTTCCCGTCGAGTGGGAACGCTCGGTCTATCTCGAAGCCGAACCGATGGACTATGTGACAGTGGCCCGCAAGGACAAGAACTCCGATGAATGGTATGTCGGCTCAACCGCCGGAACTGCCGACCGGAAGAGCGAGATAGCACTTTCATTCCTTGATCCGGGACGAAAATACGAGGCAACCATCTATGCCGAAGCACCCGATGCAAACACGGTCGACGGACAGACACGCTACACAATCACCAAGAAGACCGTGACTTCGAAATCAAAACTAAGCATCCACGAACTTGCCGGAGGAGGCTATGCGATTTCAATAAAACCGCTTTCATAAGAGATGAAGCCCGACCGTTCTCAATACAATTTATTTATGAATCCAATATAGTCATAACAGCCTGCATCAACGACAGCCTGAAAGAGACATCTGAAATTCCGGCCGTTGCAGATGCGGGCTTTTTCTCTCCATCTCCGCTGATTAACGAATTTCATCACTAAATACTATACAAAAAATAATGCAAACGATTCCGACATTAGTAACTATAAGTTAACCATAACTAATCAAACTGTAAAATGCGAAAATCTTTACTTATCCTCTCGTTTGTTGGCTTGATAGGAAGCTCAGTGGACGCACGCACTCTTACACCGGCCGAGGCTCTCGCAAGGGCGCTCGACAACGGTAAAACATCAGCAACCCACCGCGCTCCGCTACGCAAGTCACCGATCCTGACCGTAGGCGAACAGAATTCGCCTTCGCTCTATGTTTTCGACCAAGGCAGCGAAGGCTACCTCGTGGTATCGGCCGACGACGTTGCCGCTCCCGTGCTCGGCTACAGCACGACCGGCTCTATCGACCCCGACAACATGCCTGACAACCTGCGATGGTGGCTCAATCAGTATAAAGCCGAAATCGAAGCCGCGACCAAAAACGGCACACCGGCCTATTCGCAGTACAGCAACGGCGACCGTGCTCCTATCGAGCCCCTTTTAAAGACCCGCTGGAATCAGGGCGAACCCTACAACAACGACTGCCCTCAGCTTGCCGGCAACTACACAGTGACAGGCTGCGTGGCCACCGCAATGGCTCAAGTGATGAACTATCATGAATGGCCGGCATCGTTCAACGCTGACTTCTCATATACATGGGCAACAGCCCAAAGCCAGCTTGTCTGGAAAGAAGACAACGTAACTTTCGACTGGGCAAACATGCTTGATGTCTACACCCGCGGACAATACGACACCACTCAGGCAGCCGCAGTGGCAAAACTGATGAAAGCATGCGGATACTCGGTCAACATGAACTATGACATCGAGCAACGCGGAGGCTCAGGCGCGCCATCAATCAGCATACCTCTCGCCCTTGTCAACACATTCGGCTACGACAAAGACGCACACATCGAATTCCGCTCTTTCTACGGACTTGACGAATGGGAGACAATCATCTACAACAATCTTAAAGAATGCGGCCCTGTCATCTATTCAGGCGCTAACGGAAGCGGAGCGGGACACTGTTTTGTCTGCGACGGCTACCAGTCTGACGGATATTTCCATTTCAACTGGGGCTGGGGCGGCGTAAGCGACGGCTATTTCCGTCTCACAGCCCTCGACCCTTCGTCGCAGGGCATAGGAGGCAGCACTGACGGCTATAACATCGGTCAGGACATTGTGGTCGGCATCAGAAAGCCGTCGTCTGACTCCAATAGCAGCTACATTGTCTGCGAAGGCCAGTTCAGCGCAGAAGTCACATCGAATAACGTGCTTAGCATCTCCGGCCCGTTCTATAATTTCTCTGCCGTCGAATTTATCGGCCAGCTCGGACTCCGATTAACTGATAATGACGGAAAAGCCATAGAGGAACTCTTTCTGCCTCTTGACACAATAAGTCCATATTCAGGTTATGGCGGATTCTCTATCGAACTTACATTGAAGGCCGGCGACTATCGCTTATATCCGGTTTACAAGCCATACAAAGGCCAGTCTAAAATAATGCCGACCCCCGCCGACCATCCGGGCTACATAGCCCTCCACAGCAATGGTGTTGTAATAACTGCTGAAGTACCCGAAGTCGGAGCATACGCAGTCGAAGATCTTAAATTCGAGACTCCACTCTATCAAGGTTATGGATTCGTGGTCACAGGCAATGCTCTGTGGACAGGACCTCTGAGCGTCTCGCAAACCATTTTCGGTGTACTTCTCACAGGCACAACATCCGAGACAACCGTCGCAATCGGCGAACAAATGGCACAAGAATTCTCCCCCAACAGTGTCGCAAGCCCGTTTGAATATCAGACTACATGGACTCAGACAATCCCCGATTACTCCACAGGCATTCCGGAAGGATCTTACTATTTCGCTATGGCCATCGCTGACAACAATAGCCCCAACGGCATCAGACTGATCTGCGAACCTATTCAGGTCTCCATGCTCGCAAATCCCGGCAACCCGGTGATTTCAAGCCCGATATGGAGCATCGCAAACGCCACCTCTGTCACCCCCGACAATATCAAGGTTTCTATGGTAGTTGCGTGCAGCTCTGGATATTTCTTCAATCGGATTCCTGTCTATGTGCTTGGCCCGATTCTCCCCGGAGTCACCACCTATACACCTGCGGTATTCTATTCCGACCGCATATCTCTTACAGCCGGAAAGAAAGAGATTGTCGACTTTACCATCCAGATGCCTAACGCTCTTCCCGGAGAGACATATCAGGCCTTCCTTGTAAACCCTGTCGACAACAATGAACTTTCCGCCAACCGTATCAATTTCACTATCAGTAACCAGACCGGCATTTCCGACATCCTGGCCGACACACCGCGCGGTGTGAGCGCAAGCCCCAACCCCGCCTATGACTATACGGTCATTACAGCCGGCAGCGAAATCACACGCATCGACATTGCCTCTCTTTCAGGAAGCTATGTTTCGGTTCCTGTCGAAATTGACGGTTCAAGCGCCCGTATCGATGTGACAGGGCTTGCCACCGGTCTCTACATAGCCCGCGTTGCGACTGCCAACGGCGTCGAATCTGTCAAGATTATAAAGAAATAATATGTCAGGCCATTCAATCATACCGGCAATCATACTCCTCTCAACCGCAGCCGGATGTTCCACCTCAAAAACCGCCGTCCCCGTGTCCCCGTCCGATGGGGGCACGGCCGTCGGGTGGAGCCACAGGCATGAAGTGGAAAAAACCGACACCACCACAACAATCCTTGTGCCCGGACAAATCAATCCCGGCGGGATACGCGGCGGACGGCCATCAACTGAAATTCCGAAAGTCAGAATCTATAAGACCAACGGAAACTATGCCGTCAATGTCCCTGTGACGCTTGATGCTTCACGCACGAAGCTCATATCGTTCCCTGCCCCCTCCGACCTGCAAGGATGTGAACCCGTTGAGCTTGACAACGGATTCTTGCTTGACCGGCGCGGAGTTGGACCGGCAACGGCCTTCACGCGTTGGACATATAAGGAATACTCCGCCCTTCCCTCCACACCCGCGACAGAGGAGATAATGGACAATCTTATTCCCGGCGCAGCCGTGACGGAACTCTATGAAATGCCGTTTACAATCGGCACTCCCGATGCCGTCGACCGATGCAACAGACTAATCGCCGAAGGGCTTTCAGGCTGCACGCCATTGCTTCAGGCTGTACAGCTCAAATAGAATCCGGCGACAGCAACAAAAAAACACGGGTAGCGGTTGAATGCTACCCGTGTTTTTTATATGTATGCCCATTGATTTTCAATAATGGAACGAAGATCCTCCGAGGAATTCACGTAGCAGCGAATTCGGCGGAATGAGCGTCGAAGGAATGGGCGAGAAATAGCCCAGAAACTTCCGCAGACGGTAGGCTTCGGCATATTCAGGCACATCTCTCGGCACACTTCTCAACACCTTATCGGCCTCGTCGCGCATGACTCCAAGCTCAAAGAGCAGTGAGGAGTTGAACATGGAATCGGCATTTTCCTGATAAGGGAAAATCCACTTTTCCTCACCTCTGCGCACACTCGGCCAGCGGCGTATTGTCTCAAGAGCATTCGTCCCACGATACTTGTAATCCCTGATAATCCTTCGCAACAGGCGGTTGTCGGTAGTCGACACCCAATTGTGGTCATCAATGGCAAGTGTCGTCAGCGCCGAGACATAAATCCTGTATTTCATCGCCGGATCGACATCGCGTGTCAGTTCGGGATTAAGGCCGTGGATACCCTCTATGAGCAATATGGAATTCGAATCGAGTTTTATGACCTCCTTGCGATACTCCCTCTCGCCACGTTCAAAATTGTAATATGGCAGTTCCACTTCCTCGCCTTTAATCAATTTGTTGAGATGCTCATTGAACAGTTCGAGGTCAAGTGCGAAAAGCGACTCATAGTCATAGTCGCCGCTCTCGTCGAGAGGCGTGTGATGGCGGTCAACGAAATAATTGTCAAGAGAAATCATCACCGGCTTCAACAGATTGGTGAGCAACTGCACCGCCAGACGTTTGGTGAATGTGGTCTTGCCCGACGACGAAGGTCCGGCAATCAGAACCACCCTCGCGCCTCCATCGTGATAGCGCTCTGTAATCTTGTCGGCGATAGCGCCGATGTATTTCGTATGGAGAGCCTCGGCCACATTTATCATCATGGCGCAGCCGCTGCCGGCGGCAACTTCATTCACATCACCGGCATCGCGGATGCCTATGATGTGGTTGAACTCAAGATAATCCGTAAAAGCCCTGTAAAGTTTCGGCTGGGAGAGCTGGATGGTCGGACGGGATGGATCGGCCAGATCCGGCCCGAGCAGCAGCAGTCCTTCCTCATAGGGCACAAGATCGAAAACCCCGAGCATACCTGTCCGCGGAACAAGATTGCCGTTATAAGTATCACAAAGACCGTCAAGTCTATAATATACCGTATACAGCTCATTGAGAGTCTCAAGCAGCTTGACTTTCTCATGAAGTCCCTGCCCTTTCATTATCTCGATTACATCTTTGGTAAGACGCTCCTTGCGCTCAAAAGGCAAATCGCGCTCGACAAGATCGCGCATTCCTTCCTTCAGACGGGCACACACCTCGCTGTCGACATCCATGCCCTTCAGACGGCAATAGTAACCACGCGAGACCGAATGGCTTATGACAAGCCTGACTCCCGGATAAATGGAAGCCACCGTGCGGTAGAGCATCATACACAGCGAACGAATGTAGCAACGATGACCCGACGGGGAGTCAACCGGCATAAACTCAATCATTTTCGGAGTGAAGACTGGAAACGAAAGGTCTTCTGCCTTGTTGTTGACACGTGCGCAGACCGGCACAAATGGAATACGCGTTCTGATACCCTCGTATATATCACTTAAAGTCATTCCGCCGTTGACAGGCAGATATTCGCCGATATTGGCGCAGTAAACTTTCAGCTGATTGCTCATGATGCGATGAATTTATTTTCCTCAAAGTTAACTCCGCTTTTGTTTAAATTTTGTAAACATTATTTTCCAATGAGTTAACTTACGTTAATTTAAGTCTTTTCTATAAATTTAACGGAAATAACCGCGATATTGTTCAGCATTCCAGAATGGGTCGTGCTAAAATTCCAATCAGGTCACGACCACAGATAAATCCTGCGTCTACAAGCGCATTATTGCTTATCTTTTCAGGTTTAATTTGCCGATAGTTTGCCGATATTTCGTAACTTTGCACATCTTTTGCCATCACACTCGGCAGTGCGGACGGCAAATCAAAGGTTAACCGAATATTCCAACCATTGTCATGAATATATCATATAACTGGCTTAAGAAATATCTTGACTTCAATCTCAGCCCCGACGAACTCGCGGCCGCACTCACCTCAATCGGTCTTGAAACCGGCTCGGTCGAGGAGATTGAATCAATCCGCGGTGGCCTCCGCGGCATCGTAATCGGCAAGGTTCTCACCTGTGTCGAGCATCCCAACAGCGACCATCTCCACATCACCACTGTAGACCTCGGCGACGGTGCGAAAACCCAGATTGTCTGCGGTGCGCCTAACGTGGCGGCCGGACAGACAGTTGTTGTAGCCACAGTCGGCACCACACTCTATGACGGCGACAAGGAGTTTGCAATAAAGAAATCCAAAATCCGCGGTGTCGAATCATTCGGAATGATCTGTGCCGAGGATGAAATCGGCGTGGGAACTTCGCACGACGGCATCATTGTCATTGCCGACGATGTGAAGCCCGGCACACCGGCTGCCGAATTCTATGGTCTCACTTCAGACTACGTGCTCGAAGTAGACCTCACCCCAAACCGTATCGACGCAGCATCTCACTACGGTGTGGCACGTGACCTCGCCGCATGGATGAGCGCCCACACTGAAGCCGGCAATCTCCACCGTCCGGAAGTCGGTGCATTTGCCATCGACACCCCCGAAGGGGGCATTACAGTTGACGTTGAAAACACCGACGCATGTCCCCGATACACCGGAGTTACAGTGCGTGGCGTGACAGTCAAGGAATCTCCGAAATGGCTTAAGGACGCTCTTTCGACCATCGGACTCCGCCCGATCAACAACATAGTCGATATCACCAACTATCTTCTCCACGGCATGGGGCAGCCGCTCCACTGCTTTGATGTGGCAAAAATCGCCGGCAACAAAATTGTGGTCAAGAATGCGAAGGAAGGTGAGAAATTCGTAACTCTCGACGGTGTGGAACACACTCTCGACTCACGCGACCTTATGATCTGCAACACCGAAGTCCCCATGTGTATCGCCGGTGTCTTCGGAGGTCTTGACTCAGGCGTGACCGAAGCCACCACCGATGTATTCCTTGAAAGCGCATATTTCAACCCGACTTCCGTCCGCAAGACAGCCCGCCGCCACGGTCTCAACACCGACTCGTCATTCCGCTTCGAGCGCGGTGTCGACCCCAACAATACTCTCTATGTGCTCAAGCTCGCAGCACTCATGGTCAAGGAGCTTGCCGGAGGTGAAATCTGCGGACCGCTCTGCGACAACTATCCGTCGCGAATCGAACCGGCTGAAGTCAGCCTCAGCTTCGAATATTTCGACAAGCTTATCGGCAAGCATATCCCCGCCGACACCATCGTCTCGATACTGAATAGCCTTGAAATGGAACTTACGGAAGTGACCGACGAAAAAGCCGACATGAAAGTGCCTACCTATCGCGTCGATGTCACCCGTCCCTGCGACGTGGCCGAAGACGTGCTCCGCATCTATGGCTACAACAACGTGGAGATTTCAAGCTCTGTCCGTTCAGCTCTCTCGTCGCAGAGCTTCGAGGATCAGGACAACAAGCTCCGTAACCTCATCAGCGAACAGCTGACCGCCGAAGGGTTCAATGAAATCCTCAACAATTCCCTCACAGCCGAAGCCTACTACACCGACCTTGCCGCTTATCCGGCCGACCATTGCGTCAGACTGCTCAACCCTCTGAGCAACGACCTTAACGTAATGCGCCAGACACTCCTTTTCGGAGGTCTCGAATCGCTCAGCCACAACATCAACCGCAAGATGGCAGACCTCGCCATGTATGAATTCGGCAATGTCTACTTCTTCAACCCGGCCGTTGAAGCCACGGCTGAAAAGGTTCTTGCCCCCTACAGCGAAGCTTCGCGTCTCGCCATATGGCTTACCGGCGCACTCCGTCCGGGCAACTGGGCACGCCCCGAACAGCCGGCGACCGTCTACGACATGAAGGCCGTCATCGCCAACGTCCTCAACCGTCTTGGCATAAATCCTGCTGAAATCAAGCTCGCGGCATCGTCATGCGCCCTTTACTCAGCCGCGCTCGACATCAACACCCGCTCAGGCAAGAATCTCGGCACACTCGGTGTGATATCCAAAAAACTGGCTTCGAAATTCGACATCAAGCAGGAAGTCATCTACTGTGAGCTCGACTGGCACGCACTTGTCAATCTATCGCTCCGCAAGAAAGTGAGCTACTTACCACTTGCCAAGACGATGCCGGTGAAGAGAGACCTCGCACTTCTGCTCGACAAGAACGTCACACTCGATCAGGTTGAAGCAATCGTCCGTGAAAGCGAACGCCGTCTGCTCAGGAGCGTGACCTTGTTTGACGTTTACGAAGGCAAGAATCTTCCCGAAGGCAAGAAGTCATACGCAATCGCCATCACTCTTCAGGATGATGAAAAGACCCTTCAGGACAAGCAGATCGAGGCCGTGATGAACAAAGTCATCGGAAATCTCACCAAAAAACTCGGTGCAGAGCTACGATAACGCTTAAAGACCGTGTAAACTTCAGACAAAACAATAGAAAAACAATAATAAAACTCAACTGTAACACTCACTATCATGGGAAGAGCATTTGAATACCGCAAAGCACGCAAACTCAAACGCTGGGGTAACATGTCGCGTACATTTACCCGTATAGGTAAGGAAATCACCATAGCAGCAAAGGCCGGAGGCCCCGATCCCTCAACCAACCCCGTCTCCGCGCACTCATGCAGAACGCCAAGGCAGCCAACATGCCCAAGGACACCGTTGAACGCGCAATCAAGAAAGCTACCGACAAGGATGCCGGCGACTACAAGGAAATCACCTATGAGGGATACGGCCCCCACGGAATCGCAATCTTCGTAGAAGCTGCGACCGACAACAACACCCGTACCGTTGCAAACGTCCGTTCTTATTTCACAAAACACGGAGGCAGCCTCGGAACTCAAGGCTCGCTCACTTTCCTTTTCGACCACAAGAGCGTCTTCAAAATCAAACCCAAAGAAGGCGTATCGCTCGAAGACCTCGAACTCGAACTCATCGACTACGGTGTGGACGAACTTGAAGACATCGTTGACGAGGAATCAGGCGAAGAGCAGGTGATTCTCTACGGTGCGTTCGAAGAATACTCAAACATCCAGAAATATCTCGAAGACAACGGCTTCGAAATCATTTCGTCTGAATTCGAACGTATTCCCAACGACGTTAAGGAAGTCACTCCCGAACAGCGTGCCGCCATCGAAAAACTTCTCGAAAAAATCGAAGAAGACGAAGACGTGCAGAATGTGTTCCACAACATGAAGGAAGAGGATTAATCCTCCTGCCACTTCAGAAAAATATCACTCTAAGGCGGAAGTAATGACCATTGCGACATGGCCGGTTCTTCCGCCTTTACCTTACCCGGATTCTTTCTCTCCACTCAACTCCAAACATAATACCCCGAGCATAACCGCAGCCAAAATGTCGCAGACCATAAATATCCCAAACCATCCGGCATCAACCTCTCTTGTCGCCAACATCACGGCTACACTTATGGTCATGGCCGGAATCTATCTCGCATTCTCGGGTCTACGCTACATTGACCCGGGACAGGATGAACTCTATCAGGCACTCTGTGTAAGAGGCTATGCCGACGCACCGCTTGCCATGCTGACATTCCGCATCGGCGCGCTGTGGTGTGAAATCTTCGGTGACCGGCTTTTGGCTTTGCGCAGTCTCATGGCACTCTGCCATCTGACATCCATAGGATTAGGTTGCACATATTTCTATCACCGTACACACAAAATCATTCCATGCGCCTTTCTCTTCATGCTTCTCTCAGGCATGTCGACCTACACGGCCATGTTTATCTACAACTGGGACACGGGCGCATATCCATTCATCGTCATTTGCCTGTTGGCCACCTTATATTATATGTCGGCCAAGACTCCGGCTGCCGCAGCTTTCGTCGGAATAAGCAGTGCGCTGATGATCCTGAGCCGGATACCGACAATCTGCATACTGCCGATTTTTCCTGTCATCATAGTCCGCACGGCTCTGAAACCGGCCGACAAATGCAAAGCGTCGTCAATCATCACCCGCGACATTCTCATAGGCATCATTTCCTTTGCTGTGACCGCAACAATAACCATCATGCTCATGTGTGGCATGGAGACCTATATACGGTCATGGAATCCCGAAAATATAATCACCGGCCACACTTCTGCTTCGGATTATCTCGGCCGCCTTGTCGAACTGGGAATACACAACTTACTCCTATGGGGAGTGACAGGCCTGCTTTATCTTGCCTCATGGCTAATCGTAAAGTTCCGGCATACACTTTTCGATATCGTCGCATCGATTTTCTCAATAATCACAGCAACCGCAGCTGCATCTTTACTCATCAACGTCATAGACGCACCGACAGCAGACTTCGGAATAGCTCAGGGAACATTACTGATAACCTTGCTCTACCTTCCGTTACGACGGAGGTTTATTGACACTTCCACCGAATGTCCGACCGCACGCCTGTGGGTAATAGCCGCCTTCTCTCTCGTCGCCGCAGTCGGGTCAAACGGGATTGCCGAACGGCCACTCGCACTGCCGCTGATTCCGATTGCATGCGCCTATATCTACCCCTACATGAATCTTACCATCAGCTGCTATTTTATAATCCTCATGCTGCTGACCCTGAAAATGAGTCTTGGCATCACAAGAAACAACCGTGACACACATCAGCAGTCCATACCTGTTGCTCGATTCGAGGGTCTGAAACTTTCAAGACAGGCCATGCAGCTGTGGCAACCGGTCATATCCACCGTCCGAACACTACAGGCAGAGGGACGCACTGTCAGATTCTGGGGTTTATATAAGTACCACTTCCAGTATGCCTTCAATTCCGATTGCACGCGCACCCATAACCTCTATCACTACGATGAGAACATACCTGAAATCCGCTCCGAGGTCGTAAATGAACTTTCAGAGAGTGATGCGGTGATATTCCGAGGCGACATGCGTTGGGACAGACCGTGCATGGCGACTATCGACGAGCTTATAAAGCTCGGATTCTGCCCGGTCGTAATCAGCGAGGAATACAGTCTACTATTAAAGTAGACAAGCCTCGCACAGAATACATGATACAGCTTACTGAATGGCGACTGTCAGTCTTCCTCGTCAAGCATAAACTTTATCTCATCGAGCATACTCTGACAGACGGGGCGAGTCAGCGCGCAATCCGCCGAAAGTTCAGCTTCGACAAAAGGTCTGATGTCAGCCGGTCGGCTATACAGAAGATTGAACATCAGCCTGAATCCTCCGTAGCGCTCCATTTCATCTGACGATGTGACAGCATCGACCGCGACATCCATTGCAAACGGCAGATGGCGCAGCAGCCTGTGGCAAAGAATATCGGTAACCTCTGTTGTAATAGACTCGCGCAGCATTTCAGACGCACGCTCGCGAGTCATGGCTTCGCGGGGATAGATCATCGGAGCGAGCAACATGCTCTCTCTCGTGCGCGAATCGGCCCAGAATTCCTCAGCCAGAGCCTGTGAAGGCTCTATCCCGGAGGCTATCTCAACAATCTGCGGAAGATTCAGCCCGAACACCATTTTATACTCTAATCCACCCTTGCGGATAGTGTCGGCCACAATGCCGTTGCGCATCGCAAAAAGTCGGCGTTTGATTTCCTGTATCTGATTGAATCTGGTCATAAAAATATCTTACTTTCTTCATGATGCCACGGACATAACCATAGCCATACAACAAAAATAGTCTTTTTTAATCATTTTTCATAATTGGATTGTTAAAAAGATATATCCATCACGTTCCAAATCATTTATAGTTAATCCATGCGACATTTATCACTCGTGGCCTTTGCCATGATCTGCCTTTCAGCCACACTCCATGCTGCCGACAACGGTTCTGAACCCATTCCTGTCGTAACCGCCGAGGGATATATGACAGCCGGAGGAGGCATCGGGACACCGCCGCGTCCCGACCGCCCCAGCGTAGGTCTTGTTCTGAGCGGAGGCGGTGCAAAAGGAATCGGACATATAGGCTTCATTCAGGCACTCGAAGACAATGACATTCCCATCGACTACATTACAGGTACATCGATGGGTGCGATTGTCGGCGGACTCTACGCTTCGGGCTTTACTCCGAAAGAAATGCTTGAGCTTATCGCCTCAAAAGGATTCACTTACTGGAGCACAGGCAAAATAGATCCTGAATATACATATTTTTACTCCTCACACCACGACACTCCATCGTTCGTGACACTGAACCTCGGCAAAGACTCGACACAGATCACGTCGGTGTTGCCGATAAGCCTCATCAATCCTATCCCGATGAACTATGCCTTCATCGAGATATTCTCACCCTACACCGTGCAGTGTGGCGCAAACTTCAACAATCTTTTCGTACCGTTGCGCACGGTGACATCCGATGTCTATGCCAAACATAAAGTCGTGCTTGGCCGCGGGCCACTCAGCGACGCTGTCAGGATGTCGATGTCGTTCCCGATGATTTTCGAACCGATTCTGCTCAATGGCGTGCCGATGTATGACGGCGGAATCTATGACAACTACCCGGTCGACGTGATGATGGACGAATTCAATCCTGATTTTGTAATAGGCTCAAACGTAGGGTCAGGCAAATCCGCGCCTGATTCACGCAACATGATGGATCAGCTTGAAGAAATGATCATGCAGCCCAACAATTACCCTTTCCCGACCGATAAAGGAGTGAATGTCAGGATAAATCTTGACGAATTCGGGCTGCTTGCATTCGACAAATATCAAGAGATATATGATATCGGCTATCGGCGCGGACTTGAAGTCATGGATTCAATCAAGGCCAAGATAAAAGTGCGTGTCCCCAAAGCGACCGTCGAAGCATCACGGGAGAAGTTCAAGGCCGCGACTCCAGAAGTGAAAATCAATAAGGTGTCTGTCCACGGCGGAACGACGATTGAAAACGCCTATCTGCGCTCAGCCTTCGGACACCGCACCGAGCCAATGACTCTTGAAGAAGGACGCTCGGCCTATTACCGAGCCATAAGCTCCGACAAACTTCAGAATTTCGTGCCGACCCCTCTTTATAACGTGCGCGACAGCATGATAGACCTCAGTTTCGACGCCATCATAAAAGACCCCTTCTCCGTGGGGGTCGGAGGCTATATATCATCCTCGACAAACAGTATGCTTTTCTTCAATGCAGGCTACAACACGCTTAATTTCAACTCTATCAAAACCAACCTTAACGCTTGGCTCGGACAAAGCTACATGGCCGTGGAAGGGGACTTCAGCGTGACGCTCAACACCCGGCGGCCGTCGGCACTACACCTGAAAATAGTCAGCTCACGTCAGAAATATCATGAGACCGAAAAGCTGTTCTATCAGATTCATGAACCTGATTTCATCCGCAAGTCGGAGACATTCGTGCGGGCATTCTATTCGACCGCTCCTACGCTGCGCTCGATATTCACGACCGGCATCGCCTACGGACATCTGACCGACCGCTACCATGTAGACATGAGCGAGGGTCAATCCAACCCTCATCATGAGAAAGGCATCTTCGATCTCGGTCAGTTTTTTGCATTGTGGGAGAAGAATACACTTGACAACACCTACACCCCCACTTCAGGCATAGATCTCAAAGCCTCGGTCAGCGGTATGGCCGGAAAATACCGCTATCGTCCGTCGGGTGATACCGAGCGCAACAGCGAACGGACCATAAGCTGGATTCAGGCCCATGTCTCAGCCTCCGACTATCTTGACATCAGCAAGCGGTTCTCTCTCGGCCTGACAGGACAGGCATTATTGTCGACACGCAAACTCCTGCCAAGCTATGACGCTTCAATCGTCGCGTCTGAAGCATTCCATCCGACACCTGCAAGCTATAACAGCTTCAATGCAAAACTACGCGCAAATTCATTTCTGACAGCCGGAATCGTCCCTGTACTGAAGCTGTCGGGGTCTTTTCAGGTCAGAGGGTCGTTCCACTGTTTCCTGCCGCTACGCAAAATCACCTACGGGCTGCCTGATGAAGCCAATTATGAAGATGCCGGAAGCCATACACTCGCTCCGTCGGAAGCTACCGCCAGATATGGAAAATGGCTGAGCAATCCGGAATTTTTCGGAGAAGTACAAGCCGTGCTTGCACTTCCATTCGGTTCTGTCAGCGCCTATGGCAACTACACTTCCGCCCATGACAGCAACTGGAATTTCGGCATTTCAATCGGGGCATTCATACTCGCCCCGAAATTCCTCCATTAGCCGGCCGGCGGCCATTGGCGCCCTTCGATCATGAAGGTCTTGCAACCGAGCGCGCGGGCAGGAACGATGTCCTTGCCATAGCTGTCGCCGACCACAAGCACATCAGCGGCAGGAAGCCCCAGAGCCTCGATTCCAAGACGGAATATAGCCGGATCGGGTTTCCTGACTCCGACAACGGCGCTCTCGACAACCGAAAGGAAATAGCGCCTGATTCCGAAATCCTCCAGCACGGAACTGATATTGCCATAAAAATTAGAGACGAGCGCCATCGGATAGGCGGCAGCAAGCTTTCGGAGAACCACAGCCGACTCGCCGACACACTCCCGCGCATGACTGTAGCAATAGCCGGCAATCTCGCCGGCCTTTGCAAACGATGATTCAGAAATACAGCCCTTGTCTGACAGGCGCTGCAACTCGATAGCGATTTTCTTTTCCATCAGCTCGCGGAAAGTATCGCCGGGAACCACAATCCTGTCAGCAGCCAAAGCCCTCTCGGCATAGACATAGGCATCAATAAAATCATCTATGGCAACATTTACTCCGGCCTTGACATAAGCCTCGCGTATGATATGACTCCAATGGTCGCCTCGCGAGTCAAGGGTTCCGCCATAGTCAAAGATAATGCCCCTGACATCATCTGCTATTACCAATGATTCAATAGTCCCCATTTTCAAGTCTCTGTGTCAGCTGACGGCAAAAACGTTCATGACGCACAATCATATAGACGAGCAAAATGTTGAAAACCGTCAGCTCGGCCACGAAATAAATCCAAGGCTGCCTGATGAACAAGGTCGTGAAAAGGGTAATCACACGCCAGTTGAATGACAGTATATTGGTATACTTCATCAGCGGGAGTGATTCCCGACGGAAATCATCGCGGAAAGCCTGAGGAATGTTGCCGGAGGGGAAACGACGGTGCAGTTCCCGCCGGAGTGCCTGCAGAGCTGGGGAGGTAGCCTCCTGCTGGCGCGTATAGGCCAGATAGAAAGATATTGTGAGGCGTTTCCAGAAATTCTTTTTCCATGTCAGGCCGCTTTCATCAAGCTGACGGCGGAGCTGGCTCACACTGTCAAGCTCGCTGCCGTCCTCCCCTTTCAAGAAATAGAGGTGGAACTGACGGTAATAGTCGGCCATCGCCGCCTGCTTGGTATGGCAGATTCCTGTAACGCACGCCATACACCATATTACCCACGGGTGGTCGCCGAAGAAAGGCGAGAAATCGATTTCACGGAAAACAATGGCAAGATAGATGGTGACAAACCAGAAGTCGCCGCAGAGACCGTCGAGTATGCGGCCTATGCGCGAATATTGCTTCGTAAGGCGTGCAAGCTGGCCGTCAGCGCTGTCAAACGAATTGGCCCATACCAGCAATAGCATGCCGATGACATTGAGTCTGAGTTCCGGGAAGTAGAAAAGTATACCCGCGCCTATACCAAGGAAGATCGCAGCGATTGTGATGGCATTTGGACTCACACCAAACCGCGCAGCCAACCGCGCCCACATGAAACCTATGGGACGGTAAAAAGCGAGGTCGATGTGTTCCTCTGTGTCCATCGACTTCAGCGAACGCTGATAGTCTTCCTTGTCGAGTTTATTCATCAGTCGGCGGAACTTGGAGTTGATATGTAGCGCGTATAGGAATTCATGAAGCGATTGAATGCAGGAATCTTCATCAGCACATATTCGAATATCGCATATCCGATGAGCGTACATGCTATACCGGCGAGCACATCAATCACATAGTGGTGAGAGGTATAGACAGCCGTAAACCATATACCCATGCAGATTACCGCGAAAAGCACCCGTATCCACCACGGGCAGCGGGCCTTGAGCGAGTAGATGAACGCTATGAGCATGTAGGCCGAGTGGAGCGACGGGAGCGCGGCAAACACGTTTGCATTACGGGAATAGAGACCGTGGAAAATATCAAGACCCATCATTTCATCCCAGCGACCGAGTCCGGCAACCTCACCGGGAGTTCCGATTATGAAATCGAAACCATGCGAGGCCACATACCACGGCGGAGCGGCGGGATGGACATAATAGAACGCGAATCCGAGCAGATTCACAAACAGAAAGACGAGCGAGAAGTGAAGATAGACCTTATACTGGCGCTTGAAATAGAGCCACAGTCCGAAAAGAATGGGGACAGGGACCCAGCACAGGTAGAAGATTCCGGCAAAGAAATCCATGAGCTTGCTCGTATGCAGCGCAAAAAACTCGTTTGGCGTAAGCGTACCGGCTGCGGTGACTATACCGAATATGTTTTTCTCGTTTTCATAGAGATTCCTGATGTCGACGGGATTCACCTCGTAGTTGGGAAGGATGTTCATCCAGTCATAGGAGATTCCGAACACCGCAAACGGAAGCATGGCCACCACAAGCCGGCGCGTCGTGTCAGTCACAAACAGCAGCAGGGTCAGGATGACGGCAATGTAAATGTGTTCCGGCCTGAAACCGACACAGAGGCAGGTCACAAGCAGCCAGACAAGCACTACCGGGATAATGATGGTTGTCTCCCGGCGCGACGGAAGATTGATTACAGACATTAATGAGACTATTTTAGACGTTTTATTTAGTGCCTTTCAGTAGTCTGCGGCAATGGTTGATGCGGGCGAAGGCAGTGATGTTGGCAAAAACCGCAATGACACTCATGCAGACGATGAGAATGATGACAGCGTTGAAAGATGCGGGGTCTACGCACTGACCGGCAATTCCGGTGGCAAGCGCACCGATTGTAGTCACGACCACGCGCTCGGGACGCTGCATGAAACCGACCTTGCATTCCAGACCGAGACCTTCGGCCCGCGCACGGACATAGCTTACCATGATTGAGCCGACCAAAGCCACGAAGGTTATAAGCGCACCGATAATATATCCAGTCTGAATGAGATAGTAGCTCAGGCCGCCAAGCGTGAACAGCTCGCAGTAGCGGTCAAGCACAGAGTCATACATAGCTCCGAATGTCGAGGTCATATTGCCGAGGCGGGCCACCTGTCCGTCAAGCATGTCGAAGAGTGAGAACAGAATGATGACCACTCCACCCCATGTGAGAAGCCCATAGTTCATATCGGTATCAGTAGCCGTATATCCGGCATAGACAAAAATCATGGCAGCAGCTATATTGCCGAGCAGACCGATAGTGGTAACCATATTGGGTGTGACACCGATGCGGATCAGGAAACGCACGAAAGGGTTGATTACAAAATAGATGCCTTGCTGAAGGCTGTCGCGGAATCGCTTGAACATGGAAGTTTTCTGTGAGATTATTATTTCGTTGTCAGGCATTTTATTCTAAGATTAAAAATTCTTTATGTTTCAGCATGATGGCGGTCAGGGCTTCTCAGTGTGAGACTTTTTATTGCCGAGAGCCATCAGACGGTCATAGCGGAGAATCATATTCACAAGACGTATGGCGTATGGATCAAAAGCCGTCGGACGGTAGACGAAATTGCGCTGGAGGACAAAATTCCACCCCCACGAAACCGCGAGCGATGCGGCAAGACGCGCCGCAGCAAAAATGCCGTCGGGCCTGAATCCGAGTTTTATCAGCCATTCCCAGTTAGACAGGAGAGTCGCGAGGCCGGTCGTTCCATACATGTTTAGAAGCAGCGAACCGGTCCAGACAAGAAAATATTTCACCCCTACAGCCTTGACACTCTGTCCGGCCGCATGAAAAGTGAAACGATAGTTTATGCAGCAGTTCACCACGCCTCCGGCAATCGCTCCGACAGCCACCGAAAGATTCGAACGGTAAAAGGGATCAAGCGCTATGAATACGAATGAATAGAATAGCATACTCATTCCGAGGTCAATCCATGATGCCACCTGCGATGACACGGATGAACGCAGAAAAGTGGAAACAAGGCCGCCTCCGTGAAGGAATTTATGTTTCAGCTGTGAAAAATTCATTTATATTATTTTGCAGAATGAAAACAGAGAGTTTTCAGGTGAACATATACATTAAAAGGGCAAGAATTACAGCACCATAGATTCCGGCAAGAATATCATCGGCCATGATGCCGGTTCCTCCGGGCAGATCTTCCATCTTGCGGACTCCCAATGGTTTTACAATGTCAAAGAAGCGGAATAAAACAAGCGACACGAACGCCCATAGCCAGAACGAACCGCTCTCAAGCGGACGAGGCGTAGCCGCAAATACCGAAAGCGGCAGCATGGTTATCCACTGCCCGACAGTCTCGTCCATGACCACACGCGACGGATCAGGCCCCCAGTAGTTCTCAGCGATACCGGCCGACCATATACCCAAAACGGTGAACACGACAATCAGTCCGAGCGTGGCAAGAAATGTCCCTGTGACATGACCAGTCAGTGCGAGCGGCAGCCAAAGCACAAGACCGACAACAGCCCCGGCCGTACCGGGCCCCCAAGGCCAATAGCCTGCGCCAAATGACGTGGCTATGAATTTAGGAAAAAACGGAAAGCGGTGGTTTTCTGTCATTTCTTCTTCGATTTAGCTGCATTGTGTTTCTTAATCTCTGCAAGTATGGCACGTGCGATGACACCAGAAGCCTCGACGCGGCAAGCGGCAAAGCTCGGCCAGTCGTTGAAATCAATGATTGAGAAAGACCCGTCGGGGAGGATGATTGCATCACCTCCGTAGATCTTTATGTCAAGCGCCTCAGCCGCACGGTTACATACCTCCTTGAAAGCTTCGTGGTCAAACGATGGCTTATCCTCGTCCATCGCCTGCTTGTCGCGTGAGCCGTGGTGATAGAAGCAATAGAACCACGGTGTGCCGTAGACTCCATAGAATTTAAGCAGCTCACCTTCGATATGTCGGCTGACAACAGCACGCTTGATGCCACGCAGGAAGTATTCCTGCACCACCTCCTGAGCCTCCTCGGGATGACGGACATACGTGACATCTTCCTTGTGCATCGTATGGAAATCGCCACGTTTTACCCAAGCCTTCGTCATTCCGAGCTTGTTCATGCGGTCGATCACTCTCTCGTCGGTGTTGACCATTATGCTTTCGGGCGTAGGGATATTGCTGCCGATGAGGATACGGGTCAGGCGCTCGCGCGTACAGTTCTCGACTCCATAGCCTGAGTTGATGACCAGCGCACCTTCATCTTCCTTTCGCTGGAGCACAGGGAAAGAGCGGTGATGACGGCACATGTTTATTATTATGTCTTCATTCACAGCGCCGGCCACGAGTTGCTCCTCACTATAGATTTTCACCTCACAGCCACGTTTGCGCAACTGGTCGGCTGTCAGGTTGAGGATTGAAGCGTCATTGCCTATATGGTTAGGCGAAAAGACACCCGCTCTCATTATTCCGGCTATTTTTATATCAGCCATTATCGGTTAATTTTAGAGACCGCACGGTCTCGAAGAGATGATGATATGATGGTTAAATTCTTATATTTTATGTCAGTCACCGGGCGATTCAGCAAGAAATCTTTCGGCCTCCGCGATGTCACCGGGACGGTCAATGTCGATGATTTTTGAGAACTGCCAAGCCTTGAGCCGCAGACCCGACGCAACCAGCGCACGCTGGAAATCACGCATGCGGCTGACACCGGATGCCGCACAGTCGGCAAGGACGGAAAGTGCCTCCGGCCTGAGTGCATAGATACCGCCTGAGACATAGCGCACACCGGGCACGGGGTTGTCGAGAAAGCCTGTTATATCGCCTTCGGGTGTCGCGGCAATGTAAAGTGGCTTTTCATCATCGACATAGGTCGTGACACCCATATAGCCGTCGGACTCACTGTCGGACTCAAAATCGGAAATGAAACGCGCAAACTCCCCGGGACGGAAAATGCTGTCGACTGTCAGAAGACAGAAGGAACGGTCACTGTCAAGCAATTCCGAAAGCGCATGGAAACTTTCCATCGAACCTGCGGTCGACTTTTCAATGACACGCAAGGCTGCCTTGGTCGATAGCGAGCGCAGACGTGCGGCGACCTCCGGCATCGAAGGATTTGTGATGACGCTGATACATCCGGCTTCGGTCGAATCGAGAATGCCGATCAGACGTTCTATCATCGCTTCGCCAGTCAAAGTGACCAGTGGCTTGGGCAGGATGTAATTTTCTCCGGCCAGTCGAGAGCCTTGTCCGGCAGCTATAATCGCATAGTCCATAGGTTGTGTTCGTTGCTATCCGGGTTTATCAGGCTTTCTCTACTGGAAGCTTGTCATTTCCTTTATCGTATGACTGGTGGCGCAACGGATTGGCGGTTGCGGCAGCCTCACGGCGGCGGTTGCGGTAGATGTCGATAGCAGAGTAGATGGCCTCACGCATAGACTGCTCGTCGGCCTTCCCCTGCCCCACTATATCATAGGCAGTTCCATGGTCGGGAGATGTGCGCACATAAGGCAGTCCGGCGGTGAAATTGACACCGCGCTCTCCGGCAAGAACCTTGAACGGGGTCAGACCCTGATCGTGATACATAGCGAGCACGCCGTCAAACTTAGTATAGTTCCCACTGCCGAAGAACCCGTCGGGTGCATAAGGCCCGAAAGCAAG
This sequence comes from Duncaniella dubosii, assembly GCF_004803915.1. Lineage (NCBI taxonomy): Bacteria > Pseudomonadati > Bacteroidota > Bacteroidia > Bacteroidales > Muribaculaceae > Duncaniella > Duncaniella dubosii. Next base: position 1,172,995 of record NZ_CP039396.1, read on the forward strand.
CACCTTGCGTTTCATCGCCTCTTCGATAGCCGGAGCGATGATCTCGGTCTCCTCGCTGCCGATTATGCCTCCATCGCCGGCATGGGGATTTAGCGAGAGTACCGCGATGCGCGGGCCGTGTATGCCGAAATCCTCGACGAGCGAGCGGTTGAAAGCGACCAGCTTGTCGGTTATTCCTTTCGATGTGATAGATCCGGCAACATTAGAAATCGGTTCATGGATAGTCACGAGAGCCACACGCAGCCCTTCGGCACACATTATCATCATGGCCTGATGACCTTCGCCGAGACGATCCTGAAGATATTCGGTGTGGCCCGGGAAGTTGAAATCATCGCTATGGATGGTCTTCTTGTTGATAGGTGCGGTAACGAGCACGTCAATGAGACCGTCGCGAAGGTCTGAGACGGCACGTTCGAGCGCAGCAAGAGCAGCCTTGCCGCCATTAGGCGTAGGCTGTCCCGGCTCAAGTTTACAGTCCTCGCCTACGACATTGATGATGTTGATTTCATCAGTAGCGGCGCTGTCGGGACTGTCAATCTGGAATAACTTAAATTCGGGAAGCTCCATACCCTTGCGATAGTAGTTGGCAATCTTGGCCGAACCGTATATGACGGGGGTGCAGAGTTCGGTTATGCGGGTGTCGCCCAATGCTTTGAGCAGCACCTCATAGCCGATGCCGTTGATATCGCCGTGGGTGATTCCCACTTTTATTTTTTTATCGTGTTCCATTGCTTGGCTTTGGTGTTACGGACAGGCAAAAAGGCCACTATTCTTATCGGAACGAGCCTATTAACCTAAAATTAATCGGTAAAATTACGAAAAAATCCCTCACCAACAGCCAAAACCATTGCGCCCCTATCCCTTTTAACAATCTTTAACCCCTATTTAAACCGAATCTACAGAGGCCGGACATTTCCACGGGACCACAGGTTGAAAAGGAAGGTGTCGCATCCGGGCTCACATTCACTTGGGAAGACAAAATCAAGACCTATGGAGGCGATGTTTTCTACACCGTCTATCTCGGTGAAAGCCGTGAGACAATGTCAGCTGTGGCCACCGAGCTGAAGGTCACACAATGGGAAACCAAGGATCTTGCCGCAGGCAAGACGTATTACTGGCGTGTCGACTCACGCAATGACATCGGCACAACCGAAGGCACCGTATGGAGCTTCTCGACCACAGCCGGCGGTGTGCTCTTCTATACAGATTTCACCACCAGCCCTGCCGAATATGCTGAAAAATACGGCTCGCTCTCGGGCAACACCGACATTTTCAAAAAAGGTTCTAAAAACGACTCCATGACATTCAACGGAATGGTAATCGGTGTCGGTGCTACCTCAAGCCGAATCGTAGCCATGCCGGGCTGCTTCTCGGAAGACGGCAGCAAAGACTACGGTCCTGCCACCGATGACGACAAGGGCGCTACAGCAAACTGCATCCAGTTTATCAACGGCAGCGAATATGTCACCACCCCCGCCGTACAGGGCCCGTGTGTAATCACCTATTACCTCGGCAATCCCTCGACCTCTCAGCAGACAGTCAAGCTCTACACCATAGCCGGTGGAGACGAGACTTCGCAGGACCTAGTGCTTGGTGCCAAGAAGAGAATCTTCAAGTTCACTTCGACCTACACCAATGCAGGTGAAGTCCGGTTCCGTCTCGAATCAAACGGAAAGAAAATAGATGTCAACGACATCATCATCGAGCGCTACATCGCCCCCGACGGGGAAGAACCTCTCGAACTGACAGCCGGTAGCCTCGACAACACAATCGAATATACCGACGGTTCACTCGCCCTCACATTCAATCAGGAAGTGAAATATGAAGGCACAGCCACAATAGAAGGCTGCCACCAGTTCGAGACCATCTCAGTAGGCACATCGGGCTCCAAGCTCAGCATCGCCTACGAGGCACTCGATGCAAATTCGACCTACACTGTCAAGTTCCCCGAAGGAGTCCTGACCAACGTTGCCGGCGACAAATCGTTTGTCGGTGAAATCAAAATCATCACAAAGGATTTCCCGCGCGAAAAGATCGACGGCGAAACCCACTGGGGCAAGGCAGCAAAGACCCTTCCTCTGAATTTCGCACCCTTCAACGAAACCGCACCTTTCGAAACCGTAGGTTCCCTCGTCCAGACCTCACAAAACGACTACCCCCACTGGTATCAGGTTGGCGGCGGAACAAATGCGGGTGAAGTCACAGCCGACCACGTTGCCTTCCGCTCATCTTCAAGCAGCGATAAAGTCATGGCTTACTATGGCGAAGAAGCAAAGAAGATGTATATCGAGGTCGACGCAGACGATGAGACAACCGTCCGTCTGAAGATTCAGGAAACACGCAACGCCGACATCGCACCGACATGGCGCACAATCCGCGTGCTGACCGAAAAGGATCTTCCATTCAAGGGCGAGCTTGAACTCAACCCCACATCGCGCTTCATCAAGATCACTCCCGCATCGGTTTCAGGCACGGTACGCCTCAACGCTTTCCGCATCTCGGATGCCAACGGCAACTTCGGAGAGGACTTCAGCGGAATCTCCGACATCACCGCCGACGACAATGCTCCTGTCGAATACTTCAACATGCAGGGCATCCGCGTCGACAGCCCGGCTCCCGGTCTCTACATCCGTCGTCAGGGCAACCGTGTCGAAAAAGTAATAGTGAAATAAGAGTGCTGATCAATAACCGACGGATGGCGTGACCATCTGTCTTATTTCCGTGAGGAAACAGAGAGTCTTTGACTACGAACCGCAACCCGGACGGCCTTCCAAGGCCGTCCGGGTTGCCTTTTTTACATACCGCCTCCATCCGCCCCCCGATGTCAGGCACAGATATTGAACCCTCTAAATATGACTCGTATGCAGCCGGCGCGAAACGATGTCATTGCCACGCATAAAACCGCGATTTTAGCCCTGCGACACTTTCATTTACATATTATTTTTTGTAACTATTTAATTTTTAGCTAACTTTGCACCCCAAAGCAGCCAACATTATGGAAACCAATATACTTACCGGGCTGATTGCACGTCAGGCAAGCCGTTATGGCGAACGCGCGGCACTCAGCGCCCCGGACAACGAGGGAAAATGGCACGACATTTCGTGGAACAGACTCAGTGACGATGTCGACAAGGCATCAGCAGCGATGGCAGCTCTCGGTATATGCGAGGCAGACAATATCGCGACTTTCTCGGCAAACCGACCTGAAAACATCGTGACCGACTACGCATGTTTCAATAACCGTGCGGCTTCAGTTTCAATCTATGCCACAAGTTCGCTTGAACAGCTGATATATATATTGAATGACGCAGGATGCCCACTGCTCTTCGTGGGTAATACCACACAATATAAAATTGCCCGCCAAGCCATGCAGATGTGTCCGAATCTCAGACGCATCATAGTCATAAAGCCGATAGACATTGATACTGACGACGACAGTTCGATGCTGTGGAGCGACTTTATGGAACTTGGTGCAAACGCATCGTCCGAAATCAGGAATCTTGTAAAATCACGTATATCGTCGGCCACTCCCGACGATATAGCGACCCTTGTCTACACCTCCGGCACGACCGGAGAGCCGAAAGGCGCAATACTTCCCCACTCCAATTATGACGCCGCGATGGAAAGCCATCTGAGACGCATCGACATGGTTTCAGACAAGGATGTCTCAATGGCCTTCCTGCCTCTGTGTCACATCTTCGAGAAGGGATGGACATACTTCTGTCTCGTCAAAGGTATCAAGGTAGCGGTCAACCGCGACCCGCAGGACATACAGTCGACCATCCAGCAGGTACGCCCGACATGTATGTGTTCCGTCCCGAGATTCTGGGAGAAAGTCTACACGGCTGTTCAGGAAAAAATCTCATCGATGAATCCCGCGATGCGCATGCTCGTCAGGAGCGCCCTCAGAGTCGGACGCCGCCGCAACATCGACTATGCCCGCATCGGCAAAAAAGCCCCGTGGTGGCTTGAGACACGCTACAGATTCTTTGATGCGAAAGTATTCAGCCTTCTCCGCAGCGCCATCGGCATCGATAATGGAAATATATTCCCGACTGCCGGAGCACCGGTGTCGTCAAAAATCGTTGAATTCTTCCATTCATGCGGTATCAACATAGTCGTTGGCTACGGTCTGTCGGAAACAACCGCCACAGTGTCATGCTTCCCGGAGACAGGCTGGGAAATCGGTTCGGTCGGCACACCCATTCCCTTCGTCGAAATAAAAATCGGCGATGAGAACGAGGTGCTTGTCAAAGGCCGATGGTGATGCGCGGCTATTACAACAAACCCGAGGCAACCGAAGCTGCATTCACCGCCGACGGATGGTTCCGCACGGGCGATGCAGGCTATATTGACGATCATGGCTCACTCTTCCTCACAGACCGCCTGAAGGACCTTTTAAAGACATCAAACGGAAAATACATCGCTCCACAGGCAATAGAAACACTGATGGGCGACGACAAATACATCGACCAGATAGCTGTCATCGGCGACCGCAGGAAATTTGTGTCGGCATTGATCGTCCCGGACTACACGGCTCTCAAGGACTTTGCCACCCGCGAACGCATTTCATATCATTCAATGGATGAGCTGGTGCGTCATTCACGCATACGCGAGCTTCTGACCAAGCACATCGAAGAAGCCCAGAAAGGGCTTGCATCCTACGAGAAAATCAAGCGTTTCACCATCCTTCCCCAGCCATTTTCAATGGAAAAAGGCGAGCTGACCAACACTCTCAAGGTAAAACGCCATGCCATCAACCGCATATATGCCAAAGAAATCGACGCAATGTACGAATAACTTGACGGGTATCTGTCAGTAAAGCAGGTAAAATATTAATCACACAAGCTAAATCAAAGAACTACACAAGATGAAAGTAGCAATCGTTGGCGTCAGTGGCGCCGTAGGTCAGGAATTTCTACGGGTTCTTGACGAACAGAATTTCCCCATCGACGAACTCCTCCTTTTCGGCTCTGAACGAAGCGCCGGCAAGACTTACACATTCCGTGGAAAAGAATACACCGTCCGTCACCTCCAGCACAACGATGATTTCAAGGGTGTCGACTTCGCCTTTGTATCAGCAGGTGCCGGTGTGTCGCGTGAATTTGCCGAGACAATAACCAAGCACGGAGCTGTGATGATCGACAATTCAAGCGCCTTCCGCATGGACGAGGATGTGCCTCTGGTAGTCCCCGAAGTCAACGGCGAGGATGCCTTTGACGCTCCCCGCGGAATCATAGCCAATCCCAACTGTACCACTGCGATCATGGTCGTGGCACTCAAACCCATCAACGACATCTCACCTATCAAGCGAGTACACGTAGCCACCTATCAGGCGGCTTCGGGAGCAGGCGCGGTAGCCATGCAGGAACTTGAAAACCAGTATGCGGAACTTGCTGAAGGGAAAGAACCTACAGTCGAGAAATTCGCCTATCAGCTGGCCTACAACCTCATCCCCCACATCGATGTGTTCCTCGACAACGATTACACAAAGGAGGAGATGAAAATGTATAACGAGACAAAAAAGATCATGCACGCTCCGAATCTCGAAGTGAGCGCCACATGTATCCGTGTCCCGGTCATGCGCGCACACAGCGAGGCCGTATGGGTTGAAACAGAGAACCCTGTCAGCGTTGACGACGCACGCCGTGCATTCGAAAACGCCGAAGGTCTCGTGGTCATCGACGAACCCGCAGCTAAGAAATATCCGATGCCCCTTGACGCAGCCGGAAAAGACCCCGTCTACGCCGGACGTCTCCGTAAGGATCTCGCCAATCCCAATGGCCTCACATTCTGGCTCGTAGGCGACCAGATCAAGAAAGGCGCAGCACTCAACGCAGTGCAGATCGCACAGTATATGATAGCTCATCCGCGCAACTGATCCAATGCCGGAAAATTCCAATCATATCTGACAAACTCTTTGAGACAGCCACAACCGCTGTCCGAAAATCCATAAAAATATAAATATGTAGAGGCTGCCGGCAGGGCAGGTTCTACATATTTATTTTTTTTGCTATTTTTCACTGTCTATTAGGTTTTTTACAATAAGTATACCGATGTTTTCCAAAGTTTTTCGTATCTTTGCGGGTAACATTTTACACATACCATAGGAAACTTAAACTCAATTCTTTAAATAGATTACCAAAACCACTATGAGTAAAGAAAAAAAATTCTTGACCTGTGATGGTAACCAAGCTGCTGCTCACGTGAGCTACATGTTCTCTGAAGTAGCTGCCATTTACCCCATCACTCCCTCATCAACGATGGCTGAATACGTTGACGAATGGGCAGCAGCCGGTCGCAAAAACATCTTTGGTGAAACCGTGCTGGTACAGGAAATGCAGTCAGAAGGCGGAGCCGCAGGTGCCGTTCACGGTTCACTTCAGGCAGGTGCTCTCACCACCACCTACACCGCTTCTCAGGGTCTGCTCCTTATGATTCCTAACATGTACAAAATCGCCGGCGAGCTTCTCCCAGCGTTTTCCATGTTTCAGCCCGTACGATTGCATCTCACGCCCTCTCGATCTTCGGTGACCATCAGGACGTAATGTCCTGCCGTCAGACCGGCTTCGCAATGCTTGCCGAAGGTTCAGTGCAGGAAGTGATGGACCTCGCAGGTGTGGCACACCTCGCCACTATCAAGAGCCGTGTTCCTTTCATCAACTTCTTCGACGGATTCCGTACATCTCACGAAATCCAGAAGATCGAAGAGATGGATCAGAACGACCTCGCTCCGCTCATCGATCAGGAAGCACTCGCTGAATTCCGCGCACGTGCCCTCAACCCCAACAATCCCATAGCACGCGGCATGGCTGAAAACGGCGACGTTTTCTTCCAGCACCGTGAAGCTTGCAACGAATACTATAACCGTGTTCCTGAAATCGTAGAGGAATACATGAAGGAAATCACCCGTATCACCGGTCGTGAATACGGTCTCTTCAACTACTACGGTGATCCTGAAGCTGAGCGCGTAATCATCGCTATGGGTTCTGTAACCCAGGCTGCTCAGGAGGCTATCGACCATCTCCGCGCCAACGGCGAAAAGGTGGGTCTCGTTGCCGTTCACCTCTATCGTCCGTTCTCTGCAAAGCACTTCCTTGCCGCTGTCCCCAAGACTGCAAAGGCAATCGCTGTGCTTGACCGCACCAAAGAACCCGGCGCAAACGGCGAACCCCTCTACCTTGATGTCAAGGACTGCTTCTACGGTCAGGAAAACGCCCCCGTTATCGTCGGCGGCCGCTACGGTCTCGCATCGAAGGACACTACTCCCGCACAGATTCTCGCTGTGTTCGAAAACCTCGCACTTCCCATGCCAAAGGACCACTTCACTGTCGGCATCGTGGACGACGTGACTTTCACCTCTCTTCCCCAGAAGGAAGAAATCGCACTCGGTGGCGAAGGCACTTTCGAAGCCAAGTTCTACGGTCTCGGCGCTGACGGTACTGTAGGTGCAAACAAGAACTCTGTGAAGATCATCGGTGACAACACCAACAAGTATTGTCAGGCATACTTCGCTTATGACTCCAAGAAGTCAGGCGGCTTCACTTGCTCACACCTCCGTTTCGGTGACGATCCCATCCGTTCGACCTACCTCGTTACCACTCCTAACTTCGTTGCTTGCCACGTTCAGGCATACCTCCACATGTATGACGTGACCCGCGGTCTCCGTAAGGGCGGCACATTCCTTCTCAACACTATCTGGGAAGGTGAGGAACTTGCCAAGAACCTCCCCAACAAGATCAAGAAGTTCTTCGCAGACAACGATATTACCGTTTATTATATCAACGCAACCAAGATCGCTCAGGAAATCGGCCTCGGTAACCGTACCAACACATCCTCCAGAGCGCATTCTTCCGCATCACCGAAGTAATCCCCGTTGACCTCGCTGTTGAGCAGATGAAGAAATTCATCGTCAAGAGCTACGGCAAGAAGGGTCAGGACGTTGTCGACAAGAACTATGCAGCAGTCGACCGCGGTGGTGAATACAAGCAGCTCCCCGTCGACAAGGCTTGGAGCAACCTTGAAGCAGAAGCACCCGAAGCAAACAACGATCCCGCATTCATCAACGAAGTTGTCCGCCCCATCAACGCTCAGGACGGCGACCTTCTCAAAGTGAGCGCATTCGCAGGTCGCGAAGACGGCACTTGGGAACAAGGCACTGCCGCTTACGAAAAGCGTGGTGTAGCAGCATTCGTCCCCGAATGGCTCGAAGAAAACTGTATCCAGTGTAACAAGTGTGCATACGTCTGCCCCCACGCTGCTATCCGTCCCTTCGTCCTCGACGAAAAGGAAATGGCCAACCTCCCTGTCAAGGCAGGTATCCCCGCCATCGGCAAGCAGTTCGCTGGCATGTCGTTCATCCAGAGCGTCGACGTTCTCGACTGTCTCGGCTGCGGTAACTGTGTTGCTGTCTGCCCGGGCAAGAAGGGCGTGAAGGCTCTCGAAATGAAGCCCCTCGAAACTCAGCTCGAAGTTCAGAAGGAATGGGATTACTGCGTTAAGGAAGTAGCTTCGAAGCAGGATCTCGTTGACATCAAGAGCAACGTTAAGAACTCACAGTTCGCTACTCCTCTCTTCGAATTCTCGGGCGCTTGCTCTGGCTGCGGTGAAACTCCCTATGTCAAGCTCATCTCTCAGCTCTTCGGCGACCACGAAATCGTGGCTAACGCTACCGGCTGTTCTTCAATCTACTCAGGTTCTGTACCTTCGACTCCCTACACCAAGAACGCCAAGGGTCAGGGTATCGCATGGGCCAACTCACTCTTCGAAGACTTCGCTGAATTCGGTCTCGGTATGAGCCTCGCTCACGAAAAACTCCAGAGCCGCATCGCAGGTCTCATGCAGCAGGCTCTCGAATGCCCCTCTTGCAGCGCCGAAATCAAGGAACTCGCCGGCAAGTGGCTTGAAAACCGCAACGATTTCGCCGTTACTTCTGAAGTAGCCGAGAAGCTCATTCCTCTCTGCGAGGCTTGTGGCTGCGACATCTGCAAGGCTATCATCGCCAACAAGGAGCACATCGTTAAGCGTTCACAGTGGATCATCGCCGGCGACGGTGCCGCATACGACATCGGTTTCGGCGGTCTCGACCACGTGCTCGCAACCAACAAGAATGTCAACGTTCTCGTTGTCGACACCGAAGTTTATTCAAACACCGGCGGTCAGGCTTCAAAGGCAACTCCTATCGGCGCAATCGCCAAGTTTGCCGCTTCAGGAAAGCGCATCCGCAAGAAAGACCTCGGTCTCATCGCTTCGACCTACGGCTACGTTTACGTCGCGCAGATTGCTATGGGTGCTGACAACGCTCAGACTCTCAAGGCAATCCGCGAAGCTGAGGCTTACGATGGACCTTCACTCATCATCGCTTACGCTCCCTGTATCAACCACGGTATCCGCACAGGTATGGGTCACGCACAGGAAGAACAGCAGAAGGCCGTTGAATGTGGCTACTGGCACCTCTGGCGCTACAACCCCGCTCTCGAAGAAGAAGGCAAGAACCCCTTCACACTCGACTCGAAAGAACCGCAGTGGGATAAGTTCGAAGACTTCCTCAAGGGTGAGGTGCGCTACGCTTCCGTAATGAAGCAGTATCCCGCAGAAGCTGCCGAACTCTTCGCAGCTGCCAAGTCAAACGCACAGTGGCGCTACAACAACTACCGTCGCCTCGCTCAGCAGCAGTGGGGTGTAGAACCCGCTCCCGAAGTTAAGTAAGAGTAAATCTTATTTATAACCGTCAACAGAGTCTTTCCCTGCGGAATTCAGCAGAGAAAGACTCTGTTTTATTCTCCGTATAACGTTAACAGACAAAAGTGTTCATATAAATACGGCCGACCGTTTTTAATCATTATTAAAATGTTTCGGTCAAACTCGCTATAAATGTTGTTGACGCTATGATGAATTTTTTGTAATTTTGCCTCAGTATATAACCCAACCAATACCAAATCATAACTCATGGCTACAACTTTGGTTAACACCGATTTTCATTTCCCCGGACAGACTGCGGTCTATCACGGAAAAGTGCGTGACGTCTATACCATCAACGACGACCTCCTCGTCATGGTCGCAACCGACCGCATCTCGGCCTTCGACGTAATCCTCCCCAAAGGCATCCCCTACAAGGGACAGGCCCTCAACCAGATAGCAGCATCGTTCCTCGACGCTACCGCCGACATCGTTCCCAACTGGAAAATCGCAGTCCCCGACCCTATGGTCACCGTAGGCTATCGTTGCGAAGGTCTGCGCCTCGAAATGATTATCCGTGGCTATCTCGCCGGCAGCGCATGGCGCGACTACAAGAACGGCATGCGTGAAATCTGCGGAGTGAAACTTCCTGAAGGCATGGTTGAGAATCAGGCGTTCCCCGAACCCATTATAACCCCCACCACCAAAGCCGATGCCGGACACGACGAGAACATCTCACGTGAAGAAGCCATCGCTCAGGGCATCGTGACCGAAGAACAGTTCGACACAATGGCAGCCTATACCCGTGCCCTCTTCAAACGCGGTTCGGAGATGGCAGCCGAAAAGGGTCTGATCCTTGTCGACACCAAATATGAATTCGGCCTCCGCGAAGGCAAGGTAATCCTTATCGACGAAATCCACACACCCGACTCATCGCGCTATTTCTACGCCGAAGGCTATGAGGAGCGTCTCGCCAAGGGCGAACCACAGCGTCAGCTCTCAAAGGAATTTGTGCGCGAATGGCTTATGGCCAACGGATTCATGGGCAAGGAAGGCCAGCAGGTGCCTGAAATGACCGACGCTTTCTGCGAAGAGGTTTCCGAACGCTACATTGAGCTTTACGAACACATCACAGGCAAGAAATTCGAGAAAGCACCCGAAGCACATCTCGAAGACCGCATAGCCAAAAACGTGCTCGACTGCCTCACAAATCTCAAGTAAGGCCACCGGCCAACCATCAAAAAAGAAAGCTGTCAAGTGCAAGTAGAACAGATCAATCCCTACACCGACGATTCGCGCCACAAGACCGAACAGGTCCGCGAGATGTTCGACTCCATTGCCCCGGCCTACGACTTTATGAACCGGGCAATGACATTCGGCATCGACCGCCTGTGGCGCAGACGCGCCGTGAAGATGATGCGTGATGTCGCCCACAGCGATGTCCTTGACATCGCTACCGGGACAGGAGATCTCGCAATCATGATGGCAAAGACCATGACTGATGCAAAAATCACCGGGCTCGACCTCTCGGAAGGGATGATTGAAATCGGACGGCGGAAAGTGGCCGAAAGCAGACTTGACGACCGAATCTCGTTCCAGACCGGCGACTGCCTCGCACTCCCGTTTGCCGACAATTCGTTTGACTGCATAACCTGTGCATACGGAGTCAGGAATTTCGAAAATCTGGCGGCGGGCTACAAGGAAATGCGCCGTGTGCTGCGTCCGGGCGGTCTGCTCGTCATCATCGAGCTGTCGACCCCTCCCTCCGCTTTAGTCAAGCCGTTCTACGATCTTTACACGCGCTATCTGATACCGGCCGTAGGCAGAATGGTATCGAAAGACACCCGCGCCTACAGTTATCTGCCGGAATCCATCGCAGCTGTCCCCCAGCGCGAACGGATGTGTCAGATCATGGGCGAGGCCGGCCTGACCGACTGCCGCTATCTGCCCCTGACCTTCGGGACATGCACTATCTACACAGCTTCGACAAAATGACAACAATCCATTAAATTACAAACCCTTATAAACTCAAAAGTCTTATGTCAAACAACAACAATAATCCCAACGAAATAAAGATTGAACTTTCACCCGACGTTGCCCGTGGAATCTACTCAAATCTCGCTGTGATTTCACACGGCGCCAACGAATTTTTCATCGACTTCATCACCATGGCTCCCAACATGCCGCAGGCCAAGGTGCAGTCACGCATCATCATGACTCCCGAAAATGCCAAGAATCTACTCGGCGCACTCATGGAGAATGTGAAGAAGTATGAATCAACTTTCGGTGAAATCCGTCCGAAGCGTCCCGTAAACATGGGCGGAAACAACGGCGGAAACGGAGAAATCCCCAACCCGTTCATCATGGGCGGAAAGGCATAAATTCCTATTTCATAGTTGCATAATTCATAATAATCGCATAATTTATCATTGAAGGCCGATCCGGCAAAAGAAATTTTGCCGGCAGACTGAAATGAAATATGCAATTATGGGTTATGCAATTAAATTTTTATGGCTTATGATTGACAACAATTTTACTATCTACAACACACTCACCCGCACAAAGGAACTTTTCACATCCATCCATGAGGGAAAAGTGGGAATGTATGTGTGCGGACCGACCGTTTACGGCGACGGACATCTCGGACACGCACGTCCGGCCATCACATTCGATGTCCTTTTCCGCTATCTTAACCATCTGGGCTACAAGGTGCGCTATGTCCGCAACATAACCGATGTCGGCCATCTCGAACACGATGCTGACGACGGAGAGGACAAGATAGCGAAGAAAGCACGTCTCGAACAGCTCGAACCGATGGAAGTCGTGCAGCACTATCTGACACGCTACCACAAGGCAATGGACGCGCTCAACGTGCTTCCTCCTTCAATCGAACCACATGCTTCGGGCCATATCATCGAGCAGATCGAATATATCAAAAAAATCCTTGACAGCGGATATGCCTATATCTCCGACGGTTCGGTCTACTTCGATGTTCCCAAATTCAACAAGGAACACCCCTACGGCAAGCTTTCAGGCCGAAACATCGACGAGCTTTACGCCAACACCCGCACCCTCGACGGACAGGACCAGAAACACCATCCGGCCGACTTCGCACTCTGGAAAAAGGCTGCCCCCGAACACATCATGCACTGGCCTTCGCCTTGGAGCGAGGGATTTCCCGGCTGGCACCTCGAATGCTCGACAATGGGCGAGAAATATCTCGGCGAGACTTTCGACATACACGGAGGCGGCATGGATCTCATGTTCCCCCACCACGAGTGTGAGATAGCTCAGTCTGTCGCCCACAACGGGCACGATACCGTCCACTACTGGATGCACAACAACATGATCACCATCAACGGTAAGAAGATGGGAAAATCGCTCGGCAACTTCATTACGCTCGACGAATTCTTCAACGGGACGCATCCGCTGCTCGAACAGGCATATTCGCCGATGACAATCCGTTTCTTCATCCTTCAGGCACATTACAGAGGGACGGTCGACTTCTCCAACGAAGCTCTCAAAGCCTCTGAAAAAGCGCTCGGACGCATGCTCGAAGGCTATCGCAGACTTCAGGAACTAACTCCTTCGGAGGAATCGACCATCGATGTCAGCAACATCCGCCACAAATGCTACGAGGCGATGGACGACGACATGAACACTCCGATTGTCATCGCAAACCTCTTCGATGCGCTCCGCCTTGTCAATCAGGTGAAGGACGGTCATGCAAAAGCCACACAGGCCGACATCGACGAACTTAAAGCCGTGTTCGACATCTTCCTTGTCGACATTCTCGGCGTGCGCACGGAAATGGCCGGAAGCGGTGACAACGGCGAGGCTCTGCGCCCATTCGAGCAGGCAATGGACCTTCTGCTTGAAATGCGTGCCAAGGCGAAGGCCAATAAGGACTGGGCTACGTCCGACCTTATACGCGACCGCCTCGCAGCCATCGGATTTACGGTCAAGGACACTAAAGACGGTGCCGAGTGGAAACTAAGCTGATTGCCAGTTATCTCAACTGGACCACAGAAACACTGCGCGGTTGGGGAGTAGGCGAAAGTCTGCTCCACTTCTGCGCAACTATTTTGATTGCCGGAGGCGCTCTGCTTCTGGCTTGGCTGCTGTATTTTGTCGTCACCAGATATGTGATTCCGGCAGTGTTGAAACTCGTCAGAATAACCGATGCCAGCTGGGACGATATCCTGTTCAACGAACGTCTGCTAAGGGTCGTAGCTGAACTTGCCTGTGTGATGCTCATGCAGGCCACCATCCCCGACGGACTGACCTATTATCCGACACTTCACGGTCTGGCGGTGCTGACATTCCGGATACTGATAGTCTGTGTCGCCGTCCATCTGATCAACCGCTTCCTGCTCGCTGTCTACGAGCTTATCGAGAGGTCGTCGTCGGGACGTGCGTCATCGCTGAAAGGCATACGCCAGATGCTACAGGTGATATCGGTGTCAATAGGTGTCATCATCATAATCTCCATTCTCGCCAACAAAAATCCTCTGACGGTCATCACCGGTCTGGGAGCAGCCGCCACCGTGCTCATGTTGGTGTTCAAGGACTCGATCATGGGTGTTGTGGCAGGTGTACAGCTTACACTTAACGACATGCTCCGTCCCGGTGACTGGATAACTGTCCCCGCGCGCAACATCAACGGCACCGTGCTTGAAGTCGGGCTTACGACAGTCAAGGTCCAGAATTTCGACATGACGATTGTCACAATCCCGCCATACGCCCTCGTAAGCGAATCGTTCCAGAACTGGCGCGGAATGACGGATTCACGCGGCCGACGCATCAACCGAGCCGTGACCATAGATGTGAACAGTGTAAGGTTCTGTGATGAAGAGACCATACGTGAGCTTAAAAACGAAGAATGGTGGAATCAGCTCGACCACTCTACTCCACACGTCAATCTCACACTTTTCAGGAAGTATCTCGAACACTATATCTCGACGCTTCCCGAAATGAAGACAGATGCCAATATGGTCTATATGGTGCGCGAGCTTGCCCCGACCCCGGAAGGAATACCGCTTGAACTGTATTTCTTCACATCGCTCACATCGTGGAAGCCATACGAACATTTTCAGGCTCAGGTCATAGACCACGTGCTTGCCTCGGTCCACCGTTTCGGACTCCGTATCTATCAGGCACCCTCCGGACGTGACGTTGCGATGCTTGCAAACGCAAGAAACGCATAAAAAACAAACGAGAAGATGATATCACATCGTCTTCTCGCTTAGATAATAAACCAATCATTATCACATTTCTTGCAATGGAAAAAGTAATTTTGCTATGTACTTATAAAACGTGTCATGTCTAAAAAGGTTCAATGCAAAATGAAAAAATATTTATTTTATTCCAATATTTTTGTCAACTCTCCGAAAATAGCTAACTTAGCATTCGGAATAAAATTCAAGGCAAACTGAAGTTAACAGATTTTTCATGCAGTGCGCACACTTGTTGCCCACGTCGCGCGTTAACTTTGCAATGTTAATGATTGAAATATAAACTACAAAATATCTATGGCTAAAAAGGAAACAACCATAAAAGCTTCGAAGGAAAAGGAAACCGATCCCGCAAAAGCCAAACTTAACGCTCTCGCACAGGCCCTCGGCAACATCGAGAAAAATTTCGGACGCGGAGCCATCATGAAGCTCGGCGACGAAAATATCGAAAACGTCGAAGTCATCCCGACCGGCTCGATCGGGCTCAACCACGCCCTCGGCGTAGGCGGTTATCCACGTGGACGTATCATTGAAATCTACGGCCCGGAATCATCAGGTAAGACCACTCTTGCAATCCACGCTATTGCCGAAGCCCAGAAAGCCGGAGGAATCGCAGCAATCATCGACGCCGAGCATGCCTTTGACCGCTTCTATGCAGAAAAGCTCGGAGTAGATGTCAACAACCTCCTTATGGCACAGCCCGACAACGGAGAGCAGGCTCTTGAAATAGCCGAGCAGCTGATCCGCTCATCGGCAATCGATATTCTTGTAGTCGACTCGGTGGCCGCCCTCACTCCAAAAAGTGAAATCGACGGTGATATGGGCGACAAGAACGTAGGCGTTCAGGCAAGACTTATGTCACAGGCTATGCGTAAGCTCACAGGTACAATCTCACGCACAAACACCACCTGTATTTTCATCAATCAGCTCCGTGAGAAAATCGGTGTGATGTTCGGTCCGTCGGAAACAACCACCGGCGGCAACGCCCTCAAATTCTACGCCTCGGTGCGTATCGATATCCGCCCGAGCACAGCCATAAAGGACGGTGACGACGTGCTTGGCAAACTTACCAAGGTCAAGGTTGTCAAAAACAAGGTCGCGCCTCCATTCAAACGCGCGGAATTCGACATCATGTTCGGCGAAGGAATCTCGCGGAGCGGTGAAATCATCGATCTCGGCGTAGAACTCGGAATCATCAAGAAAAGCGGGTCATGGTTCTCATACAACGATTCGAAAATCGCACAGGGACGCGACGCGGCCAAGCGTGTGATTCAGGACAATCCCGAACTCGCCGACGAACTTGAGGGGCTCATCATGGAAGCTCTAAAGAATCAGGACAACCGTAACGGAAAGAAAGAAGCCCCGAAGAAAAAAGACAAGGAAACCCCGACTTCCGCCGACGATGCCGACGAGCCTACAGCAGCAGACCTTAAGGCCGTTGACGATAGCCTCTTTGACGACGAGGATCTGCCCGACGACTTCTCTATAGAAGAAGACATCTGATCATCACCATAAAGGTAAGACACAAAACGCGCCCGGTAAAATCAGCCGTAAGAGTCGGTTGATTTTACCGGGCATGCTTTTATTCTTTCATCCATCATGTCAGCGCCGGGCTTTCATGGCAAGCAGCCGGTGGCCCAGACGGCAATACAGACATTTACGGGTCTGGCAATAATTGCGTCGCAGATGTATCAGCGCCTGCGAGGTAAATGCGTCCTTACACGCCATTCCTGCATTCAAAAACAATGTCACTATCGAATTACTCTCAGCCGGAATCTCCTGCAGAAGCTCTACCGCACGCCCGCAAAGCGCCTCATCGCCATGCCTGATGCCATAGGCCATCATCAACGGCGCGGCTACATTGATCAGAAGAATATCAACCGAGTTCCTGCTCAGACATTCATACGTGCGCTCACTTCCCGGACCGAAAGTAAAATGGGTTGCCCAATATCCCGTCAGAGGCTCGTTAAACATTTTCCTCAGCTCCTCAAGTCCGTCGGCCTTTATTATCCTGCTGACAAGTCGCGAGTCATTGGCAATAAGACGGGCAAGGAGTGCGATGCGTCGGTGAGGGAAATTATGCGGACGCATCCGCGCCATCTTCCAGCCCAGAGGCTGCAGCGGTTTCAGTGAAAATTTATGTGCAAAAAAACGATGTTCTTTTTGAAGCATCTCCATGTATGGGTCTGTCACAAACGCTTTTTCAAGAAAACCGCCCTGTCCGAACATAAGAGCCTCAATCGCCACGTCGGAATCACTGTGCTTGCGTAGAAAATGTAACGGCAACGACATTGCCAGACGTTCCATAGGCTCTGAATTGGTGCTGAAACCAAGCGCACGGGCAAGAATCACATAGCATGTCTGTTCCCAGTCTCCGGCATATTGCCTCATCAGGTTCTCAATGTGATCGACCTTTGAATACAGACGCTCATAGGCAAGCGATGTAATCCAGTCGGCAAGATGCAATGGTGACAGTCCCCGGATTTCACGCGCACACGGCAGATCGATGTCAGCGCGGTCGACCAGCTCATGGTAACGCCTGTGAAATTCAGGCGAACAGCTCATGCGCATCTGAGGAATCACCTCACCGTTCGACCGGCATATCTGAGCGTCATCACGGTCAACGACATGAAGTACCACCGAATCATAAGCCTTGTCGCCGTCGTGACGATGGCGATGCCAGTCGCTCGCCCGCACATGGACTTCGACATCACCCGCCCACAGGTGCTCACCTATTTTCACCTTTGCATTGAAAAAGTCAGGCCCCGCATCGGTGTTTAGCCGACCGGGGTCTATTATCGACAGTCTGCGACCGTCCACAGTGACAAGGTCGGTCTGCACCAGCAGCCGATGCTGCCACACGTATTGCATCAGTCGCTCCATGGAGAGAATGGATTAAGAGTTTGTAATCGAGGAGAAGAAATACAGAAGGCTTTTTTAAAGTTCGTCGACAGCACGGTTGAGCGCCACCATCTTGAGGGCAGTCTCGGCAGCCTCCGTGCCTTTGTTTCCGAGCGCACCACCTGCACGGTCAAGAGCCTGCTGCTCTTCGTTGACTGTCAGCACTCCGAATATGACGGGAATATCGCAATCAGCATTCAGCGAGGTCATACCCTGAGTGACACTCTGACATACATAGTCAAAATGAGGTGTATCACCCTTGATTACACATCCGATAATAATTACAGCGTCAAAGTTGCCGGTCTCGATAAGCTTTGAGGCGGCAAACGTAAGCTCGACCGCACCGGGCACGCTTACGACAGCGATGTCCTCATCCTTAAGACCGTTTGACTTAAGAAGCGATACAGCTCCATCGCGTAGAGCCGAGGTGATATGACCGTTCCATTCAGCCACGGCGATTGCGATTCTTACATCTTCAAGTTTCGGGAGAGCGCTTTGGGGTGTAAACTGTGACATTGTTTGATTTTAATTTGATTATTCAGTCTGTCCGGCAACTTCGGGCGCAGGACAATATATTTACTTCGGGAACACCTTATGCCACAGCCCGAGGATATCAAGTGAAGAGCTTCGGGCATTGAACAGGATATCGACAATCTGACGGTGTTCCTCCGTCGCGTTTATCTTTGTTGCCTTGTGGAGCATGGTGTTGAGCAGATGGATGCCTTTTTCTTTCATCGCATTGACACGCAGCATAGCCTCTCCGAGCGAGATTGATAGCTGTAGCTGTTTCAGGGTAAATTCAGGCTCGATTTTTGTGAGATATTTCAATGCTCTGGTATAATACTGCATGGCCTCTCTGTGACGGCCCATCTGAGCAAGAGTGTCCCCTTCAGATTTGATAGAGTCGACAAGACGTCCCGTTGCCTCGCTGACCCCTGAATTGACAAGCTGGAGATAGGTCGATGTCGCCACCTGATAGTGGGCGAGAAGCTCAGCCTGTTTCACCCGGTTGCGATAGGTGGCTGTAGTCGCATTCAGAGCCATGACATGCGGTGTGGCATAGCGTTCGGGATTCGTCTTTGCCAGACGCTCATAAATTTTCAGAGCCTTTGACAGCTCACGCTCTGCCTGCTTGTATTCCTTGCGCCGGGTATGTAGGAAAGCGATGTCATAGAGAAGAGCGCCGAGTATCTGCAAAAAAGGATCATCCTTTCTCTTGGCCTCCTGCGACAGCAGAGTGAGTGTCGACGCGGCCGACGACATTGCCGACTCCATGTCGTCTTTTTCAATAAACAGAGCCGTCAGAATCTGCATCAGGGCGGCATGAATATCGAGCAGATGGCGGTCGTTCTCGCCCGAACGGGTAATCAGGGCATCGATTTCCTCAAGTCCTCTGATTGCACGGTCGATTTCACCGCTTCCCACCATCTCGATTGCGGTGGAACGCAGAAAATCATAGGCCGTATCGAATTCAACCTCACCTATGGCATGGCGTAGTTCCGACATCGAACGGTTGCGCCTCACGAGCGCACGCAGTGAAGAAATATCTGTGGTCGGTTTGGCGAACACATCTTCAAGAGAAATAGCTTTCATCTTTTTTCCTTAATGCAGAAATGTGGTTCGTTTAGAGGCTTCAATGGATGCAGGGATGGCTGATAGCGGAGGCAAGCTCACTGTGGGCAGTCTCGTTTCCGTATTCCATAATCTCGTCGGCATCACGTTTTCCTTCCGTCAGTGCGCGGACAATACCGGCAAGCGCTCCTGCGCTCCACTGGAAATCCGTATTGTCGCTCGGATGGCATTCCTTCATCCAGCTTTTGTCGCCGTCGAAGAAACGCATGATTTTGGCAGCAGGCTCAAGATCAAGAAAACGCGGACAATAGAAGTGTATATGGTCCTTGAATATTGAGTCAATGTCATGGTCGGGGAATATAGCCGCGATTTCGTCATTTCTGGCCACGACAAGATCGGCAAGTTCGAGACAATCGAAAACCGAAGGCATCACCCTTGTGATGCGAGGCACCTGATGCCATTCGAAGTATGGCAGATATACGAGATATGCCTTACGGCTCTTGGCATGCTTCAGCAGATCGATGACGCGGGAATGGTTACGGGCCTCAAGAGCCATATATGAACCGTAGACGACAATGTCGCCTTCGTCAATGCGTGGCCACAGAGCGTTGACCGGCTCTTTTGGATAATCCTTGTGGTCAACCGCCGTCGATTTGTCATTTCCTGCAAATACTCTCACAGGGCTGACTCCTTCAGAGAAACGGTCGACAGAATCAGTCCCGACGTTTGCCTTGCGTAGATAGTCAATGATGTGGTCGCCGACAGTTCCGTCGGCGGCTTCCCCGACCCAGATGGTCGGAAGCCCCATTTGTCCGTCAAGCACAGCTGCATTAACAGCCCAGTCGCCCACGCCGGTATCGGCGTGACCGTCGGCACACAACGAAACGTTGAGTGCCAGTTCTCCAATGTAGATAGTCTTGTTCATATATTATCTGCTTCATTTCGAGATTTGAAACCGAGGAAACCGCCATGATGACGTTTTGCATAATCCTCGGCTGTAAAGCTTGTCCGACGGGTGACATTGACCACAAGCACATCGCCAATGACGCTCATGACCGTCGTCGACGTGGTGGGTGTAAGCCCTAACGGACACACCTCTTCAGCACCACCCGTCAAAAGTGTAACGTCTGCGACCCGTGTAAGTTCACTTTCAGCACGGCCGGTAACCGCGATCACAGGAATTGCCGGATAGAGACGCCGGGCGAGTGTCACAAGCTCGATGACTTCACGAGTAGAACCGGAATTCGACACAAGGAGCAAAATGTCGTCGGGCTGCAGCACACCGATGTCGCCATGCTGCGCCTCGCTCGGATGGAGACTCACAGCCGGAGTTCCGGTCGAGGAAAACTTTGTCGCGATATTCAGGGCGATCTGCCCTGCCTTGCCCATCCCCGAGGCCACAAGCTTTCCTCCGCGACGGTGTACATGTTCGAGGATAAGCCCTACGGCCTTGTCGTAGGCGTCGCTGTATGGAATCGCGTGAAGCGCACGGGCCTCTGCCTCTACTATCTGCCTCATCGACTCCTCTATGCTGAGTTGATGCATTGACTTTTGGGTTACCTTATCTAACTTAATAAAATTGTGCTTTTATTGAAAACTCGGAGCGTGTTTACCACCTGTTTCTGTCATGATTCCAGAGTGAGTTTCCTATACTGTTTTTATTCTCCTGAAAAAGTTGTCGCAACGACTTTCCGGAAATAACATACAAACCCGGACAACTCTGAAAATTCAACGTCGAAAAAAAGTAAACCGACTCCCGGAAGCCTGTAAGCGGTGCTTCTCCCTGCAAATGTACGGATTTTAACCTAACCCTACAAACTAAACGGATTTTTTTGTAATTTTGCACTTTATGTTAATTATAAAATTATGAAAATCGCTCTAATAGGATATGGAAAGATGGGACATGCGATTGAGCGCATAGCCCGCGAACGGGGTCATGAAATAGTCTCGATTATAGATGTCGACAACAACGCTGACATCGACAGCGACGCATTCGCCTCGGCTGATGCTGCAATAGAATTCACCACTCCGGCAACCGCCCCCGACAATGTGATGCGCGCCGCAGCCGCAGGTGTGCCTGTTATATGCGGCTCTACAGGATGGGCGTCCCGGCGCGAAGAAGTCGAGAAACGTGTCAGCGAACTCGACGGCGCTCTTCTTGCCTCAAGCAACTTTTCAATCGGTGTCAATGTTTTCAATATCGTCAACCGTAAGCTCGCAGCACTGATGAGCCATCTCCCGCAATATATGCCACACATGTATGAGACTCACCACGTCCACAAGCTTGACCATCCGTCAGGTACAGCCATCACACTCGCCGAAGGCATCATCGCTGATAACAGCCGGATCAACTCTTGGCCGACGAAGGCATCGTGTGGATTGACGAGAACAACGCCTCCATGACCCCGCAGGAAATCGAAGCCACTATAGAGAAACCAGCGATGGATACCGACGCACTCCCCGTGCTCAGTTTCCGTGAAGGCGAAGTCCCCGGGACACACACCATCGACTGGGATTCTGCCGTCGACTGCATTTCAATCACCCACCGCGCAAAAAGCCGCGACGGTTTCGCACTTGGCGCGGTAATGGCAGCCGAATGGATCGCAGGACGCAAAGGAATCTTCACCATTGAGACCATGATGGAGGAACTGCTCTAAAAACAAGCCGTAATCCCCAAAACCACAACAGACCTCTCCCCTTTTCTGCAACATAAACTTCAATCCTCTTTTCCCAGACCTGAATTCTGCAATGACAATGACAACCGATTCCCGACAGGAAGCAAAAAGCTTTACCGACGATTTTATCCGCCGTGTCAAAGCCAACCGCAAAACACGCTGGATACGATTCGCCCTCGTGTCGCTCTTATTTTTTCTATGGGTGGCATGGCTCGGAAGCTGGTGGGTGCTTATCTTCTGGTTTCTTCTATTTGACATCTACATCACCGGCTATATCCCTCTGACATGGTGGAAAAGCTCTAAAAATCCCGTTGTACGCGGAATCATGAGCTGGGTGGATGCCATAGTCTATGCCCTTATACTCGTATATTTCGTATTTACGTTCATAGGACAGAACTATCAGATACCATCCTCGTCGCTTGAAAAGTCACTGCTTGTCGGCGATTATCTGTGGGTCAACAAGATGGCCTATGGGCAGAGAGTCCCGATGACCCCGGTCCATTTCCCCTTGGTACAGAACACGTTCCCAATCATCAATACCAAGTCATATCTCGAATCACCCCAGTGGGAATACAAACGTCTCAAAGGATTCGGCAATGTGAAGCGTGGCGACATCGTAGTGTTCAACTTCCCGGCGGGAGACACTGTTGCAGTCAAAGTCCAGAATCCCGACTACTACACTCTCGTCAAAATGTATGGCCGTGATGCCATCTACAACAATCCTCAGACTTTCGGCGAGGTTATTTACCGGCCGGTCGACCGCAGAGAAAACTATGTGAAACGCTGCGTAGGTCTGCCGGGCGACAGAATCAAAATTGTCGACGGTGTGATCTATATAAACGGGGAAGCTATGAAACAGCCTGAAAACGTCCAGTTCAACTACTACTTCCAGATGAAAAAGGGAAGCATGTCGGAGGCTGACTGGAATGAACTCGGAATCTCTGTCGATGACCGTCATGAAGTCCCTGTCACAGCTGAAGATGTCCCCGGACTGCGGTCTCTCGGTTTCACCGTGAATCCCGACGGATCTGTGCCCTCAATCTACGCATCGCCTCTCACCCCGGCCATGATTGAAGCGCTCAACAGCAATCCGAATATCGCAAAACTGATGAAAATGCCCGCTCCGAAGGGCGAACCGCTCTATCCGGACATCGTAAGCGAAGACTGGACACGTGCCGACTACGGCGAACTGTGGATTCCAAAGAAAGGTGCAAGCCTTAAGATGGGACCGCGGGCATGGCAGATATACGGACGCGTAATCCGTGACTACGAAGGCAATCACGATGCTCAGTTCCGCGACGGTAAACTCTACATCAACGGTCAACCGCAAGACAGCTATACGTTCAAGATGGACTACTATTTCATGATGGGCGACAACCGTGACAACTCGCTCGACTCACGTTACTGGGGCTTCGTTCCCGAAGATCACATAGTCGGCCGTCCCGAAAGAGTGCTTATCTCATTCGACAAGGACAAATCCATTCTGAACGGCGGCATCCGCTGGAACAGAATCTTCCGTGAGGCCAACGTCGATAAATATTAATCCTCTGTCCGCTCCACGTCTCTGATTCTGATGGAAAACAAAACTATCACCGGCAATATCACAGTGCTCCCTCCCGTATTCTGCGGGTCAGTGGAGCACTATGTGAATGTCAGTGCAGCCGAAACTACAGCCGTTGACTGGAAGAGGCGTTTCGACAAACGGTTCAAGGTCACACATCGTTTTGCAATCGCCGACACACGCGGACGGCTCGAACTGACCGTTCCTATAGCCAAACCGCCGAGCAGCCAATGCTGCTGGGGGGATATTGAAATATCAACCCACGGCAACTGGTGGGATATCCATCGTATCTCCCTTGAAAGCGCCTACGGCCGTACACCATTTTTCGAGTATTACGCAGATTCGCTGCTCCCGATGCTGACTGCCGGAGTCGAGGAGCGCTTTCCGCTTCTGAAGAATCTCTCAGACGCATGGACGGATGGATAAGAAACAGACTGATGTTGCCATTGCCGGTTGACATATCAGCTGCCGGAGAAACCATCTCTCCGCTTACTGCCCCCATTAAACCCGGACGGACTGACACTGAATGTGAAACGCATGACCTACCTCATTACTGGCAGGTGCGTGCCGACAAAATCGGTTTCATCAGTAATCTTTCTGTTCTCGACCTGATCTTCAACCTCGGCCCGGAAGCCGTAATATATCTTGATCGCGTAGCCGGACGAGAATTCTGAAAGTTCCCTATTCCTT
Organism: Duncaniella dubosii; assembly: GCF_004803915.1. Lineage (NCBI taxonomy): Bacteria > Pseudomonadati > Bacteroidota > Bacteroidia > Bacteroidales > Muribaculaceae > Duncaniella > Duncaniella dubosii. The sequence goes on from NZ_CP039396.1 coordinate 1,197,306, forward strand.
GCTTCTCCTCAACTCCAAAAACATCCCCTACACCCCCTTAACACATCTCACATAAACTAACGTCAAATTTATAAACGCCATGAGAGTCATCGACCATCTCAGATCCAATCCCGGCTCTACAGCATTCTCGTTCGAGATTCTTCCTCCGATCAAGGGCAACAGCATCCTCAAAGTCTACAACATCATAGACAAACTGCGTGAATTTGAGCCCAAATACATCAACATCACCTCCCATCGCAGCGAGATGATATTCAAAGAGATGCCCGACGGTTCATTCCGCCCTCAAAAGATGCGCAAACGGCCCGGATCAGTAGCAATAGCCTCGGCCATACAGAATAAATACGGGATTACAGCTGTCCCACATATCATCTGCAAAGGTTTCACACGTGAAGAGACGGAATATGCTCTGATTGACCTCAATTTTCTCGGTGTCCACGACCTTCTTCTTCTCCGCGGCGACACAAAGGGGCCCGAAAAATCCGATGATCCGGCTAAGATAAACCTCCATGCCACCGACCTCCAGCAACAGGTCAACAATTTCAATCTCGGCATATATGCCGACGGAGAGAGATTCGAAGCCAATGAGACACCATTTTCCTATGGCATGGCCTGCTACCCGGAAAAACATGAAGAAGCGCCAAATATGGAATCAGACATCTACTATGCCAAACAGAAAGTAGATGCGGGCGCAGACTATCTTGTCACCCAGATGTTTTTCGACAATGAAAAATACTACGCATATGTCAAGCGTTGCCGAAAGGCCGGCATAACCGTCCCCATCATTCCGGAATCAAGCCAATTGTATTTAAAAACCAGCTCAATGTCCTCCCGAAAATTTTCCGCTCAGAAATTCCTGAGCCGCTCGCTGCCGAACTGCGCGGATGCGAATCAGACGCTCAGGTCAAAGAAGTAGGAATCGAATGGTGCATAGCCCAATGTCGCGACCTTATGGCGAATGGCGTGCCAAGTCTACATTTCTATACCCTTATGGCCTCCGACTCCGTGCGCCGCATCGCACAGGCAATCTATTAGGACTACGGTATTACAAAAACAACAGACCTGCTGTTCCCGGTCATAGGAAACAATTCCGAACCGGTTGAACAGCAGGTCTGTTATTTTTACCGTCGCTCAGGGCGAAGCGATATTAACGCTTGACCTTGAGGACTACGGGTGTAATGCTGTCAGAGCTGATGCGCAGGAGATAAACTGAGTTGTTGAGATGTTCGAGCGAAGTTTCTCCGCCTCTGATCTTCATCATATCGACCATACGGCCGTCAAGGCCATAGATTTCAAGAAGAGCGCCATCGGCCTCATAGCCGGTAAGCAGTCTGTGGGAAACCGGGTCATAGACAACTTCGGTAGAAACCAACACTTTGTCAATTCCGCTCGTCTGGAAGTCATTCGTAAGGACTTCGCCCATGAGTGAGCTGAGGTATACCTCAAGAGCTGTGTAGCCTTCAGAATTCACACGATTGTTGTCTGCCACGTTCGGGTCAAGATTGTTGGCCTTTTCCCATTCGTCAGGCATACCGTCACCGTCACTGTCTACAGGCACTGTATAGTTCCCGTCATATTCAAAGAAGCCTTCGACATCATTCTCTGTGTCAATAATGCCATTGTTTCCATTCGATGCCTTACCATCGCGAACCTCAGTGGCGACACGTCTTTCCACCGCGTCACGGTTGATTGTTCCGGCCTTCTCGACCACAGTCTTGAAGGCTTCTTCGGCACTTTCGATTTCATAAAGCATATATTCTTCAGGGACATACTGTCCGAGCGGGCTGACGACACTGTATTTATACCACGGAGTCTTTGTCACAATGCGCTCGTCGACACGTATATCATCAAGCTTATAGGTCTCTACGGCCATACCCTTCCAGTTGTCGGCATTAGCGGCATCTATGCCCTCAGCGATATTGCCGTTTACATACCACTTGGCAGGTGCCCACGAAGTAGCGCCTTTGCGGGCATAGCTTGAATTTACAAATTCAACCCTGTTCTTATCCGATGCAGGTCCGGGCTTGTAGTAATTGTTCATGAAGTTACATTCATGGGCTGAGTTCAGACCGTTGTATGACGAAATATTGGCTGTGTTCTCGCCACCGTAGCATCCACCACGCTTACCGTAGTTATAGTTCACATTATTGATATACTCCATGAACACCACGAAGTCCTCTCCACGCGCACCATTCAGACGGGCAGATCGCGAGTTGTTATGGGCGAGAAGATTATGATGGTATGTGGCAGGCGAACCGCCCCACTGGCAACCATATCCGCGAGCACCCTTCGAATGGCCGGCATTATAGAGGCCTTCATGAATCATCGAGTACTGCACGGTAAGGAAGTGGGAGTCGGCTGTGTTCATATTCTCTTCCACAGACCATCCGAACGAACAGTGGTCAATGATAAAATTGGCACAGTTTTCAGCGCCGAGAGCATTTACAGCGTTGATTGTACCGGCAAGGTTCTTCTGGCCGACGCGGAAACGAATATTACGCACGATGAAGTTCTGCGAACCACCGAAGTTGACTTTATTGTGTGTGATTACAATGCCTTCGCCCGGAGCTGTCTGTCCGGCAAGAGTCCAGTTCTTGCGGTTGACACGCAAATCAGATGCAAGACGAATTTCACCGCTTACCTCAAACACAATGGTTATAGGTTCATCCTTATATTGCTGGAATGCCCAGCGCAGAGTGCCTTCCGATGTATTGTCGGCAAGGCTTGTAACCTTGACCACTTTACCGCCACGGCCACCGGTGGCATATTTACCGAAACCTTCAGCTGTCGGGAATGCGAGAGGACGCTGCGACTTGGATACCCTTACAGGGTCGGAAGTCACGCCGTGGCGTGAAACAGCAGCCACACTATAGTCAGAGGCAGAATCACCTTCCGGCAACTCAAAATTGTTGTCAGATGTAATCTTGACAAATTTGCCGTCGCGGTAAACTATATAACCGGCCGCAGAACCGTCGCTTTCCCAAGAAAAAGCCGAGGGAGTGACAGTGAACTTTTCAGGAGCGGACACTCCGGCAAGAATGGAGGAATAATCAAACGGAACGTTCGAAGCCTTGGAGAAAAGGAATTCGGGATTCATATATTTCTCAAATTCCTCATCGTTGGCCTGACGGCTGAACGATGCACGAGAGTCTGTAGCTATAAGATTGCCCGACGCATCGGTATTCTTATACTCATAGAGCGACGATGTGTTTTCAGCTCCGCTCCAGTCCTTCCACCCAAGTTTGTTGATGTGAGAGCCGAGACGGCATCTGATGAACATCGAACCTGATTTCTCTTTCCACGGGCGGCCGAGATAATAAGCACCTGCGGCCACACCGTCCTCAGCTGTAATATCGCAGTCGCGGAAGAAGAGACCGGCATAGAACTTGGCATCCGTAAGCTCGGGATATACCGCACGCGAGAGCGTAAGCCATGCGTCGGCCGGAGCTGTAATGTAACCGCCACCCTTCACACAAACAATCTTACAATTCTCAAACCATTCGAGACCTCCGTCATAGATGAAATCTGTAGCACCGGAAATTGTACAGCCGGTGAAATAGCCTCGGCCACCGACGTTGGATTTATACGTATCCTGATAGCCCGACAAGATGCAGTCTTTCAGAATGTGGGCGTCAGCGCAGATATAGAGAGCCTCTGCCTGACCGACATTGCCGGAGGTGTTGCGGATGGTCAGATTTTCAGCATAGAAACGTGAAGTAAACACGTTGAGTGCCGCACAATCGGTGTATTTGTTACCTTTGTTTGCCGATCCTCTGTCAACCGACGATGTGAGAATTGTCGATTCTGCATCCTCTCCGATAAGCGAAATGAATTTATCATGCTTCTGCTTGGTCCCGCAATAAATGTTCTCGTCATAGACTCCGGGGGCTATGTAGATGATTCCTCTGTTGCCGTCAGGCACAGCATTGATGGCAGCCTGAATGGTAGTGTAATCGCCACTGCCGTCCTGATTGACATAAAGCAGAGTGATTTCCGCGTCATCGTCGGGAGCCGGTGTTCCTGAGACATTTCCGCCATTGCCATTAAACTTTGACAGGTCGGTAAGCTCACCTACATCCCCGACAGGATTGGCCTTTGCATAGGCAGCCTGCTCGGCGGTGATCTTATCGCCGAAAATCTGAAGTTTATGCACGCGCGGAGCCTGACGCTGTGTAAGAGGATTGATTGCCTCCCAGTTAAACGGAGCTACCTGAACCTGCGCATCGGTCTTCATCGCCCCGTCTCCGTCCCACACTCTCCAGCGCAGCGACACATCTTTCTTATCAATTACGTTCTCCATGAAATAGCCTTGGTCCGAGAATATTGTCCATCCGCTTTTATGCTTCTCGGAACCCATCCATACGAGAGGCTCCCAGTCACCGTCGCCTACCTTGATGTCACACTTGATACCGCGCCCCCAAGAAGTCGATGACCAAGACCACTGTATGCGCTCCACATAGGGGATATGGTCGATTTCCATCCAGCCGTGGAGCGAGTTGACGCGGTCGGTCGATGCGTTGCGGCACATCTGTACGAATCCGGCCTCTCCTTTGACCGGCTTGCCTCCTTCCATGACAATATTATCCTCCAGATAGACCGTATGGCCCGGCTGCGTCCAATCGTTATAAGTTGTGGCATTTGCAAACTCGTAATACTGGCGTGCAAAAGCTGCGGTTGATGCCGCTGCGCCATTGCTCGAAGCTTTTGTAGCAAACGTGCAGTTATGGAAAAGCACCGGATATGCCACACCGTCACTTCCGAGCACCGGTGTTGACAGGACGGCATTTACATAAACGCCGGAATCGAACTCCGGACAATTAATGGCAGTGCCGCTGTCCCCCCATGTATTCGGCCATGAGGTTTCCGAAAAGTTAATGTCGATGATTTTAGGAGAAGGTGAAGCATCGCTCCACTTCTCGACGACACATGCGGGGTCATTCTCACCAAGCTGCTGGGCAGACAATGGCATAGAGAACCATCCTGCCGACATGAAAGTCGCCACTGCAAGATAGCGGTAGATTTGTTTCATTAAGTATGATTTAAGTTAGTTAGTTAATTAGCTGCAAATATACTAATTATATCATTACACACATCAGCAACAACTAAAATTTAACGAATGTTTAGCAACAAAAATGCCCAATTTACGTTTAATATTTAAAACATATTATACCAACAAACACGTTTTACGATGAAAAAATCTATTTATTACTTATGCTGTGCGTATTTTCATGTGTTACTTGGAGCTGTTCCGATGACGATGACAAGGATGATATCCGCATTCCTGTCAAGGATCTGCCATCAAGGGCACAGAGTTTCATATCTGATTTCTTCGGCGAAGATGAAGTCATAAAGGTTACCAAGGAAACATCACCGGAGCATCCTCCTACGATGTATTGTTTGCCAGCGGTCTCGAAATTGATTTCGATGCCGACGGAAACTGGACCGATGTCGATGCCCCGCGTGGAAAAGTCCTTCCGGCAGGTATAGTGCCTCTTGAAATTGAAGAACAGCTACCAGACCTCTCAACCACCACTGGTGTCAACGAGATTTCACGCGATATATACGGTTATGAACTCGAACTGATTAACGGTCAGGAGCTCGCGTTTGACACAACCTATAAATTCCTCGGTTTCCTCGATTAAACTTTTACAATACATCTCATTTCCATACGGTCAGCGTCTCATCCCGGGGAGGGAGAGGCGCTTTTTTCGCGATAGTTTCAAACTTATCGTTGTTTTACTGACATAACCCGACTTTACTACCAATCAATTAATGGTATCTTGCAGTGGCAATCCTTTTTTAAGCCTGAAATCAAGACCAAACAAGCATACAAACCGACTAATTTCCAAATAACATATATAATACACGTAAGACCTATCCTGTATCGAGACCTCTGTTTAATCATTATTAACATATTTCATTAATATATTTTAATATTCGGGGGGGGTAATTTTTAGGTATTATTAATTTTTATTTGTTCCTTTGCAAAGTATAAAACAAACAAATTGAAACTTATAACCCACAAATAACGACTTTTTGTCACAAACAGCCCCGCAAAAACAACAATATGCAGTTTTGCAAATGTCAGTTTCAATCAATAAATCATCATTAGATAATAATTATCATTTAATGTTTTTATGTTAATAAAAGTTTTATCGCAGTTTATATATGTTTAATTCCAATTAGTATGAAAAAGCTATTTTTCTTGCTGATGACACTCCTTGCCCTTACTCTGAGCGCCAGCGCACAGAACAGGACCGTAAAAGGAATTGTCATTTCAGGCGACGATGAAGAACCCGTCGTGGGAGCATCCGTCACGGTTGTGGGAACCCAATTGGGCGCAAACACAGACCTCGACGGAAAATTCGTCATCGCAAACGTGCCACAGAGTGCAAAATCACTTCGCGTAAGTTATGTCGGGATGACCTCTCAGGAAGTACCGATTACAAACGGCGAAATACGAATTGTCCTCGGACTTAATTCCGAACTCCTTGACGAAGTAGTGGTTACAGCCCTCGGCATCTCACGCTCCGAAAAGTCACTCGGATACTCGGCCACTACTCAAGAAAAGACATCTACATCATCACATTTATAATGTAGTGCTACATAATTACAACAGTTCGGTAATTTTTGAGCAGGCATAGCTGTATCGCACTGATACACAATAGTTTGCATTGATATTGAATTGTTGTTGTATCTTATTGATATTCAATTGAATATGCAAATTTTACCGAACTATTGTAATTAGAAACAGCATCTTAATTATGTGTATCAAGGGAATCTCCGGGCGTGATGCCTACGAGATTCCCTACTTATTTAAAGGTCGTTTTAATAACGGATATGAAATCACATGAGACGGATTCTTGAACCAGCCTATTCACAATGTTCAGTCTCTATGTCAGAGCATGGAGGCCGAACATTGTAAAGACATTCATGCCTTTCACATTTCCCATATCGTTGTCTTTACGTCCCCTTGCTCTAATCGGTAGAGAGACACGCAGAGAAGACTATATAAATAGCGAAAATAATAAAGACGGCTGTCTGGTTTCATCTGTCCAGACAGCCGTCTTTATTATTTTATTTTTCAGTTTTAAGCCTCGTCGACTTATTTTGCAGCGTCCTGAGCGCGTTCAAGATACTTTTTGATATCTACGCCGATTTCAGAACCATAAGTGGGATAATCCTTGAGAATCTGCTCATAGACGGCAGCCTCAGCCTTGAAATCTTTCTGTTCGCGGAGCACTGTTGCCTCTTTCAGAAGGAAAGCCGGAGTGTAGTGGGGATTATTGTCAGAAATCTTGACAGCCTGCTTAAAGCAGTCGATAGCCTGAGGATATTGCTTGAGATTGACATAGCAGTCACCTTCAAGCGACTTTGCAGAAGCACCGATTACTGATTCCGATGCTGAATAGTTCTTAAGATAGCCGATAGCCTCTTCATACTTGCCTTCCTTGTAGAGAATGATAGCGGCGTTGAGGTTTGCGAGATTGCCGGCATCATAACCGTGGTCGGCGGCAACCTGCTGATATTTGGCGAGAGCCACTGAATCGTTGCCCATGAGAAGCTCGATATCGGCCTGACCGAGAGCATTGTTGGCGGCGTTCTGACCCGGCTGGCGGATTGCATAGACATAAATGAGGATGACAGCAACAACTGCAGCGACTGCGATGCAGCCCCAGACTATTACTTTTGGATTGCTCTGGACTTTTTCACCGATACCGGTAAGAGTGTCATTTACCTCGTCGATCGAGGTACGGGTTTCTTCTACGGGCTTGTTATTTGCCATTTTTATGTGATTAGTTTGATTTATTTAACTTAAAAATATGCTAAAATGCGGATTTAAAAGCGGTTATCCGCTTCCAATGTGCAAAATTAGGGAATATTCTCCAATAAATGAAATTTATATGAGGGAATTTTAATGACATACCCCTACAAACATCTCACCTTTAACCGTTACAGGGCACAAAGATACGTCTCAGGCCATGCACGGAGACTGACTGCAGAACAAAACGGAAAGGATCTTGCATCGCAAGGTGAACTTTCGGTCGAGATGGAGCGTAATAAATGTTAAGTTTCAATTATTGTTCTTAGAAAATGAAAGTAGGATTCTTCGTGCCATGCTATGTGGATATGCTTGCGCCACAGGCTGCAATCGCGAGCTATGAGCTTCTTAAAAGGTTCGGTCTGAATGTCTGTTACATAGAGCAGGCTTCATGCTGCGGACTGCCCATGACCGATATGGGCTATGAACGTAAAGCATGCCACATAGAGCAGAACCTCGTCAAATACTTCAGTGGTTATGACTATGTGGTGATTCCATCGGGGATATGCACTGATCAGGTCCGTTATCATCTCGACTCAATCGAAAAGACTCCCGAAGTGCAGCATATTCTCGACACTACCCACGATGTGGTTGACTTCCTGCATGATATTTTGCAGGTCAAAAGTCTTCCGTGGGCGAAATTTCCTCACAGGGTCGCTCTCCACAACGGATGCCATTCGCTTCGCTTTCTGCATCAGGCCAGACCGACTGAACTGATGATTCCCAACTATTCGAAGACAGCCGACCTCCTGAATCTCGTAGAAGGACTCGAAGTCTGCTACGCTACACGCCGCGACGAATGCTGCGGTTTCGGAGGCACGTTTGCCATCTGGGACCAGAGTTGCGCATGCCAGCAGGGTCTGGACAAAGTGAGCGACTATGCGAAAAACGGTCTTAAATATGTCACAAGCGCCGATTTCTCATGTCTGATGCACCAGCAGGGCATAGCCCGTAAATTCGGTATTGACATCAAAACTTACTACATAGCCGAAATCCTCAACGGAACGGCAGCCGAATAATAACAGCCTCTTAACAATTCGATATATGAGTCAGGTCAATCAAGTCAAACTCGGAGCTAAGTTCATCGCCGACACACCGCATCGCATCAGCCACGACCGCTGTCTGTGGGCTGCACGCATGCGCCGCGACAAAACAGCATCACAGATTCCTGAATGGGAGGAAATGCGCAATCTCGCATCTCAGATAAAACTCCACACCCTCACACATCTCGACCGCTATCTGGAGCAGTTTGAAACACGGATGAAGGAGAACGGAATCCACGTCCACTGGGCCGAGGACGCCGAGGAGCATAACAGGATTATCTATGAAATTTTCAGTTCACACGGAGTCAAGACAGTCACCAAAGGAAAATCCATGCTAATGGACGAATGCGGGATGAGAGAGTATCTCGAAAAGCGCGGCATCGACATCTATGAGGCTGACCTCGGCGAGAGAATACAGCAACTCGACAACCAGCGACCCTCACATATCGTAATGCCGGCCATCCATAAACTGCGCGGAGACGTGGCAAAACTTTTTGCCGAGAAACTCGGAAGCGACCCTGACATCGACGACCCTCATTATCTCAACAGTGTCATGCGCAAAGACATGCGACAACACTACATCAAGGCTGACGCCGGTATGTGTGGCGTAAATTTCGCTATCGCCGAAACGGGAACTATAGTTGTGGCTACCAATGAAGGGAATGCCGATATCAGCGCAAACATCCCTCCGCTTTTCGTGGCAAGCATGGGCATTGAAAAACTTATCCCACGCCAGCGTGACCTGCCGCTTTTCATCAGACTCCTGTCGCGCAGCGCACTCGGATTCGACATAACCCAATATACATCCCACTACACCCGTCCGCGCAAAGGACAGGAAATGCACGTGGTCATAGTCGACAACGGGCGTTCGAAGCGTCTCGCCGCCGACTATTTCGAAGTGCTGAAATGTATACGCTGCGGAGCCTGCATGAACACATGTCCTGTGTTCCGCCGCACATCAGGCATCAGCTACGATGCCACATACATGGGACCGATAGGCATAGTGCTTGAGCCGAGCTACGATCTCCACCGCTATGCCCGGCTGCCATATTCATGCACCCACTGCGGGTCATGCGGAAATGTGTGCCCTGTAAAAGTCCCGATTCCAAACTATGTGTTCTATTGGCGTACTGAAATCGTGGAGCACCATGAGGACGAACTTATCCACAGACTCGAAGAAAGCGGAATGGCACTCGTGCTCCGCAACGCTACCAATCTTTCCCATGCTGAAAAACTCGGACTATGGGCACTGCGGACTCTTCCGAAATGGCTGCTCAATTCATCTGTCAATCCGTGGGCGAAAGACCATGCCAATCCCGATCCTCCAAAGGAAACTTTCAGGGAATATTATAAAAGGACGAAAAATCAGGGGAACGCCAATTAATAATTAAGTTATGGAAAGGAATGACGTGCTTTCGGCTTCAGTGCAGGAGTCGGCGAGAGACAGGATTATGAACCGTATCAAAACCGGCGCAGCGCGCCACCGCGAAGTGGCGCTCCCCGATGTCCCGATGTTCGATATACAGGGCGACCCGGTTGAAAATTTCATTGCCCGGCTTGAAAGTTTTGATGGAAAAGCCGTCAGAGTGAAATCCGGGGAGGATGCTCTGAAATGGCTGCATGAAAACATCAGCACTGAAGGAAAGACTGTCTACTCAAACGTTGCGGGATTCGAGGGCAATTTCGATGTGACAGACGAGACCGACCCTCATACGGCGAATGTGGTTGACATCTGTGTGGCCAAGGGAGTCATCGGTGTGGGGGAGACAGGTTCAATATGGGTGACGGAGGAATCGCTCGGGCTGACAGCCTGTGCGCTTTTCTCGACAGACCTGTATCTCATTCTGGATGCCGGAAAAATCTACAGCGGACTCCATCAGGCTTATTCCGCACTCGATCTCTCGACCGGCCGATATGGCTCGTTTTTTCACAGGACCGTCGGCCACAGCCGACATCGAGGCAGTACACATTACGGGAGCACAAGGTGAAATCTCGCTGACTGCAATCATAGTCGGATGACAGCCCATCCGTCCACACTAGAAGGAATTCTCATAACTGCCCCCTGAAAAATATAATTGGAAATACGGCGAGAGTTGCGTATCTTTGGAGTCATGGAAAAAATTGTTATTCTCGACGGCTATGTGGCCAACAGCGGAGACCTCTCATGGAATGCTCTCGAAAATCTCGGAGAAGTGACAGTGTATGACCGCACTGCTCCCGGTGAAGTGGTGGAACGTGCCAACGACGCGACCGCCATATACACAAACAAGGTCGTTATCACCGATGAAATAATGGAGGCGTTGCCCGCGCTTAAATTCATCGGAGTCCTTGCCACAGGCTATAATAATGTCGACATAGAGGCGGCCCACCGTCGCGAAATCGCCGTATGCAATGTGCCGGCTTACTCAACCGATTCCGTGGCTCAGCTTGTGTTCGCCCATCTGCTGCATATCATAAATACAATCGGCGACTATGCCGAATCGGTCAATAAAGGAGAATGGTCAGGGAACAAGGATTTCAGCTACCGCCTCACACCATTCAACGAACTTGCCGGCATGACCATCGGGATAATCGGAATGGGCAACATCGGCAGACGGGTGGCAGCCATCGCGCAGGCTTTCGGCATGAAGGTCATTACAAATTCAAAGCGCGAGCTACCCGAAGGGGTAGAGCGTGTAAGCCTCGACACACTTTTCAGCCAAAGCGATGTCATATCTCTCAACTCCGCCCTGACTCCGACGACAAAAGGAATTGTCAACCGTGAGGCTATTGCAAAAATGAAACCTTCGGCCATTCTCATCAACACATCGCGAGGCCCGCTCGTCGATGAAGAAGCCCTTGCCGAAGCTCTCCGTGAGGAACGCATTGCCGCAGCCGGAATCGATGTCCTCTGCGAAGAACCTCCACGTCACGGCTCTCCACTTATAGGATGTCCGCGATGCTATGTCACACCCCATATCGCATGGCAGTCGACACAGGCAAGAAAAAGACTCATCGACATATCAATCGAGAACCTGAAATCGTCAATCGGGAACAATCCACAAAATTTAGTGTGAGATATGCGATGAAAGTATTGCATAAATAATTTTTTGTAACTACCTTTGCACTTGTCAAAGCTTGAAGAGAGCTTCCGACAATCGGGCGTAGCGCAGTCCGGTAGCGCACCTGGTTTGGGACCAGGTGGTCGCAGGTTCGAATCCTGTCACCCCGACGCAAAAAAACGAGAGCGGAATTTTGAATTCCGCTCTCGTTTTTTTATTTGTCATCAGTCTGTTTAAGTAAGGTTTTCATTTCACGCTTACGTTTTTCACGCCTTCGCCTTTCTTGATAGTTTCCCCGGGAACTGTTATACGGACGTTCTCAAGAGTAAGACCGTCGACATGATTAAGCTCTATTCCGGAATCGGCGCGGAAATGAGAATTGCGTATCACGACGTTCTTCATCGGCATTTCCGGCAGACCGTTGAAAAGTGCTGCACGCTTGGCTGAACGGCATGTCACATCATCAATGTAGATGTTGCGGAACGAGGGAGTCTCTTCAGTCACAGGAGGGACAGGTGCACCCGGCTTGATGCCATAGTAAAGGTCAAAGATGAGGGCATCGCCGGCAATGTCGGTCATCTTTATATTGTCGACATAAATGTCCTCGACCACGCCGCCACGGCCACGTGTAGACTTGAAACGTAGTCCGACATCAGTGCCGATGAAAACACAGTTATTGACAATGATGTCCTTGCAGCCGCCCGACATTTCCGATCCGATTACAAATCCTCCATGACCATGATAAACCGTACATCCGTCAATGAGTACGTTGGTACACGGTATGCCTCTGTCGCGTCCGTCCTTGTCCTTACCTGATTTGATACAGATGGCATCGTCGCCCACGTCAAAGCGGCTGTTTGCGACGAGGACGTTGCGGCATGACTCAATGTCGACACCGTCACCGTTCTGTGCATACCACGGATTGCGTACATTCACATTATCTATGATAAGATTCTCGCAGAGGAGGGGATGAAGATTCCATGCGGGTGAATTCTCAAAAGTAGCGTCCTTGAGCATCACGTTGCGGCAATTGATGAACGACAACAGCACCGGGCGCAGAAAATCGTGGGCATAGTCGACAAGTTCTTTATCGCCATGATGGACCTTGGCCTGAAGAGCCTTGTCCTCGTAAACCTCACGGATACGCTCGTTAGGAAACCAGACATCGCCCTTGGCATTGACACATCCTGTCTTGATTAGCTTTTTCCATTGGTCGGCTGTCATCTTGCTTTTCTTGACAGGACGCCACTTCTGGCCATTGCCGTTGAAAGTGCCGTCGCCCGTGATGGCTATGTCGTGCTTGTCGCGGGCTGATAGAGGCGAAGTCGCACGGTGGGTAGACAGTCCTTCCCAGTCGGAAGCGACAGCAGGATAGTCGGCCAGATTCTCGCTGAAAAGGACGAGTGCCCCCCGGTCGAGATGAAGTTCCACATTACTTTCAAAAAGAATCGGGCCGGTGTACCAGATACCTTCGGGAACTACAAGACGTCCGCCGCCTTTGTCTGCAAGATGCGCCATAGCTTTTGCAAAAGCTTCGGTGTTGAGAGTGACACCGTCGTTGACTCCGCCAAACGCAGTGATGTCAACTTCGTATGAAGGGATTGACGGCGGAGTTACCGGCGATAGTTCTATCGGCAGATTTTTGTAAAAGCTACTGTAGTCGGAAGCCTCGATTGAGGTTGCAAAACCTGAAAGCGAAAGGATAGCCCCGGCAAGCAGAGTGCAGCTTGAACAGATTTTCATGTTTTAAGGATTTAATTTATTAAATTGTTAATTGTTTTTTATTGTCACTTTTGAAAAGTCGTATAAGTGCAAAGATACGAAAAATCCTTGTTAATCCTTATCACTCCTTGTAGCTTCTGGCCGGAAGATAACAGAAAAGCGCAAAGAGAGCTGCGGCGAGAGCAATCGTTCCGCCTACGTAACCGATATCGGCCATCATCCCGTGTTCACAGACGATGCCACCTGCAAACGCGCCCGCACCGATGCCAAGATTGAATATACCGGAATATATGCTCATGGCCACTGCCGAATTGTGGGGAGAAAGCACAATGATTTCATTCTGAAATGCGATATTGTAGACAGTGATCGCAAGTCCCCACAAAACACATATCAGCGAAAGGGCCACCAGACCAAGCCGCGCGCCCGGAAGCAGAAAAAGCATAATCACCGGCAATGATATGCAGGCGGCGGAAATTATGAAACGCGGATGGCGGGGAAAATAGCGTGTCATAAGGAAACTGCCCGCAAGCCCGGCGATGCCAAAAAGACATAGCGTAAAAGTAATCGCCTTGGCCTCGATGTGCAGAATACTGTCCATGAACGGCTCGATGTAGCTGTAGCCGGTGTAGTGGCCTGTAACAATCACAGCCGTGATAAAGTAGACCATCAGAAGTGGACGCGACTTAAGAATATCTTTGAGCATCCGGCCTCGGGATTCATCCTGACCGCTGCGTGCAATCCTTGGGAAAAAGAAATAAAGCCCTATAAGTATCAGAAAAGAGAGCAAGCCGAGAAATCCGAGTGTCACTCTCCAACCGGCAAGCAGACCCAGCACACGACCGAGAGGAAGACCGATGACGAGAGCCACACCTCCGCCGGCGACAAGGGCACTCAACGCTGTCGAACGACGGCCGTCAGGACTTACTGCTACAGCCATAGTCGGAGCGATAGACCAGAACAGGGAATGAGCCGTAGCGACACCGATGCGCGACAACATGAGAGTCCAGAAACCGATGGATAATACCGAGCCGATGTGACTGACGAAAAACAATGCCACTACGTAGAGAAGCAGCCGACGAAAATCCATCCTCGCACACCAAAGCATCAAGGGCAATGACAGACAGGCAACAACCCAAGCATAGATGGTTATCAATAACCCGGCGTGAGCCTCGGTCACACCGAAGTCTGTTGCAATATCACTGAGAAGTCCGATAGGTGTAAGTTCGGATGTGTTGAAAGTAAAACCTGCGATAGTCAGCAGAATCAAGGGGAGAAAACGTTTCACAATTTGCTACCTTAGAAATTTTAGATCTTTTTCCTTAAAAAATTTGAGGTGCAAAAATACAAAAAAATCCACACCCGACGACTCTAATTTTATTATAGAAATCATCGGATGCGGATTCAGGTTCTTACGATTAGTTCTATATCACATTTTATAGTTCGGAAGGCGGGTGAGCAGAGAAATAATATTGGTGAGAATCTGTCGCAGATCGCCTTTTTCATCCGAACGTTCGCAAATGCTTTTTACTTCAATCAATGCGAGTGAAAGCGCTCCGCAGGATGTCAGATAAGGAAAGACCGGGACAATCATGATGCCGGATTCCTTTAGGAAATCAAGCGAAAATAAGAGCATGATATCGATGACGGTCATGGAGAACAATGCAAGGTAGTAACGGCCGATTTTATCAACCGTTCGTCTAAGGCCGGAGGAAGTGCATTTTTCACCGCGCAGTCTTGCTTTACGCAGACCGCTGATGAGATCGGCTATGACGGAAGCCAAAACACAGAGATAGTCAATAAGCAGGAGAAAAAACATGTTGAGTGGAGAATTGGGAGATTGAAATTTCAAGGAGACAGGAGAGAAAATTTTATGGCATGGGCATGGAAAAGGGATGCTGCAAAGTTAGTGATTGCAACATCCCTTTTTGGTGCGATAATACAAAAGATAATCTCAATTCTCGTCAACAGCATGGAGCGCGCCATAGACTATCGAAGCTTTGGCCGGTCCGATAAGTTCGGCTATAGTGTCGAGATCAGCCTCGCGCAGACGCTTGACACTTTTGAAATGTGTCAGCAAAGCAGTACGTGTCTTCTCGCCGACACCCTTTATCCCGTCAAGCTCCGACACGGCCTGCGACTTGCTGCGACGGTTGCGATGGTGTGTTATGCCGAAGCGGTGAGCTTCGTCGCGCAGATGCTGGACGACACGCAGAGTCTCGCTGTTCTTGTCAATGTAGAGGGGTATGCTGTCACCGGGGAAATAGATTTCTTCAAGACGCTTGGCTATGCCCACGACGGCAATTCTACCACGCAGTCCCATGTCATCGAGCGCTTCGACGGCTGCCGACAACTGTCCCTTGCCACCATCGACCACTATAAGCTGTGGAAGCGGTTTGTCCTCGCTTACCAGACGTGAATAACGACGCGTCAGAACCTCTTTCATGGAAGCGAAATCGTCAGGTCCGACAACCGTCTTGATATTGAAATGACGGTAGTCTTTCTTGCTCGGCTTTGCATCCTTGAAAACGACACACGATGCCACAGGATTCGTACCCTGTATGTTCGAGTTATCGAAACACTCTATATGGTGAGGAAGCTCGGAGAGATGAAAATCGGACTGCATACGTTGGAGTATTCGCTCGGTTCTTGTCTCAGGGTTTCTCTTCTCCATAGTATTGATACGGTCGACACGATGCTGGCGTGCATTCTTCTGAGAAACTTCCAGCAGCTTTGCCTTGTCGCCACGCTGTGGAATGACAAACTTGACCGAAGGCATCTCGACATCCGGCTCTTCGGCAACAATCACTTCATCGAATTTCACACCAAGCGACTCGGCGATCTCCGACATCGCATATCCCAGAAGCTGTGCCCGCGATTCATCGAGACGGCGTTTGAATTCCAATGTGACAGATTTCACGACTGCTCCGCGACGGACGTGCATATAGTTAATGTAGACATCGGAATCCTCGTCGTCAATGCCAAAAACATCAATATCCTCTATGGTCTGTGAGACAATCACGCTCTTGGCCTGATAACGCTTTATGAGGTCATACTGCTCCTTCAGTTCCTGTGCCTCCTCAAAGCGGAGCTCCATGGAAAGTTTCTCCATTTCGCCGCGCAGATAAGCGAGCAGTTCGCCAGTCTCACCGCGCAGGATCGCACGTATCCTGTCAATGTCGCGGTTATATTCTTCAGAGGAAACAAGCCCGTTGCAGCAGCCTTTGCAGCGCTTCAGATGATAGTCGAGACACAGACGCCCCTTGCCGGCCTTTATCCAGTCAAGGGTCATCGGCTGACGGCAGGAGCGCACACAATATATTTTTCTGACAAGTTCGAGTATTGCGCGTGCGGAACCCGAGTCAGTGTAAGGTCCATAATATTTCGAGCCATCCTTGATACGCTGACGGGTCATGAAAACTTTAGGAAAAGGCTCGTTTGTCACCACTATCCAAGGGTAGGATTTATCATCTTTAAGAAGGACATTGTAGCGAGGCTGATATTCCTTTATCATGGATGCTTCCAGATTAAGCGCATCCTGCTCGGTCGGGACTACAATGTAGCTCATGTCGACAATCGCACGGACAAGGAGATTTGTGCGCAGACTGTCATGAGTCCTGTTGAAATAGGAGCTGACACGTCTTTTCAGATTCTTGGCCTTGCCGACATAGATGACTGTACCCTCGGAGTCATAATACATGTAGACACCGGGAGTATCGGGAAGTATTGAAATTTTTTCTGTAAGGGAAGCTGATTTCTTATGCTTGGCCATAATCAAAAAGAGTGTTTATATACGAGGCAAAATGAGAATCATCCCGATGAATGATCTCACTTATACCTTACATCATAATATTATTTACCCCACACCTTGCGACACTACAGACCGAAAATCTGTACCACTCGCTAATTGTGGGGTTATAATCGCACATAGTCTCAAAAGACTATGCAGGGAAATAAAGTCGGAAGAAATCTTGGAAACGAAGTAAATCAATATGTAATCAAAGATGTCACCTCGGCTTCTGCCGGAAGATTTTCGCGACCTTTAAGGTCGAGCAGCTCAATGATAAAATTGATGTAAATTTTCTTCGGATTCATTGACTTCACAAGCTCATAGGCAGCCGCCATCGTACCGCCTGTGGCAAGGACGTCGTCATGAATCACAACCACATCGTCGGGGGTGATGGCATCACGATGAATCTCTATCACGTCTTTGCCATATTCCTTGTCGTAGGAAGTGCTGATAGTATCGGCAGGAAGCTTGCCGGGCTTACGTACGGGGACAAATCCGGCACCAAGTTCGAAGGCAAGAATCGAACCGCCGATAAAACCACGGGACTCAATTCCGACTACTTTAGTAACGCCTTTGTCGCGGTAAAGTTGAGAAAGATCCCACCCGATGATATGAAGACCGCGCGGATCTTTAAGAAGAGTTGTGATGTCGCGGAATATGACTCCTTTCTGCGGGAAATCATAGACATCACGAATGCGTCGCTTTAAATATTCCATATATTATATAAGTATTAAGTTTTAAGTATTAAGCAGCAGGTATTAAATAGAAAGGATAGAAGAATATCGCTTTGTATTATCACAGTTTTCTACGGGAAATCTCACGCGATTTTACCCGTTTTGTTTCACGTGAAACAATGATTTTATCGCCCTAACATAAGCAACAGAATGTTTATATCCGCCGGGGAGATACCGGGAATACGGGAAGCCTGAGCGATTGTTTCGGGATTGATTTTTTCAAGTTTCTGGCGTGCCTCAGTCGACAGGGTGGTAAGTTTCGAATAGTCAATCTTACCTCGGAGAGCAAGGTTTTCAAGACGACGAAGTTTGTCGGCAATCTGGCTTTCGCGCTGAATGTATCCCTGATATTTTATAAGGATTTCGGCAGCTTCGATAATTTCCTCCCGACGGCTTTCCTCTATATTTTCAGCAATGAAGTCACCTAAGGGTGTTATCACTTCCGATAGCTTCTGAATGTTCAGCGCAGGACGCAGGATAAGGTCATAAAGTTTCACACCCTGCTTCAACGGCTGCTCACCGATTGATTCAAGATATGGATTTACAAACGCGCTTTTCACCGAAAAGTCTTTGCAGAACTCAATCAGAGCATCGCGCTGACGACGTTTGCTCTCCATGATTTCAAAGCGGTAATCGGTAGCCAGTCCGATGGCGTGACCACGCGGAGTCAGGCGCATATCTGCATCATCCTGACGGAGAAGAATGCGATATTCTGCACGCGAAGTAAACATGCGATAAGGTTCGTCGACTCCCTTTGTGACAAGGTCGTCGATAAGCACTCCGATATAAGCTTCATCGCGCGCAAGAGTGAAGGGGGCTTCTCCTTTGACCTTCAACGCAGCGTTGATTCCGGCAACCAGCCCCTGTCCGGCAGCTTCTTCATAGCCGGTCGTTCCGTTGACCTGTCCGGCAAAATATAAGCCTGAAATGAGCTTTGTCTCTAATGTGTGATAGAGCTGCGTGGGATCAAAAAAGTCATATTCGATAGCGTAGCCCGGACGGTAGATCTGCACATTTTTGAGAGCCGGTACAGTCTCAAGCGCCCGGATCTGTATGTCGACAGGAAGAGAGGAAGAGAATCCGTTTAGATAGTATTCATTGGTCACTTCTCCTTCGGGTTCGAGGAAAAGCTGATGTTCGTTCTTGTCGGCAAAGGTGACAATCTTGGTCTCGATGCTGGGACAGTAGCGAGGCCCGATGCTCTTGATCTGACCGTTGTAGAGCGGAGAATCAGGAAGCCCCTCACGCAAAATCCGATGTGTCTCGGGATTTGTATAGACAGTGTGACACGGACGCTGATGCAGTCTGCGACGGACATTCGAGAGATAAGAGAATTTGTGGAAATCATCGTCACCCTCCTGAAGAGTCGTAAGACTCCAGTCAACCGAGCGGCCGTCAATGCGCACCGGTGTACCTGTCTTCATGCGGTCGGTTGCAAAACCGAGTTCGCGCAACTGCTCTGTGAGACCATATGATGCAGGTTCTGACACACGTCCGCCGGGAAGTTTCACCGGGCCTGTGTGCATTAGTCCGTTAAGAAAAGTACCGGCTGTCAGGACAACGGTTTTCGCATTGAAAGTCACTCCGAGACAAGTCCTGACACCAGCCACGCACCCGTCTTTTATAACAAGTTCATTGGCAGAATCCTGCCAGATGTCAAGGTTTGGAGTATTCTCAAGAATCTCGCGCCACAGACGGGAAAAAGCCATGCGGTCGCTCTGTGCACGCGGACTCCACATTGCCGGCCCTTTCGAGCGGTTAAGCATGCGGAACTGTATGGCACTTTCATCAGTGACAATGCCCATCATTCCGCCGAGCGCATCAATTTCTCTTACAATCTGTCCTTTTGCAATGCCCCCGACGGCCGGATTACAACTCATCTGGGCAATCTTGTTCATGTCAATAGTCATAAGAAGGGTGCTGACACCAAGACGTGCAGCAGCGTGAGCAGCCTCACATCCGGCATGACCCGCTCCTATGACAATGAGGTCGTAGTCAAATCTCATCTAACTTTTTTAGTGCTTTATTTTCAAAAGATTCCATTATCTCACGTTCGCCCGGCCCTTTATCGTTTATGCCGCATAAATGGAGCACTCCATGAATAATCACCCGCAACAGTTCACGGGTATATGTCGCTCCGACTAAAACTGAATTGGACTCGACGGTGTCAAGTGAAATAAACATATCGCCTGAAATCATCCTTCCGCGAGAGTAGTCGAAAGTGATGATATCCGTAAAATAATCATGATTGAGAAACTGACGGTTGACCTCGATAATCTTGGGGTCATCGCAAAAGATATAGGTCAAGGGGCCGACAATACGATTGTGAGAAGCAGCCACCGCTACAATCCACTCTTCGAGCCGTGCGGTGTCAAAATCAGGCATTTTTGTAGTGCCGTCGGTCAGCCACTCTATTTTCTTCATGTTACAAAGTTAGTCAATTTTTCATTTAACGTCAAAATTTTTAGATTCGTCATTTTCCCGAACATAAAAATTGAGCTTATTTTACTAAATAAAAGCCTTTTACGCCAATTTTAAGGCTCTGAGATTTTAATATTTTCAATCGCCCGCATAAACGGGCACGAATTTTACAACCTCAAAAGGCAAAATCGACAATAACTAAAAATAAAGACACTAAATTTTAAATATTAGACAATATATTCTATATTTTAATTTTCAAAAACAGTCCCCCTCCCCTACCCTATCGTTGAAAGCAGAGTCGTATCCGAAGAAACATCAAGTGCTACTTCCGACGAACAGGTCATGGGGATGTTGTGGTCAACATGGCCAATCGGGAAACCGAATGCGACAGGGAAATCGAATGGCTCGACAATTCGTGAAATCATGGCCTCCATTGTCGGGGAATTGCGGTCAGGAGCATAATCGGTAAACTGTCCGACAATAAGTCCGCCCAACGAACCGAGCGCTCCGCTCAGTCGGAGAGTGTAGAGTATACGCTCCACCTTATATATAGGCTCGGCAATATCTTCAATGAAGAGGATAGTTCCGGGACGGATCACATCAAAGGGAGTCGAAACCAGTCCGGCAATCACTGCGAGATTTCCTCCCGCCAACAAACCTTCTGCTTTGCCGGGACGATTCAAGGGATGAGCCTCCACCTCCACTTCAGGTACCGCTCCTTCAAGTTTCTCAAAGAGCAACTGCGAATCACCGTCTTTGCCTGAAAACTGCGCTATGTGTTTTGTCATCGGAGCATGGAGCGATTTGATTCCTTTACGGGTCATCAGCGCATGGAGAGCAGAGATGTCACTGTAGCCGACAACCCATTTCGGATCGTCGCGCAACGGCAGGCGGTCAAGACGGTCGAGAAGATGCACAGCTCCATAGCCACCCCTCGCGCAGATGATGGCACGTGTATCAGGATCGAGAAAGGCTGTCTCCAGATCGGAATAGCGCTCGTCGTCAGTGCCGGCATAAGTACCTTCGCGATTAAAGGTGTTCTCGCCGACATAAGGAATCCATCCCCGGTCAGCAAGGACAGGGAGACAGTTGTAGACAATCTGCGGCTTGATGATTCCGGCTGGTGAGACTATGGCTATACGGTCACCGCGTCGAAGCGGACGGGGAGTCAGAATGGAAAGCTCTGCCATGAGAAAATATATTATTCACGAGGCCGTGACGGCCACTTGTTTTTTACATTACGCGACCTGAACCGGGATTCCTGTTTCAGACGCTATGCGCTCCCCTATCCTCTCAAGCTCCTGACGGTCGATTTTTTCAAGAGTCTCGGCCGGAGTCTTGCGGTCGATGGAGTAGATCATGATTTCACGGGGAGCTATGGTCGTGTAGGCTTTGACAAGGGCATCGACTTCCGCCGTGGTAGTGTTGTCGATTTTCACTCCGTCATATTCTCCACGCAGAAACATAGTCTGGACAATACACTGGCCGTGAAACTTGGCAATGTCAGCTATTGCTTTTTCAGATGTGAATGCCGGATTGTTCGGGCGGTCGATCACTTTCATTGTATCCGTAACAGCCGAATCGAGTTTAAGAATATTGTTGTCGACTTTCCTTAAAGCCTCCTCGACCGAGGGACGGTCAAGACGAGTGGAATTGCTCAGTACACTGACCTTGGCCGACGGATAATACTCGTCGCGGATGCGCAGAGTGTCGTCGATCACTCCTCCGAAATCAGGATGGAGCGTAGGCTCGCCATTACCCGAAAAGGTAATCACATCAAGCGGCTCTCCGGCAGCACTCATGTTTTTCAGACGCGATTCAAGCTGTCGTGCCACCTGCTCGCGTGGAGGAAAGCCTGTTGTCCCCTGTCCCTGCGCATTAAAACCGGCCTCACAATACAAGCAGTCGAACGAACATATCTTACCGTCATCGGGGGTGAGATTGACACCGAGCGACACACCAAGACGCCGCGAACGTATAGGGCCGAAAATAGTGGAATGGAAAAGTACAGTCTGCATGATCTTATATTATGAAACCATTGGTTGGACCTACCGATAATTATTTATAGAGAGTCTGCAAATATGGCTTCGCAGACACTTGAATAGCAAAATTAAGCATTTTTTTCGGGGCTCTCCTTTGTTTTCGGGATAAAAATCACCATCTTTGCATTTATTAAATCATCCAACTCTTTAACCAAACACCATATCCCATGAATTTCGCACGTGACTCTTTCAGAATTTTCGCTGACACGACAGCTCTCTACCACAAGACTGACGATGTTGATGCCCGCGTTGCAAACCCCTATCAGGATGGCACAATCGAAGCTACCCTCTTTGCCAAGAACTGGATTGATGCCGTGCAGTGGCATCTTGAAGATATAATCCGCGACCCCAACATTGATCCCGTCGCAGCGCTTGCCCTAAAACGCCGCATCGACAAGTCAAATCAGGACCGCACAGATATGGTAGAGGAGATAGACACTTATTTCCGCGAGAAATATGCCGATGTGACACCATTGGCCGATGCAACGATCAACACCGAAAGCCCGGCGTGGGCGCTTGACCGCCTGTCAATTCTCGCACTGAAAATCTATCACATGGCTCGCGAAGTAGAACGCACCGACGCTTCGCCCGAGCACATTGCCAAGTGTCAGGCTAAACTCAACGTGCTTCTCCAGCAGGAAAACGACCTGACAACTGCCATCGACCAGTTGCTCGATGACATCGCTGCAGGTCGCAAATACATGAAAGTATACCGCCAGATGAAAATGTATAACGATCCGTCGACCAATCCCGTCCTCTACAAAAAATAAATCCGAGATAGATGTGAAACACAAAAACAGCAGGAGCGACATTATGTCATTCCTGCTGTTTTTGTGTTTCACCGCTCCCATCCTCTCTCACAGAAAGAAGCAGAGGCGGAATACAATATTTTTACACAGTGAGGATTTCTTTTTCCTTAGCTGCGAAAAGTTCATCAATCTTCTTGAGATATTTATCGTGGAGTTTCTGGACATCGTTTTCTGCATCCTTTTCCACATCTTCGCTCATACCCTGCTTCACAGCCTTCTTAAGACCGTCGATAGCATCACGGCGTGCGTTACGCACACTAACTTTCGCAGTCTCGGCCTCGGCCTTGGACTGCTTTACGAGAGCGCGGCGGCGTTCCTCGGTCAGCGGGGGAATGGAAATACGAATAATTTCACCGTTGTTTTCAGGAGTAATGCCCAGTTCGGAATTTATGATGGCTTTTTCAATTTCCTTGAACATAGCCTTTTCCCACGGAGTGATGGTGATGGTACGAGCATCGGGAACAGCTACGTTGGCAACCTGAGATACAGGCACGTTTGAACCATAGTAGCTCACGCGTACTGAATCGAGAATCTTCGGATTAGCCTTGCCTGCACGGATGTGGGCAAGTGCCTCATCGAGATAAGCCACGGCCAACTCCATCTTTTCTTGGGCCGGATTTAAGTAATCAGAGGGTTCCATTTTATAAGTATTAAGTTTTAAGTGTCAAATATCGGGGTCATGGAGACTATCCTGTTAATAGACGAGTGTGCCGATCGGTTCGCCCTTGATGACTTTCAGGAGATTGCCGGGGGTATCCATGTCGAACACAACGATAGGAAGATGATTTTCCTTGCAGAGAGCAGTAGCCGTGAGATCCATCACTTTAAGTCCGCGGTTGTAGACTTCGTCATAAGTGATTTTATCAAATTTGGTTGCTGTGGGATCTTTTTCAGGATCGGCGGTATAGATGCCGTCGACACGTGTGCCCTTGAGCATGACATCAGCTTCGACTTCTATGCCTCGGAGCGCACTGCCGGTGTCGGTAGTGAAAAACGGATTGCCTGTTCCTCCGGCAATGACAGCGACCTCGCCGCGCTGGAGGGCTTCTATGGCCACGCGGTTTGAATAATAATCGCCGATCGGATACATGTTGAGAGCTGTGAAAACTTTTGCTGGCTGACCGATAGCATCGAGTGCCGACGAAAGGGCGAGCGAGTTGATGACAGTGGCAAGCATACCCATCTGGTCGCCCTTCACACGGTTGAAACCTTTGGCCGCACCTGAAACCCCACGGAAGATGTTACCTCCGCCGATTACGATAGCCACTTGAACACCCATCGAACAGATTTCCATAATCTGACGGGCATATTCATTCAGACGGTCAGTGTCGATGCCATAGCCCTGCTTTCCCATCAGCGATTCACCGCTGAGCTTGAGGAGGACTCTTCTGTATTTTGGTTCCATTGTTTTTAATGAATTTTATACCGTTGTTTATTGATGTTTCAACAAAGGTAATGATTATTCCCGCAATAACACAACCATTGGACGCTAAAAATTAAAATACACATATTTTATATGTGGAAAACGCCGCAATATTCATGACAATTTGATTTCAAACTTTACACAATTTGGTTACAAATTTTCTCAAAAGATAAATATCCCCTATTTTTGCATATAAAGTCAACCGTATACTATCAGTTATTCTTTCTCCTTACTACATTCGTGAGTAATTTTGAATCAAAAACCATACCCGCTATTCTGCTCATAGATGACGACAGAAACATCACAGCCCTGCTCGAAAGTAACCTTCAGAGCGAGGGTTATCGTGTCACATCTGTAGTCCGGGCGGAAGATGCGCTAACCCTGCCGCTTGACACATTCAATCTCGTCATAACAGAAGTCAGACTACCCGGAGAGATCGACGGACTTGAACTACTTGAAAGAATGAAGGACGACCGCATGACCCAACATATCCCGGTGGTCTTCTGTACAGTTCTTGACGGTGAAAACGACATTATAGCCGGACTCAATTCCGGAGCAGACGATTATGTAATCAAGCCATTCTCACTGCGTGAATTCATGGCAAGAGTCCGCTCAGTGCTGCGCCGGCACAGAAATTTCGCACCTGCTTCAAATGCCCGGACAATCGAATACCGCACGCTTATACTCAATGTCGATTCACGCGGACTTATCATCGACGGAGATTCCATTTCGCTCTCACCGACCGAATTTTCCATACTTACCCAGTTACTGCGCTCACGCAACAAGCTCTTCACACGTGAAGAAATATTCACGACCGCTTGGCCCGGCGAGGAAATGAACAATCCGCGTCTCGTTGATGTCAACATCTCCCGACTGCGTAAAAAGCTTGGCAGCTACGGTCAGAATATTGTCAACCGTTCGGGACTTGGCTACGGATTCATGGACATCTGACAACGGTAACGCACATCTGAATATGAAAAAATCAAGTGCCATAAATAAAAGTCAGTCCGCACCGCTTCCGTCATCGACAACGCCGTTCATCCTTGAGGCCGGATGTGATGAAGCCGGTCGCGGATGTCTCGCCGGACCTGTATTCGCTGCAGCCGTAATTCTTCCTGACGGTTATACAAACGAACTTCTCAACGACTCAAAAAAACTGACGGCCCGTCAGCGGGAACTTCTCCGCCCTATCATCGAGCGCGACGCTGTGGCTTGGGCTGTAGCGTCGTGTGACCACAGCGAGATTGACAGCATTAATATTCTCAATGCCTCCATACTGGCAATGCACCGTGCGCTCGACAAACTCGAAGTCGTTCCCGGCGCTATAGCTGTCGACGGCAACAGATTCAAAGCCTACAAGGATATCCCCCATGCCACAGTAGTGAAAGGTGATGCCAGATTCGGCAACATCGCTGCAGCATCAATTCTCGCGAAAACTTACCGCGACGAATTTATGGATAATGCAGCAAAGAAATATCCCGGCTACAACTGGGAAGTCAACAAGGGCTATCCGACACGTGACCACAGAGCGGCCATTGCAGAGTTAGGACCTACCCCAATCCACAGAATGACTTTCAGACTGCTCCCTGACGAAGCTGCCCAAAAGAAGAGCAAGAAAGAAATCTGATTTTTCAACAGCAGTTTCAATAAGCTGTCAATAACTTCCCACAGCACTTATTTCCGATCATCCTTGCTTTGGCCGTTACCGGCTTTCAGCTTTCTCGCGGTAGTGTAGGCAAGAAGTTCCGATCTGTAGGATTGCATTGAAATTTCACGGCCGACTTTACCTTCAAAAATACCCCCTTCTCTGACAAAACTGTGCCAGAATGCTTTAAGGCCGTGGATAAATGGCGAAACAACACTTATATTCTCATCGCGCACAGAAAGGACTTTGGCCTTCATTGCGGCGTGTGAAGCCACTACTCTTTCATATTGCTCGCGTGTGTCACAACGATGGTGAAGTATGTCGCCGTCAATAAACTCAGGTCTGACGGAATCACGGAAAATGACCGTCTCCGAAACATCACGCAAATTCCAGTTGGCATAACGCTTGTCAAAAAGTCTTATCTGACGGTCGGGATACCATCCGCAACGTCTCACAGGTATACCGCAATAAAAGTTCAAGCGGGAGATACTATAGACCCTGTGGCCGAAACCATCATCTTTCAACTTTTTTATCGACTCCTGAAGTGCCGGCGACAAAAGCTCGTCGGCATCAATAGAAAGTATATATTGATGTGTCGTAAGGGATGTCGCATACTGCCGCTGCGCACCGAAACCGTCAAACTTACGAGTGCTGACACGACAGCCGAATTTTTCACAGATCTCAACCGTATGGTCGGTAGAGCCGGAATCGACCACTATTATCTCATCAGCCACACCGCGCAATGATTCCAGACAAGCACCTATATGCTTCTCTTCATTATATGCAAGTATGGTAGCTGATATTTTATTCATTAATGACAAGTGCAAACTTACCAACCACAAATGTAAAATAAATATTTCAAACGAGAGATATTTTAGCTAAAAAAACGCATCTGTAACCGATAATAAATCTTTTTTCATTATTTAATCCGCATTACAGATAGCTGTATTTAAGATTTCGAAATCTATCGGATACATATTATCTAAAAAATTAACAATTTCTTTTTACGTATAAATCACCTGTTTAAAAACAAAAAGCTACAAAATCGACTCCTATTAACCTATTTTAACTTAACGGGGGGGGGGATTTTGATAATTACTTATTACCTTTGCATCACTTAATGTCAGTAGGCTTATAGCTACTATCAAAGCAACGCATAACACAAAGTCAACTAAAAAGTTAGGTTAAATGCGGTGAGGGGTCTGTGAAGTTCCCTCATCTTTTTTTATGTTCCTATTCGAACCGAGCGTGTCGCACTCACGGACAATATGCTTTTTCTTTGGCCTTCCGTTTGACATGGTCATTGATGCACAATAAAGTGGTAAAAAAAACAAAATGGCAAAATGCCAGCAAACGACACTTTATTAACAAAAATTAACTAATGGGGGGGGGTAGTTTCAAACTTTATTATTACCTTTGCATCACTTAATGTCAGTAGGCTTATAGCTACTATCAAAGCAACGCATAACACAAAGTCAACTAAAAAGTTAGGTTAAATGCGGTGAGGGGTCTGTGAAGTTCCCTCATCTTTTTTTATGTTCCTATTCGAACCGAGCGTGTCGCACTCACGGACAATATGCTTTTTCTTTGGCCTTCCGTTTGACATGGTCATTGATGCACAATAAAGTGGTAAAAAAAACAAAATGGCAAAATGCCAGCAAACGACACTTTATTAACAAAAATTAACTAATGGGGGGGTAGTTTCAAACTTTATTATTATATTTGCAACACTTAAAAGTCAGTAGTTTATAGCTACGACCAAAGCAAAGCAACGCATAACACAAAGTCAACTAAAAAGTTAGGTTAAATGTGATGAGGGGACTGTGAAGTTCTCTCATTTTTTTATCTATATTCTTAAAATTCACCAATATCGGCTGTTAAATTTAATATTCATCATCAGTTATTGACAACGGCGACAAGTGTTCAAAGCCTATTAGAAAAATATCTAAAGCTTATAGCCAACTCCAATCCAGACCGAATGTGTGTTGCCGGGATTATCCACATCTATTCCGTGATGGGTGTATGGATGACCGTCAAGAAGACTATAATTCGAATAGCTGTAACCGAGATAAAACACATACCTGTCAATGGTGGCATTGATTCCTGCGCTGACATTCCAATAGGCCCATGAAGCGTTCCGACTACCTAAAGCCGGGACGGCGAGAGTTAATCCCGGAGAGGCAAAAAGATGAATCCCGAGATCCTGCGACTCGAATCTTAACAGGGCCGGCGAACGGAATACCACCGACGGTTTAAGCAACAATCTTGTGCAGTAATCATAATCACTGTCATCTATGAAATCATAGTCCAAGACATCGCCGATACCGTTTCCCCACCAGTCGGAAAACTCATGAATTTCGGAGTCGAGGCCGAGTGTTGCGCTCAACCCAACGTAGGGTACAGGCATCCACATGACACCGCCGTGAGCCTCCCAGCCATTGGAGTTGAGCCCTCCTAAAAACAGCCCCTCCCATATGTAATTTTCCGAGCCGTCGCGGGCATCAGACACGCTCGGAAACAACAGGCAGACGAGAGCAGGAAGCGACCGCAAGATAGATGTTTTTTTCAGTTTTTCCATTGACGAAATCCGACTTGTTTTTTACAAACTAATAAAATAATGAAGGTTTTCAACACAAGCCTGACGACAGCCGGCGCAGCGTAGAGAAGCCCTTTTCATATATGACTTGACAACGCAAAAATAATACTATTCCAAGACCTGAAAAAATCTCATCCGATAGTTTTCAACACTGTTAAAAACAATGTTGAAAACTGTAAATAACAAATCAAAGACTTTTTAAAGAATAACCTTGCATATATTATCACCCTGCTGATATATGACTTATATCATTTCCTCAAAATAAGTTATATTGAATCTGTCAAACGGTTTTCAATACCCTTTTCAACATAAAACGGTTGGAAATGACATGAAAAGTTTTTAACTTTGCACATTATTAACACAATGTTAATAAACTCGGTAAGTAGCCGAAATCAAGAGAGTTAATATGTAGATAACTATGAATAAAATGTAAGTCAGACATCAATAACCCATAATAGCAAGAAAATGGCTTAAAAGTTATCAAGCTTATTAACATCAACTATATTTACTCTTTAGAAGTTTTGATAAAAAATTTTTTCCACAAAATAAAACATAGAAATAAATGAATGTTGAAAACGGGTTTGTAGATGTCCCGGTCAAAGCCGGTCTTGACCTCCCCGCCGAAATCAGGAAATTGAAGGAGGAAAAGAATGCAGCAATTCTGGCCCACTACTACACGGTTGGAGAGATTCAGGATCTGGCCGATTTCGTCGGCGACTCCCTTGCTCTCGCACGGATTGCCGAGACGCTCGACAATGACATAATAGTTATGTGTGGAGTCCACTTCATGGGAGAGACTGTTAAGATTCTCTGCCCCGGAAAAAAGGTGCTTGTTCCCGACCTCAATGCCGGATGTTCGCTTGCCGACAGCTGCCCCGCCGACGAGTTCGAAAAGTTTGTCAGGTCTCATCCCGACCACACCGTAGTCAGCTATGTCAACACCTCTGCGGCGGTGAAGGCTCTCACGGATATAGTCGTGACTTCGGGCAATGCGATGAAGGTTGTCTCGTCGCTTCCGGCCGATGAAAAAATCATCTTCGGTCCAGACCGTAATCTCGGCAATTACATCAATTCGCAGACCGGACGCGAGATGTTGCTTTGGAGGGCGCTTGCCATGTCCACGAACAGTTCTCGCTCGAAAAGATTCTTGAACTTAAAAAAGAACATCCGCAGGCGAAGATTCTCGTTCACCCGGAATGTCCGAAGCCTATCCGGCTCGTGGCCGATAAACTCGGCTCGACAGCCGTGTTGCTCGAATATGCGGTCAACGATGATGCCGATGAATTTTATAGTTGCCACCGAAAGCGGCATTCTGCATGAAATGCGCCGCCGTTGTCCTGAGAAAACATTCATCCCTGCTCCGCCCAACGATTCGACCTGTGCCTGCAACGACTGTTCGTTCATGAAGCTCAATACTCTTGAGAAGCTCTACAATACGCTTG
Organism: Duncaniella dubosii; assembly: GCF_004803915.1. Taxonomy (NCBI): domain Bacteria; kingdom Pseudomonadati; phylum Bacteroidota; class Bacteroidia; order Bacteroidales; family Muribaculaceae; genus Duncaniella; species Duncaniella dubosii. The sequence goes on from NZ_CP039396.1 coordinate 1,227,830, forward strand.
TCTACGAGCAGCCTGAGGTTCACGTCGACGAGAGCATCATTGACGAAGCCCGCAAACCGATCACCCGGATGCTTCAGCTCAGCTAACCATCATTATCCACGCAATCATGGAATACAATCATAAAGACATCGAGTCACGTTGGCAGAATTACTGGCGTGACAATAAGGTCTACAAGACCTCAATTGATCAGTCGCGCCCGAAATACTATGTGCTCGACATGTTCCCCTACCCTTCAGGCGCAGGTCTGCATGTCGGTCATCCCTTAGGCTACATCGCGTCTGACATCTATTCGCGTTACAAACGTCTCCGTGGATTCAACGTTCTCCACCCGATGGGTTATGATGCCTACGGTCTGCCCGCCGAGCAATATGCGATCCAGACCGGACAGCATCCCGAAAAGACCACCACAGAAAATATCGCGCGCTATCGTCAGCAGCTCGACCGCATCGGTTTCTGCTATGACTGGGACCGTGAGGTGCGCACATGTGATCCCAAGTTCTACAAATGGACTCAGTGGGCTTTCATGAAGATGGTCGAAAGCTACTATGACACCGAGCTTAACAAGGCTCAGCCCATTGCCAAGCTCGTGGAACATTTCGAAAAGGATGGCAGCAAGGGAATCCACGCAGCCTGCTCAGAGGAACTCGATTTCACAGCCGACCAGTGGAAGGCTATGTCGGAAAAAGAGAAAAGCGATGTGCTCATGAACTATCGCATCGCCTATCTTGGCAATACGATGGTCAACTGGTGTCCGCAGCTCGGAACAGTGCTTGCCAACGATGAAGTCAGCGAGGGGCTTTCAATCCGAGGCGGCTATCCTGTTGAACAGAAACTGATGTATCAATGGTGTCTCCGTGTCTCAGCATACGCACAGCGTCTGCTTGACGGTCTTGACGATCTTGACTGGACCGATTCGCTCAAGGAGACCCAGCGCAACTGGATCGGACGCTCCGAGGGCGCTGAGATGCGCTTCCCGATTGTAGGCTCTGACATCGAGCTTGAAATATTCACTACCCGCGCAGACACCGTATTCGGTGTGACTTTCATGGTCATGGCACCCGAAAGCGAATATGTCGACATGGTGACCACTCCCGAACAGCGTAAGGCTGTCGATGAATATCTCGAAAGCATCAAGCACAAGACCGAGCGTGAACGCATGATCGACAAGAAGGTGTCAGGTGTGTTTACAGGCAGTTATGCCGTGAATCCGCTTACGGGCAAGGAAATACCCATCTGGATCAGTGATTATGTACTTGCCGGCTACGGAACCGGAGCTATCATGGCTGTACCTGCCCACGATAGCCGCGACTATGCTTTCGCCCGTCATTTCAATCTTCCTATTATACCTCTTATAGAGGGATGTGATGTTTCAGAACAGAGTTTCGAGGCGAAGAGCGGCAAGATGATCAACTCAGCTTCAGCGGACTTCTCGCTCAACGGTCTTGAAGTGCCTGAAGCTATCGCCGCAACGAAGAAGTATATTGCAGAGAAGGGAATCGGCAAAGTGAAAGTCAATTATCGTCTGCGCGATGCTATTTTCAGCCGTCAGCGTTATTGGGGAGAGCCTTTCCCTGTGTATTACAAGGACGGCATACCTCATCTGATGGACGAATCGGCTCTTCCTGTCCTTCTTCCTGAAGTTGATAAGTATCTTCCAACAGAAACAGGCGAACCGCCGTTAGGACGCGCTAAAAACTGGGTGACACCCGATGGATATCCTATCGAACTTAACACAATGCCCGGTTTCGCCGGCTCGTCGGCATATTATCTCCGCTACATGGATCCCGACAACAACGAGGCTCTCGTATCGAAGGAAGCTGATGAATACTGGCGTAATGTTGACCTCTATATCGGAGGAACAGAGCATGCTACCGGCCACCTCATCTATTCGCGTTTCTGGAACAAGTTCCTCTATGATCTCGGCTATGTCGTGGAACACGAGCCTTTCAAGAAGCTTATCAACCAAGGTATGATTCAGGGCCGTACAAACTTCGTGTACCGCATAAAGGATACCAATACATTCGTTTCGCTCGGTCTCAAGGATCAGTATGACACCACACCTATCCGTGTCGACGTTAACCGTGTCAGCAACGATGTGCTTGACCTCGATGCTTTCCGTGCATGGCGTCCTGAATTCAAGGATGCGGAGTTTATACTCGAAGACGGCAAGTACATCTGTGGATGGGCTGTTGAAAAAATGTCGAAATCTATGTTCAATGTTGTCAATCCCGATGATATCGTGGAGCGTTACGGCGCTGACACATTGCGTCTCTATGAGATGTTCCTCGGCCCTATCGAGCAGAGCAAGCCTTGGGATACAAACGGTATCGACGGCGTGAACCGCTTTATAAAGAAACTGTGGGGACTTTTCTACAAGGGCGATAGCTGCCTCGTGGACGATAGCAAGGCTTCTCCCGATGCACTCAAGGCCGTCCACAAGCTTATCAAGAAAGTTACAGGCGACATTGAGAATTTCTCTTACAACACATCTGTCGCAGCTTTCATGATCTGTGTCAACGAACTTTCTTCGCTCAAATGCCACAGTCGCGAGGTTCTTGAACCGCTTGTAATACTCCTTGCTCCGTTTGCTCCCCACGTAGCAGAAGAGCTCTGGCACAGCGCTCTCGGTCACGACACTACTGTCAACGATGCTAAGTGGCCGGAATGGAATGAGGAATATCTGAAAGAGAACACTGCCAATTATGCCGTTTCTTTCAACGGTAAGGCTCGTTTCACCATTCAGGTACCTGCCGATATGCCCAAGGAAGAAGTAGAGAAACTCGCGCTCTCACACGAATCCTCGGCCAAGTGGCTTGACGGAAAGACTGTCCGCAAGATAATCGTCGTCCCCAACAAGATTGTCAATATAGTAATCGGATAATATATTAACCTGACGAAAGACAGGTAAAGGGTACAAAAATTCAGAAATGCCATAAATTACATATTTTTATTAGCCTGAAACTAATAATAAGTGTATGTAATTTATGGCATTTCTGAATTTTTGTACCCTTTATTCCTATACCCTTTATTAACGAGAATCAAAGCACGATTCTCTGAGGGCACGATATGTATTAGAGTTCCAGTGGATTCCAGCCGTCCTCGCCGGCGAGGACGGTGGTTATTGCGTATGGTGTCGGGTCGGAGAGCTGACGTGAGTATGATACGCGGGCCGATGGGTTTGCACCCTCGCCTGTGCTGTTGTATTCGGCGTAAGTGACAGTCTTTTCGTTGGATTCCTTGCCCCAGTTGTTCCAGCCTGCGGGTGAGATGTGCTTGCCTAACTCACAATTGATGAATATAGCCTGTGCGTATGGTCTCCACGGGCGCGAAAGAGGCACGTTTGTCACTCCATTTTCAGCGGTCAGCTTGCAGTCGTGGAACACATAGCCATATTTGCTGTCTTCGGGGGTTGCGGGAGCTGTCACATATCCTTTTCCACGGCTGTGGATCTGACAGCGGTTGAAGACAGCTGTCGCCTTACCGAAAATAAAGTCTACAGTGCCCTCTATGTAGCAGTCCTCGTAGTATTGACGTGTAGGATAGCCGTAGGTGTAAAGAGTGTCCTGACAGCCGAGGAAACGGCATTTACGAAAGATTGCACGGTCGCCGCTGACAAAGCATGCCACAGCCTGCCCTACAGGTCCGGAGCTGTTTTCGAAAGTGAGGTTCTCAGCGATGAAATCGGGTGCATAGATATAGCATGATGCAGAGCCTGAGGTCGATTTTTCCTCGCCGAAACGATTGGGTTTCGAGGCATAGTCATCGTAAGTGATGACCGCACCGTCTTCTCCTGTGAGAGTAAGATTGATCTTGCATTCAGGAATGATAAGTTTTTCCTTGTAGCTGCCCTTTTTGATGAGTATGTTCGTACGGTTAGCCTTCCGGAAATCAGGCACTGCGTTTATTGCCTCCTGTATGGTTGTGAAGTCGCCGCTGCCGTCCTGAGCTACTACAAAATCATATTTGCGTTCGGTTGCACAGGCGGAAACGATGCTTACGAGAAGCATCAGTAGGGATAATGATTTTCTTAACATGGGATGAAGTAAGGTTAAAAATATTGTTTATAAGTTATTCGATACCTTTGAGGAGGTCGGGACGGAGGCGGCGTGTGCGTTCGAGAGCCTGTTCGTGCTTCCAGTCGTCAATCTTGGCCTTGTGACCTGACAGGAGTATGTCGGGGACGCGCCATCCTTTGTATTCTGCCGGACGAGTGTAGACCGGCGGAGCGAGGAGATTGTCCTGATAGGAATCACTAAGGGCACTCTGTTCGTCGCCTATAGCGCCGGGAATCAGTCTGATAACGGCATCGGCGATGACTACTGCAGGAATTTCTCCGCCTGTCAGCACATAGTCTCCGATAGAGATTTCCTTTGTAATCAGGTGTTCGCGTATGCGGTAGTCGATTCCTTTGTAGTGACCGCAGAGTATAATAAGATTTTGTGCAAGAGATAGGTAATTGGCCATCGGCTGGTCAAACTGTTCGCCATCAGGTGATGTGAAAATTACCTCGTCATAGTCGCGCTGCGATTTCAGGTCGGCAATGGCACGGTCGACGGGTTCAATCTGCATAACCATTCCGGCCTCTCCACCGAAAGGATAGTCGTCGACTTTGCGATGTTTGTTGGTTGTGTATTCACGGAGATTGTGAACCACGATTTCAGCCAGACCCTTGTCCTGTGCGCGCTTTAATATCGAACAGTTAAGGGGAGATTCAATCATCTCGGGGAGTACGGTGAGGATATCGATTCTCATATTTCAATCTATCGTTTGATTCAGTTAATCTTTGATTTGATGCGCCAAGGTGTTGGATAGAGGTTATTGGAACGGTTGCCGATGTTCTTGACGAAGCCGAGTGGACGGTCTCGGTGGGTGAGCAGGATGAATCCGCGCGGAGTGCCGTCAGGAAGTGTGATGGCATCACCAGAAAGATGGGAAATGGCTGTCTGACTGTCGATTTCTACTGTAGGGAAGGCATCTTTACGCAGACAAGGTGATAATGCCAGTGATTGCGAAGGGATGAGGTCGCGGCCTTTGACATTGCCCATAAGTATTCCTTCGTGGATGACATCAAGCTCTTTTTTTATTTTTCGGAGAGTGTCGGCATGCAGACTTGGAAAAGCATTGATGCGGTCCTCATCAGCATATATTTCCATCTCTGCGGCGGCTTCGTCTGTCAGCCATGATTTGGCAGACGTGAGCTGCGGTGTGGATTTGGCGTTTTTTGTCTTGTTTTTGCCTTTCTGTCTTTCACAGCGCATTTCGCCGGGCTTGCGGAGTATTGCGACAAAAAGTCCCTCGCCGCGAAGACGATGTGGCATAAAACGGTAGCAGTTTGCATCTGTACCTATTCCGCCGGCTATCCCCCATTCGGGGGCAATGTCAATAGCGATGCTTTCAGCTCCGAACTCATTGATGATTCTTTCGACCATTTCTTCATTCTCGCTGCGGTTGAAGGTGCATGTGCTGTAAATCATGATTCCGCCCGGTTTCAGGGATGACCAAAGATTGTTGACTATATCCCATTGGCGTTCGGTGCATTCGTGGATCAGACCTGCCGACCATTGCGATATGGCATCGGCATCTTTTCTCATCATACCTTCTCCCGAACATGGGACATCGGCTACGATGAGGTCGAAAGTATCTTTGAGACGGCGGAATGCAGCTGTGTCTCCCGGGTTACGACACACGACGGATAGGACCATTTTATAAGATTCTCACGCAGCACAGCAGCCCGCGAGGGAACATATTCATTTGCCACCACCAGTGAGCCGGCCGGTAGTGAGTCAATGACACCTGTCGTTTTGCCTCCGGGGGCAGCACACGAATCAAGGACGCGGACAGGAGAACCGGCATTACCGAACATTTTTTTCACAATGTAGCCGTGAAACATCGATGAAGCCTCCTGAACGTAGTAGCATCCCTGATGTAAGGCAGGGTCAAATGTGAATCGCGGGCGTTGGTCAAGATACAATCCGGCTTCACACCAAGGAATTCTGCTTCCTTTAAACAGGATATCTTCCTCGGTTACATTCTTGATGACGTTGAGCCTCACTGACGTGCATGGTTCACCTTCGGTGAGAGCAGCCTTTAGCTCGTCAAGACCAAGATCGGCAAGAATTGCAAGAAATTGTTCAGGTAGAATGCGTGAAGGCATAAGAACAGTGTTATTGGATAGCTTATTTTTTAAGTTTTACCAGTTGACGGCCTTCGTATGACTCGAATTTTTTAACCCATTCCTCTGAAATCGGCATTGATGTGTTGGTCTTTATATCGAATCCGGCCATGATGGTGCGACAGGAGCATTTGACCTGATGGTCAGGAACGGAATAGATGCGTTGTTCGAGGGTTATGCTTTTTTCGCCGATAGCCACGGCCGCTGTCTCGACTGCGATTTCCTCATTAAAAAATGTCGGGACACAGAAATTGGCGTTAATATTGACAATCACCACCCCCATCTTACGTATATCGACTTCCTTGTCGCCGTTGACGGCCTTGAAATAACGGGCTTTTGCAAGATCCATAAAGGTCAGGTAGACGCTGTTGTTGAGATGGCCAAGCATATCAATGTCATTGAATCTCATCTGGAGAGGCATGTGGTGTCGGAATGTCTCGATACCTGCTTCACATCGGTTTGTGCTCATTGTTATGATTAATGAAATTAGTGAAACTGAACATCATTGATAACATCGGCACCTACCATACGGTTGATAGCCGATATAAGTCTGTCGCGATTGAAGGAGAGTTCGTTTTTGAGAGGTGCTGAAGTCATGTAGACATGGAGCACGCCATGATCCACGAAACGGCGTGTGGTATAGCGGTTTATTGACGGCCCAACAACGTCGACCCACGCAGCAGCCGCACGCTGTTCGTTGAGAGAATCGGTCAGACCTGCGCGTGCCATAGCTTCGTCGATTATTCCGGCTATATGTTTGGGATAGGTACGTTTCATGATTCTGTCGGGGTGAAAATACCGTTTTCGACACTCCACATGCGGTAGTCGCCGCCTGTGCGGTGCATTATTTCGTCGAGATGTGTGCGGTTGGTATCGGTTATGAATATCTGGCCGAATGAATCGGAGGTGACAAGTTCCATTATCCGTTCGACACGCGAGGCATCGAGTTTGTCGAATATGTCGTCGAGCAGTAATATTGGGCGCATACCTGTTGCAGAATGGAGGAAATCGTATTGTGCGAGGCGCAAAGCTATGGTGAATGTCTTGCATTGCCCCTGTGAACCTATTCGTCTCATAGGCATTCCTTCAAGTTCCATGCCTATATCGTCGCGGTGAATGCCGACCGAGGTGTGTTTCACAATCTCGTCATGCCGGCGTGCTTCGTCAAGAAGTGTCTGCATTGTCGCACCCTCACGGTTAAGTCCGCTCTGATAACTGAGCGTCACAGTCTCTGAGCTTCCGGCGATTGCCTTGTAGTAACGGTCGAAAATTTCGGTCAGGGCGGCTATACGTTCTCTGCGCACCTCATGGATATAGCTTGCCGACATGTCCATGACTATCTCGACGGCAGCGTAGAGATTGGCATCTACCACGCCTTCACGCAAGAGTTTATTGCGTTGTTCGAGAGCGCGGGTATATCGGATAAGATTGTCAAGATATATCGGGTCGCTCTGCGAGATTACAACATCCATCCAGTGACGGCGTTCCTCTCCGCTTTCGCGTATAAGGTCAATATCCTGTGGTGCTACCATCACGAGAGGAAAGCAGCCTATGTGTGAGCTAAGGCGGTCATATTCTTTCCCTCCGCGTTTGAGGGTCTTCCGACGCGATGAGGAGAGTCCGAGGACCAGTTCTTCGTCAATGCCTTTGCGGACGTAGCGCCCGCGCGCGATTGCAAAATCTTCATCACGTCTGATAAGCATTTTATCAGGCACTCGCGAAAAGCTTTTGCAGAAGCTGAGAAAATATATGGCATCGAGCATGTTGCTTTTGCCCATGCCGTTGTTGCCAAGAAAACAGTTGACTTTACCCGAAAACTCCAGCCGGGCTTCAGGTATGTTCTTAAAATTGGTAAGTGATAGTTCCTCCAGCCTCATATTGCTACAAAAATACTCATTTTCCGCGTGACGGATATAAAAATAGAACCTAAAAATTCAGAAATAACAAAAATTACAGATTTACAGTCCGCTTTTATTTATTACGGAAGTAAATCTGTAATTTTTGTATCTCAAATATGGATATTTAATAATTAGCTATGTGAGTTGATTATTTCCCGTTGACGATTTCCATGATTATTTTGGGAAGGTCTGTGTTATCGTTGAATGATGCGAATTTCTCAGCTCCCACGCCGACTGCGTAGACAGGTACGAGTCCTCCGCTGTGGCCATTGGTGGTCCATCCGAGACCGGTAAAGCTGTCGAGCACTCTGAACACCTTGACTGTGAATTCGTCAAAATTCTTGTAGAGCGTTTTCTGGTCAGATCCGCTTTGGTTGAGAATGCAGCGTTCGAAATCCTCCTTTAACATGGCGGTCTGTTCAGGTGTGACAGGGACATGTGACCAGAATCCGAGTTTATCTTTGAGGAATTCTTCCATGTCGTCCCAACGGTAGGCACGGCGACTGCGGGCGAGACTTCGGCAATAGTCAGAAAATTCATCCTTTGAAATCTTCTGATAGTCGTAGTAGTTGAGATGGAGGTCATAGCCGACGGCATTGTTTCCGAGCCCATACCGCCTGTCTCATGGTCGGCAGTCACGACTATAAGAGTCTCGTCGGGGTGAGCGAGATAGAAATCGTAGGCAATTTTGAGAGCCTCTTGAAAATTAAGCACTTCCTTAATGATTGTCCCGCCGTCGTTGGCATGTCCGGCATGATCGATATTACCGCCTTCGACCATCATGAAGAAGCGGTCACGGCCGTTGCGTTCGAGATGCTTTATGCAAGCTTCGGTCATTGCCGGGAGAGTGAGTGCGCCGGGAATGGAGTCGATGGTATAACCTATGTTTGAAGTACGGTCTTCGAATGGAGAAAGCATGAGTACACGGCGTGAAGTGATTGTGTCGAATCCCTCAGTCCCACGGATGACACGGACATTGTTTTCAGCAAATATGTCCATGAGATCTGTTTTTTCACCGGTCTTTTTGTTTTTTATTCCACGAAGATTCGAACCTCCGATAAAATCATATCCGCATGAGGCGGCATCCTTTCCGATTTCATAGTACATTGAACGTGATGGGACATGCGTATAGAATGCTCCCGGCGTTGCGTCATCGGGATAGACTGAGGTGACAAGACCTATTCCATATCCGTCATCGAAAAGAGTCTTGGCAATAGAGGTGACAGAAGTGGAGTCAGGGGTCATTCCGAGCATTCCGTTGTTTGTTTTATTGCCTGTTGCAAGAGCAGTTCCGGCAGCTGCGGAATCAGTGACAGGTGAGGATGCCGAAAATGTTGTAGATACGGCTGAGACAGGGAATTGCATCATCAGCAGATGGTCGTTATTGCCGAGTACGGTGCGGTTGTAGGCTTCCGCTCCCATCACCTGTCCCATACCCATGCCGTCACCGATATAGTAGAATATGTATTTCGGTGAGTTGGCGAACAGTGAACCTGCGACGAGAACTGACGCAAGGGCTGAAATAAATCTGTGTTTCATCAGTCGGTAATGATTAAATTTAAATATTGTTGAATTTTAGAATTTCGTCAATCGGATGGCGGGAATTTGACAGCCGTGGCACTTTGCGCTGGCCTCCGAGCTTGCCTGTCGAAGCAAGCCATGCCTCGAACACCCCGGGTCGGCCTTTAACAACTGTCAGCGGATCAAGAAATATGCCGTGGCTACGTTTGGCCTCATAATCGCTGTTCTCATGTTGCAAGGCAATATCGAGTTTTGACGCGAACTCATTCATTGACACGGGTTCGCGGTTGAATTCAATGAGCCATTCGTGCCGTCCGCGTGAATGGTCTGAGGCATAGACCGGAGCTGCCGTATAGTTTGCAATATCGCAGTCAAGTTCCCGGCACACTTTAGTCAGAGCCGCCTCTGCATTCTGTACCATAAGTTCCTCACCAAATGCGTTGATATAGCTTTTGGTGCGTCCTGAGATAGTGATTTTAAGAGGATTGGCCGATTCTATTCTGACGGTATCGCCTATCGGATAGCGCCATAGGCCGTTGCATGAACTGATGACCATTGCATAGTTCTCACCTTCCTCAACCTCCCATGACGGTATGATTTCGGGCCGGTCGCTTTCGGCATCGTCGACATGGATAAATTCAAAGAACGTCCCGCAATCGAGCAATAAGAGGAGCGATGGGTCGTCGATGGCATTCTGAAGTGCAAAGAAGCCCTCCGAGGCGTTGTAACATTCAAGATACCTCATCTTCGGAGATGTGATGTGGCTATATTGCTCATGATACGGTCCCATTGAGATGCCTCCGTGAAAAAAGACTTCGAGATTCGGCCAGACATCATGGATGCTTGAGACACCTTCCTGTGCGATAATCTGTTTCAGGACTGTGAGAAACCACGACGGGACTCCGGATATGTTAGTTATGTTCTTGGCCGCCGCAGCTTTGACCAAAGCGGGGAGTTTTACGGACCAGTCTTCGAGAAGCGCCACCTGCTTCGACGGAATACGGAATAGGTTGGCGACAGGATTTATATTGTCAATGAGGTTGGCTGAAAGATCACCGACTTTTACACCCGCTCTGAGATTAAGCTCGTTGGCAAAACTGCCGCCGAGAATGAAACTCTTACCTGAAAATATGCGGCTGTCGGGGTAGAGACTGAGATAATGAGCCACCACGTCTGCTCCGCCTTTGTAGTGCGATCTTGCAAATGACTCACGTGTTACCGGGATATATTTGCTTTTTCCGTCGGATGTGCCGGATGATTGTGCGAAATTGCGGGTCGTTCCGGGCCATAAGACATCTTTCTCTCCCTCGATCATTCTCATAATCCAAGGACGTAGCTCCGAATAGGGGACAGTTGCCGGCAATGCCGTACGGTACTCGTCGTATGTTCTCACTTCAGAGAGTCCCTTCCCGGCTGCCCACTTTGTTTTTCTTAGGGAGCTTAGCAGCCGTTCAAGTTCTGATAGCTGTACCTCCCGCGTGTGGCCTGTCCATGACCGGGAAGCGTTGACACGCCTGCCAAACAGCGCACGTGCAAAGGGTGTGAAGTCCATTTCGTGAGTTTTTATCGTTAAGGATTGATAGATTAGTGGCCGGTTTGGTATTCGTCTGCAGTAAGACTAAAGTTCGTCGGGATGTTTCCGATAATATTCCTTCAGCAACGGCCCTATGTTGAAATAAAATCCGCCTTTAGGCTTACCTTCTGAGTCTTTGACCGTTATATATTCGTATGACGGATCGTAGAACACGTGGTCAGCGACAGTATAGTCCATCATGTTGAGCAATACATATTCGTGTTGAGGTTCTATGACATACCATGCGTTTTCTTCATCCTCGCCTGTTCCGGTCGACACGATGGCCATAAGGAGATAGTTGAGTTTATATTGCCATATATTTGCAAGATTGGTTTTGCCTTTTTCGCGGAGAGCGTTTATTAGCATCACCATTTCTCCGAGATTGAATGGATTGTCGGCGAGAGCCTTTTCGGCATAAGCTATCACAGAGTCGCACTCCTGACGTGTGAGTTTTGATGAACGGTTAAGTACGTTGTAGTGTATGTCGCGCTGCGATGAGCGATACGGGTTGTAATCTTCCTGAAAAATGTAGCCGAGATAAAGGTGACGGTATTTGTCAATCTTCATCAGCGTGTCGTTGCGTTGGAACTCCTGCATGAGCCTTGGATAATAGTAGGGTGATTTAGTGTCGAGAGTTTCCATTCTTATTTTCTCAAGATCAGGCTTTTCGCGTTTGAGCTTGTTTATCTGGGCAGAAGCGCCTGTGATAAGGAATAGTGAGAATATGATTGAGATAAGAGTTCGCATATCGGAGAAACAGTTGTTGTTTGTTGGGAGAATTGGAGATTATTACTGATTGAGGATTGCCGCAAGCCAGAGGACTGAAGTCCCGACCATGCACATGGTGACCACGGCAGGAAGTCCTTTGGCACAAAGATAGTTTAAAAATTTGGAAGATGGAAATTCCATAATCCTTCCTGCCGGTGTACGGCTATATGCTATACCGCCGAGCGTCGCACCGGCTACCGCCCCTATAATCATCCATTCATGGGACATTGCCAGCCCTACGAACGTTCCTGCAAGAGCTGCTCCGGCTATATAGCCTACTCCCCGGCGCGATGATGTGATCTTTTTAGGCAGCATGTATTCGAGGCACATGACTATACCTGTGGATATTCCCCAGAATGCAAGAGGCGTAGCAGAAATATTGACTACCGTCAGTCCGATGCCGAGAAGACCGAGATATGTAGTTACACAAGCCAGACGGCTTGACATGAAAGTTAGTATTATTCCTGCTATCAGCAGAAGAATACACACCACTGTGATGGCTATTATAACAGTTGCGGCAGTTCCCATAAGGCGTATAGTTGAAATATGAGTGTAAGGGATTGATGATGTCATCATCCTTTCAGTTTTTTAACGTTGATTCTATGCTTATTGTTGCTTCTTTCAATTGCTATTGTTTAAAATTTGTTTGTTAAAGTAACGGTCTGATTTTTGCATGACAAGTATTTTTATGTAAATTTGTAGGTTGAAGGATAATTTTGTAAATCCGCTGCAATTTCTTTGGTTGATAAAAATGGATAGCAAGACCGACGATAGTTCTTTGTTGAGTCCCGGAACGGCTAAAAAACGTCTTGGGTCATATTTGCTGAAATACGGTGTGCCACTTGTTATTTCAGTTGGCTTGTGTTGGCTATTGTTTCATAACGAAGATATTAATCCATCTAAGATGTGGAACATTATCCGGCGTGATTGTGATTTCAGGTGGATTGTACTGAATATATTTTTCGGGATTATGGCTCAGGTTTTTCGTGCGGCCCGCTGGCAGATACAATTGCGTGCCCTCGGAATCCGTCCGTCTTTCTGGCAGTTGGTTCTGAGTATTCTCGGTACTTATTCCGTCAATCTTGTCTTTCCTCGTCTTGGTGAAGTATGGCGTACAGGTTATATAGCCAATAAGGAAAAAGCACCCTTCACGACTGTTTTCGGATCAATGGTCGCTGACCGTCTGGCTGATACGTTGGCTGTGTTCATTCTGCTCCTGCTTACTTTCATTCCGGCCGGAACACAGCTCAGATCCTATCTCAGTCAGGATGGAGGAATGCTGTCAAAACTCTTTGATCTTCTTGAATCTCCCGTGCTTTGGGGGCGCTGATTGCTACTCTTGTAGTCTGCGTATGGATTTTTGTCCGTTATCCCGAGCAGAAAATCATGATGAGAATCAAGGGGATATGGGCAGGTCTGTGGAAGGGCTTTGCTGTGATTGTGAAGATGCGCGGCAAGGGACTTTGGCTATGTTACACAATTTTGCTCTGGGGTTCGTATATCACGGCTCTATACTGTGCTTTCTTGTCTTTTCCGCTGACAGCCGAGATGATGGCGCGTTACGGAATTGCAGCCCTTGCGGTATGTTTCGTGTTTACAAGTATCTCGATGGGAGTGCCTTCAAACGGCGGTATCGGCCCTTATCAGTGGGCCATGATGTTTGGAATAACTCTTTTTTCAGGAGGCATTTCGGGGCTTACACGTGAATATGCCCTGACATTTGCAAATATGCTGATGGGAGTGCAGACTCTCGTGCTTATCATACAGGGATTGCTTACATTCGGATGTATTGCACTATCTAAACGACATAAATAATTGAAGATTAGGAATGAAATTTAACGATAGCGACAAGGATTATTTCCTGCATGACTTTTCAAAAGATAACGGAAGCGACGGCGGAAGTCCTGACACGTCCGGCCGGAACGTAATGGATGATTCAACCGATTCACGGTCGCCGGCTTTTGACTTCGGGGAAAATGCCGGCCATGATTACGAATCGATGTCGGTGAAGCCGCGCCGCCGTGGCAGACGCATATTGATATGGTTTTTCATCATAGTCATATGCGCGTTGGGGCTGACGGTATGGATAAGATATTTCGTCCCTTATGTGACCGAATCACAGACGACCGGTTTTGTCACGCTTGTGGAGAAAAGAGGCATTATATTCCATACGTTTGAAGGAGAGATGGTTAGCGAATCGCAACTTGCCGATACACAGCGTGTCTATTCCCGTGACGTATATTTCAGCATTCCCGATGACAATCTTGCACGCCGACTGCAGCAATATCAGGGTAGCGGTACGCCGGTCAAACTGACTTTCAAACGTTATTACGGCACTCTCCCTTGGCGTGGTGCCTCAAACAATATACTGGTTTCCTTTACTCCTGTGCAATGACACAGGCCACAGATATAACTAATACATTATCTAAAAAAGATTTTTCCATTGGATTATAGAATATTACCTCCCGACGGTTTCTTGGAAACCAGACTCAGTCTTCCGCTTTCAAAAAGCATGAGTAACCGAGCCTTGATAATCAACGCTCTTACTCCCGGAGCTGCAAAGCTTGAAAAAGTGGCTGAATGTGACGATACGGATGCCATGCGCGAGGCTTTGGACTCGCTTGACGCTGACGTGATAAATATAGGCGCAGCGGGGACTACAATGCGTTTTCTTACGGCTTATTTTGCTGCGAAGGAAGGTGTTGATTTAGTCCTTGACGGTAGCGAACGTATGCGCCACCGTCCGATTAAGGTGCTTGTCGAAGCGCTCCGCGCTCTTGGTGCCGACATTGACTATGCGGGCGAAGAAGGCTTCCCCCCTCTTCGTATCCGCGGACGCAGGCTGAAGGGTGGTGATCTGACGCTCGATTCGTCGGTAAGCTCGCAGTATATATCCGCGTTGCTGATGGTAGCGCCCACAATGACAGAAGGCTTGAAACTTACTTTTACCGGCGAGACCGTTTCGCGTCCATATATCCTCATGACGCTCAAGATGATGGAAGATGCTGGAGTTGAAAGCGAATTTTTTGACGGAGTTGTCACTGTCCGCCCTCAGTCATACCGTCCGTTTGATTTCATTATTGAAGGTGACTGGAGCGCTGCAGCTGCATGGTATGAAATAGAGGCTCTGTCGTCGGGGGCTGTGACGATAGATAATCTTTCGTGCGAATCCTGTCAGGGTGACCGAAAGCTTGCCGACATATTTGCACGTCTCGGAGTCGACACTCAATGGGAAGGTGAGGAAGGTGGCTCAGACCTTATACCATCTCCTGATCAGGATGCCAGACTCCGTGTCGATTTCTCTGATACTCCTGATCTTGCACAATATGTCATCGTGACATGTGTCATGCTCGGAATCCCGTTTCATTTCACAGGACTTTCAACACTTGCCATAAAGGAGACAGACCGCGTCAGTGCATTGAAAACCGAACTGGCTAAAATCGGGGTTTTCATTCAGCCTGAGGGGAACGATGTGGTGTCATGGGAAGGACAGCGCCGTCCGATTGACGCTCTGCCCGTGTTTGATACATACGATGACCATCGCATGGCTATGTGTCTCGCTCCTGTTTCGCTCTTCCTGCCCGGAATAATCATCAAGGATGTCGAGGTTGTCGCTAAATCTTATCCCGGATTCTGGGATGCACTCCGTGAAGCCGGATTTACGCTTCTTGACGGTGACGCACCGCTCCCCGATCCTGTGGAAGAATAAATAAAATCTGCTTTATTCCAATGACAGGCACTCTGATTATACTTGCCGTGACATTAGTCACAGGGCTGATACTGTATCTCACACATCGTCCCGACAAGGATGATGGAAGCAGTGAGGGCATAAATGAATCTTCCGCTGGGCCGGAGGAATGTTGCGGACTTCATGCCGTGTGCGAGAAAGGTCTTTCGGCAGACGGCACACCGGTTTATTATGACGATGAGGAACTTGATCGTTTCGCAGGCCGTCAGCCCGACGAATATTCCGATGAAGAGGAAGAGGAATTTCGTGAAGTGCTCTACACATTGCTTCCTGCCGACATCTATCCGTGGGGAGTGTCGCTCACTCAGCGCAACGTGGCTCTGCCCTCTTCTTTGCGGGACGAGTGGCTGCTCATGGTTGACGACGTTGTGAAAAATAATAATTTAAAAGCTTGATTGATAAGTGGAAATATTCGGCTATGACTTCTTTCGTAATGCCCTTGTCGGTATTCTGTTACTGAGTGTGGCATCGGCTGTTATAGGCACATATATAGTCACGCGACGTCTTGTGTCGATTTCTGGAGGTGTGACCCATGCCTGTTTCGGAGGACTTGGATTAGGTTATTTTATTGGCTGTAACCCTGTGGTCATGGCCGGAGTGTTTGCAGTGGCTTCATCGCTTGGTGTACAGTGGATGTCTAAGCGTCATCGTGTCCGCGAAGATTCGGCTATAGCTGTCGTGTGGGCTCTCGGCATGGCTTTGGGTACACTGTTCATATTCCTGACACCGGGTTATGTGCCTGAACTTAATGCTTTTCTTTTCGGTAATGTCCTGACTATCACGAGTGGCGATTTGTGGTCTTTTGGAATTTATACGGCTCTTCTGCTCATATTCTTTGCTTGTTTCTTCCGCAAGATTGTCGTATGTACCTTTGACCCGGATTTTGCCAGAGTCCGTCACCTGCCTGTCACTTTTATCACTACAGCGATGACTGTTTTTGTGGCTGTGTGCATTGTTCTGACCATACGTCTTGTCGGTGTGATGCTCCTCATGTCGATGCTTGCCCTGCCACAGATGATTTCAGAGACTTTCTGTCACAGATTCAAGTCGATGATGCTTCTTTCGATTGTAATATCGGTTGTCTGTTGTATTTCAGGCTTGTTGCTCGGGACTGTAATTGATGTGCCTTGTTCAGCACTCATAGTCCTGACAATGACCGCTGTCTATGTTGTGACACGTGTCTATGCTCTGTTGAGATTCAACTGACCGGCTGCTAACTTTTTTTGCTGCGAGATGTTTTATAAGAAATTATAAAACACTTCTCTGTTATGAAAAACGCACACAAATTCTGTATCATGCTCGCTTTAGGAGCTGGAGGCATATTGGCAGGAGCGCTTAGCGGCTGTGTCGGTATGTGGTTAGGCACGGATACGGATTGGAATTTTACTCAACCCGGAGGTTTCGGTGTTGATATCGGCGTGTCAACTCCTCCTATACATATCGGTGGCCCTGTCGGTGGGCCGGGATTTTTAGGTCCGGGCGGTCCACCACCACCTCCACCACCATATTTAAGGTAAAAAGGCTATTTTGCAATCCTCTTCATAACCATGTCACAGGGCTTCCGGATTTTCGGTAGTCCTGTGATTTTTGTATATGTCCGGGGAAATGATGAATGTATGTTTATTATATTTATTCGTTTATTTAAAATATAGTTTTATTCTTTGATTAATAATTTTAAGGATTAATTTGGAAATATATAACCTATATAGTATATTTGCGAACTAAAAGTAATATTTAAGGCAAATTGTCATTTTGTCTGTCTCAACAAGACTTTAAATCAGGTTTAGTTTATCTATAAGTCTATTTCCATGAAACAATTGATCGGGAGGCTTTTGCTCGTGCTATTTTTTTCATCGGTGACCATGTCGCTTTCAGCAAAAGACGATTTATTATATCTTTCAGGCCGAGTCAGAGATGCCATAACGAAGGCAGACCTGACAGATTCACATGTCCTTTTGTATGATTCTATGGGAAATTTAAGGGATTCTATTAAGGCAGACAGAGGGTCAAGATTTACGGGCGGCGAGGTAATAGCTATGGCTTATTTCGGATTTGCCGTGCCTCGTGTGGATTCGACTTATGTGTTTGATGTTGTTTGTCCCGGATATATGACTGAAACGATAAGTTATCGTGTGGAGAAAATAGGCAAGAGAGAAACTTCCCGCTCTCTTCCACCAATCTATCTCAAGCGCGAGCCTCGTAAGCTTGGCGAAGTGACGGTGACCGCCTCCAAAATTAAATTCTACAACAAGGGTGACACTTTGGTATTTAATGCGGATGCCTTCCAGCTTGCCGAAGGTTCTATGCTCGATGCGCTGATAGCACAGCTTCCGGGCGTGGAACTCAATGACAACGGACAGATTAAGGTTAACGGACAGTATGTAGAGTCACTGTTGCTCAACGGTAAGGAGTTTCTCGATGGCAACAATCAGCTCATGCTTGAAAATATAGGTGCATATACCGTCAAGAATATAGAGGTCTACGAAGGGCAGACAAAACTTGAGAAGTGGCGTGGCGATCCGGATGCAGAGAAGCATCTGACAATGGATGTCAAGCTTAAAAAAGAATACAATATCGGTCTCATACTCAATGCGCAGGGTGGATATGGAACTGAAGACCGCTACATGGGACGTCTGTTTGCCTCATGGTTCTTCCCTACTACCAAGCTGACTCTTATAGGAAATATAAACAACCTGAATGATAACCGAAAGCCGGGAAAGAGTGACACATGGACACCTGAAATGATGCCATCCGGCACACGGGAATATAAAATGGGCGCATTTAACTATGATTATGAGAATCCTGAGCAGACGCGCAGCTTCAACGGATATGTAAACGTGGAGGAAAATTCCACAGACAACCGCACTACTCTCGCACGCACAAATTTCCTTAGCGGAGGCAATACGTTTGACAATTCGTTCAGCCGTGGCAAAAACTGTCAGTTGAAAGTTGAAACCCGAAATTATTATAACAGTTTCACTGAAAAATTCTATTATGGGGGAATGCTTCTCGGACGCTACATAAAGCGTGAAAACAATTCGTCGTCGATTTCAGCCACTTTTGACAAAGAGCAGACCGACCTTACCTATAAAGCACTTGAAGCACTATATAGCGACGGCTCTCCAGAAAGACTTGACGCTGTGATCAACCGTTCAATAACCCGAAGTGATGGCAGCCGGCATGAGAGCGAGGTGCAATTCTATCCCACGTTCGAATATAAAATTCCACAGACCGATGACCGCCTGCGTTTTCAGGTCGGTGTGAAATACAAGGATGAAAAAGAGGAGCGCTGGCGGGACTACAACATCAACTATGGGGAAGATCCGAATCCGGCTGTCACACGCCGTCAGTATTTCGACAATTCACCTAACCAGACGTTTACGCTTGACGCTACGGCAGAATACAGGACATTCGTAAGCAAGGTGAATCTTGGCTTTACTTACAGCTACCGCTTCCTGAACCGAGACCGTGACTCATACATGTATGCTCTTGACCAGTTGACTGACATGGGAATCTACGGTACTCTGCCGGGGGGATATCTCGACTCGTTTGATCCTGATAACAGCTATACTTCCCGCCTTATTGAAAACAAGCATGATTTTAGCCCGGAGCTGGTGTTTCGCAGACCGTTACGCGAAAACACGCTGTTGGTTTGTGTGAATCCTACCATATCACTGCTGCATCAACATTTCGACTACTGGCGTGCAAACCGTTCGTATCTGGTCAGCAGAAGCTCGATGCTATACGCGGTGGGACGCTATTCAGCAAGGATCGATTTCTCTATGGATAGAAAACCGGGTAAAGACCGTCGGTCTTTTTACCGTCATCAGTTCATCTATGAATACAGGCTTGATACTAAGACTCCTGATCTTGTCCATCTGATTGACATCGTGAATGATTCCGATCCTCTTAACATATCTCTCGGCAATCCGGATCTGAAAAACGCCTATGTCCATAATCAGACACTGACATGGAACTATAAAGCTCACGACCATCCTGTCAACAATACATTGCTGCTTGGGTATGAACTGACCTCGCGTGCTCTTGTGCGCGGCTATACTTATGACACATCGACAGGTGTACGCCGTAACCGCACATATAATGTCGACGGAAACAATGTGTTTTCCGCACGCAATAACTTCAATCTTCAGTTCGGTGCGAAACAGGAGTTTATGCTGAGCTCATCGACAGACGGACAGATCATTAACTCTGCCGATATGATAGGTGTCAATCTTGAGGCACCCGAGGAGTCAAAGGTTTCTACGAGAGCACTGACTCAGGGGCTTAAGTTCGGATGGCAGATCGGCAAGCAGAGTTTGCAGTTTGGCGGGAAATATACCAACCGCCACACTACTTCGTCGCGCGAAGATTTCAACACTATCAACGCCAACCACTACAACTATGGAATTATAGGCCAGTTTATCCTGCCCGGAGGGTTCGGTATAAATACTGATTTCATGCTCTACACGCGCAGCGGTTACGGTGTCAGGGTACTGGATACGACAGATGCTATCTGGAATTTACGTATGACCTATACCCCCAAGGGTGGCAGATGGGTGTTTATGGTCGACGGTTTCGACATGCTTCGCCAGCTATCGAATGTCAATTATGCTGTCAATGCGCAGGGCCGCACGGTCTCTTACACCAATGCGCTTCCGCGCTACATTCTATTCTCTGTCCAGTATCGTATCAATAAGCAACCCAAAAAACGATAATCCGGGTTGACCGAAAAAATCAGGAGTTTCAGAAATAATGAATTTCTGAAACTCCTGATTTTTATACTTATACAATCTCTATGACAGTGCCTTTTTTGCGCTCTGGGTATCGCGTTCAAGCTGTTCACGTAGCTTTTCGGTTGATGAGAAGTGCTTTTCCGGGCGCAGGAAGCTGATTAATTCAACAGTCACTTCTTCATCATAAAGATAGCCGGTGTAGTCAAATATATGTGCTTCAATGGATATTTCACCTTGTCCTTCTGTTTCCGAGACTGTAGGCCGGAAGCCAATGTTGACCATTGCCTGACGGCGTTTTCCGTCAGGAGTAATGACATAGGCTGCATACACCCCGGGTTTTGGAATAAGAATATTTTTGTCACCGACATTAAGATTGGCTGTCGGAAATCCGATTGTCCGTCCGAGTTTCTGCCCTGAGGTCACGATTCCACGCAGTCCGTAGGGATAGCCAAGTGCTTCAGCCGCTTTTTCAGGATTGCCTGTGAGTAGATGATGGCGTATGACCGAAGAACTGACAGGGGAGGCTGCACCTCTGTATTCCGGCGCAGGTATTACCTCCACTCCCACTTCTTTACCGATGGCGCGATATTCTTCAAGTGTCTTCGGACG
Source organism: Duncaniella dubosii (assembly GCF_004803915.1). Taxonomy (NCBI): domain Bacteria; kingdom Pseudomonadati; phylum Bacteroidota; class Bacteroidia; order Bacteroidales; family Muribaculaceae; genus Duncaniella; species Duncaniella dubosii. The sequence goes on from NZ_CP039396.1 coordinate 1,248,852, forward strand.
GTCGTGTCCGAAACGGTTATTGAATCCTAACACGAGTGTATCGATACCAAATGACTTATGGAGCATATTTAGAAATTCGCGGGCGCTCTTGTAGCGCAGACGGTCATTGAAGGTGAGGATTACGATATCCTCGACTCCGGCGTTTCCGAGACGGAGCAGACGGTCCTCAAGCGATGTCAGCAATCCGGGTGTCTCGAGAGGTCTGACGACGGAGAGTGGATGTCGTGAGAAAGTGATGACAGCAGGCGTTAGCTTCCGGCTATCCGCTTCAAGACGCAGGTAGTCAATCAGAAATTTGTGTCCCGTATGGACTCCGTCATACATACCTACGGCTGCTATCCGTCGGCGCGAAGTGTCGCTTTTGGTTATAATTTTCATGATTGCTTGATTGATGGAGAGGTCTGATTGAGAGTCTCTGTTTGATTAACGCCTCCGGACATCGAGGTGTTCTGTCGTCAATTCAAAAACTCATCGAGGAGATTTTTGAATTCGTCACCCGGCTTCACGAGTACGGCATTGAATCCATAGGAGCGGGCGGCATCGACATTCGCCTGTGAATCATCGAAAAATAGTGTTTCATCAGGCTTGATATGGCCTTCTCGCTCGGTGTAGTCGAAAATTTCCTTGCCGGGCTTGCAGCATCCTGCTTCGTATGAGGTGAATATTCCGTCGAAGTAATCGGCCATTTCAAATCCCTCCTTGCGGAATTCTTCAGCGATGCGGCTGTTGATCATTATGGGATTTGTGTTTGACAGCAGATATATCTTATAATCCTTGCGCAGAGCGCGGAGCGCTTCAAGACGTGCGACAGGGATGCCGACGAGAAATTCATTGAAGGCATTGTCTATTTCCTCGTCGCTGACCTTGGGTCGGTCAATCATCGGACGTACCTGCCGGTGAAACTCATCGGCATCGATTTTTCCTGATTCGAGGGCAAGAAAAGCACCCTTCTGGCCATACACGCCGAGAAAATCGTCGGCATCTTTCATTCCAAGTCGCTCGAAGGCTCTGACACAGCGGTCGCGGTCGAGATCCATGATGACTCCTCCGAGGTCGAAAAGCAGATTTTTTATCATTTTGCCTTATATGTCAATAAATTCTGTTAAGTGAAGGCAAATTTAAGAAAATATCCCCGATTTTTTTGTAAATTTGCGCCTTAATTATCATCGACACGTAATTGAAGTATCTCTATCACATCATAAAGCGTGGAAACTAAGTACATTTTTGTCACAGGTGGCGTAGTGTCGTCACTCGGCAAGGGAATCATCTCTTCTTCGTTGGCATGTCTTTTAAAGGCACGCGGTTTCAGGGTCACCATACAGAAATTTGACCCCTATATCAACATCGACCCCGGAACTCTCAATCCCTATGAGCATGGCGAATGCTATGTGACAGTTGACGGACACGAGGCTGATCTTGATCTCGGACATTACGAGCGTTTTACAAATATCCAGACCACAAGGGCCAATAATGTTACGACGGGACGGATATATAAAAGTGTCATTGAGAAGGAGCGTCGCGGCGACTATCTCGGCAAGACAGTCCAGATTATTCCACACATCACAGATGAAATCAAACGTAATGTGATGGCTCTCGGCAAGACAGGGAACTTTGATTTCGTCATCACTGAAATCGGTGGTGTTGTCGGTGATATCGAGTCGCTTCCATTCCTTGAGGCTGTGCGTCAGTTGCGCTGGGAACTCGAAGGCAACTGTATTTGCGTACATCTTACCTACGTCCCTTATATAGCTGCCGCTAAAGAACTTAAGACAAAGCCTACCCAACACTCTGTAAAGCAGCTACAGCAGCTTGGCATCCAGCCGGATGTACTTGTGTTGCGTACAGAGCATGACATACCGCAGTCTATGCGAAAGAAAATCGCACAGTTCTGTAATGTCGCTCCCGATGCTGTTATACAGAGCGTTGACGCGAAAAGTATCTACGATGTGCCCATTCTTATGCACGAACAGCATCTTGATGAAATTGTGATGCGTAAGCTGGACATGAATCCGGCAGGGCAGCCGGATATGGCACCGTGGAAAGAATTCCTGACAAAAATGCGTACAGCCGATAAGAAAGTGCGTATCGGTCTCGTCGGTAAATACGTAGAGCTTCAGGATGCCTATAAGTCGATTTCCGAAGCATTGTTCCAATGCGCCACATACTCGGACCGTCAGCTCGACCTTGTGTATATCCATTCAGAGCGTGTCACTCCCGACAATGTTGACTCACAGTTGCGCGATCTTGACGGAGTCATCATAGCTCCGGGATTCGGACAGCGAGGCATTGAAGGTAAGTTTGTCGCGCTTAAATGGTGTCGCGAGCATGATGTACCCACATTCGGCATCTGTCTTGGCATGCAGTGTATGGTAATCGAGTTTGCACGTGATGTCCTCGGGCTTCCACAGGCCAATTCGACCGAGATGCAGCCTCATACTCCCGACAATGTCATCGACCTAATGGAAGAGCAGAAATCCATATCCAATATGGGTGGCACAATGCGTCTGGGAGCGTATGACTGCGAACTTTTACCCGGTTCGCGTGCAGCCGAAGCCTATGGCTCTACTCATGTGAAAGAGCGTCACCGTCATCGTTTCGAGTTCAACAATGACTATCGTGAGCGCTTCGAGGCCGCAGGCATGAAGTGTGTCGGCGAGAATCCTGCAACGCATCTTGTCGAAGTCGTGGAGCTTCCCGACCACAGATGGTTCATAGGCACTCAGTATCATCCTGAGTACTCATCGACAGTCCTTTCGCCTTCTCCCCTATTCATGGACTTCATCAAGGCAGCCATAGCCTACAAGGAGGAGCGTGAAAATAATTAAAATGAAGAAATAAAACCCCAATTTTCTATCCCGTAAATCCGACTCATGGACAGAAACTCAATCATCGGGCTCTTATTGATGGGCCTAATCATCTTTGGTTTCACCTACATCAACCGCCCGTCGGCCGAGGAGCTTGAGCGACAGCGCATAGAGCGTGAGCAGATGCAGGCTCAGGAGGCTGAAAAGGCCACCGATAGCGGTGCCTTGAAATTCGATTCAATAACTCCGGCTGAAATAGCTACAATCAAGAGCACTGTCCGTGAACTCGGCGTGACTGATTCGCTTACAGGTGTCTCTACCCTGCGTGTAGATAAAGTAGACCTCCGTCTCAGTGCTGATGGAGACCTTCAGGGTACGGTCGATGCCGACGGACGTGTTGTCCCGGTTGCCGATATTATCGGTAACTCCGCCTCGCTTCCTGTGACAGTAGGCGTTCCTGCAACCAAAAATCTCCGTAACGCGCTTGCTACGGTTGCCCGTTATCGCGGATTTGCCCGTCATATTTCAGGTGACAGTACAACAGTCAAGCTTGAAAACAAGCTTCTGAGTCTTGAACTTTCGAACAAGGGCGGTGTCATATCGTGTGCCACACTCAAGAACTATGAAAGCTATGATTCAACAAAGGTCAAACTGCTCTCTCCTGAGACTGATACGTATAGCTTTACGCTAACATCTGCAACCCAGCGCTTTGAGACACGCGAATTCTATTTTACCCCCGTACAGCTGAGCGATTCATCCGTGTTGATGAAACTCGACCTTGGTGACGGAGCTGTCTGGGGTATAAAGTACACGCTTCCTGAGGACAGCTATCTTGTCGACATTGACATCGTGCAGCAGGGAATGCAGTCCATTATCCCCTCTTCGGTTGCTTCGATGGACTTTACATGGCATCAGAAGATGCGTCGCAATGAGGCCGGACGTGTGTTTGAGGAACGTAATTCAGCTTTGTACTACATGTTCATTGACGGAGATGTCGATAATCTCAGCGAAAGTGGCGATGACAAGGAGGAAATCAATCAGCGACTCAAATGGGTCAGCTGCAAGAACCAGTTCTTCTCGGCGGTGCTTATGGCCCGTACAAATTTCAACGGTGGAGAACTTTCAAGCGTTGAGCTGAAAGATAATCCTGACTTTATCAAGGAAATGCAGGCCGACATGTCGGTTGAATACTCCGCTTCAGTTGCCAATCCGGCATCGTTTGTCATGTATCTCGGTCCGAACTCCTACCCTGTCATGAGTTCTCTTGAAAAGGAAATATTCCCTGATGAAAACATGCACCTTACGAAGATAATTCCTCTTGGATGGCCGTTGTTCCGCTGGATAAACACCTTGATTATAATACCGGTGTTCACCACTCTCGGTTCGTTTATCTCTAATTATGGTATTATAATTCTGCTTCTCACCATTTTTATAAAGCTGATACTTTTCCCCTTCACTTACAAGAGCATGATGTCGCAGGCCCGCATGCGTCTGCTTGCACCCGAAATCAAGGCTATAAACGATAAGTATCCCGGCAATGAGAACGCGATGAAGCGTCAGCAGGAAACGATGGCACTTTATTCACGTGCAGGGGCAAATCCGCTTTCGGGCTGTCTGCCAATGCTGTTGCAGATGCCTATACTTGTGGCTATGTTCTGGTTCTTCCCGTCGGCAATCGAGCTCCGCGGCGAGTCCTTCCTGTGGGCGAAAGACCTTTCGGCTCCTGATGCAATCATATCATGGACAGGGAATATTCCTTTCATATCAAGCACTTTCGGAAATCACGTCAGTCTCTTCTGTCTCCTGATGACAGTCACCAATATCATCTATACAAGAGTGACGATGCAGACTCAGAATTCGGCCGGAATGCCGGGTATGAAATGGATGATGTATCTCATGCCTGTGATGTTCCTGTTTATCTTTAACAATTATGCGGCAGGTCTGAGCTACTACTATTTCCTTTCACTGCTCATCACTATAGTCCAGACTTACATTTTCCGTAAGGTCGTGTCAGAAGAGAAGATGCGTGCCAAGATGGCTGAAGCTGCCAGAAAGCCTAAAAAGAAGTCAGGTTTCATGGCTCGTCTTGAAGAGGCTCAGCGCAAGCAGCAGCAGATGCTCCGCGAGCAGCAGAAGCGTCAGGGACGCAGATAATAAAATTGTTACAGACATATTCAAGGTCCGAAACTCGTATGAATTTAATGCGAGTTTCGGACCTTGATATTTTTATCAATAAAACAGGATAGTTGTTGGATAGTCTATTGTGTGTTTGTTTAGTATGCTGTAAATCAAATTGATGGGCTGATATAAGGTTCGTTTGCAAATCCTGATGTGTGTTATATTTTGACCAAAAAAACAGAGTTTTAGTAAAATTTTTCTGTTAAAAAGTGTGTATTTACTTGGGTATCTCATGGGTTAAGTCTACCTTTGCGGTCAATTTTAATAGTTTATAGGCAAGAATCTTATGTTGATGTAGCTATTCTTGCCGCCAATCATTAACTTTCTATATATGAAGAAATTTATTGTCGCAGCTTTGGCTGTAGCCTCCGTATGTGGAACAGCAAAAGCTGAAGGTTACCAGATCAATTCATTATCAGCGAAACAGATCGGGATGGGTCATACGGGTATTGCACTCAAGCTTGGAGCTGAAAGCATGTTTTTCAATCCGGCAGGTATGGCCTATATGGACAAGACTCTTGATTTATCAGGTTCAGTTACCGGCATAATGCCTACCTGTACAGCAACAGTCGATGGTGTGGACTATACTACCGACAATGGGGTCTCCACTCCTATCGGCGTACATGCGGCGTTTTCAATATATGATAATCTCAAGGGCGGCATCTCGTTCTATACGCCTTATGGATCATCAATCAACTGGACTGACAACTGGCCCGGTGCGGTGCTTAACCAGAATGTCAATCTTAAAGTGTTCACCATACAGCCTACTCTTGCATGGGCGATTACACCGAAGTTTTCAATCGGTGCGGGAGCTATGATCTCATGGGGTACAGTGGACCTTAACAAAGGACTTGTTACCTCCGAGACGACTGACAAGGCTATCGCAGCACTCAAGACTCTCGGTCAGCTTCCGGAAGAGACCCCTGCGTTTGGCTCGACAACTCCTGCATCAGTCAATCTTAACGGAAAGGCTGATATGGTTGTCGGTTTCAATGTCGGCGCTATGTATAATATTACTGAAAATCTCACCGTCGGCGCTTCATATCGCTCTCAGATGAAAATGAAGGTCAAAGCCGGTGATGCGCATGTCAGATATGCCAATGCCTTGGCTCAGGGCATACTTGGCGAGAGCCTTGATCTGATAAATGAGGCTAATTTTAAGGCCGAGATGCCTTGCCCTTGGGTTATGGGACTTGGTGTGTCATATAAGCCTGTCGACCGTCTCACTCTCGCTTTTGATGCCCGTCTTACAGGCTGGCATGCCTACAAACGTCTTGACATAGAGTTCCTTGCCGAGCAACTTACCCCTTATAACCAGAATATAGCCAAGAAGTATAAGAATTCATGGTGTTATTCACTCGGCGGACAGTATGCTGTGACCGACCGTTTTGATGCCCGTCTCGGACTTATGGTCGATACTTCGCCTGTCAACGACAAATACTACAATCCCGAGACACCGGGAATGACTAAAATCGAACCGACTGTCGGCCTTTCGTTCCGTCCAATCCCGTCACTGTCAATAGATCTTGCATTCATGTATGTGGCCGGTCTCGGTGTAGATAATGCCTCCTGTGAATATACGGACCTTCTTGGATCTACGATGATCAATAAACTTACAAATGCCGGAGTTCCCTCGTCTGTGATTGAGGGTATGGGATTCAGACCTACAGGAACGTTTACAGCTGACTATAAGCTCCATGCTTTCATCCCCTCGATAGGCATCAGCTACAGCTTCTGAATTCAGAAGGATTTTTAGCTACTCCTAAGACATAACTGACAGCTTCCATTCATGGATTACATATCCTATGAAAGGAAGCTGTCATTATTTTTACATTTTTTGTAGTTAAGGAATTTTTTGTGTAAATTTGCACATTATAACAAATCGGGTAATCAGACCCTGACGAGGGTCAAGAGTTTTCAATTTATTCAAGGACTTACCAATCATCATGTTTAGGACATTTCTATCCGGATTATTTTTAACTGTCTTAGGCCTTGTCTCAGGGTTTGGACAGACGGCTTCTGTTTTTGGAGCTCCTTTTACACGTTCTGAAATCTACAATTACCAGTTTCCGGCTGATCTCATGACCGACTCGCTTGAATTGCTGTCTCCGGCTGACGGTAAGATGCCTGTTATGTCCGCATTACCGGCTGATTCATTGGCTGCGGACTCTCTGAGATTTGGTCCGCTCCCTATTGACAGTCTTCTTAACACGATGTATGTGCCGACCACTCCCCTTCCGTCATATTATTTCCGCCCGGTGGTGTTTGATTCGTATCAGCTGCTTGACACTATCCGCATTGCCGATGCCGGAGGAGATGTGGCCTTGACTGATCCGGTCTATGGCTGGCTTGCGACAGATTTCTATCACAACAATCTTATCCGTCGCGCAAAGCAGTCGTTTATAGTGAATCTTCCGGCCGATGTGCGTTTCGACGAGGCATCATTGCCTGAACCACCCAAGAAGTTCGAGGCGACGGTCGATCCTAATACAGCCAAGATAGTCATAGCCGAACTGCCCGTTAAAGAAGCTCCTAAGAAACAGATGGAGGCGACGTTCGGACGCAGATACTGGCTGCGTACATTCAACAGTTCTGTCCAGTTCTCGCAGGCTTTTGTTTCGCCAAACTGGTATCAGGGTGGTAACAATAATATAAATGTACTTGTCAATCTGTTCTATAATGTAAAGCTTAATCCGGCTTTCCATAAAAAACTGCTTTTCGAGACTACTTTCCAGTATAAGCTCGGTATGAATGACGCTCCTAACGATTCGCTTAGAAATTATTCGATTTCCGAGGATCTTTTCCAGTTTAACTTGCTCGCCGGTTACAAAGCTTCGAAATACTGGTATTATTCAACGAATGTCTCGTTCAAGACTCAGTTCCTGCACAACTATAAGGCCAATACCCGTGACCTGAAAGGCGCCTTCCTTTCTCCCGGAGAGCTAAATGTCGGTGTCGGTATGACCTATAATTATGCAAATCCTAAAAAGACATTCACACTCGATGCTTCGATTTCACCGTTCTCTTGGAATATGAAGACCTGTGTCAATCATCGCATGGACGAAACCTCATATGGCATAAAGGAAGGTCGTAAGTCTGTGAGCCAGTATGGTTCTAACGCAGAAGCCAAACTTTTGTGGGTTATCCGGGACAATATCAGCCTTCGTTCGCGTGTGTTTGTCTTTACAGACTATGACTATGCTTATGGCGATTGGGAAAATACGCTCTCATTCAATATCAACCGCTTCCTGTCGACTCAGATTTATGTCCATATGCGCTATGACACATCAACACCTGACAGTGATGACGCAGATTGGCGTAAATTCCAGCTTAAAGAGATTCTTTCGTTCGGATTCGCATATAAATTCTCGTCAATATAAGGGTTGATTCTTACCGGCAACCATAACTCTCCACAATGTGTAAGATTCATTTATCCGCCATACTTCTTACGGTTGTCATGTCGCTCATGGCAACCGGTGCTTTCGCCTCGACTTCCCCTAAAGGAATCGAGGCGAAAGTGCTTGACACTGTGCCTCGTTTTTCGGAAACGCTTCAGGGTTACGACACGGCCGCAGAGGTGACCGATCGTCTTTCAACAATGCCCATGCACGCTATTGAAGGGGTGTGGCGTTTTGCCGCAGAAGGTACTCTGATGGCTGTTGAGCGAGAGGGCGACAGTGAACTTTCGGGTGACGATGCCGGGACAGTGACGTACAGAATGGTCATTGTGCGTGCGGCGGATCTGTCATTGCGTCCCGGCACGGTAATGGGCTATCTTTCGCCGACGGCCAAACGCGGTGTCTATGATGCAAGGATTTATACCGGCAGGACTGACGACGGGACGAAATTGTATTCCCCTCGTACTTTCACGCTGACACTGAGCGATAATGACAGCCGTATGGCAATAAACCGTTATGGCACAACGTTTAGTTTTAATTGGTGGAGACTGCTGCCGTATATGTATAGCCGTCTGATAAGTAGACGTGAGAAGAAAGCCGGTGACATAAATGGTTGTATACGTGTCTATCCGATGCCCGCTATACCGGTAGAACCGCGTTATCTGTGAAATTCAGATGTTTACAAACTAAAAGATATTTATTCGTGTATTCCGCTCTGCGCCTTCTGATAATAATTTTGGCAGTCTCGGCATTTATGCCGGGACATAAAGCATGTGCCGAGAAGACACTTCGTGGAAAATTAAAGGTAGAGAAGACGCGGAATAACGGGAACGGCCGGCAGTTTGCATTTGATACTATAACAGCAGTGTCGCAGACTGATGTCAGATTATCTGGATATGACAAACCGTTGAATTCACGCAAAGAAAGTCTTTTTATAAGTAATAAGACCGAAAGGGAAATCACAGCCGTTGAAGTCAGGATGACGTATAAAGACATGCAGGGACGCATGCTTCACGAAACGGAGTGGTTATTGCGGGCTGATATTCCCTCGGGAGCTACCCGACGGGTGGAATTCCCGTCATGGGACAGGCAGAACTCTTTTTATTATCATAAAGGACGACAGCCTCGTGTGGCGAATGTGACACCCTATCGTATTGAATGTTCGGTATTAAGATATGTCTCTCCTTCTGTTACGTCTGCCGGAGAAAAGCTATGAACAAACCATAAATAAACAATCCGATATATAATAATTCTTCCATGAGCGAAATTCTTTCAGAGTATCATTTGCTTGGTCTGACAATAGGTGTATGTACATTTATTATAATAGGTATTTTCCATCCCATAACCATTAAGTGTGAATATTATTTCGGGACACGCTGCTGGTGGTGGTTCCTGCTGCTTGGTATCATAGGTATAGGCGGGACTCTTCTTGTCGATGATGTATTCTGGTCATCATTGCTTGGAGTGTTTTCATTTTCGTCTTTCTGGACCATCGGAGAAATATTCGAGCAGGAAAAACGTGTGCAGCGCGGATGGTTTCCGGCTAATCCGGCTAAGAAGAATAAAAAAATCTGTAATCCGGCGGAGGATTAATCCTCCGATGATTGTTTAATTAGAGATTATATCAGACTATATTTATGAGAATGGTGAATAAAATGGTAAGAGGCGTGTTAGCGTCGCTTATGGTTATGATAACCGGCTTATCCCTTGCGGCTGCCGACAAAGAGATAACGGTGTTGAACAGACATGATGGAGTAAAGCTTGCCGGTACGCTCTCTGTCCCTGACAGCATGACTCCTAAAGCCGTTGTCGTAATGGCTACAGGGAGCGGGCAGCAGAACCGTGATGAGGAAATCATGGGTCATAAGCCGTTTAAAACCATTGCCAGACATTTAGTTGCCAACGGTTATGCCGTGTTGCGAATGGATGACAGAGGGATAGGGGGCAGCACTGGTAATTTTGCTGAATCTACCACTGATGATTTTGTCCGTGATATAGCTGCCGTCGTCTCTTTTGCTGATTCTTGCTTTTCAGAACTTCCTGTCGGTGTCATCGGACATTCGGAGGGTGGTACGATTGCTATAAGAAACGCAGCTCATAATCCGAAGTGCGATTTTATAGTCACGCTTGCAGCTCCTGCATGGTCAGGGGATTCTGTGATAATGTCCCAATGCCGGGCGATGGCTGTCAGGATGGCAGGTCGCTGGGACGGCGAAGCTCTTCAGCGTTCGCTCCTTGATGTAGCTAAGTCTGATATGCCGGATGCTCAGGCTAATACGCTTATCTATATGACACTGGCACAGAATCTTGGCGAGACTTCAAAGTTGACGGCTGTTCAACAGCAGATGGCAGCGCAGATTAAAATGCTACTTTCTCCGTGGTATAGGGAAATGCTTCGCTATGATCCGTCGGCTGATATAAGCGGGATTAACAAGCCTTGGCTTGCGCTAAACGGTGAACTTGACGTGCAGGTGCTTCCTGAGAATCTCAGCACTGTCTCCGAAAAGAATCCCGGGGCTATAACAAAACTGATGTCAGGACATAACCATCTGTTTCAGCGTGCCAAGACAGGACTCATTCAGGAATATGCTGCCATACAGGAAGATGTATCTCCTGAAACTCTTGATGTGATAACGAAATGGCTTGACGGTATTTTTGGCCGGTAATTATTTGATTCTCTCCCCTACCTGACGGGCTATTTCCTCCATACCTTTGACCGAAGGGTGATTGGCCTTCTTGGCAATATCTTTTAGCATGATGGTCTCGATGTCGTGTTTTCGACACAGAGTCTCGATTGATTCAGTTATCTCGGGGCGCAATTTTGTGTTCACTATAAAATATATATCTGTCCCGGGATAGTAGTCTTTCATTTCAGCAAGCATAATGTCGAGTGCCGGACGGAAAGTATAGAGGTCGGGAGCAGACCCATCGGCGGTTTTTCCTTCGGAATCAAGGTATTCGCCTACTTCAACGCCGGCCCATGAGTCATTTGTCCCTCCGAAGACAAGTATTATGTCGGGCGAACCCAATGCCTTCACGCGGGTGAGAAAGGAACGGTCTGAATAGTCTTCTCCCCTATATCCGCGGTTGCATATCGTCGCACCGGAAAAGGAATTGTTGACTTCCAGTCTGAGATTTTTGTCACGTATGAGTTGCTGCCACCATGTCTGACTGACATCGCTGACATCTGTTAATTCCGGCTTAGGAGTCTTGAAATACCATACGTAGTTGGTATCAGGAGTGACATGTCCTTCGAAAGTAGAATAGGAGTCGCCGAGTATTGATACACCTGCGCGCGGTGAGATGCCGGAGACTGAAAATGTTGTTGTCGAGAGGATGGTGAGAAGTAAAAGAAGGGTCTTACGCATGGTGCTGATTGTTAAATATAGGAAATTAGCCTGATGGCTGTATATTAATGGAAACGCATACATATAAAATAATATTACACCTAAAATAATATTACACCGTAGATAGGCATTTTTTTGTATTTTTTCACTCATTTTTGTCAGTATGGGGTGTGTTTTTCAATGCGTTCATTTTGAATTAAATGGAATTTATAGTACTTTTGTGCGTTAATTCCGCGCAGATTAGCCTTTGGATGTGAAACATTATGGCTGTCAGCGTGGCTTATCATCACTCTTAAATCAAAAATCATCTAAACATAAATGGCAACATTAGAAAAAATCCGTAGCAAGTCAGCCCTCTTGCTCATCTTCGTGGGAGCCGGTCTGCTGGCTTTTATCATCGGAGACTTCTTTACTTCCGGTCGCTCGCTTTTCGGGACCGGCACTACCATTGCAAAAGTCGATGACAGCAAAGTCGACATTCAGGAATTCCAGCGTCGCGTGCAGGATGCCTCACAGCAGGCTCAGGCACAGAATCAGCGCATGGATCAGGCTGTGCTCCAGCAGCAGGTTCTCAATGCTATGATCGCAGAGAAGCTTTTTGATCAGGAAGTCAAGGATCTCGGTCTTACCGTTACAGATCAGGAACTCACAGACATGATGGTCGGAAAGAATTCACAATACGTTGACCGCATGGTGCAGCAACAGCTTGGCGTGCCCGATGCGAAGACTGCACATGATATGGCTTTCAACCCTACGAAATATGGCATGCAGCAGGCTCAGGCCCAGCAGCTTCAGGCTTACTGGATTGACCTTGAGAAGTCGGTTGAACGTATGCTCCTCCAGCAGAAGTTCCAGAATCTTTTCACAGGTACGCTTGTAGCCAACGAGCTTGATGCAAAGGCTCTCTATGACGATAACGCCGCTACATCACATATAATTTACGCCAAGAAAGATTTCTCTACTCTCAATGACGATGATTTCGAGGTGAGCGAGAGCGACATCAATGCTCTTTATAATAAGGATAAGAACCGCTACGTTCTTGCAGAGCCTACACGCACTGTCAACTACATCGCAGTCAATATCGTTCCTTCGGAAGCCGATATGCTTGCCGGACAGAAGAAAGTCGAGGATGCTCTCTCGGCTCTCAACGCTACACCGGAGCTTCAGGGACTTTCTGATATGCCCGAATTTGTGGCTGACCGCCATAAACTGACTCAGGCCGATGTTAACAGACAGGCTCGTCTCAAGGCTGCTCTTGACTCGCTCTCAGTCGGCCGTGCCACACTGGTCAGCAAAACCGGTAACGATTATAATATTGTAAAGCTTTTCGGTAAAGGTCAGGAAGTTGCCAATGCCAAGATTGATTTCCTCGCTGTTCAGGGCACTAAGGCACAGGTCGATTCACTTGTAGCCAAGCTTAACTCAGGTGTGTCGTTCGACAGCATTTCCGCTTCTCCTCTTGTAGCCCAGTCTCAGAAGGACATGGCAGTCGCCCTGCTCGATCCCAATTATGCTCCTGTAAAGGAAATCATAGCAGGTCGTGCGACCGGTGTCTATTTTACTCCCGACACTCTTGCCGAAGGTGGACGCATCTTCCGTGTCAGCGAGCGTGAAGCTCCTGAAACTGTCTATGACGTTGCAACTGTGACATTTACTACTGAGCCGTCAAACGCTACAATCAATGAACTTGATGCTGCTCTCCGTAAATATGTCGATGAAAACAAGGATTCCAAGTCGTTTGCCGAGAATGCACAGGAAGCCGGTTATACCACTTTTCCTGCGACTGTCAGCGCTTCGACTCCTATGATCGGCAATCTTAATGACTCACACGGCGCTGTGGCATGGGTTATGGATGCCAAGAAAGGTCAGGTTTCACCCGTGTTCGGTGACGTACAGTCAGGACGTTTCCTTGCTGTAGCTGTCAACGATATCTATGACGGAGGCTTTGTCCCGGCTCGTGACGCGCAGATTCACGCACTTCTTGCTGCTCAGGCCCGTAACGATAAGAAAGCAGCCAAACTTATTGCCGACTATGAAGGCAAGGCAAAGGATGTGGCCGGCTATGCCAAACTTATGAGTGTGTCTGTCGATACTACTACCGTTAACTTCGGTCAGTACATGATTCCCGGACTCGGTATCAGCGAAAGTGCTGTTCAAGGCAAGGTTGCCAATGCCGCAAAGGGTGCTCTTGTCGGTCCTATGCAGGCAAACAACGCAGTCATTGTTCTTCAGGTGACAGATGTCGATAGCGAAGGACGTCCTTATGATTTTGAAGAAAATGCACTTCGTTTCAATCAGCAGCGTGGCGCAAGCCGAATGATGAATTCTCTTGACCGTATTCTTCTCGGTAACAAGAAAGTGACCAACAATATCAATACTTTCTACAAGTAATTGTAGAATTGCGATAAGATATAATAACAGATGACCGCCGGATTATCACTCATGGATAATCCGGCGGTCATCTGTTATTGTAGATAAAATTCTTCTTATTTACGGACTATTGCCCTACCCTATTGATTCTTATTGATTTAATTCGCGTCTTGAACCCATTCGACTTTTATGGGATATGCACCCAGTTCGAAATGTAGTCTGGCGATTCCAAGGTCCATTTTAGAGAAAAATCCCCATGAAGAATTTACTTCGACCCGATTTTCGCCTGACCATTTGAAACGGAATTTCTGTTGGTTGACAGCTGTCGGAGCAAGTAGAGCATATTCGACTCCACGTCTGAACCATTCGGGCGCGGAGTCTATCTCCGGGCAGATTTGTTTCGCAGTTTTTATTTTGTGTGCCACACCTTGTGTTGCTCCGTAACCGATTGCAATAACTGCATATAGCTTTTCGTCATGCCTTATATCTGCCGGGATCTTACCTTTCCTGAAGCTCATTCCAACCCAGCAGGTATTAAGTCCTGATTCCTGAGCTTTAAGCACGAGCTTCTCACCGTAATATCCAAGCAGCTCTTCTGTCTGGCTGCATTTTTTGCCAATCATACAGATGTAGTTGCAGACATTGCTGAACTTTCCGTAACGGGCAAGCAGTGAGCTTCCGAATGCCTTGGGTTCGTCACATACGAGCTGCATGTGGAGTCCTGAATTTGAATTGCATTCGTCGATAAGAGCGGTAAGAACATGGCGAATCTCAGTCGGGAGTGGTTGGTTCGTATATGAGCGCACTGAGTGTCTCGACTTTATAACTTCGTAATTCATAGAAAACTATGTGAATGAGGCTGGTGTTTTAACCCAATGTCAGCCCGAGATCGTCAATGAATCCTTTAAGAGTAGGAATACTCTCTATCATGTGTGAGAGCACTTCACGTTCGCTCCATGTGTGCGGCGATGCTGAGCCTTTGTTAAGCTCTACGGTCAGATTGAAATGGTCGTTTTCAAGAGCATTGCGCATGAAGCTGAGCAGTGACGGTGTCGCCTGTTCCATGACATTGAGCTGCATTTCGTTCTCGACCATTATCTTATATGTATGTCCCTCTATCTGAGCGGGGAAAGAGGCACGCATCGTATTGATAAGGATATGTTCGGTCGGACGGCTCTTGATGAAGTCCTGCCATGCTTTGTTAAGCTGGTCACGGTTATAAAGTCCGTTGCGCGGTTCGCGGACAGATGTCGTAGCCTGAGCCTGTCCGGGTGTTTGGGCGACATTTCTCGTCGGATTGATTGAGAAAGTTGATGTAGGACGTTTTACGGCTCGCTTAGGTGCCGCTGCCTGTGGTTGTTGAGCTCCGTATGGAGCAGCGGGCGACGCTACGATTGGAGGCTGTTGTGTCGGTGATGACGGGTATGAGACGGGGGCTGCCCCTTGTTGTTGCACAGGTTGAGCCGTCGTATTGTTTTGAGCCTGATTATTTCCTCCGTAATTGTTTGTATACTGAGGAGTTGACTGAGCGGTTTGTGGTTCGGCCGGGCGGCTTTGAGCTTGAACGGGAGTAGGGGTTGCGATGCTTGAGCGGTCGCTGGTGAAGTAGTGGCGGGCTGTATTTTTTGTAACCGCCCCTCTCCTGTGCCACTGTTATCGGGGGAGGGGCTTGACAATTGGCATATTTTGGCCAGTGTCAGCTCTATGAGGAACTGTTTGTTGGATGCTGTGCGGTAGTTTAGATCTGCTTCGTTGCAGAGGTTCATGGCTCGGTAGATAAAGTCTGGAGAACACTTTGCTGAAGTTGCAGCCATTGCTTTCCGGGCTTCATCGTCGGCCTCAAGGAGGACTATGGTTGATGGGTCGCGGGCAACCATAAGGTCGCGCATATAGTCGGCCAGACCGTTGATGAAAAAGTGCGAGTCGAATCCTCTGTCGCGGATTTCCTTATAAATCAACCACGTGTCGAGCACTTTTCCTGAAAGGAAGCAGTCGAGGAGCCGGTTATAGTAGTTATAGTCAAGTACGTTAAGATTTTCAATCGTACTCTGATAGGTTATATTGCCCCTTGAAGATGCCGCCACCTGATCGAAGATCGAAAGTGCGTCGCGCATGGCTCCGTCAGCCTTCCGGGCTATTACGTTGAGCGCGGCCGGATCGGCAGTCATTCCCTCCTGCGATGCTACATAGGTCAGATGATCGATCATGTCCCTTACGGTTATACGCTTGAAATCATAAATCTGACAGCGTGACAGGATAGTAGGGATGATTTTGTGCTTCTCGGTGGTTGCGAGTATGAAGATTACATACGATGGAGGTTCTTCGAGTGTCTTCAGGAAGGCGTTGAACGCTGCTGCCGACAGCATGTGTACCTCATCGACGATAAACACACGGTAAGTGCCCTGAGAGGGCGGGATTTGCACCTGCTCGACGAGCTGGCGTATGTCATCCACGCCATTGTTTGATGCGGCGTCAAGTTCTATTATGTTGAGTGAGCTTCCCTCGTTGAACGCGCGGCAGCTGTCACACTCGTTGCAGGCTTCGCCGTCGGCGGTAGGGTTGGAGCAGTTGATTGTCTTGGCAAAAATACGTGCGCATGAAGTCTTGCCGACTCCTCGTGACCCGCAAAACAGATAGCTGTGGGCCAGTCGATGGGTAGCTATTGCATTCTTGAGCGTGGCCGTGAGAGCCTTCTGCCCGACAACGCTATTGAACGTCGACGGACGATATTTCCTTGCCGAGACAATATAATTTTCCATATACCTACAAATTTACACACAATTCCCCGGTTTTCCAAACAATGCTTGGAAAAGAAATAGCCGTTAAATTTTTTGGAATCTGCCAAGAGGGGGATTATATTTGTCATCGTAATTTTAAACCTTTATCCGATGTAAATGTCTTATAAAATAAATTAAACCCTGAACATTCGGGTATTGTTAATTTCAGATATACGGACTTATGTCTTATTTTTGTATCTGACAGTTTGACATGGGATATATGTGAAACTTAATAAGAAACGCAACACCTCTATTTATAATTGACTATGTATAAAACACTAAGACTTGTCGCATGTATGCTTGTCGGTCCGATGCTGATGATTTCGTGCCGGAAGGAGAAGGAAATCAACGTGTTCCATGAACTTCAGGATGTACAGAAACTTGTGTTGGCCGAGATGTCGCTCAACAAGGTCGGTACGATAAGTGATGTCGGGGCAAAAGGAGTCGATGCCTTCATAAACGGGATTAAATTCGGCGACCGCATCGCTGCTTACTCTTTTCAGACCTATATTGATGCCTACATAGACCTTTCGGAACTAAAATCGAGTGATGTTGAGGTCGATGAGAAGCGTAAATTCATCAAACTTACCCTTCCGGCAATACAGACGCAGTATATCGGCCGCGATCTCGGTGTGCAGGAAGAACACTACCGCGTCACGGGACTGCGGTCTGAAATAACCGCGCAGGAACGTGCGATGCTTAAAGACAAGATGAGCCTTGCTCTGAAGAAAGATGTAGAGAACAATGATGAATACCGATCGTTGCTTGTCAAGGAAGCACAGGCAAAAGCCAGAGGCTTTTTTACGATTCTTCTTAACGGCTATGGATATGATTGTGAGATAGAT
Organism: Duncaniella dubosii; assembly: GCF_004803915.1. Taxonomy (NCBI): domain Bacteria; kingdom Pseudomonadati; phylum Bacteroidota; class Bacteroidia; order Bacteroidales; family Muribaculaceae; genus Duncaniella; species Duncaniella dubosii. The sequence goes on from NZ_CP039396.1 coordinate 1,266,571, forward strand.
TTTCGCAACTGATCTGACCTAATCGTATTAATTTAAGTTTAACACAACTGATTATGATTAAGAAATATATAGGTATACATCTGTCAGGCATCATATTTATGGTGCTTGTCGTTGTCGGTGCAGGGATGTTGATCTGGCGCAGTGGCGAAGGTTCGACCAACATGACTGTGTCTGAGACAAAGCTCTCCGAGATAAAGGAAATGGTCAAACTTTGTTCGCTGGAAGTCCGCGATGATGTGCCCATAAAGGATTCAATCAACGGAAAATGGATTTTTGCCAAAAATACAATCAACGGCTATATCCGCTTTGATCTTGAAAAGCTTGACTATCAGCTAAGGAATGATTCCGTGTTCATATTTCTTCCTCCCGAAGAAATCGAGGTTTATGAGTCAAGTTCGCCCAATTCCTACGAAGTTATTGATACGTGGGACAATACGCTCTTTGGTCTGCGCAAGATGACATCAGACGAGGAAACGGCCATAAAGAAGCGCATGGCCGACAGTTATAAAGCGTCGTTCTATGAGAAAGGCTACGTAAGACGGGCACGTGAATCTGCTGTCAACACACTTAGCCGTATGCTTGGCATGATGGACGGCAATATAACCGTAGTTGACCTGAAGCCTGACGGCTATGGTTGGCACAGATAATTGTCTGAGAGCTAACTATATTCCAATAGTCCGGGTGACTTTTGCCTGTGTAGAAGGCTTGACTGACAACGGCTTTGACTATTGTATTGAAAACAAAAATAACAGACTCTCATTTTATCAGTCATTGATTCCTGCGAACCAAATGGCTTGAAATGGGAGTCTGTTATTTTTGTTTTCTATGAAATTCTGTGCCTTTACTAAGAAAGGCTGTGGTGCTTATTCCTGATTAGGAGCTTTGTCAATCAGGTCAAGGAACTGGTCGAGCTTGGGAGTTATGATGATTTCTGTACGGCGGTTACGCTGACGGCCTAATTCGGTGGAATTGTCGGCGATAGGATTGTATTCGCCTCTTCCGGCGGCGCTCAGGCGTGAAGGATTGATGTCGAAATCCTTTTGAAGTACCTGTACGATCGAACTTGCACGCAATGCACTGAGATCCCAGTTGTTGCGGATATTTGTGCGGTTGATGGGCACAGGATCGGTGTTACCTTCGACGAGCACGTCATAATCGTCATAGTCCTTGATGATTTTTGCGATTTTTGCCGAGAGTCTCCATCGCACGTTCGTTGACTTCATAGCTTCCTGACTGGAAGAGCATATTGTCGGCAAGTGAAATGTAGACCACCCCTTTGAGCACCTTCACGTTGACTTCCTGCATTTCGTTGGCATCGAGCGAACGGGTCAGCTTGGTGGTCAGAGCGAGGTTGAGCGAGTCGGATTTTGATTTAGCCTGTACGAGCTGCTTGATGTAGCGGTTGGAGGCATTGATCTCGTCGACAAGCTTGGAGATATTGACATTTCCCTGAGTATTCTGGCTGATACTGTTGTCAAGCGATTTCTGAAGCGCGGCATAGTTGCGTTTCAGTTCTTCATTGTTGGCTCTTGCCTGAGCGAGAAGGCTTTCAAGACTCTTGCCGTTGGCACGTGTTTCGGCGAGTTCAACCTGCGAAGCGTTGTAATCGCGTTTCAGAGAGTCGTGCTCTGTCTGGAGAGCCGCATACTTTTTGCTGCTGACACATCCCGAGAACGCCAGTAGCGCCACGGTTGCTGCGATTGTCAATGCACGTAGTCTCATAATTTTTTTGTGTTAGTGAGTTGAATTGATTATCGGATTATAATTATTTTGACTTGCCCAGTTGCAATAGGTTTAATTTTTATCTGAATATTCTCTTCAGAAGCTTATCTGGAGGGGCGGGGAGAGGTGTTCTCTTTTTTCTGCCGGACGGCGTTTCGCGAGATTGTCTGACAGGGTTCTGAGGTCGATCTGTCCGTTTTTGACAGCCGAACGCATTATGCGCCGGTTGCTTCCGTCGCTATACGAACCTTTAGCCCGCCAGATAAGGTTTGCGACAAGTATCGCTTTCTCGTTTGTGGCACGGCCTGTCACGGTATAATAGTCATTGTTGACCACTGCATCGATATCGCCTGCCTGAATCGCGGCCATAAGGCTTTTGCCCATCTCGCTTTTCATTTTATCTACCTCCCAGACAGGATAAGTGTTGAGATAGGCCACATCCTCGCCTCTTCTGAGTCATTGTGGCCGGTATAAGACGGTTGGGGTCATCAGACTGTTCCTCTCCGGCAATATTTTCGGCCTCTGTATCTGACGGACCTGTGAACTGTGGAAGGAAAATAACAAGCGCAATGACTGCGGCTATGGCAGCCAGTCCGCCCCAGATGAACAGATTGCGGCGTGATTTGCCTGTCGGTTTTTCAGTCGGGTCGTTGTCATCGTCTTCGTCACTTTCCGGCTCGGGAGAACGATAATCGTTGTCTGTGGTGTCTGACGACCGGCCGGCAGACTCGTCATCTTCTTCCGGTCTATGGCTGTCGGCAATGTCGCATCGATTTTGGTCGTTCGGCTTTTGCATCGGCCGATATGTTTTTCAAATATCGGAGCTTTTGTCTCCTTCTCGCCTGTATCGCTGTCGGATGATTCGAAGTTGGGTGCTACGGGTCGGCTGGTGATGCGGACATCAACGTTATAGACCTCACTGTCGTCCTGCGTGACCTGACGGTGGGCGCGGAAGCCGTGAAAATTACCCGAATGCAGACGATTGTATTCAGGGGTGTTTTTCTCGATTGAAATTTGCTGCTCGAACACCCGTCCGTCACCGAAGTCAAGACGGAGGGTCACACCTTGCTCCACAGGCTGCATCACAAGTTCAAGTTGCTCGGTTACGAGCATCTCTTCGGCCGGAGTCTTGAGCTTTAGTGGACGGTAGTTGTTGGACTGGACCACAATCTCGACCTCGCTTCCGGGCTGAAGATCCTTCTCGTAAAGCTCAATGTATGGTTCCATCGTGTTTACCGACCGCCCGTTGAGGGTGATGGTGTAGCCGTTGAGCTGTTTACCTTTGGCCGACATGACTCTCACCGGGATTCTGCGCTCGAAGCGTATGCCTGTCTGCGCGGGTGTACGGATTATTATCGTCGAGCCGTCATATTTCGTATAGGCCGAAGGTGTCCTACAATGACATTTTCTTTACAGGTGGCAAATCCTTCCTTCGCAAACGACAGTTCCAGACGGTCACCGTCATAGACCTGTGTTCTCGATGCGCTCACACCTTCCGGACACACAACGAGTAGAGCTTGCGGATGGCCACGGTTATACGGGGCATTTTCACCCCCGGTCTGAGCGATGTTGTGGCCGCCACTACTATTATGCAGCGGTAGGCGCTATAGTCGGGCTGGCAGGGGAACGAAAAGATCGATTCGAGTTCCTGCTGTGAGATATACGTACGATATGCAGCCTCGGCTAACGGTGCTGATTCGTCAGGAGTGTGATATTTCCACGCTTCGAGGCGCAGCGGCTCGGATGGAATGCCGGCTTGAGAGAGCGCATCGTCAACGGCCTCGTCTGATAGATTCTCATCCTCGATGAGTACCTTTTTAAGCTGTGAAAAAGCGTTCATTAGCTGACGGCCGGTGAGTGCGCAGCCGTTTTCGACGAGTATCGAAATCATCATGTAGCCACGTTCGGGCTGACGGTGTTGCGTGTGATCAGCGAGAAATAATGGCCGAGGGAGATGACTGGAGTATATAGCATTCGCTGGCGTTTAGGAAGCGCTTGATAGCTGCGCCGGGCTCGACCATAGTCGAATTCCAGCACGGGTCGATATCACTGCCCGAGGCAGGATAGGAATATATGGTTCGTGTTGCTCCCTGAATTTCGCCTCTGAGGGCGATGTGCAGGTAGGAGTAGTGAGACATAAACGTAGATAATTGGCTGTAGATTTAATGACAAAAGTACTAAAAATCTGTATTACAGCCAAACGCCCGGTCATATTCTTCTGCGCCGTGATTAGCTTTTCACCATGGTGCTTCCTCCCATTCGTAGCTCCATTCGCGTATTTCGGTGATTTCGCCCCAGCACGGAGCGGCTCTGTAGGCTCCTATCAGATCTTTACTGGGATCATAGGGGAGATAAAGGGTGTCGATTTTGGTAGTTGAGTCAAACTTCCATGTTGGGGCTCGTATTTGTCGACATATAGGTTTGCGACATTGAAATCATGAAAAGTCTCGTCTGCGACGCGGTTGAGATGCCACGACAGGAAGATCGATTCAATGCGACAGCCTGTCGAGAAGGGCGATGCTCCCAGCGCTTCGAGCAGCCCGAACTTCTCAATGTTGATGCTGGTAAGATTGCGGCAGCCGTTGAAGGCGTAGTCACCTATACTGATTATAGTTCCCGAATGTCTATCTGCGTCATCGGGGTAGAGGCGAAGGCTCTTGCGCCAATTGAAAGGAAACGGTCAGACATCATGCAGCCTGCCAGACCCTTTGCTCCGTCAAACATTCTGTCGGGGATGCAGTTGTCGACAGCTATGGTCACGTCGCATTCCTTCTGCAGAGGGACGTAACCTCATAAGCGCAAGGATTTTTCACCTCGCTATTGAGTTTGGTCTGGCTGAAGTCGAGCATGACCGGATGAGTGGCATCAGCGGTGTAGAGCCTTATGATGTCGAGATCATAGTCGTTGATGCCACCATTAATAGCAAGATGCTTTATCCGGCGGATATTGCGCATAGCCTCGCCATCGGGATTGCCGTATAGCCCAGCTTGAGGTTGAGGATACCCCTTCGTCGGGCATTTTGACGGTTTCTGTATCGCCAAAAAGTTTCGGTGACTGGATGAGGGTCACTCTGGCTGACTTGCTGCCGTTTTCGAGAAGCATTGATGCCAGCCTCCCGAATCCGTCGTTTTTCTCCACCGCGATCTCGATTTCATAATCGCCGTCGCCGAGGCTACGGAAGTCTGTTCTCACTGCCCATTGATAATAGTGGTTTTCGTGGTCGTAAAAGTATATATTCGGTTTCTTGAGTTCCTCGTTCGACCGGCATCTGACCGTAATCTTCCCGCCGTCGCGTCCGATATTGAAAACCGTCCTGTCGACTGTGATTCCGTCATAGGCGGCCTGTCTCACCTCAATGCCTACCGACTCCTTGCCGGCCGACACGACAACCGTCGCCGAACGCTCATTGCCCGTATTGCCCTCCGCTGTTATCGTTACTTCTCCAACGCCCGGCTTGGTCAGTTGCAGCTCGGCCTTCAGCCAGTCGGGTTCACCTACCACCGACTCCACTGTCGCCACCGGGGTGAGGTTTGGCGGGCAGGTGAATTTCAGAACCTCAGTGGTCGCATCGCAGCCTAAGTCAATACCGCTGTCGGCAAGCTCCGCCGAACTGTCTGTGAAGTTTATCAGTGTCCTTTCATCGTCATCCTTACACGCAGCGAATAGCAGGCATAAAGCGATGATTCCGAGTATTTTTCTCATATTTTTGTGTGATTATTGTGCTGCTGATGCGGTTTAATTGGCTGGTCTTTAAGTTATTTCTTCACGCGGCTCATTCATCGCCGCCCCAAGGGGTGGATTTCCAGTCTTCGGGCCATGCGAGGATAACCGGGATATTGCCCCATTGAGGATCCGCCTTGAAGACTTCGATCAGCTTCTCGTCAGGGACATAGAGGGTGTCGACCGTATTCCGGATACCCTCCACTCAGGGATTTCTGTTTTGTCGAGATATAATTTATTAGTTTTTATCACTAATGAATTGGTATTAGGGCTCCCATGTGTAATGGTCGAAGGTAGATAGATGGCTTTGACAGGCTTGCTTGTCGATAGGGCTGTCAGATTCAGCTCTTCGAGCCGGGAGGATTTATCGATATTTATTTCTTTAAGAGAGTAATTTCCCCTGAATGCATGCTCATCTATTTGGACCACGCTGGCTGGGATGTCTATGCGCGTTAAGGATGTAGAATAGAACGCCCTGCTGCCGATACCAATCGTATTTTCGGGCAATATGCACTTTACAAGTCCTTGGGCAAAATAAAACATTTGGCTTGGAATGTAGTTGTCGGCCATCATAAGGCCATCAAACTCTACTTTTGGTGGGGTGTAGCCGAATGATTCGTATGGATTTATGTAGTTTCTCAGGAAGGTCGCTTTGCTAAGGTCGAGGGTTACGGGAAATCTTTCATATTTGGTAAACAGACGCAACACATCCAGGTCAAATTCGTTTATTCCGCCCTCTATGGTCAGATGCTTTATGCGATGTATATTGTTGATGTCAGACAACTCAAAGCCGCTTTTGTCGCCTGTATAGCCAAGCGCGATAGGCAGACTTCCGCCCTTTGGATCGGTCTTGATTATCTCTGATTCATCAAACTGTTTCGGACGCTGGACGATAGTAAAACCTTGTTATCACGACCGGTAGTTATCCATAGTTTGGCTATTCGGCCATACGTTGTGTTTTCCTTATAGCTGACAGGCACTTCATAGGTATCCTCGTCCACTTCTGTGATTTCACCGAGGCTACACCATGTAGAGTTAGACTGGGCCGGGTAATTGATGGCGACTTTCGGTTTTTCAGCTGAAATGAATCTGATTTTTAACTCTCCGCCTGTATTCGGGAGAATCTGTGGCTGGGTCTGGATTGTGATATTATCGATTTTTTGAATCACAGTTATTTTCGTCATGCTTTTGCCGACTTTCAGATTGACATAACCTCTACGGTCTGAATTTTTATCGTTTCCTGATACTGCAATACGCAGAATCCATTTACCATCATCGTAATAGCATTGTGTTGAAAGCCATTCTTCATAAGTATGTGTGATTTCTTCGACTGAGACTTTCGGTTCGGATTTTCTCGGCGCATTGAAATAAAGTGTCTTGACATCATAACTTGGCCCGAATTTGATTCCCTTGTTTATAATATCATCCGGAAAATTGAAATCGACCTCCGGCTCATCTTCACAGGCTGTGAGGATGAGGGAACAAAAAATGAATATTAAAAGTTTCTTCATAACAATGATTCGGTAAAAATTACAGAAGTAGTTGAAACTTAAGTTAATATATCGAATTGTCAAATACAAATGAATCGCCAAAGCGTTCATTATAAAAACATTAGACAATATGAACGTATTGGCGATTCTCAAAGACTTCACCTTTCGGTGTAAGTCGGTATTTGAAAATACTACAACCAAGATGAGCAAAAGGTTCCTCAACTGGCTGATTTTAACAATACGCACTGTAGCGTTGATTCCGGGCAAAGTCAATTTTACCCGGCTGTCGCGCTATGGCGGTCGTACAGCCAAGACCTTTGCTTCCAATTTCAAGACATCCGTAGACTGGATGAAAGTCAACATAGGTATGGCGCAGGATTGTTTTGGGCCGGCCGATGACATGGCAGCGGCAATCGATCCGTCGTTCATTTCAAAAGCAGGCAGACTGACGTATGGCATAGGCCGTTTCTGGTCAGGGGTGGCACAACGTGTCAAACGCGGTCTGGAGATAATGGCGATCGGGGCAATAAGTCTGAGTAAACATACATGCGTGATGCTCGGTGCTGTCCAGTCACCGAACTTCAGGACTCTTGAATCCGAGAAACAAATGTCAATGCTTGACTGGTATGTGGCACTTGTCAGGTCAAAGGCGACAGAGCTGCTCTCACTGACGGATATTCTGGTTGCCGATGCCTTTTTCTCCAAATATGAGTTTGTAAATGAAGTGATTGGCATGGGATTTCGATTTGTCGGGAGATTACGTGCCAACTCATATCTGAGGTATCTGGCCATACCGGATTCCTCCGCCCCGCGAAGACGCGGCAGAAAGAAAAAGTATGGAGAGAAAGTGGATTTCTCCAACCTTGACATGTCCGTGTTCACTTCATTCATATATGAGGATTCCAAAGGAAACAAAAACCGATGTCACACGGCGGTCGTACATTCGAGGGCATTGAAACGCGACATCCGTATCGTGGTCTGTCCGGTTGAAAACGCAGGGCCTCTTCTTTACTTCTCTACAGACACCAATATGAGGTCTGAAAAGATCATCGGTTTCTACCGCACCCGCTTTCAGATTGAGTTCGGCATACGCGATGCCAAACAGTTTACAGGACTCCAGTCGCAACAGACACGCGACAAAGACCGGCTTGACTTCGCATTCAATCTTTCCTTCACTGCACTCAATGTCTGCAAAGAGGTCATAAGGAAGGATTATCCGGATCTTTCGGTAGCGCAGTTCAAACGGCTTATGTTTGAATCTTATCTCGCCTCAACAATTATTTCGACTTGCGGAAAATCTCCGCATCTCAAAATAATTCAGAAAATAAATCATCGGTTGGCTCAGTTAGCGGCTTAGCCAAGACTGAAAAACCTCAAATTTTACCGAATCATTGCATAAGATTAAGAATAATTATAGATGTAAGGATGGGTCTTTGTATTCTTTGAAATTTAAGATGCCGTGATACTTACGGCCTCGATCATCTTCACAGGTTATAGGAGTTTCGCCTATGATCGGTGGTATATCTACTTCAGGGCTTATTTTGTTAACATATCCCTCCCAAACAGGAAACATTTCATCCCCTAAGGTTATTTGGAGCGATTGAATCTCATCAGGAAGTTCAAAACCTAAATATCCGATGCCATAGATACAAGGTAAATAATACATTGCCGGTTTGTTCGGGCGATTTGAATGGTTTGAATTACGACTCAAACGAGTGATGTCTTTGGGTTTGCTTTGATGGCTATTGTCATCTCTTGCATACCCTGCCGGAAATAGTAAGGTCGCAAAAGCAATCAATAATAGCAGTTTTTTCATAATTGTGTTAATACGTTATTGTAAATTATTGTACTACAAAATTATGCTATTTATGGCTTCTAAATAGAATTTTTACCTTAGTAAATCTTGGTTTTTCATATGCGATAATATCTTGATTATTAATTGAATAGCCCTTTGGTAAACTTCGAATTTTGGTGTTTAAAAACGCACTATTGCTAAGTGGTTTAAAATCAGTGTGTTGCTTGTAAAAGTTCAAAAGAGAAGTAAAAGCGTTTAAATACAGGTTATTAACCTAATACATTTAAATACTTATCACGCTTTATAGGTTCTAATTTTTTTATTTTATCTTTTAGTCGGCGTTTTCGTTCATAAACGCTCGTTAGTTTCTCTTCCTTTAGAAATAAAGAAATAGAGTTTATTGAAAAACCTAATATGGAATATAGGAATAGATTATAGTCCGCATTTTTCAAATTTGGAAAATCGGTCTTGAAGTCAGAAATCACATTGTCGCAGTTTCTGTCGACCATCCTTTCCAGATTTTCGATTTTCTTTTTGTCGCCCGACAATTGCTCGATTAAATCAGTGACGGCTGCCGAGACGCGCTTACGAGCTGCTGTGGGATTCTCGCTTTCGTAGACCTTTTGGCAGAGTTCGTCGAGAATTGAAAACTCATCGCGCATTTTTTCTCTGATTTCTACTTTTGCTATGTCATATTCGGATTTTTTTATGGCAAGTGTCTCACGCAGACTCTGTGCGATAGCCATATTCCGCTCGATTTTATATTCGTAGGCTTTATAATATCGATTGACGATTAATGCACCGATGACGATAATGAGGGCTATTATAGTTACAAGAAGATAATTGAAAATCTGTGAAGTTTTGAGTTTCTCTTCTTTTAAATGCCTTGACATCTCATAGTAATTTGCCAGTGTGGATGATAAATCTAAACTGATACGTTCTCTGAATTGGGCATTAAGATTCTCATATTCCTTTTTCAGATAGTTAAAGGCGGAGTCTGTGTTGCCAAGGTTGTCATTGATTTCATATTTGAGCCAGTAGTTCACATCATTCTTATTATTTATATTGTTTAGAATCGCTACGGCATCCTTGTTTTTGCCAATCTTTCCTAAGGCAAATGCCAAAAAAGCTGAGTCTTTGGTGCTTAACAATCCGGTTTCAGCAGCCGATTGCATGTATGGAATAGACTTTTCAAACTTTGTCTCTGTCATTAAAGTTACGGCTATTGTTTTTTGGGCTTCGCTATATAAATAGGTGTCAGAATATTTATTTGCAGAATCCGTCAGTTGGCGACATATTTCATAAGTCTTTTCGTAATCCCTGTTATTACAATACGTATTAGCTAAATCGAGCATCGCATAGTTAATATAAGGCTGTCTGCCAGCTAATCTTAGATTTTCAAGTTCTATTTCTGAATAATGAACGCCATCACCAGTGTTGTACCGATTATTGTACACGTCTGCAATTCCGCGGGCTGACATGCCTATCCAGAATTTGTCATCGAGTTCTTTTGCGAGGTCGTGGGCTTTGAACATGGCGACAAGGCTTTCGGGATAATCTTCTTTCTCGAATTTCACACGGCCGAGAAAGTAGTTTGCAAGGAGGGCGTGGCGTGTGTCGGAACGCCCTGTGAACCAGTCGGCGGCCACCTGCATGACCGAATCGCGTGTTGCGAGGCTGCCGTGGGCCTTGTCGATGGCCTGAGTGAGTAGGACTTCGTAGAGCATACGGTCAGAGGTACGTGTGATGAGCGAGGAGTCGATGGCCAGCAGGTCGTCGAGGCGCGTGTCAGGGTGAGCGTCCATGTAGCCATCGATTTCTTTGAGCTGGCGTGCGGTTTCGGTCGAGCCGCACGCCGTCAGGAGCGTCAAGGCGGTAAGCACGAGGATTATCGAGATATGGAGCTGTTTCATCATCAGATTTCGGTAAAATATCCACAAACTAAACGTAAGCGACATGGCGTATATTACTACTGTGATGATGAAATATATTGTGTATATGGTATGTGTGGCGGCGGGATGAACTATTTCCTGCGGATGAGGGTGAGGCCGTCGCGGAGGGGGATGATTACGGTCTCAAGTTCAGGATGGGAAGCCACGTAGGTGTTGAAGCGGTCGAGGGCGACGGTCTGTGCGTCGTGGTTGGCGACGGTGTCGGTCACCTTGCCGTCCCAGAGTGTATTGTCGGCTATGATGAAGCCTCCCCGGCGCAGGCGCGGGAGCACGAGGTCGAGATATTCGACATAGCGGCGTTTGTTGGCATCAATATACACCAAGTCCCATATTTCATCAATTGTCGCTATAATCTCCTCGGCATCACCTATATGGAGAGTGATGCGGTCGCCTCCGGGTGATGTGGCGAAGAGTTCGAGCAGTTCGTCTTCCATCTCATCGTCGACTTCGATGGTGTGGAGCTGTCCGTCTTTGGCAAGACCTTCGGCAAGACATAGAGCCGAATAGCCTGTATAAGCGCCAAGCTCCAGTATCCGTTGAGGCTTTATCATGGAAGAGAGCATCGAAAGCATACGTCCCTGCAGATGACCCGAACACATGCGAGGGTAGAGATGGCGCAGATGGGTGCGGCGGTAGAGGCGCTTCAGGTGTTCGGGTTCGGCGCTTATGTGGCTGAGAATGTAATCGTCGAGATTATCGCACATGACCCATTATGAATGCTTGAGCTGCAAGGAAATAAGAGTTGAGGCCAAAACCGGTGATAGTGCCACGGCACACAGGGGCTATGAGCGATGTGTGGCGTATGGTCTCGCGCGAAGCTGTATTAGAGATATGTACTTCAATCACCGGGGTCGTTATGCCTGAAATCGCATCGGCTATTGCGAGCGATGTGTGGGTATATGCACCAGCATTCAGGATAACTCCGTCGGCATCGGTATTGTGGAGGAAGTCGATGATGTCGCCTTCGTGGTTTGACTGGAGATATTCGATTTCATCGCCGTCAATCATCTCGCGGAGTTCCTGAAGGTATGATTCGAATGTGCGTGAGCCGTAGATTTCCGGTTCGCGTGTGCCGAGAAGGTTCAGATTCGGGCCGTTGATAATAAGTAACTTCACTTTTGTCGGATGTTTAAGTCTGGTTAAGTATTATATGTTTGATTCAGATGACAATATCCATCGGATGGAGTTCGAGAGTCCACACCGCCACCGTCGACAGCCCCATCAGTATCAGCAAAATCCAGCTGATATATGACCTGCGCGGATAGGCGTTCCATGCAAGCCATGCCGACAGAACCATATAGAACGGATAGATCCATACGAAGAGTCTCACGGCTTCGTCGCCGGCAGGAAGATTGGCGAGGAGGATTGGAAATGCAAAGACCGGAAGCAGGAATATGATGATGATCACAGTCATCCATAGGGGTGTTTTCATATCATATGCTTATTTTTATTGTTTTTTAGCTCGTTACGATATGCCCTTACCGTGCGTTTTATACCTTCGGCAAGGTCTATCCGGGATTTGAAGCCGAAATCACGTTCTGCATCTGTCGTGTCGCAGTTCCAGTTGCGCTGAGCCATGATTTTATATTTGTCGGAGTTGAGAGTGACAGCCTGAAGCTTCGCTGCGCCATATTTTTCAGATACCTTGCAGGCGATTTTAAGCGCCAAGAGCGGAAGACGTACAGGAATGACGAGTTTATGCCCGAGTTCCTTGGCTACGATTTTTCGGAATTCTCCTTGAGTATATGCCCGGGGTTCAGAGATTATGTATTTGCGATGGACCGGTGCTTTTTCGAGAGCATCGAATATCGCGCAGGCGAGATCCTCCACATATATAAACGTGAGCATCTGCCGACGGAATCCGACACCGAAATCGAAATGCGCATCAATGCTTTTGATCATCATCAGATAGTCACGCTCGTGTGGACCGTAGACCCCGGTCGGGCGCAGTATGATCCAAGGGAATGATGAGGGGAGGGTCTGCAGAAGTGTCTCGGCCTTGATTTTGGAAAGCCCGTAGCGGGTGTTTGGCTGAGGTATCATAGAGCCGTTCAGCGGGCTGTAGTCTTTCTCGTCGCCCGGGCCGAGAGCTGAAAGTGACGACATGTAGATGAATCTTTTCGGAATCTGGCCGTTGGTGATAACCGCCTCGCAGAAATTACGCAGATATGTGAAGTTTATGTGATTGAAATCACTGAAATTCACACATTTTGTCGCGCCGAGGTTATATACGATATAATCCCATTGGTTTCCGGCAAGCTCGTCGCGGAGTTTGTCGGGGTCATCATAGTCAAGGGTTATGAACCGGAGCGCCGGATCGGTCAGATAACGTCGGGATGTCGATTCGCGGACCGCACACCAAGTTTCATATCCGCGTGAAAGAGCCTCACGTGCGATAAAACCTCCGATAAAACCTCCTGCTCCTACAATTAATACTTTCATCCTTAATTTAAATGAGATGTCTGATTAAGAATTCTTGAAAAAACATCGGCATATTTGCTCGCGATGATCGGGGCTGCAAAGCGGTCGGCCACAGTCTGATGGAGATATTCGCGTGAAATATCTGCTTTTAATGCCCATAATATGCCGTTTGCCACATCAATCGGGTCTTTGTAGCGGGCTATGTAACCTGTGCGCATGTGTTCCACGATGTCAGTGCGTCCGTCGATTCCGAATGTCACCGGCAGCGCGCCTCCGGCCTGACCTTCGACGAGAGTGCCTCCGAGAGTCTCGTAGAGCGATGTCGAAATCACCACTTTGGCGATGGAGTAGAGATAGCGGATGACTTTGAAGTCTCTTACCAGACCGAAATGTCTGTGAGAGAATCGCAGACGGTCGAGTGCCTGTGGTTTTTTAATATTTCCGAAGAAATATACCGCTGTCTTGTTGGCTATTTCAGGATAGTTGTCGAATATATGGTTAAGGGCATCTATCGTATAGTCAAGTCCTTTTATGGGATCGTCAATGCGTGCCGCACCGAAAAGCAGAATGTTCGGTTTGTGTGGCGGCATGAGTGAGTATAGATCCCGTGGGGGAGTGGTATAGAATTGCTCTATTGGAAATGGATTGTTGATGGTCAGAATGTCGCGTCCCTTCAGTAATGACGAATGTCGGGCGCAGTCTTCAAGCCATTTGCTGACAGTAATGTATGTCATGGGGACTTCATTATAGACCTGCAGTTTCTTTTCCCAGCATTTATGCGAGATGTCATCTTTGTGTCCTCCGCCTGAAAGAAACCGGCAATTACCACATTCATCAAGATAGCGGTCACATTCGTATGCGTGATGACACACTCCTGTCATTGTCCACATGTCATGGATGGTCCACACGATTTTTTTGCCCATATGATGTAGCTTGCGTATCCCCTTGACATTCATCAGACCCTGATTCACCCAGTTAATGCAAACGATATCGGCTTCTTTCACCCAAGGATGGTGGTGTATGTTGAGAGCGAAATCACCAGTGGATATCTTAAACAGATTTTCTTTTTTGAAACCGAGAGCCGGGAGCATCGAGAGGCGTTCCATCACGAAAGCCATGCTACGGATGAAGCGTGAATATATGTCTGAAATGGTCTCTTCTTCCGACGTTTTCGTAAAGACAACCATTCTGGCGTCGACACCGATCTGACGCAGAGCCTGCATCAGTCTGAATGTCACTATCGCAGCCCCTCCGAGGGTGTCGGAATGATTGACAAGCACTACTTTTTTCCCACGGATATTTTTAGGAAGTGTGTCTGGACTGTAGATTTCGGTATTTGGAGGCTGATTCATTTTTTTGTCTGGTGTGACGTGGTTGTCGAGAATGAGAGTTGGTTTCCTACGTTGATTAGCTGTAGTGATTTGTGTTGCAGACGGGCTTCAAGATATTTTATGAATTCCTTTTCCTTGGCCGGCGGGAGTGGAGTGTTATATTTCACAAGTACGGTGTTGATTGTGTCAAGCCGTTCGGTCGCTATATTGCTGAATATCGTATGTGTGACGGCAAGCTCCTCGACTTGCGGGAACACGACTCTGACCTCGGGGCTATGCGTCCGGCAATCGTATCGTTGATCTGGTTGATTGCGATTACGCTTTTCAGTGAATCAATTGTCATCTGCTGGGCGGATATGGAGGTCTGGGCAAGTTCATAGATGTCCTTGACGGTTGGCATCCCGTTTTTGATTTCCGACAGATTGGGTGAGTCACCTTGTATGATGTTCAGGCGTGTTCCTTCCAGACCGTAGTTTTTCAGTTGGGAACTCATGGCGAGCTGAAGGGAGTCGGAGGGGAGGATTTTTCCGATAAGAGTGACAGTTATGACTTTTTCACCATGTTCAATCACTGCTTTTCGGTTTAGAACCTGCGTGGCCGGAAAATTGAACTGCTGGGCAATGAATCTGTCGGCGTTCATTGAGAATCTCGACTGGCGGAGCATGTTGTAGGTGAGATAGAGAGAGGGCAGGAGGGTGAGGATAGAGACCGTATAGACAATATGGCGCACACGCCGTGAACGTTCGGGATTCACAGCCACTACCGGCTTGTAGTGCATTATCTTTACTCCGATAAACGTTGACAGGGCAATGAATATCGAGTTGATGAGAAACAGATATGTAGCCCCGAAGAAATAGTTCATCTGGAATGTGGCGAGACCGTAGCCTGCCGTACAAAGCGGTGGCATGAGAGCCGTTGCGATAGCTACGCCCGGAATCACGTTTCCTTTTGATTTTGAGCCTATGGCCACTATTCCTGCTCCTCCGCCGAAAAATCCGATCAGGACGTCGTAGATAGTCGGTGATGTGCGTGCGAGGAGTTCACTATGGCCCTCGCTTACGGGTGATATCAGGAAATAGATGGTCGATGTGAGCATACTGAATCCTGCGGCCATCAGCAGGTTGCGCAGACATCGTTTCAGCAGTTCGAAATCCTGTACGCCAATCCCCAGACCTATGCCGATAATCGGTCCCATAAGCGGAGATATGAGCATTGCACCGATTATGACGGCTGTTGAGTTGGTGTTGAGTCCGAGGGAGGCAATAAAAATCGCAAGCACGAGTATGAGCATGTTCGTGCCTTTGAATGATATTCCTTCGCGGATTGTCGCTTCTGCTTCTGCCTGAGGAAGCAGGTCGTCAGCCATAGAGAAATATCTTACAAGATAATTTTTAAGCGATGCCATGGCTTGCAGTATATAATGGAGAGAATTTTCGTATGATTATGAATCGTTGTAGTCATCTTGTGTGTTTGGTGTGGAACTTCGTCTGACGCTTATGTCTTCAGCCTGCGGCTTTCTGCCTGAACTGCTCCTTGACCTCGTCGACTACATTTATTATATAGTCGCCGACCTTTTCAAGCGAGCCGATAATATCCATATAGTAAATGCCGGCCTGATACTCATAGTGGTGTTCGTTGATGTTCTCGACGTTGGCCACACGGAGCTGGTTGCGGAGATTGTTGATTTCACGTTCGTGATTGTAGGACGTTATGATTTCCGTCTGGTCTGCTGTCTCGAAGTTGCGCAGGAGCAGCAGCATATTGGTCATTGCCGCCTCTACGGCTATGAACATGGTGTCGATGTTATGGGATATTTCCTCATTGAAGTCTACATGGCTTTCCTGCTTGCGGATGAGTATCTTGGCCACGCCATAGCAGCAGTCGGCTATGCTTTCGATTTCGCTGACGATGCGCAACATTGCGGCTATGCGGTGTTTGCCTTCGTTTGACAGACGGCCTTCTGAACAGCGGTTAAGATAGTTGGCAATCTCTATCTCCATTCGGTCTGAGATCTCTTCGTATTTTTCAAGACGTGAGAACTGTTTTGTAAAATCGTCTCCCTGACGTGTATGAACGATGTTCTGAGCCATAGCGATCATTCGTTGTACGCGCTGGGCATAGACGACAATCTCTTTCTCGGCCTGTGCGATGTTTAGTTCGGATGCGCTCATGAGACCGCCGGAGATAAATTTAAGCTGGAATTCTTCATCGCCCATATGTTTGGATGACACGAGCTTTTCAACCAATTTCACATAGAAGCCTGTGAGCCATATCATGATGGTCACATTGATGAGGTTGAATATCGTATGGAACATCGACAGGCCGAACGATACACTGAACTGCATCTGTGCGATTTTGGCAAGGACGGGATGCCCGGCAGGAAGACTGTTGTCAAAAATGCTGTTGTAGAGCTGCGGGTCATTGGCTTCAAGGTCATTGACAAAGCCGAATATGCTGTTGGGGTCGCCTTGTCCCAGCCATTTGGTTATGTCGACATTGAGACGGACAAAGGGGTAAAAGACGGCAAGGGTCCATATGATGCCGAACATGTTGAATAGCAGATGACCCATAGCCGTACGTTTTGCGGCAACATTTCCGCTCATTGAGGCTAACAGGGGGGTAATTGTCGTTCCTATATTGCTGCCGAGAACCACCGCACAGGCAAGATCAAATGAAATCCAGCCTTTTGTACACATAATGAGCACGATAGCGAAAGTGGCTGCCGATGACTGTATGATAGCTGTGAGCACTACGCCTACGAGCACGAACAGCAGCACTGATATGAAACCCATCGAGGCATAGCGTTCAAGGAACTGGAACATCTCAGGATTGCTCTGCAGATCAGGCACGTAGTCGCTGATAAGGTCAAGCCCCATAAACATAAGTGCGAAACCGATGAGGAATTCGCCTATCGACTTCTTACGGCTCGCGCTGGCAAAGAGCAGGGGGACGGCACATGCGATGACTGGAAGGATGAAGGCCGAGGTGTCGACTTTAAATCCGAACAGGGCTATGATCCAAGCAGTGAATGTAGTTCCGACGTTGGCACCGAAGATGACTGCCATTGACTGTGCAAGAGTCATCAGACCCGCGTTCACGAAGCTTACGACCATAACAGTCGATGCCGACGAACTCTGGATGAGGGCAGTGATGACTATACCGGTCAGCATGCCGGTGAATCGGTTTCGGGTCATGGCCGAAAGAATGTTGCGCAGACGGTCGCCGGCAGCCTTCTGTAGGCCTTCACTCATTACTTTCATTCCGTAAAGGAACATAGCTACTGATCCCAGTAAGCAAAGTAGGTCAAGGAAGCTGTAAGTCATCTTCTAATGTATGAACGTGAAAAATCGGAGAATCCGGGATTTCTCACTATGTGAAATCAGCCGGTTTCCCCGATGCAAATATACAGAGAAATTTTTAAATTTCCGTCAATGCCTCACGCATTTTTCCCACCATATCGGCATACTCCTCGTCGGACAGATAGACTTCTCCGGGATTCATGCGGAAAGTGCCGCCGTAGTCCGGTCCGTCGACATATTTGGGTGCGAGGTGGAAGTGGAGGTGAGAGAGTTTGTCGCTATAAGCGCCGTAGTTGATTTTTTCAGGGTGGAACACGCTGTCCATCGCACGGGTCACGCGGGTGACATCTTTCATGAAGGCGTTACGTTGGTCGTCAGAAAGTTCGAAAAGGTCGTTGACATGTCCGTCATAAGCGACGAGGCATCGTCCGTGATATGTCTGTTCCTTGAAGAGAAATACTCGCGAAACGTCGAGTTTGGCTATTTCAATCATAAGATTGTGAAGAGTCTCGTTATTCGTGCAGTAGAGACAGTCTTTGGGATCACTTTTCATGTTTTTGAATATTTTTGTTGGTGATTGGTTATAATGTTTGTTTTCAAGGTATTTCTTGTCGTGTCATGCAAAAGTAGGAAAATAACCAATCGTAACCAAATCTTTTTGAATGGAGTGTATGTTCATGAGGCAGTCATATACCGTAAATATTTTCAGTAGAGAAAACTTTTGTCAGGTGAAATAAACTTAATATCTTTGTCCGCGCAAAATGGGTCTGGCATGCTTTTGTCGGACTTTGTTTTATGGCTACGGCTCGCCGGCGGTTTATGATGTACGGTTGGTCGTCAATGAATCCTATTTTAGAATCATTAAAAACAACAAAAATGTCAACATACACAGTTGAAGATCCACGTAAGGTGACCACCCGTCGCCTCATTGAGATGAAAGCAAAAGGCGAGAAGATAGCTATGCTTACCGCCTATGACTATTCGATGGCTAAATTGGTCGACGAGGCCGGTATGGACGCGATACTTGTCGGTGATTCAGCCGCAAATGTGATGGCCGGCTATCCGACCACATTGCCTATGACGCTTGACCAGATGATTTATCACGCTCAATGTGTGGTCCGTGGTGTGAAGCGTGCGCTTGTGGTCTGCGACATGCCTTTCGGCACATATCAGGGCAATTCAATCGAAGCATTGAACTCAGCAATCCGCATTATGAAGGAAAGCGGTGCCGAGGCTGTAAAAATGGAAGGTGGTGCCGAGATTATAGAGTCGATTGAACGGATACTGTGTGCCGGTATACCTGTAATGGGACATCTTGGCCTTACACCTCAAAGCATCAATAAGTTCGGCTCTTACAATGTGCGTGCCCGCAATGAGGCTGAGGCACAGAAGCTGATTGAGGATGCCAAATTACTTGAACAGGTCGGCAGTTTCGCCATTGTTCTGGAGAAAATTCCGGCAGCGCTTGCCACGAAGGTGTCGGAAAGCGTCTCTATCCCGACAATAGGTATTGGCGCAGGTAACGGTTGCGACGGTCAGGTGCTTGTGATGCAGGATATGCTTGGAATCAACAAGGGATTCTCTCCGCGTTTCCTTCGCCGGTATGCCGATCTCGGTACAATTGTCGAGGATGCTGTCGGCAATTATATCAAGGATGTCAAGAGCACCGATTTTCCGAACGAGAGCGAACAGTACTGAGAAATTCTATAGAAATAAACACTACACCCGGCGCAGACAGATAAGATGTCTGATGCCGGGTGTAGTGTTTATTTTTGCTTTTTACCGTTCACCATGCTCAACGGGCAATGAGCTTGACCGGAGTCCGGTGTTCGGCAGTCACGATAAAGTAGATGCCATAGGGAAGGGTGATTTCCAGTCCGTCGGAGATTTCCGGGAGGAGCATTACGGTGCGTCCTGTTGTGTCATAGATGCGTCCTGCGGTCTGTGTCGTTCCACAGCGGAAACGGAGTGTGCTGGGATAGCTTTCAACCGATAGCGGTGCGTCCTCGCTGATTCCGTTGATGCCGGAATGGCTTATTGAAATAATGTTGGATGGCTCTGAAAGATAGCCGAGCCGACTGCTCTGCACATAATAATTCTCGTTTTCGCTACCGTTGAAATCATCGATTATAGCGTAGTTCTCATCACATTCCATTGTTTCTTCAATCATATTGCCGTTAACGAAACGCTGGCGCGTGAGCAGATAGTAGTCGACAACTTCAGGTGCTTCTGACCATGTGGCTTTGTAGGAGGTTTCGGTTATGTCAGACGCGGGATAGGCTGTCAGACGGCTAAGTGTCGGAACTTCGAGTGCTTCTCCGAGAAGATTGACCGTGGTGCTGCCCTTGAGGTTGGCGTCATAGATGGTGATTTTGGCCGAATGGCTTCCTGTCGATGTCGGGGCGTAGGTGACCTGAAGCTGATAGCCGGTGGCTGCGTTGATGAGCGATGCTGAGATTGAAGTAGTGAGCGACGGTGTCGAGGCTGCCTGATCGAGCGTGAACATGTTGCGGTCGGTTCCGCTTATACGCAGAGATACATTGCCCACGATGTTCTCACCGTTTATATATAATATAGAGGTGGTTTTCTTACCGGCGGCGACTTGTCCGAAATCAAGAGATGTGTTGTTGACGGGATTGATCAGTATCGGGTCGCCTGTCGGATATCGGATGTGCCGGGCGAGAAGCTTTCGCCAACTTTCGTTCCCCAGATATATTCGGCAAGATCCGGAAAATCTATATATGGGTTACGGTTGTTTTGATACTCATAGACAATTTCGTTTCGGTCGACTTCCTTTTGGCTGACAGGATCTTCTCTGTGCCATTTGAGCAAAAGTTCGACAGCCCATGAATTTAAAGTCGGGTATTCGTTCTGTTGGAGCATCCATGTGCTGTTCCATGTAAGATTCTGGTAACATGTCACCATATAGAAATATGCTCTTGCAAAATCTCCTTTGTATTCATCGGCCGGTTCATATACATACTGTGCGCCGCCTCCTTGTCCTGATACGGGATAACCGATTTTGCTGACCCCGTTGTCAAATTTGGGATTAGCGGCGGTTACGCCAAGGGGATAGTTGCTTTTTGCCTGATTTGCAGGACCGTCGGCAGGGTAGAGATGGTTGAGGTCAACATAGGCCGGTGTGTATTCTACACTGCCGTCGAGTTTCCACCAGCTCTTGGGGAAAGCATGTTCGCGGTTGAGGCCGGAGAACGATGGGGCGAAACGCTGTACGTTAGAGTACATATCCCACCATTGTTTCGACTCGGGATAGACATCGGTGCGTTCAAAGTAGCGGGGAAGATTGCTGTAGCTCGACACCGGAGTGTGTGGATTGATTACGTCGAAGACTGCGGTTTTCAGTGCAGCTCCTGACTTGCCTTCAAGCCGAGAGTAGTAACCGGCCGGAATCTCGGCTATCATCGCAGGAATAGCCATTGAAACGGATGCCGCCAATGAAAAGAAGCGTAGTGAAAATCTCATGTAAAAACGGTTGAAATAGTGATGAAAAAAGTCTGTCAGAATCAGACCGTGTTGTATGCTAAGCTATAAAAATGGAGGAACCAGCTGTGAGAGTGATGAATGGACGGTGTGGGGGTATGCGTATCGGAAAAAACAGGAGGAAGGAGAGGGGGCTGAAGCACTTGTCAGTGCTTCAGCTCAACTTTATGTGTTGGCGGGAGTTCTCGGTTGCGTTCGGCAACTGAGTCAATAACCTCATGGGCCAGATGGGTGAATGCCTGTGCGGTCACACCTTCAGTCAGAGCAATCGGTTTTCCTGAATCGCCACAGTCAGCTATAGACCCTACGAGGGGTATCTGGGCGAGAAGTCGTACGCCGAGTTTCTCAGCGAGTCTGACTCCACCTTCTTTTCCGAAAATATAGTAGCGTTCGTCGGGGTGTTCGGCCGGGGTGAAATAGGCCATATTTTCTACGACACCGAGTACGGGGACATTCACTTTTTCTTCACGGAACATAGCAATACCTTTACGGGCATCGGCCAGAGCTACTTCCTGCGGGGTTGTCACGACTACCACACCTGTGATCGGGAGTGTCTGAACGAGAGTGAGATGGATGTCGCTTGTTCCCGGAGGCATGTCGATGACGAAGTAGTCAAGCTCGCCCCAATCGGCATCGACTATCAGTTGTTTGAGTGCATTGGAAGCCATTGAACCGCGCCAGAGTACAGCCTTTTCCTTGTCGACTACAAAACCGATTGACAGGAGTTTCACTCCATATCGCTCGATCGGGAGTATCAGCTGGCGGCCGTCGACTTCATGGATATATAGTTGTTCGTCTTCAATACCGAACATTTTAGGCATCGATGGCCCGAAGATGTCAGCGTCAAGAAGACCTACTTTGTAGCCTTCGGCTGCGAGTGCTACAGCAAGGTTGGAGGCGACAGTCGATTTGCCTACTCCTCCTTTTCCGGATGAGACTCCGATGATGTTCTTTACGCCGGGGAGTACAGGTGCGTTCTTTGTGGCAGGTTGCTGCCGGGTGGCTACGTTGACCGTGACTTTGACTTCAGGAGAAATATAGGTATGTATGGCGGTTTCGGCTGCACGCACCATTGATTTGATAAACGGGTCGGTAGGTTTGTCGAATATGAGTGAGAAGCTCACACTGTCACCGTCAATGCGTATATCGTCTTCGACCATCTCTGCTTCGACGAGGTTTTTGCCGTTGCCCGGATAGCGGACTGTCTGGAGTGCATCTGTAATAAGCGCTGGATATAGTTGCATGAATGGAGTGGTATTATAGGAAAAGATGGGGTTGATGTATTAACAAATTTTTACGGCAGAATGTTCAATTCTCCTGATTCTTTGTTTCGTAAAATGGATCGGCTGATGACTGGAGGACTCCTCGGCCGAATGAACGGTAAGTGTCGGGTTCGATGTCGACCTGCGGTTCATCGAGTGCCACGTCTGAGCCGGGAAGTCGCCAAGCAATATATTTGCTCGGTATTCCGCGTCCCAGCCATTGCTGTTCGTAGTAGGTCCGTATAGGTGGGACTATTTCATTTACATCTGAGTTGTAGAGATCGGCTGTGGTGTGGAGCGGACGGATTGAGTTATGGTCAAGCATCGCC
The DNA here is from genome assembly GCF_004803915.1 of Duncaniella dubosii. Classification (NCBI taxonomy): domain Bacteria; kingdom Pseudomonadati; phylum Bacteroidota; class Bacteroidia; order Bacteroidales; family Muribaculaceae; genus Duncaniella; species Duncaniella dubosii. The sequence goes on from NZ_CP039396.1 coordinate 1,289,393, forward strand.
GTCGTGTAGGCAAAGAGGAAAGGACTATCGGTCTTGAGGTGTATCACGCCTTCCGATGCAAGAACCTGACGGTAGATGTCGAGGAAATGTGTGCCGGTAAGCCGTTTGTTGACTTTCTTCATCTGTGGATCAGGGAATGTAATCCAGATTTCGGATACCTCGCCCGGCGCGAAAAAGCGTGGGAGCAGATGGATTGATGTGCGCAGAAATGCTACGTTGGTCAGTCCGAGTTGATCAACCTCCTTTGCTCCTGTCCACATGCGAGCCCCTTTGATGTCGATGCCAATGAAGTTGCGGTCGGGATAGAGTTTGCCCATTCCGACAGCATATTCGCCTTTTCCGCATCCGAGTTCGAGGACTATAGGGTTTGAGTTGCCAAACACCTCCTTAGCCCAGTTGCCGCGTAGAGGACAGTCGCCTTTGCTTTCGAGAACCGACTGAGGATATTGATACACGCATCCGAGAGTTTCCATCTCGGCAAATTTTTTCAGTTTGTTTTTTCCCATCTGTCGGTTATTTCTACTTCATGTTTTGTTTTGCCTGAAAGGCAAGGGCGTAAAGACGCATCTGTTTTACCATAGCGAGCAAGCCGTTGGAGCGGGTAGGCGACAGGTGTTCCGAAAGACCTATGTCATCAATGAAATGGAGATCGGAATTAAGGATGTCGTCAGGAGTCTGGTTGTCAAGCACCTGAATCAGAAGCGAAATTATCCCTTTGACGATGATTGCGTCGGAATCGGCCATGTAGTGTACCTTTCCGTCGGGTGTGAGATCGGCGTTTAGCCATACACGGCTCTGGCAACCTTCGATGAGGTGGTCGGGAGTCTTGTATTTCTCGTCTATTTCAGGAAGATTGTTGCCGAGGTCGATAATCATGGCATAACGGTCCATCCAGTCATCGACTTCTGAGAACTCTTCGACAATGTCGTTCTGTATCTGGTCAATAGTCATGTTGTCAGTGTTTTTTTATAAACATATTATTTCGCAAAAGTACAAAATTCCCTTGTCATTCCATAAAAACAGAATGAGATATAACCTGTAAGATCGGATCATAATTTTTTACTTCAGAATAAAATTCATATCTTCACGCTCTCGAAATCGATAACTGACATGAAAAGGATTGCGATATTTGCATCAGGCAACGGCTCCAATGCCGAGAATATAATAAGGTATTTTCAGGAAAAGGGTTCTTCGGGTGAAGTGGCTCTTGTGGTCTGCAACAAGTCCGGGGCGAAGGTTCTTGAAAGGGCCGGAAGGCTTGGTGTGGAATCGGTCGTGATGTCAAGGGATGAAATAAATGACCGGCAGTCGATGCTGGGACTCCTTGAGTCGCATAGGATTGACGTTATTGTCCTTGCCGGTTTCCTGCTCATGGTTCCGTCGTTTCTGATTGAGCGTTATCGCGACAGGATTGTCAATATCCATCCCTCGCTTCTTCCTAAGTTCGGAGGAAAAGGAATGTATGGCCGTCATGTCCATGAGGCGGTTGTCAATTCCGGCGAAGTAGAGACGGGTATTACTATCCATTATGTCAGTGAGATGTGTGACGAAGGTCGAATGATTTTTCAGGCCCGTACATCTGTGGAGCAGTCTGACACGGCTGAGGATGTCGAAAAAAAAGTGCATGAGCTCGAACGTGAACATTTTGCCCGTGTGATAGACGAGACTTTTTTCGGGGGATAACGTATGAATGGCTGTGCTTCACATGAAATGTTGTCATGAATTGCTGGCCATCAAACGTCTACGTACTGTTTAGTACGAGCTGAATGATTGGGGGATAGGATTATTATACGTTATTTCACGGTTTTTGATTAATTTTGCAGTGAGAAATGACTGAATAATTATGAATACACTATCGCAATCGGAAACAACGGCCAAAGAAAAAATCATATCATTCATCTGGCAGCATGTGCTTCTGTTGGTATCATTGTTTATAATGACTTTTGGTGTGGCCCTCAGCGTGAGGTCTAATCTTGGAAGTAGCGTGATTTCAACGATTCCGTTTGTGATGTCGCTTGCCGGAGAGGCGGCCAAAGCTCCGGGACTTACGATCGGAGAATATACGTATGTGATGAATTTTTTTCTTGTAGGGTTGCAGATCCTGATTCTCCGCCGTCGCTTTCATCTCGTACAGCTTTTTCAGCTTATCATAGGTTTTGTATTTGGATTTTTATTGGATATAAATATGTGGCTGACATCGGCTTTTACCGGCGACGGTCTGATATGGCAGATTGTCATGCAGCTGATGGGCTGTCTTGTGTTGGCTATAGGAATATCGTTGGAAATACGGTGTGGATCGGTGACAATGCCGGGCGAGGGTATAACTGTTGCAGTTACTAAGGCCAGCGGAATTCCGTTTGCGAAAGCCAAAATCATGGTTGACATAAGCCTCGTTGCGATAGCTGTGTCGCTGGGCTATTTTTACTTCGGACAATGGCAGTGGCATGTGGTAGGCATAGGAACATTGATAGCCATGATTTTTGTCGGGGCAACAGTCAGATATCTTGACCCTCATATGGAATGGTTCAACCGTCTTCTATATTATCGCCCCGGTTTCCGCCGCTACGTATATGGCCTCGCACGCTATATCTACCGGCACTTTAATTAAACGTTAATACATATATTTATAATAAGCCCCAAGATTTAACCACGCGGTAGAGTCTTGGGGCTTGTGTGTCATAATTGATTATGGCTTCAAAGGATATAATAGAAAGTGTTTTATGTCAGGTGATGAGTCGATTTAAGGTTTGTAGAATTGGAATCATGTTTGTAGAACTAAAGGTTAGTTATAGCTTATTATACGAACCGGACCTATCAGACCTGAGGATTGAAGAGGTTCGTCAGGTTGAACCAACTCGAAATTTGTCCAAGTGACCCTTGATTCGGGTGTGAGGGCTGCATCTCCGATCAGTCGGTTGCGCCAAGTGTTGACAACCTCTATTTCAAGTGTATTTTTACCTTCTGTCAGTAATTCTGTGACATTAACGCGATAGGGGGATGTCCATGCTCCTCCGGCATATTTTCCGTTTATTTTTACTTTTGCCATGACCATGACTTTCCCAAGGTCTAAGAATGTTTGGCCTTCAGGTAGTTTTGGAAGATTAAATTCTGTTGTGTAGACAGCTTTTCCTGAATAGTTGGCAATAGACCTGTCCGGATGTGTACTCCAGTCAATCAGAGAGTCGATTGCAAGGGCTGTGACGGTCCTTGACGCTTGGCATCGAATTCTATAGTCCACGGTTTGTCTGTAAGATCCGAGATTATATCGGGGTTGGGATAATTGGTTGAGTATGTAGTTGGTGCGACGGCATCATTTCGGAATACTATAAACGCACTTTCAAGTGGCTCAAGTTCCATCGGGACAGTAATACCTCCGGATTCGTGTGTCTTAAATTGAGAGAGGTTACGTATTGAGCCGTCGGTTGCATTCCATAGCTGAGGAGTGTATCCATTGTTGACGCGGAATGTCGGATTTAACGAAATTTTGTCTTCAGTTGGATTTGCTATGAAATAGACCTCTGCATCGTCAAGACTGCGATGGATGTAGAGTGGCATCTGTTCTCCATTTTCTACGGAAAGATCGGGCTTCAGATTTAAGTCGGTAAAGATTTCAGACATTTCTGCTTTATCATTCCATACATTACCGTTTTTATACCTGCTGACTTTCTGGCCCGGAATCCACATGAGTTTTGCGATTTCATTTACAGTCCTATCGGCCTCCGGATAGTTTGCAAGACTTGGAGAACGTACAGGTGCCGGACCTACGATTGTCAAACCATTCTTTACGAAATTTTCGATACATTCAAGCATTTCAGGACGCATCGTATCCTGTGCCGGAAGCACGAGAACACTATATTCCATTCCGCTGTCGAGAATCAGACGTCCGTTCTTGACAGTAGCATGATTTTTAAGTATATCAGCGTTGATATAGTCAAACGAGTAACCTTCTGGTAAGGGAGGATTGCATTCTCCTGTCATTTTGGGAGCATCCTCTCCGATGAAGTATGCCACATCTGCTATGTAACGTCCCTGCTGTAGCATATAATTGCAGCGGCGAAGATAATCGGTAAAAAGGTCAAGTTGCTCGAACCATGTATTTTTACGATTAAATTCATTTCCGAACCATGCTGCTATGCCGGGTTCTTCAGGAGTTTCCATCTGATGGATGAAAAGATGGAGCAGCGAGGCATTTATACCTTCTGTAAAGAATCGGTCGACACGCTGTTTCATAACATTCGGATAACGGCCGAACGGGTTTCCTGCTGCGGTGCATGACTCTGACCATATTTTATTTTTACCATAAATGTGTCCGCAGGATGAAGCCGCACGGTTTTCAATGTCTCCTAATGTACCTTCGCTCCAGTATTCACCGGCTATTTCATCACTTTGACCTCCATACAGCAGGAATTCACTCGGGAATCCCCAATGGCCGTAATTCTCTAACCATGTTGTTAGTCCGTGTCTGTTTGAAATTTCCTTTAATCCACCGACATATTCATACGCGATGAGATCTGCGACAAGTCTGCGTAAATCCCAAAGGAAACGGTCTGACTCCTCATTGTTTCCAACAGGAATGCCTTGAAGGACGGGGAGATATGGTAAAGGTGAGTAACCGTATTGCTCCGTAAATTTTTCAATCAGTCCATCGGTCCAGTTTTGTCCTCCTGTTTCATAACTGTCTTCTACGACGATGCGGAATGTTTTGCGGTCCTCGGCCGGAATGCGACGCAGTATTTCTCCGATATAGGCATCGAAATGGCTTTGAAGATGCTTTTTACTCATCTTATCGACTTCAAGTCCTGTGGCCGCAGGTGTTGCCGGAGAATTGGTAACGCCTGTAGAAGCCATCGCAATGCGTGAAATTACCCAACGCCCTTCAGGCACATCCCATGTCAGCACTCCGTTATTGACATCAGATGTCAGCACGACAACTTTTTCAGGATTGATTGTCCATTCTGATGTTGTGTAGACGGGCTGATTTGCCCACATGTAGTAGTCCCACATAGGCAGCGGTTCCTGACACATTTTTGCAAGCTGTTTCTCTGCCGTTCTCTCAATTTTCGGGCATTCGGATAGGGTCACCTTGATTTCCCCGGAGCCGTTATTTCCTAATTCGAGTGTAACCTCATCTGTCCGGATTTCAGGTATGGATATGACGATTGGGGCATAAGGATTGAACCCTACTATATTCTGATCATTAAATCTGTCAATGTCGAATCGTCTCAACTCTTTCCACTCACCGTTTATTTTAGCTTTAATTGCGGCTTCTGTGCGGATTGGTCTGGAGACTTCAACAGTCAGGCTGCGTAGTGTTTCCGGTTTGTCGAGTTTGATTGACGAGGTAAGTGGCTTACCTTCTGTTTTCAAGATTGTATTTGTTTTTGAAAATGCCTCAGACTCAAAAGCGGGATAGGCTATCACGGCTTCGTCCTGACAGGCATTCTCAATAGCCGGTAGGGTTATTTTCTGTAATCCGGGGCCTTCGACTGTTGTTTCAGCCGATACTATATGTCTCATGGATTGAGCCGGTGAAATCCACGGCCCTCCTGACTGGCTCCAGCCCGGACAATTGAATATTCCGATTTCAATATCAAGTTCACCGGCGGTTTTCAACGCCTGATGAAGTGTCTTCCACCAAAGCTCGCTGTCATAGGTAGCTTTCCCATTCGGAAGACCTTCAATTCCAATCATGCCGATCTGCGCGCGCGTTATCCCGGCCTTTTTCATGGCCTGTAGGTCTTTGATTGCGCCTTCAGGCGACAAGTTGTCGTTAAGCCAGTACCAATAAGTCGCAATACGGATTGAATCGGGTGGGGTCATGAAGCTTTCCTCAATCGTGGAGATTGAAGCCGATGATGACTGGTTGGTACAGGCAGTCTGTATGATGCAACTTGTTGCTAACAGTGACAGGGAGAGAATCAGGTTATTTAGCCGCATGGTGATTTGAAAATGTGATGAGGTTTGATTTGCTTATCGTATAATGTGATATACTTTAAAAGTGGCGAGGCTTTTAATTTCTGGCAAAGATAACTGATATATGATTCGTAAGCATTTGTTATCTGTGCCATTTTTTGTCGGATATGTGCAATACGGTTGTGAGTATAGGGTGGTGACAACACATGACAACATTTTTGACACAATAGGAGAAATCTCTTGGAGGTGGAATTTTTTATATTTGCATTATGATTATTTATCATAATCCTGACATGAAGCACTTGGTATGAGAAAAAATTTTTTATACATCATTCTGTTTCTTATTCTGGAAATGGGTAACAGTTGTCTTCTGACTGGAAGCACTTTTCCTTCAGGGATAAATGTATCTAACCGATGTTCGCTGGTAGAGAAAGTCGTTTTGGCTTCTTGGGAGGACTCCATTGAAGGATTCTTATCGCTTGATGCCGGGGCTGAGTTGAATCTTAATAACTCTCTTCAATCATATTATGAAGGAGAAAGCTGCCTTGAGATAATATTTCCTGATGGAATCAGTGCTGACCTCTGGCGCACTGTCTATAAAAATTATACCGATCCGATTGACTTAAGCGAGACTCCGATGATGCAATATGGAATATTAATATCGGAAGGTCCCGGTCGTGGTTGCCATACTCGTCTTACATTGAAATCATCAGATGGAAAACAGTTTTGCGGAGAGGCTGACATAATACCCACACTTTGGCAGAGTGTTATTTTCGATATCCATGAGTGTCCCTTTCTGAATGATATAGTGTCGATAGAAATATCGGTAAACAACGATAGTCATCATCTTTGGTCGGGTGTACGATGTATGGTTGACGGATTTTCTGCCGGAAAACCGCTTGACCTTGATTTTGAAATCCCGGATTCTGAAGCGGTATTGCGGAAAATCGGTGATCCAGACATATATCGTAGCAAAGGAATTGTTTCAGTTGATTTTAAAGATGGAGATGCTATAGAAATCGAGACGGTCGGAAGCCATAACAACATGTATAGTCCGCTTCTAGAGCAGAGAAATACTGTTATGATTGCTCTTGAAAACTATAGTAGTGCAGATAGTCTGCGTCTTTATTTTGCTACGGACAATAACCGGGATATAATGCCGGGAAATTCTAAAACCGTGGCTATGGCAGGTTCTTCGGGTTTACAGCTTATAAAGTTTAATCTTTCTGATAAATCCGGGGCGAAAGGCAGACTGTCCAAGATTCGGATTGAGCCTGTGGGTGGATGTGGAACACTGAATATTGATCGCATATCATTTGAGAGGGAAGATGTGATATGTCATAATGCCGGTGAGATAACGAGTTGTAAAGCGGTTGATAATACAGTGACAATAGAGGGGTGTATTAATGGATGTTACGTTATGGAAGGGGGGATGATAGAAGTGCGTCATGCCCCGTTCTGGCAATCGGAACTGCCGTTTGACAGTCTTGAAAAGGTTGGAGAATGTCAGGCGAGAAGCAATTTTAAAATCACAGATATACCTAACTCACGTCATGATGGCAAGATGTCACATCTCAGCAGTAGATTTAAAGCGGCCTTACGACTGCCTGATGGGACTACCGTGCCTGTTGGAGAACCTTTCTTTATTGAAAATTGGAGTGATTTTATTGATAATCCTTATAGTTTTTCCATATCCGGCTCTGATTATTCAGTGAATGATTTCGGCGCAAAGGGGGACGGCATTACAAATGATAATGCGGCAATCCAAAGAGCTATTGATACAGCATTCTCTCAAGGAGGCGGAAGGGTTATTCTTAATTGTTGGCCAAATGAGAAGTCTGAACGACAGTATATAGCGACAAATCTTGAATTGCGCAGGAACGTAGAGCTTGTTATCGAATGTGGAGTGATCCTGCGGCAGTCTCCGCGTCATGCTCATTACGTGGATTATCCTCCTGAATATGGGCACGACAATGTGATTCCCGGTGTTCCGTGGACTCATTGTATGTATACTAACCGTCCTTTTATCTTGGCTAAAGATACCGAGAATGTCAAAATTACAGGAGGAGGGAAAATTCGTATGGACGATACTTATAGCGAGAATCCGGCATGGCTACACTATGCACGGACATGCAGTGACCGTATACATATAGTCCCGATAGCAGTGTGCAATACTAGACATGTTGAAATCTGCGATATAGATATAGTCAGATGCAGTAACTATCATACCATATTTTATAGGGCTGACAGTGTTTTTATCGGAAATCTGAAAATGTATGATGTTTCATGTCTTAGCGGTGACGGGCTGAGTTTCGGAAATGCCGTGACAAATGTCCGGGTTGCAAGATGTGTATTCGAATCAAATGATGACGGTATTGTCCTATGCAGCAGTTACATGGATCCACGTGGAGGAGATTGGCGTGAAAGGGTTGATTCAATTGATTCATCTGTAAGGCATATAGAAGTTCTCAGCAGTTATATCGACAGTTCGAGGGGTGGAGCAGGCAAAGCTATCGCTATTATCCCGTGGGGCTCGACTAACCCGAGGCAAGATTTTAGCGAGATAGATGATATAGAAGTGCGCGATTGCATCTTGAGAGGTGGTCATTCGATAGGGACGTGGCCTGACAATCCGTTTGACGGTAAGCCGTTCGACAATACGGAAACGGATGATTATGCACCGGTGAAAAACCTGCGCATATTTGATAATGAATATCTTTCATCTCTTGAACTCAATGGAGTCGAACCGACTACATTACTTACGGATTGCGGACTGTCAGGGGCTAATCGGATAAAGAACAATGATTTTACAGACCGGCTTGCTTACTGGTCGTATGTCGGAAATATGGATGATTCTGTCATCGGAGAAATAAAAATCATCGAAGGACTGATTTATCAGGGTATCCATCTGGATGCCGGACATTATCAGATTGAATGGAATGGGAAAGGAGAGATATTTCAAGAGGTGAAGGATATGTATGGAAACCGGATAGAAGTCTATGACAATGGTCGGTTTGTTCTTGTCGCTCCAATGACAGTTTTGATTGGAATCAGGGGGCGTGATGCTACAATCACTACAGTTTCAGTAAATAAGATAGAGTAAATATTTATAGGATATAAGTAACATAAAAGATAATTATTCAAACATGAAAACAATTCGCATTCTTTTCGCAGTAATTGCCATGATGACATCTTTTGTCATGGCTGCTCAATGGTCGCCGACTAAAGCGATATTTGACATTAACGAACCGATAATGAAGGTATTTTTGCCAAAAGATGAACTGAATACAGGCCGTGCGGTAGTAGCCTGTCCGGGTGGTTCTTATCTTGGACATGCAATCGGCCATGAGGGATGGGACTGGGCTCCGTTTTTTAACAGACATGGGATAGCTCTCATTGTGTTGCAGTATACTCTTCCCGGTGGTGACCGCTCCAAGCCCATCAATGATGCGGAAGCTGCTATGAAGCTCGTGCGTGACAGTGCGGAGAGGTGGGGTATAAATCCGTTATCGGTAGGTATAATGGGGTCTTCGGCCGGTGGCCATCTTGCATCGACCATAGCAACTCATTTTTCATCCCCTGATGTCCGTCCGGATTTCCAGATTCTGTTTTATCCTGTCATCTCGATGGATCCGGCGCGAGGCCATCAGCTTACCCATGAGAGCTTTTTCGGTGCGTCAGCCACTCCTGAGCTTATAGAAAAGTATTCAAATGAAAAACAGTGCAACGCGACCACTCCGCGCGCTATAATCCTTACATCCGATGACGACAGCGGGGTCAATTCCGCTCATAATGCGGCTTCATACTACATAGCGTTAAAAGAAGCCGGAGTTCCTGCCACCCTCCATGTCTATCCCTCCGGTGAACATGGCTGGGGCTGTTTACAGTCTTTTCAGCATCACACCCAGATGCTGAGTGATCTTTCCGATTGGTTGCATACATTCTGATATTATCAACTATACAAATAATAGACAACAATGTTAAAGAGAATCTTTTTTGCTATGATTCTGGTTCTTGGAATCAGCACGTTTATTTCAGCGAAACCAAAAACTGGTAAGAAAACTTCGGCTTTTACAATGTGGCAACTGCCGATGCAGGTCGGGAATATAGGCAATTCCTATGTGTTTCGGACTGCGGGAGGTAAAGTTATTGTATTTGACGGGGGCTGGCCTGCAGAGCAACTCTATCTTAGAGGATTCATAGCGGCTCTCGGCAATGAAGTGGAGGCTTGGTTCATATCTCATCCTCATGATGACCACATGGGAGTGCTTTGGCAGATTCTCAAGGATCGTCAAGGAATGAAAATCAATCATATATATCATTCGAGATTTTCTCCTGAATTAATCGAACTCGAAAAGCCTTACAATGAATATGCCAAAGATTTCTATTCCGTGCTCGACACAGTTTCTATTCCTGTCACGGATTTCCGCGAGGCCGGCTATGTCGGTGAGATAGACGGATTCAATTTTAAAATTCTCGGAGTCGTTAACGAAGAGTTCCATACAAACCCATTCAACAACTCCTCTATGGTGATAAAAGTCTGGGATGACAGGAAGTCTATTCTTTTTCTTGCAGATACGGGAGCGGAATCCGGCGAGAAATTATTCAATGGCCCATACAGGAATGATCTGGCATGCGATTATCTGCAAATGGCACATCATGGCCAACACGGCTGTTCGGAGGATTTCTATAAGTCGATAGATTTCCGTGCGTGTCTATGGCCAACTGCATATTGGATTTGGACCAATGATCAAGGTGGAGGATATAACACAGGAAATCTTGAAACAATGCAGACCCGTCAATGGATGGATGAGATTGGCATAAAAGAGCATCATGTTTCATGTCTGGAAGGTCTTTTTAAACTGGAATAATTTCGTAAAGGTTTGAAATTATGGCGTTAAATATGAAAAAATTAGCTACCTTGATGGCTTTTATGGCCACAAGCTGCTGTTTGTCGGCTTTGGAACTTCCTGAGCAATTAGGAGATCATGCTGTGCTTCAGCAACTTGCCGAGGTTAAACTCTGGGGTTGGGCATCCCCGGAGGCATTGGTTTCTGTAAAGCCGTCATGGAGCAGTGATAAATATGATGTCAAGGCTGACCGTCAGGGTCGATGGAGCATGCGTGTACTTACACCGGCAGGATCCTATAAATCACATTCAATAACATTTGTAGAGGGCAGTGATACTATCACTATAAATGATATTCTCATCGGTGAAGTCTGGCTTGCCGCAGGTCAGTCAAACATGGAAATGCCCATGATTGGATTTAACTCACAGCCGGTGGAAGGAGCGGGTAGGGATATAGCCCGCTCCGGCCGCTTGCGTGACCGTGTGCGCATGGCATATATAGTAAGAGGTGATAAGTATGAACCACAGGAACGTATAGGAGGAAGATGGAAAGTTGCATCTCCTGAAAATACTCCTTATTTCAGCGCTCAAGGTTTTTATTTCGCACGAGAGCTTAATGGTTTGATTGACGTTCCGATAGGGATACTTTGTGTCTCTTATGGGGGACACAGATTGAAGGCTGGCTTCCAAGAGAGACACTTGAGCGGCATGGATATGATTTTGAAGCGATGAAAGCGGAGAAAGACAGGCTTCCGGCCTATCGATACAGCACTAAATATACGTCAATGATATATCCTTTAATCGGATATACCATAAAGGGTTTTCTATGGAATCAAGGCGAATCGAATGTGAGTAATCCAGACCGCTATTGCGAATTGCTTGAAGAGATGGTTGCCCAATGGCGGAGTGACTGGGGCGATACTGATAATAGTCTTCCTTTTTACCAGACTGAGAACCCGGGTTTTGGCTGGGGAAATCCGGATGCGGTTTTTGCTGCAATGGTCAGGGAACAACAGAATATAGCTGTGAAAGTTATTCCAAACTGTGGCATAACATGTACGAATGATCTTGCATATACGTATGAAACAGATGTCATACATGGTACACGCAAACGGGAAATAGGGGAGCGCATGGCGTGGCAGGTCGCCGAACGTCAATATGGATTAAAAGGTATGCCGTGGCGTAGCCCGGAATACAGCTCAATGATAAAGTGCGATGATGGGTCGGTGCGTATCAGATTTGATAACGCCGAGTATGGCCTGACGCCAAATATCGGTAATGTCGAAGGTTTTGAAGTTGCCGACGTTGACGGAAAATTCCATAAGGCTGATGCTGTGGTCGACTGGAATACCCCGGAGGTGATTGTCAGTTGCCCGGATAAAATTTCTGACATAAAGCATGTGCGCTATTGCTTCAAAAATTTTAGTTGCGGTAATCTTAAAAATTCTTTCGGTATGCCGGCCGTGCCTTTCCGAACTGATAAATTTAAGGAATAGCTCAGATTTTCGACAACACCAGTGTTGTCGAAAAGGTTGCTGTGCCAGAATCGGTAGATATGTTTAATAAGTAAGATTGCCGGGGATGATTCGCATCATCTCCGGCAATCGCCTGTTTAGAAACTCATCTGAAAGACTGAAATTCGTTTTGGATCTGGATTGTCCTTAAATAGGCTTATCATACCCTGATGAATCTAAATTTGATTTTTTTGAAGAAAATATTAAGAATCTGATGGTTATATCTTAACGCTTTGATGTTACCTGTGCTTCATATTGCTCGATGACGGGAATGTACTTATCACAGACAGGGACTCCTGAACGAAGGCAATACATATCCCATACGGCATTCCAAGGTAATGACTTGCTTATTTCAAGCATTGCGAGACGCTGGAATCCATGACCGTTCTCTTCATAGTCGCGCAGTGACTCCACTGGTTCGAGCAAGGCGCACAACATTGATTGCTGCGCCGCACGCGCTCCTATGACGTAAGCTCCGATTCTGTTTATGGAGGCATCGAAATAGTCAAGACCGAAATGTACGCGGTCAAGAGCGTCGGCACGGACAATTTCTTTACATAGGTTGAGTGTAGGATCTTCCATTATCGTCACATGATCTGAATCCCAACGCACGCCGCGTGTCACGTGAAGCATCAGTTCAGGTATATAAAGCAACATTGAGGAAACTTTATCGGCTGCATCCTCAAGAGGATGGTAATGCCCTGTATCGATAGTGTAGATTTTCTTGTTTTCCACACAATAACCGACTATGAATTCCAAAGAACCTGTGGTGAAACTTTCAAGTCCGATACCGAAAGTCTTTGATTCGAGGCAATCCTTCATATTGTCATACTTGACTGCGAAAATCTCGTCAAGACTTTCTTTGAATATCCGGCGGTAGTTATAACGGTTGACTGTAATGTCTTTGGAGCCGTCGTGAACCCAAAGGTTAAATATGCAAGGGTCGCCTTGTGCTTTTCCGATTTCTTCTGCAATCGCACGGCATCGTCTGGTGTGTTCGATCCAGAACCGGCGTATCTTTTCGTTTGGATTTGAGAGACTGAGATTACCGCTTTTGGGATGAGAGAATGACGAGGAGTTGAAATCAAGCTTTATGCCGTTGGCAAGAGCCCAGTCAATCCATGATTGAAAATGTTCGATTGTTATTTCATCGCGGTCAACAGACTTTCCTTGGAAGTCACCATAGATTGCATGCAGATTCAGTCGGTGAGTACCCGGAATTAGTGAGAGAGCTTTAAGTATGTCTGCACGAAGTTCTTCAATGTTGCGGGCACGCCCGGGGTAGTTGCCTGTGGTCTGGATTCCACCGGAAAGAGCTCCCGCTTTTGGTTCGAAACCGACAACGTCGTCCGCTTGCCAGCAGTGGAGTGAAAGGTGAAATCCATCCATCTGTTCCAAAACTTTCTCAGTGTCAATGCCAAATTCGGCATATCGTTCGCGTGCGATTTCGTAGGCGGCGAGGATTTTTTCTGTTTCCATGATTTTTCTGTGTCTTTATGAATTTTATGTGTTGGTTTTATTTTGGCAGGTTAATGAAACGTGTATATGCCGCATCCCAAAGGGAGGTGTCGGTTGAATTGGGAATAAACTCTTTGAGCGCAACAGAGCGTCCTATGATTTCTCGCATCCGGCTAAGAGAATCTACAGCTCCCGCTGCCTTGGCCTGAAGCATTATGTTGCCTAAAGCGGTACATTCTACAGGGCCGGCCACAACAGGCATCTGTAGGACATCGGCTGTCATCTGATTAAGACGGTGATTCTGAGAACCGCCTCCGATTATATGAAGGCGTTTGATAGGGAATGAAGCAAAACATTGAAGTTTTTCCATTACCTGACGGTAACGAAGAGCAAGGCTGATAAGTATGCAGCGGGTTATTTCACCTTGTGTATTGGGGACGGGCTGCATAGTCCTGCGACAGTATTCTTTTATTGCCTCGACCATTGATACCGGATTTGCGAACTCCGGTGCATCGGGGAAGATGATGGATTGCATCGGGTCGGCTACATCGTCAGATAATGCGAACAATGTATCGAAATCAGTCGGTTTCGCTTCCTTCCTCCATTCATTCCGGCATGATTCGAGAAGCCACATGCCACAGATATTTTTCAAGAATCGAGTGGTTGATTCAACTCCTCCTTCGTTTGTGAAGTTCGCGACACAGCTGTCATCGTTGATGATCGGTTGTTGAACCTCAATACCCATCAGACTCCATGTGCCACTGCTTAGATAGGCAAAATTTTCGTCGGGGGCAGGTATGGCGGCGACAGCTGAGGCTGTATCGTGTCCTGCTACCGAGATAACCGGTATCTGTGGCATTCCCGTGCGTCGGCTGACATCCGATGTAAGACGGCCTATCACAGTGGCAGGCATGACAAGAGGTGGGAAGATGTCTGCCCTAAGGCCGAGCGCCTTTAGCAGTGCCAGCTCGATGGTCCGGGTGACCGGGTTCAGGAGCTGAGATGTTGATGCGATTGTATATTCCGTGACTTCAATACCACACAATAGATAACTTAGAGCATCCGGCAGAAACATAATGCGTTTTGCCGCGTTAAGCGAGGAATTGCCTTCCCGTTTCATGGCTGAAAGCTGAAACAGGGTATTGAAATTCATTACCTGTATTCCTGTCAGGTCATATACCTGTTCACTTGTCATTGTTTCCCTAAAGAAACGGGCAGGTTCATCGGATGTATGTGGGTCTCGATAGCTGATTGGATTTGCCAATGGTTGGCCGTCAGCTCCAAAGCATACGATATCTACTCCCCATGAGTCTATACCCACAGAAGTCGGGATTATATTATCTGCCGCGAGTTGTCGCAACGCTTTTTCAATTTCATTATATAGGTGCGGGAAGTCCCAGTAATGGTGTTTTCCCATATTGACTATATTGTGACTGAATCGCGTAAGTTCCTCAATGGAGACATGTGTGTCGGTTACAGTACCGAGTATTGTGCGTCCGCTGGTAGCTCCGAGGTCTACCGCAAGAAATTGGTGCTTCATGATGGTTTATAGTATTGATGAGGGATGTCACAAAATTAATATCACTGACAGGATTGCCGCTTCCTGTTGCGTTTCAATTATTGTGCATTTTGTTTCATCTGTCTTGTAGCCAATCAAGTTGCAACAATTAGAATGTATATTCTGACGGAGTTCTGATTTTCAGTAATGAGAATGGCACATGTCAGTGGTAAGTGTCTACTGGTCGATAGTCACGGAACATTGAGAGAAATGATTTGTGACGTAAGCACGTGGGGAAACACCGAAATGTTTCTTGAACAGTGATGAGAAATGGCTCTGATTGCCGAAGCCCGTGCGTTCGCCGACCTCTCCTACGGTATATTCGCGTGTCAGCAGAAGTTCTGCCGCACGGTTGAGGCGGTAGACACGCAATAGGTCATTCGGTGAGATTCCGGTGAGAGCTTTTACCTTCCGATAGAAATTTGTTCTTGAGAAACCGAGCTCGCGCCCTAACATATTGACATTTAAATCACAATTGTCAAGGCTGTTGTCGATATAGGCATAAAGTTTTTCAAGAAACTTTTTGTCGAGCGGAGATAATTCTTCCTGAGTCTCCTTATGAGCGCCCGGTTCGCTCATCCCGGCAGAAGCAAGAATCATTGTGGCCTGCTGTGAGCGTCTGTTATATAGATTATTGACTCGTGCTATAAGAACATCCGGGCTAAACGGTTTGCATAAATAGGCATCCGCTCCGCAATTGTATCCTTGAATCTTATGCTCGTCAAGAATCTTTGCCGTAAGGAGTATGACAGGTATATGGGATGTTGAACTATCTGATTTAATCTGACGGCATAGCTCGAAACCATCTATATCACCCGGCATCAAGACATCGCTGATTTAGGTTTTATATCGTCTGCCTCATCATTGTCTGGGTTGATTGTATCCAGAGGCTCGTCGCAACAAACTTTTTCTGAACTTTCGTCATTTGTCATGATATATGAGGCTGCATTGTCAACTCTTATATCAGGGGATATGGGTTGGAATTCCGAAAGGGAAAAAGCTGCGTCGCAAACAGGAAGTATGACAGTGAATGTCATTCCTCCTGTCGGATTTTTCATTGTGCGTATCACGCCTTTATGCTCTTTTACAAGGTGTGACACAAAATTTAGCCCTATCCCGAAGCCATCAGTCTTTTTGGGGCCATCGATTCCAAGCAGCCGTTTGAATGGCTGGAAAATCTTGGGAATGTCTTCTTCTTGCATCCCAAGTCCATTATCGACGACAGATATCTGAGCGTATGTAAAATCATTGTCATTCTCAAATTCGGCCGGATGTTTTACAATGTCGAGCATCAGTTTGACTGTGCCGTTGTCGGTTGAATATTTCACGGCATTAATGATAAGATTGCTGATGATTTTCTCGACCTTATCACTATCGTATGTAAGCTGTGTATTCTCTTCGGTTAGTCTTTCAAACTGTATGGTCACGCGGTTTTCAGTGGCATAAAATGTGTAGAGCTTCGCTAATGCTTCGAGTTGCGAGGCCAGATCGTTTTTAGCTACCTGTAAAGGCAGGGTTTCGTTGCAGACACGGCGGAACCTAAGAAGCTGATTTATAAGAGTCATCAGTCGATCAACATTACTGTCAATAAAATCGATTGATTCCTTGATCTGTTCATCGGTCATTGATTTATGGTTGGCTCGGAGATATTTTGCCGGCCCGCAAATCAGAGTGAGAGGGGTGCGGAGTTCATGAGAGATATTTGTGAAAAAGTTGATACGGTTTTCCGTCGTGCGTTTTTCTTGATTAATGCGCTCCTCGGAAAGCAGATATTTCTGCTTTATAAGTTTGAAGCGAAGATAGCTTCTGTTAATGGTAAAAACTATGCTTAATGTAAGTAACAGATAGATGGCTATAGCGGTGGTAGATAACCAAGGATTCGGGGTGACAGTTACACTGAGTAACCTGACCGGTTCTTGCCATTCGCCGCCTTTGAAACGGGCTTTGACATAAAATTCATAATCACCTGAAGAAAGGTCAGAATACGACACACGTGTGTAGTTGCCGTTATAGATGAAATCCTTGTCGCGTCCTTTGAGCATATATGTATACTCAATGTCTCCGATCCTGTCATAGCATACGGCGAAATATTCGATATTGATAGAGTTGTCTTTGTGGTTGAGTGTGATTTGTCCGACTGATGGTTCAGCACGGTTTTCAGACTCGCCACTTAGGATAGGTCTGTAGTCGGGAAGTTGCCACAGACCTCGTACAACTATTGAAATAGGGGGGGATTTTTCTAAGTGGGTTAACGGTGATATTTCTTCAATGCCGGCATTTCCGCCAAACAGAATGTTCCCTCCGGGCATCGATGCGACACATTTTTCATGAAATTGATTTCCTCCGAGACCCTCTGATTTCAGATATGAATTTATTGCCTTTCCCTTGGAATTGAATCTGTAAAGTCCGTAGCTGCTGCTGGCCCAGATGTCACCGTGAGAATCTTGCGAGAGACCCACTATGTCGAAGTTGTGGTCGCCGAGACATGATTCAAGTTTTTGTGTAGAGAAATCATAGTGGAGCAAACCATTGTGATATGTGCCTATCCAGAGTTTCTTATCCCGGTCGAGCATCAGATCGATGGCGCTGTCTATTGCCTTTCCTTCGGAACTTTCGATAGTATGTATGGCCATACGACCGATGTCAATAAGATAGATATTGTCGGTATAGGCTGCAATCAGCATGTGATTATCATCGTAGGGAATGATTTTTGTAATGTTATTGGATTGGATGAGAGGTGTTGTAATCCTTTTGACTACATTGTGGTTACGGTCTATTATAAATAGGCCGCTATTGTCTGTCCCTACCCATATCTGACCGGCCACGTCCTCGGCAATGCTGACGACGTTGACAAAAAATGGAAATTTTTTCAACATTTCAAGCTTGATGTGGCCCGAAGCGGATATGTTGGGTTTACAGACAATAAGACTGTTGTTGTAACCAATCCAGAGATGCCCGTCGGAATCCAAGGTCATTTCTTGTACGAAATCATGGGAGAAAGATTTGAGCGCAGGGGATGTCTGGCTGTTGAAATATTGTCTTGTTCCGTTTTTGCAGTCATAGAAAGCAATGCCGTTATAGCGGGTTCCAATCCAGAGATTTCCATTGCTGTCAGGTATGGTTCTGGTCACGAATTCATTGCGGAATGATTTGATTAGCTGTCTGTTGAGATTGAAAATACGGGGTCTGTCGGACATGAGCACTTCTCCTTTGTCAAATGTCGATACCCATATATTCTTATTTCGGTCATAATAGACGTTTGTAATCTCATTGGTCTGGAGTTCGTTGAAATCAATATTGTGGTATTTGTGACTGATAGAATCAGCTTTTGGATCATAGACCAGTACACCTCGGTTTCCGGTAGCAATAAGTTGCATGCCATCGTCAAGAGTCAGCATGTGGTTGACTTCGGTGTCATCACCGACAGATGTCGGCGATGTTGTATGGTCGATCGTGTTGAAGCTCAGCACACCGTTGGGAGTTCCGAGCAGCAGTCCGGTGCCAGTGCGGGCCAGAGTCCTTATGTGGCTGTTTGGATCAAATTCCAGTTTGATGGTCGGTTTAAGAGTCGAGTCTATGCCCATCATACATGTTTCATTTGAAATCCATAGCTGATTGTCAGGCCCTTTGACCGCAGTCTTGACTGACTCACCTTCTATTCTTACACGAAGGTCAATCCGTTTCGATTTTTTATCAAGTTCATACAAGCCTCCCGCTCCGTAGCATAGAAGTCTGTCTGCATACTCTATGAAGCCGTAACTGACGAAATCATGTCTGGTTCCGTCTTCAAGATTAAAACGGTGGAAAGTCTTCGTGCCTTTTTCGAGCGCGCAGACACCGGTGTTTGTCGCTACCATCATCCAGCCATCACTATCAGTGAAAAGCCCTATGATAGAGCTTGACGGGACGGTCTGGGAATCGTCCTTGTCGCCAAAAAAGATGTCATATTCATTCCCATAGCTCTTGCACAGGCCGTTTGCCGTGGCAATCCAGATATAACCGTAGGAATCCTGGCCAATGGCACGCACGCAAAGGTTTGACAATTCGGATCGTCTTGCGGGTGTATAAGCCTTAATATTGATGCTCCCGAAAAAGCCGAGGAGTAAAATAAAGATTGTAGTAAGTGTTTTCAACTGCGGGTTTCCGTTTTCATGATTATTGCAAAGATATATATTTATTTTGATTAAAGGTGAATAAAAGTGTTGCCACATGGTGACAGCGTTGTTTTCTCAATGCCTTTTGGGGGATGTTTAAACAAGTTTGATAAAATTTGGAACATATACCATTGGTTATGTGCGAATACGCAGAAAAATGACCTATGTCCGACAACTGTAAAGGGCAATGCGTCGCTAACTTTGCATACGGACATAACCATGAAGATTGTCAGAAAAATCTTCTATCTCAAACCGAGCAATCACATTATAAATTTTTTCCATGGATATTAAGAAACTATGTCTGCTCGCACTTCTGAGCGGAGTTCTACAGCCTGACACAGCCACCGGCGAAATAAAGCGCACGCCGGTACAGCCGGCCCGCATTGTATGGATGTCGGATACGACCGGTGAGTTCATAAAGAATCCTGAAATACTTATGAAAGATTTTAAGGGTCAGGTATCGGTTGCCGACAACAGTTGCACCGTAATGCGCAGCAGTGGCAATCATCAGGCAGCGTTGCTTGTCGATTTCGGTAAGGAGCTTCATGGTGCGATAAAGATTTCATCGGGCATGCGCGCTTCGTCACGACCGTTGCGTCTGCGGGTACGTTTGGGAGAATCGGTCTCTGAAGCTATGAGCGATGTCGCTCCGTATCATAACCCATATAATGCTACCAATGAGCATGCAATGCGCGACTTTGAGATTCATGTCCCTTGGCTGGGCTCGCTTGAACATGGCAACAGTGGCTTCCGTTTCGCACGTATCGACCTTCTTGATCAGGATGTCGACTATCTGTTGCGCAATGTGCAGGCTATTAGTGTGATGATTGATGACCCGGAGATTGGTTCATTCAACTGCAGTGACGAGCGTTTGAATAAAATATGGGAGACCGGTGCCTATACGGTCAAACTAAACATGCAGGATTACCTTTGGGACGGTATCAAACGCGACAGGCTCGTGTGGCTTGGAGACCTTCATCCTGAAGTGATGACTGTCAACAATGTGTGGGGCAAACACGATGTCGTGCGTAGGACGCTTGATTTTGCCAAGGCTGACACTCCGCTTCCCGGATGGATGAACGGATTCAGCTCGTACTCGATGTGGTGGCTGCTGATACATCGCGACTATTATCTCCATCATGGAGACTTGGACTATCTGAAAGAGAATCGCGATTATATATTAGGGCTTGTCAGGCAACTTGACGAGTGTGTGGATGCCAATGGAGAGGAAAAGATGACCGGAGTGCGTTTCCTTGACTGGCCGACATCAGAGAAGCCTGATGTCATTCACGACGGTCTGCAGTCACTCACGTATATGACTATGAAGGCGGCACGCCAGATTGCCGGATGGCTCGGCGATAAAGAGATGAGCGCTGTGGCAGATAAAAGTCTCGCCCGTATGGACAAATTCGAAATCAGCCGTACTGATGCAAGTCAGGCTGTGAGCCTTAGTTTGCTTGCAGGGATGTCTAAAAATCCAGATGCCGATTGCCGGAAACTCATAGAAAATGGTATAGATTCGTTTTCACCTTTCTATGGTTACTATGCTGTTGAGGCGCTTGCAGAAAACGGTTATACCGAAAAAGCTATGGAGATGATAAGTGATTACTGGGGAGCAATGATTGACCTTGGTGGTACTACATTTTGGAGGATCTCAACTATCCTGATACAAAAAATGCTGCAAGAATCGATGAAATCGTCCCGCCCGGTAAATATGATATCCACAGCGAGGGCGGTGCTTATTGCTACGTCGGTCTGCGCCTGAGTCTATGTCATGGCTGGGGTGCCGGCCCGACACCTTGGCTGCAGCGATATGTGCTTGGTGTCAAGCCTCTCGAACCCGGTTGCAGGACAATTGAGGTCAAGCCAAATCTCGGCTCTCTATCATATGCAAAAGGAACTGTGCCTACACCCTACGGACCGGTCTCAGTCGAAGCTCACAAGGACCCATCAGGCAAGACTGTGGTTGACGTCAAGGCACCCAAAGGTGTGAAGGTGGCAAGATAGAGTGGTATTATATCAGAGGAAGGAACTTAAATTGTTAAAACTTATCAGACCATGACTCACAGAGGATTCATATATAATGCTGTCGCGGCAATCGCATTGGCACTTCCTTCAACTCTTTCGGCTGACATGGATGTGATAGATCTCTATCCGGATACATGGGTGGCTATTGATGGGATTGACCGTGTGATGCCCACGTCAGAAGACTGTCCGCTCCGTACAGATAAGAAGCGTACGGTCGGCATATTCTATGTGTCATGGCATTACGATTGGTTCTATACCAATTTTAAGTCACCTTATGCTTCTGACGTTACAAATATACTTCAAGAAGATCCGAATGCACGATTGGATTATAACCACCGGCTGTGGACTCATGAATTTGCCTATCACTGGGGAGAACCTGAGCTTGGATATTTTACGAGCTGTGACCCTTATGTGATAAGGAAAGATATTTCCATGCTTACTGATGCCGGGGTCGATGTGCTGATTCTTGACTGTACGAATGGTGTCTGTTATGTCGATGAGTGGAACGCACTGCTATCAGTCATGACAGATATGAAAAAAGAAGGAAACGTAGTTCCAAAGGTGTGCTTCTGGGGATATAATAATGAAGTCGCCAAGCGATTGTATGATATTTATGAATATTATTATCTTGGCGAGCGTTACAAGGATTTGTGGTTTTATTGGGATGGCAAACCTCTTCTGCTTTACAATGAAGAGGCCGATTACCCTCAGTCAATGCGCGATTTCTTTACTTTGCGACACATGTGGTGGGGATATTACAGCACGAACGGGAAACGTTATGTCGGGACAGAAGACCATTGGAGTTTCGGTTACGACATGCACGACCCGCAAGTGAAGGCCCTTGCTCCTGCCGAACGGGCATCGCTCCATAACGGGCGGTATGAACAGATGGCTGTCACACCTGCCCAGCACGCTTCTACGATGGTCGGAAAATCATGGACGCTTGCTTCCGGCGAGCCAACGCTCAATGAATATGATCTTCCAAGGAAGAAATTTCTCAACAAGAAGTGGATTGACAATCCGGAATATTATGGCTTTTATTTCAATGAGCGATGGGATGAAGCGTTAAGCGTTGACCCCGATTTCATCTATATCAATGACTGGAATGAATGGATTGCAGGACAGTTTCCAACTCCTGATGGTGTTAATTTCATGGGCCGACAAAGTAACTATCATTTTGTCGATCAGTATAATGCCGAGTTCAACCGTACGATTCAGCCGATGAAAGGCGGTGGAACTGATAATTATTATATGCAGATGGTCGATGGCATACGTCGTTACAAGGGTGTACGCGAAGCTCCAGTTGCATCCGTAGCTGCTAATCTTGACATAAATTCAGATTTCTCACTCTGGAATAGGGTAGAGGAAACGTTTTATGACACTCCGGGCGACGTCACTCACCGAGACTATACAGGTTATGGCGGTAATAAATATCATAATACCTCAGGCCGCAATGATATATTGATTTCCAAGGTCAATGTGAATGGCGGAAAGATTTCATTTTATGTAGAGACAGCTTCGTCTCTTACACCATATACAGACCCCAACTGGATGTTGCTGTTTGTAAATACAGACTGTGATTTCAAGACGGGTTGGCATGGATTTGATTTCCTGATTAATAAGGAATTTGAGTCCGACACTATGTCGTATGTTATGAAATGGGATACTGCCTCATCTCAGTGGGTGAAAAGTGGCTTGGCTGAATTCAGGACGGAAGAGAATCGTCTTGTAATCGAAATGCCGATGTCTGCCTTGGGAATGACAGAATCAGAGAAGGGCAATTTCTATTTTAAATGGGCTGATAATCCTGAAGATATTGAAGATCCTATTTCACTATGTGTGAACGGAGACACAGCTCCTAACCGCCGTTTCTGCTATAATTACCGCTGGGATTACGCCTCTACCATGATAGAGGATTTGTGTGAGGCCAAAGATAATTTCTGCGCGACTTCGCTTGACGGAAACAGGCTGTACATAGAATCCGGTGGCAACTTTTCAGTCTCAAATGTTCTCGGATTAGTAATGGCTTCAGGTTCAGGATCACAGACCGTAACTCTTCCAAGTGCCGGTATCTATATAGTGACCTCATTGGGGAGGTCTGTCAAGGTGCTTGTTAGATGAACTACCACGGAAAGTATTTTTAGTTAAACAAGGATTATAGACAGCTATACAGATGATTTATCGCAATTTATTATTGACAATAACAATCTCGATGGTCGGTCTTTCGGCAAATGCTAAATCAGAGAGAGTTGCCACCGAGAGCAATCATTGGATGCTTACTGATGCTCTTGGTCGCAAAGCCTGCGGATATGATGTCGCAGGTGACCGTAAGGAAGACCGTTTCGTGGGCATGTTTTATTGGACATGGCATCAAGGATTTGACTCTACGGGAGGTAATGACGACACATCGATAGAAGTAAAGAATATTTCAGAAGTGCTTCGTCTGCATCCTGAAGCTATGGATGACTATAATCATCCTGCTTGGGGTGAGCCTGGCAAGCGACCCGGGGTTTTCTATTGGGATGAACCTATTTTCGGATATTATAAGACTACAGATCCGTGGGTGCTTCGCAAACATGCCGAAATGCTTGCCGATGCAGGTGTCGACTGTGTGTTTTTTGACTGTACGAATGGCGCTCATATATGGGAAAACTCATTTCGTGCGTTGCTTAAGACATGGGATAAGGCTCAGAAAGACGGGGTCAATGTTCCGAAGATAGTCTTTATGCTTCCGTTTGCCCCGACCGATGATTCCCGGAAATCGCTTATAAATCTCTATAACGGGTTATACGGAAAGGGAGAATATGAAAACCTGTGGTTCTATTGGAAAGGGAAGCCACTTATCATGGCCTATTCGGATAATCTGGCTGACACAGGAATAGAACGGAAAATACGTGAGTTCTTTACATTCCGCCCCGGTCAACCCGATTATGTCTTTGGTTCAGACCCGGCTACTCCCCAGTGGGGCTGGCTTGAGGTTTTTCCAACCCACGGATATTGTTACGATAAGGAAAAAAGACAGTTTGAACAGTGTGTGGTCGGCATTGCGCAGAACGCACGTGCTCTCAGCGGCGGACATTGCTGCGCCTTTAATTTATCTGATACCTATGGCCGGAGTTACAGCTATCTTAAAGGCTTTGACTCTCGCGAGGATGCTTACCTCTACGGATGGAATTTTCAGGAGCAGTGGAATCGTGCCATTGATTATCTGAAGCCTCAGATGGTCTTTGTGACCGGATGGAACGAATGGACATCGGGTATGTGGACGAAAGCTCACGGATGGAGTGATCCGCTGTCGTTTGTCGATCAGTTTGACCGTGACCACAGCCGAGACATAGAGCCGACCAAAGGCTGGGGCGACAAAGGAGACGTCTATTATCAGCAGCTGGTCGACAACGTACGCCGATTTAAAGGCATGGCGAAGCCTCAGACAGCATCTGCTCCCAAGACTATAGAGCTTGGCAGGGCGCATGAATGGGACGATGTGATGCCGGAGTATAAAGCCTATCGTGGCAACACATTCCATCGCGACCACAGAGGACGTTATAATAAGTATTACACAAATAGTTCCGGCCGAAATGATATTGTCGGTTCGAAGGTTGCTCACGATAGGGACTATGTCTATTTCAGAGTGGAGACAGCTGAAGCCCTTACAGCCCCGACAGATCCGCATTGGATGATGCTCCTGATTGACATCGACCGGTATAAGGCTACCGGATGGAACGGATATGATTTCATTGTCAATCGCAGGTCGCCGGAAACTGACGGGGTCTGCATTGAAAAATCAAATGGAAGTTCATGGGAATGGCAGCAGATCGGTAATGGAAAGTATGTGGTCAGCGGCAATGTTCTCGAAATCGCAATACCCAAAAAACTCCTTGGAGTAGACGATAATTTAAGTTTTGAGTTCAAGTGGAATGACAATATGCAGCATCCGGGCGACATCATGGATTTCTATGTGAATGGTGATACAGCCCCCGGAGGACGATTCAATTATATCTATGAGTCATTGCCGGAATCCATAGGGCATACAGTTTGTGCCGATAGTCATAAGGCATCATATTAAAGGTGAAATATATTGTCTGATACTCAGACAGATAATAATATTCGTTTGCGTAATATGCTTGTAGTCAAGACTGTATGTGGTCAATGGCACATATTGCAAATAAATATGATAAAAAATTGAAACAAATATAAATAAAGTTGAAACCACGAGAAAAAGCATGTAAATCACGTTGGTGTTAACTTTGCGTATCAACTTAAAAAACCAATCATGACCTACCATCAGAAACACTTCATTGCACTTTGCATGGCTACGCTACTCTGGCTGGTCTCTATACCAGTTGTATGGGGTGCAGACATCCCTGTAGTAAGCGGTACAGTTATCGATGGGGATGGTGAGCCTGTAATAGGTGCCACCATCCGCGAACAGAACACGCCGAACGCGACGTTTACAAATGTAGACGGCGAGTTTACTCTGAAACTGACATCCAAGAACCCGGTATTGGAAATTAGCTTCATCGGTTACAAGACAGTGAAGCTTCCGGTTACATCTTCTACTGTCAGAGTTACTATGGAAACTGAAGCTACCGACCTTGACGAAGTTGTAGTCGTTGCTTATGGCCAACAGAAAAAGGTCACTGTTACCGGTTCTGTCGCCGCCGTAGGCTCAGCTGAAATAAAGAAGTCATCCGAACCGAATCTTGCAGCCACTCTTTCGGGCAAGCTTCCCGGCCTCACTACAATGCAGCAGAGCGGCGCACCCGGAGAAGATGATGTGAAGATGTTCTTACGAGGAGCTGCCACTACAAACGGAACCTCTCCGCTAATCCTTGTCGATGGTATTCCTCGTACGTCGATGAGTGAGATTGATCCGAATGAGGTGCAGTCCATCAGTGTGCTCAAGGACGCATCGTCTACGGCTGTTTTCGGTGTGCGTGGAGCTAATGGCGTCATCCTTATCACCACCCGTCGAGGAGAGGAGGGTAAGATCAATGTCCACGGTCAGGTAAACTATTCGATGCAGCAATTCAACTACTGGCCTGAGGGACGTCATTCATACGACTTTGTCCGCCTCGCCAATGAAGCCGCTCTCAACGATGGCGGTGTGCCAAAATATACTGACGCGCAGGTTGCCATGTATGACTTGTGGAAAACCGGAGGCTCTTCTGATCCCGCTATCCGTTACTGGTATCCTGATACCGATTGGGGCGATGTTTATCTGAAAGACCATTCAAATATGGTTCAGGCAAATGTCAATATTTCAGGAGGCTCTAAGAAGCTTAAATATTTTGCAAGTGCCGGCTATGTATATCAGGGTGGCATGTATAAGACGGAGTCAAAAGATCAGCTCGGCTATGACCCTCAGTCGAAAATGAACCGCTACAATATCCGTACGAACCTTGATTATAATTTTAATAACTGGATTAGTGCTTCACTTGACGTGAGTTCTTCAATCAGGAAGACAAATCAGGCAGCTGCCAATATGGCCGGTGCAAATACAGCCGGTCTGCGATGGGCCGCTCTCACCTCTAAGCCTACAGTTCCCGGTCCTCTTACTATAGCCGGAAATGAAACTAATGGATTTGTGGTTTCTGAAGGTGTCCGTGACGACGGAACTTTAGCGCTTCATTATGTAAAAGGTAATCGCGTGGTTCAGGACAATGAGCTGTCTCTTGCCCAGTCGGCCTATGGTCAGCTTAATCGTTCAGGCTATAAGCTCCTTGTCGAAGCATCGGCTAACGCAATCGCGACACTTAATTTTAATCTTGACCGTGTGACAAAGGGTCTTTCAGCCCGTGGTGTCATCTCCTTCGAGACATACGCACAGCAACTCACTATGGGAAGCAAGGATTTCTCAGGTTATCGCTATGACCTTAATCCCGGTGGTTATGATCATCCGGTCTTTACAATGGAGGGCAACTCAGAAGATGACGGTCAGCTCGCTCTTTCACGTGCCGATGTCAGCAGGTGGTTCATGAATGTTCAGGCTCAGGTCAATTATAACCGGACATTCAGCAATGTCCATAATGTGACAGGTATGCTACTTTTTCAGCGGGATGAGAAAGAAAATATTCTCGGTTCGATTCCCTATAAGATGATCGGTCTGGCCGGACGTTTCACATACGCTTTTGACTCGCGTTATCTTGCTGAAGTCAATATCGGTTACAATGGATCAGAGCAGTTCGCGCCCGGACACCGTTTCGGTTTCTTCCCTGCATTCTCTCTTGGTTGGGTGGCCTCTAATGAGAAGTTCATGCAGCCATTGGCTGAGAACGGATGGCTGACCAAGTTAAAATTCCGTGCTTCGGTAGGTAAGGTCGGTAACGACGAACTCTATGCCGGTGCCGACGAAGCCGCTCGTCAGAAACAGCGTTTCCTATATCTGGATAATAATTCCAAAGTCCCATATATTTTCCATGCTCAGGATGCGATTATGATTCCGGGCTCTCTTACCAGTGCAGGCGATGGAACCGGCATTATCTATGAAAGCCTCATCGGTAATCCTGATATCCATTGGGAAACAGCATGGAAACAGAACTACGCTGTTGATTTTACTCTTTTCCGTAATCTTGACGTGACTTTCGACTGGTTTTATGAGAAACGCTCCGATATCCTGATTTCACGTAATACCATTCCACATATCGGCGGTCTTATGTCCACGCAACTTCCCCGCTCAAACTTCGGGAAAGTCAAGAATACCGGTTATGAAATCTCGGCCCGCTATAATTATTCGCTAAACCGCAATCTCGATTTCTTCCTCACAGGTAATTTTTCGTATGCAAAGAATACAGTTATTGATGCAGACGAAGTATATCTTGGTGATGACTATGCCTATCCATATCGCACCGAGGGTTTCAGCATCGGACAGCAGTTCGGTTATCTGATTGACCGCTCGGTAAATCCGGAACTTGGTCTTGACGGCACAGGTTTCTATAATTCCGATGAGCAGATAGCACAACGTGGACTTACGTATTCCGGCATACAACCCAAACGCGGAGACTTCGTTTATAAGGATCTGAATAACGACGGCATCATAGACCAGAAGGACATCGCTCCGATCGGTTATTCGAGTCTCCTTCCAAGGATATCTTATGGTCTGACTTTTGGTGGTAACGCCTATGGCTTTGATTTTTCAGTGATGCTTCAGGGCGTTGGTAAATATACCCGTTATTTTGGCAGCCAAGTAATGTATGAAGGATTTGGAACCGTGTTTTTCTCTGATATGTGTGACAATCGCTGGAGTGATGAACGGTATGCCGCCGGTGAAAAAATCACCCATCCACGCCTCTCGCTCATAGAGACCTCAAGTCACGTGGCAAATGAATACTACACGATGGATGCCTCCTATATTCGCCTTAAGAATCTTACGGTCGGTTATACTCTTCCTAAAAATTTCACAAGGAAACTCGGAATGGATAACGTGCGCGTGTATGTGAGTGCGGATAACCTGCATACATGGAATAAACTCCATACTAAGATGATCGACCCTGAACAGAATGGTTTCTCATCTTATCCGCTTATGAAGACTTATACCGCAGGTTTATCCATTGACCTTTAACTACCTACTACAACAAATATTCTCATGAAAAAGCATCTTTTTAATATATTTTTAGCTGTCTTGGCAGTTTGTAACATCGGATTGTTGCTGTCATCATGTCAGGATGATCTTGATGTGACACCGGATGGCCGTATGCCCATCGATGTGGTTTTCTCGACACCTGAGAATACCAAGGACTATTTTGCCTCGGCTTGGTCGCATATCCCTCAGAAAATGTTCATGTACTATTTCTTCGATAATTTTCTTATCGACATGGCTGATGAAGGATGGTCAACTGCAGAATATCAGCCCCTGCTTATTTCTGATATCTATGCCGGTAATTGCAACACGACCAAACATCGTTTCGAATGGGATGACACTTCGCAAGGAAAGTGGGACGGAGGTTATTGGACCCGTTATTGGTCAATGATCCGCATTCTCAACAACTGTCTCAAGCATTTTCCGGATGCTGCTTTTGAAAGTGAGTCGGAACGGGAATTATGTACTGCTGAGGCTCGTGTCCTCCGTGCGTTCTACTATCTTCAGTTGGTGAAATTTTATGGCGATTTGCCTATCATAACCGATGTCCTTAGCGTAAACTCTTCTTATGCAGGCATGGAGCGAAGCGCGGCATGGGAAGTCCTTCAACACATTGTGGCAGAATGTGAGGCGGCTCTCGAAAGTCCCAATCTTCCGTGGAGCATAACTGCGGTTCAGCAAAAAAACCGTATGACTAAAGGCATTGCATGTGCAATTATCTCTCAAGCATCGCTGTTTGCTGCAAGTCCTCTTTTCTGTAAGGACCAGAATTTGTGGCAATATGCCTATGATAAAAACAAGAAAGCTTTCGACCTCCTAATTGCGAATGGATATGAGCTCTATACTCACCTTGTTGACAACAAATCATACCATAACTGCTATCAGGAATATTTCGCATCACGCAGCTATGCCGGTTCGAAGGCCGATGACAAGGAGACAATCTGGGGAAGTCCTCTGAACTGGGGTGTGAACCATTCGACCATCAACGGTGTGCCGATTTTCGCCGTCGAGACTCATCAAGCCGGATGTATCCCCACTCAGGAACTTGTTGATGCTTATGATATGCTTGCCACAGGTGAACCAATCTATGATCTTGCGAATCCTTATGTAGATGAAAAACATTCCGATATCAACATTAATACACGGTCAGGCTATAATCCTGAAAAGCCCTATGAAGGCCGAGATCCCAGATTCTATGCGTCCGTCATATATAATGGGTCGAAGTTAAACACAGGTGTGCTGAATAAAACTGTTGAGATTTGGAATAACGAGAATACGTGGGACGGTAAGGAATGTAGTTTTCCCGGTGGTAGCGGAAACGCAAAAATTGATATAAAATCGCAGCGTTACACTCGTACCGGATACTATAATAACAAGTATCATACATATAAAGTGACTCCGGGTCAGATGAAAGATGAGGGAAACTGGAAATACTATCGTCTTGGCGAGATTTATCTGAACCTTGCTGAATGTGCGGTGGAAACAAACAAAATATCGGAAGCCATGAACTTGGTAAATGATATCCGTCATCGCGCAGGATTTGACCCGTCGGTTGATAAAGTCACTTCGGATAAGGATTATGCCCGACTCATTGTGCGCCATGAGCGTCAGGTTGAGCTGGCTTTTGAAGAACACCGTTATTTCGATTGCCGTCGCTGGGGCACAGTGAACGAAGATATAAAAGAGGAACGCTATAATACAGGCATGTGGATTCATAAGAATGGAACAAAATATGTCTATGTCCGCTTTCCGCTCGGTAAAGATCAAGGCAATGGCCTCAGTAAGTATTGTTCTGCGGCAAAATATCGCCTCGTACCTATTCCTTTGACTGAATCAAGCACTCTCGGTGCGCTCACCGGATTCGGTGCAGACTATTGGCAAAACCCCGGTTGGGAGTAATCCATACCACAAACCTAAATTATCATGATTCACAAGAAAATATAATTCCGATATTTCTGGTATCAGTATCGTTCTCGGCTTTGGCTTCTACGGTGTCTGACTCCATTCCCTATGGTCAGCAGGAACTTCAGGCTGCTTTCGGCTATCAGGATACGCGTGACAGCTATACCGGCGCACAATCATCAGTCAAGGCCGAAGAGATTGATAAATGGAAAGGCTCCTCTCTTGAAAGTGCCATCAGAGGAAAACTTTCAGGGTGGTATAATGGTGTGATAAGAGGTCAGAGTTCTCCTTTTGCCACAGATGCGCTTTTGGTGCTTGATGGCATCCCTATGCCATTTATCTCACTTGCGGATCTTGATCCCACCACTGTTGCCGAAGTCACTATCCTCAAAGATGCGGCAGCTAAAGCTCTTTACGGGCCACAAGGTGCGCAAGGAGTGGTGCTTGTGACAACTAAAAAGGGAAAGAACAATTCAATGAATGTCAGCGTCTCGGCAAATGTCGGTATCGAGAAGGCTACGCGCAATCCCGACATGCTCAACGCCTACGGTCAGGCTCTGCTCCGCAATGCAGCTCTTACAAACGACGGTCTCGTCCCTAAATTCACTGCTTCGCAGCTCAATGCTTTCAAAGACGGCACGGGGACAGACAACGACTGGCGCGATATGTATATGGATGACATGCTTTTCCAGAAATACAATGTTCAGGTCGGGGCGGGTTCTGAAAAAGTAAGGTTCTATATTAATGTGGGATTTGCTCGTGAATCCGGAAGATATAAGGCTACTTACGATGACAAATATAATCCAGCAGATTATACAAACCGTTTTACCGTGGTCTCGAATCTTGACGTGGATATCACTTCATGGATGCGCGCTTTCGCCAATACCAACATAGGTGTACGTCGGGTTAATGCTTCATATCTCGGAGGAACTGAGATTTACAAGCTTCTATACACTACCCCAAATTGGGTTGAGGATGGAGTCCTTCCTGATGGAAGTGTTATCACAAATGAGGGTTATCCAAATCCACTCCAAGGAGCAATCAACTATAGCGGTGTCAATCAGATGACACGCACAGATCTCGCCGCCAACATCGGTTTTGATCTCAAGCTCGACTTTATTACGAAAGGTCTGTCGTTCAAAGGTATCTTCGGCTACAGCTCAATCTACAACGGCATCCGTGGAGGCATCCACGATTATGGCCGTGTGGTCTACAATGACAACACTCAGTCCTATGTGCCGTGGGGAAGTAATGTCGAGACACCTCTTTCATGGGCCAAGGGTACTACCACAAACTATTATATGGACATTCAGGCCATGTTTAACTACCATCGTATCTTTGCCGAAGACCATTCGGTCGATGCTCTTGTCCACTACACCTCTGAGGACTATCGCGGTGATGCCGGGAAGTGGTACAACTACGCTTTCATCCTTCCGACTAACCGCATTCAGCTCGCAGGTGAGGCAAAATATGGCTTCAAGAACCGCTATTTCCTGCAATTTGATTTCAACTACTCAGGCTCTGAGATGATGGCTGAGGGACATCAGTTCCACTTCTCGCCGACAGTCTCCGCATCATGGGTTCCTTCGGAAGAAAGCTGGTTTAAGAATGACTATGTGACCTATTTAAAACTCCGTGCGTCATACGGTGGACTCTACTATGATTCGCTCAGAGATCAGGATTCCCGCTATTTGTATGACAATATATATCGTGCCTCTGTTGGTGGTATTTCAGGAATCTATTCAGGTTATGGCGTACTTAATATGCGTCGCGGTAACCTTGGCATCGGTTGGGAAAAATCAAAGCAACAGAATTATGGTTTCGATCTTGGCCTGAGCGATAAGTTCTATCTTAATTTTGACTACTGGCGTACCAATCAGGAAGGAATCCTACTTCAATCGGAACTCACCCCGACTCTTGGTGGAGTGACGGCTGAGAACCGTCCGTTTATTAATTCCGGCAAGGTGTTCAACAACGGTATTGACCTCGGACTTACTTACAGCACTGTGCTTCCCTGTGGTTTGGGTATCACCGCAAACGGTCAGATGGGATGGAACAAAAATCATTGGGTCAGCGCCGACGAACTTTCTTATGCAGATGCTGGCTATGCCTATCCTTACCGTAAGACCGGTTACTCTATTGGTCAGCAATGGGGCTATCTTGTTGACGGCTCAAACGGTTCAATCTTCTATAATTCACAAGAAGAGATTGATAATTCCGGTCTGCGCTACACCGGCAAGCAGCCTCGTCCCGGTGACCTTAAGTTCAAAGACCTCAATTCCGACGGAATCATTGACGAAGGAGACTATGCACCTCTCGCTGGCGTGTATGATATGCCGCGTATCGAATATGGTGCTTCTGTCCAGCTCGATTATAAAGGTTTTGACCTCTATCTTGATTTCATAGGCGAGGGTGATCGTTCAGTGCTTCTGAACAAGAGCGTTGGTGTGGCTGAATTTGTTGATGGCCTGACCACCGAAGGTGTCTACATGCCGGTTCATCAGAGCGCTTGGACTCCAGAACGTTATGCGGAAGGGAAGCATATCGGTTTCCCGGCGTTATCATCCTCGGCATCGTCAAGTCTACAGTCCAATTCGTTCTATGTGTCTAAACTCGACTATCTCCGTCTGCGTAACGCCACTATAGGCTATTCGCTTCCTGAAAAACTTATCTCGCGTATGGGAATGTCAAAACTTCGCTTCTATGTCTCAGGCCAGAATCTCCTTACATGGGACAACATGGAGTTTGAGGGTCTTGACCCTGAGGTCACACAAATATATACTAAAGTTTATCGCTCGTTTAATTTCGGCCTTAACATTAACTTCTAATTCAGACCTACACCAATGAAACACTATATCAGAACCTTCTTGCCGTTCGCCGCACTGGCTGTTGCACTGGCTTCATGTACCGAAATCAATGACTATCCGGACGGTTCTATAAAGTTCGAAGACATATTCCAAAGTGAGATTCAGACTGCCGGCTGGCTAAACAACTGCTATCTGCCAATGACCAGCGCTTCGTTTGGTTCTGCCTATGGAGCAAACAGGTCTTTCCTTGATGCTGCGACAGACAACGCACACGATGTCGATGATGTTGAGGGCGGTCCGATTTCCCAGTGGAACAACGGTCTTGCCACGATTTCGAATAATCCTCTAACTGCACTCGACAAGTGGGAAAAGTATTACGAAGGAATTGCCAACTGTAATATACTTATCCACAACATCGACAATGCCTATATCCTTGAAGAAGGTAACCGTCTCCGCTACCGGGCCGAAGCTTTTGGTTTGAGAGCCTACTATTATCTTCAGCTTGCCAAGATTTATGGAGGAGTGCCTTTGATTCTCGATCAGAAAGATGATTCCGAATATGACTACTCAAAGGTGCGGCCTGCAAGTTTCTCTGATGTCGTACGTCAGATTATTTCCGATTGCCGTGAAGTGCTTGCTTGCGATTACGTTGACTGGAGATCCGGTTCTTCCGACAGTGACCTGATGCGTATCAACAAGGCTATTGCCAGCGCTATAATGTCGGAAGCCGCTCTCTATGCGGCGTCTCCTCTCAACAACGACGGTTCGATTTCATGGGCGGATGCTTCCGAAATCTGCAAGACATCTCTTGATGACTGTGTTAGAAACGGCTATGCGCTTTTCACTACCGCTCCATCGACATCTAACAATGAGAACCTTATATCAAATTGTGCGTATGACCTTCTTTTCCAGAGAAAGCCTGATGTCAACGGTACGAATGATAAGGAAACAATACTTGGCATATCGCAGTGCAATGTATGGCAATATAACACAGCTCCTATCCTCTCAGGGCATATTCGTGCCGGATCTTGTCCGTCTCAGGAGCTGATTGATTCTTACGAAACAATTGACGGTAAACTACCCATCCTCGGCTATTCTGATACCGATCATTTACAGCCAATCATCAATCCGGAAGCGACTCTCTACGATGAGGCCGATCCCTACGCCAACCGTGATCCCAGACTAAAGTCCACTGTATACTACAATGGAGCTCATGTACATCTTCTTGATAACCGTCCTCAGCCTACCATTTATACAGGGGAAGGCTCGAAATACAATGCCTCGATGACAAATATCCTATATACTCGGACAGGATATTATCTACATAAATATTTCAATATCACATCATCGCGCACAGCCCAGATGGACGGTTACTACCGCGTCTATCGTCTTGCAGAGCTTTATCTCAACTATGCTGAGGCTGCCAACGAAGCATCTCTTGCCGAGACAGCTCCAAATGAGGCAGTTGATGCAGTCAATACCGTCCGTGTGCGTGTCGGAATGCCGCGTCTTGCCTACGGTATGACCAAGGATGAATTCCGTACTCGTGTGCGCAATGAGCGTCGCGTAGAGTTGGCTTTTGAGGATCATCGGTTCTTTGATGTCCGTCGTTGGATGCTTCTTGCTGAGACCGGTACTGTCACAGGTATGCGTCCTGTAGGCGAGACCATCACAAAACTGGCATTCAACTCAAACAATGATCTTGATTTCGACCGCGATGAGAATGGCAACTTTATTCCTGACCCTGAAAACGGAATAGAATACCGTACATGTACAGGCTATCAGCGTTACGTTGTGAATCATCGCACAGCCACTACTGAAAAATTTCTCCGTTGTCCAGTTCCCGGCAAGGAAGCGACTGCACTCCAGTCTGCAACCGGCCAAAAATTCCAGAATCCCGGGTGGTAAAAAATACTTTCCTGTGATGAATTGATCTATTTTTGATAGATGTCAAGCAGAAACAGCCTTATGCGATAGATAGGCGCTTCCCTACAGCCATTATTTTACAGAAAAGCTGTTTTGAGAACTTCTGTCAGAAAGCCTCCAGACCTTAACATCCAAATTAAATTTCTACAAAATCATCATTAACCTTAAAACCAAATCTTATGAAGCTAAAATCTTTACTATCGTTAGCTTGCTTAGCAGCTACGCTTCAGGCATCAGCCGTCTATCCAATCTATTTCCGTGATTCAGGTAATATTGTCGACAACAAAATCGTTCCGGAAAACGGAGGTCACATGGAGTATCCCATTGATGAGAACGGTCAGCCTATTTTTGATGAGGACGGAGCAATCACTGTGACAACCAATGCTTATGCAGATGGCGGTGTATGGCTTCGTACACAGAAACTCACATCTCCGTGCCCGATGGAGTATACTATTCTCGCTTTTGAGTATAAGACAAACCGTCAGATCAACAACCTTGTTGTTTTCCAGCACGAGTACAATAACATCTATATCGATCAGGCTCATGGTCCGTTACTTCTCGTTTCTGACGAGTATCAGACAGTCTATATGCCTATCGCCCGCAATGCACAGTGGGGTAGCGAAAGTGACTATGCCAAGAACTACTTCTGGATTTCTACCAACGATGCCAACAAGTCGGAAGGTTGGGCGCTCACAGTAAAAAATATTCGTCTTCTTACGATTGATGAGGCTACCGCCGAATGCAAGAATCAGGGAGCCGCAGGCGATGTCCTTGATGCGTTCACACTTCCCAATACTGATTTCTCCAAAGACTTTGACCCGGAGATGGACGGTGGAAGTGATATCTATGTACGTTCGGGCGGTAACCCCGTTCTTCAGTCCTCAAATCTGGTAAAACCACTGCCGGAAGGTTGCACCACATTCTGTTTTGACTATAAGCTGACAGGTAATTCTTTCGCTCCGAAAGTATATCTCCACAAGAAACCGGATTATTCGGAAATGACACCGGTGCCTACGTCAGAGATGCTCGAAGGTACGCCTGAGGACGAAATCTATGAAGCAGAATGGAAGACTATAAAATTTGACCTTTCGAAAGAGATTGATCAAATTGGTTTCGGTTCGGTGTTCGGAAGCAATCATTTCCTTTGGGTACAGTGCATCGATCTTCCTGAATCTTCGATGCTTTGGATTAAGAATGTCCGCTGGATTAATGCGACTCAGTCAGCTATCGAAGATGTTACAATCGAAGCTGAACGTCCTGCCGACAACCGTATCTTCAACATTATGGGCGTAGAATGCAAAGCTCCTCTTGCTCCGGGTATCTATATCCAGAATGGCAAGAAGTTTATTGTAAAATAAGTCCGTATATGAGGCTGTCGATTGAATAATAAGCCAAATCAAATCTTATCGGGTGGAAGAACAATAAGATCCCATTTTGTTTTAGGTTCTTCTACCCGATATTTTTT
Source organism: Duncaniella dubosii (assembly GCF_004803915.1). NCBI lineage: Bacteria > Pseudomonadati > Bacteroidota > Bacteroidia > Bacteroidales > Muribaculaceae > Duncaniella > Duncaniella dubosii. The sequence continues at coordinate 1,326,546 of NZ_CP039396.1, forward strand.
AAAATTCTACCTCCTAACAAACAGACCCCATGAAAATCAGATTGTTTTTAATGACCTTAGTCATTTCTTTGTCATTTGTTTCAATGGCACAGGGTTATCCTATGAAGATTTCTGAGATTCCGCTTACGTCCGGATTTTCGTCAGATTATGATCCAGAGACGGATACATGGACTCTTACATGCGAGACAAATGACGGTGGCGCTTATCTTCCTGTTATACGTCTTAATACTATCACAGAGCAAGTGCCTGACCAATATACATCACTGTGTTTCGATTATCGTTCGACCGACGATATTAATACGATTGATATGGTCATGTATAAAGTTTTCTTAGGTTCTGCTACGAGAACATACGAATTTGATCGGACAATGAAAGCTACGGATGAGTGGAAGACTTTCCGTGTTGATCTTGCTGCGCAGCGTACGGCAACCACTGTCCGTTTCCTTAATAAAGCAGGTCAATATCAGGATATACGTTTCCTTGGTCTTCCGGTAGGAGGCGCTATTCAGATTCGGAATATCCGATATGATGTAAATGAATTTCCCTTCAAAGATTTAAGTATCAGCTATGAGGGTGAGAGTCTCATTGAAGCCGAGGATTTCAATGGGGCAGCTGATACTAAGGCCGGTCATTCGTCTCGTCATAACCAGTTGCCGGAACTTAACACTTTCTATACACATCCGACAGGAAAATATTTCCCTATCTACGCTTGGGGTTCTGTCGATTTTGAAGGTGGAAAAGGAGATGAAGCTCCGGCTTTCCTCCAAAAGCAATATCAGGAGCTTTGGGATTGTGGTTTTACGATTACTCAGGGAACTGCATGGCCCGGTGTCGACAAGGCTTTCCTTTTCGACGGTCAAGAAATCAACGGCGTAAAAATTAATCTCCGTGAGGGCACAGAGCTAAGTATGATATGTAAGGCCGGTTTAAGCAACTATAGTGAAATACAATCGACTGTCAGCTCGGTCAAGAGTTCCGACCGGCTTGGCGGATGGTTCATAATGGATGAGCCTCATCGCAAGCATTTCCCACAGATGACGCAGAAAGTCAACTGGATACGTGAGTTTGATACCGAACATATCCTGTATGGAAATCTCTTGAATATCAGTACAGATATGTCTGCAATCGGTTTCACTAGTTACGATGAGTATGTCCACACCTTTATGCGTGAGGTCGGGACAGGATTTATTAGCTACGATTACTATCCGGTCCGTCAGTATGATGATACTAAAGAGATCTATATCGAACCCGATTTCTTTAATAATCTTGAGATTGTTTCGAAGCTTGCAAAGTATTACCATACATCTTTCTGGGCTTTTGCCCATTCTGTCGCATCCAACTGTGGAAAAGCAGGTGTGTCATATCCTACACCTGAAGAGAACCACATGCGTGTCCAGATTTTCGGTAATCTTGCCTATGGCGCTCAGGGTGTGCAGTATTTTACTTATAAGTGCCCTAATCCATATGATGGCTATACATATTACGACGCTCCGATTGATGTCAACAACGAGAAGACACCTGTATGGTACATGGTTCAGAATATCAATCGTGATATCCATGCTCTCACTTGGGTATTTCTTGGTGCAGAATTCCTAAGGGCAGGCCATACTAACGCCGAAACACCTGTCGGGTGTACACGTCTGACTAAGGATATGCTTCCGGACGGTATTAATTCTGTGACTTCTGACGGACAGGGCGTATGTGTCTCGCTGCTTAAAAATGGGAAGAACCTTTTCATGATGGTGCTCAACGGAGACATCCACAACGCTCAGAAAGTCACTGTCGAAAAAGAAATAGCTGTCAAGCGCGTCCTTATGGATGGCACTACCGAGGCTGAGGCTGCCGGTTCGAAGGAATATGAGCTTACGCCCGGACATTTCGTACTCTATCTCGTCAGCGAGGATGAGCCCGAGACCGAAGTGGCCGATGTCCCCTTCTACGAAACTTCTGATTACCGCGACGATGCTGATGATGTGTTCATCACTCCTGACCAGAATGCCTCTGGCGGTCACTACATATCTGCAATGGGCGATCCGCGTTGGAACGGTTACTCGGTAATTCTGCCAACTAACGGAGACCGTACTATCTCACGCGAGGAAGCAATCTCCAACTGGGTGCTGTGTTTAACTATACGATTACAGTCCCGGTTGATATGGATGTAGATATTTCAGTGAAGCATGCCGTACCTTGGAGTGAATACGGACGTGTTGCGTCCATAGGTGTGGAACCCGGATATCAGTATGCCATTGACGGGAATCCGGCTCTTAATTGGCCTAAGCAATATGCGGCATCGATGACCCTTGCAATTGACGGCAACGAGCTTACTCCTTTCAATCAGCCTTTGCGACCGTCAGTCCCAGCCGTTTTCAGTGAGGATGGAGCAGAGTTTGATGCAATCCTTGGAGATAAAGACCGTTGGATTCCGACTAAAGAAGCAGATGGCTCTGTGTCGAATGTGCTTTACTTCTGGCCTGAATCAGGTAGTGATGACGGTCTTACATCAGTCTACAACGAAACTCCTGACTATCGCGATGTGAAACTGAAGGCCGGAACATATAAGCTGACCGTTACTTCGCTTTGCTATCCTTGGCATTTCGATAATCTGCGGATCACTCCGGCCGGTGTTCAGAGTGGCATTGACATAATAGAGACTGACGGGCGTGCTGTTGATAACCGCATTTTCAATCTCTTGGGCATCGAATGCCGTGGACCTCTTGCTCCGGGTATCTATATCCGTAACGGTAAGAAATTCATAGTGAAATAAACGGTTGAAAAATCCGGGCTCTTTTATAGGCAGAAGGGCATAATGCGCTATTCAAAGCCTTTATGCTCCTCTGTCGTTTTTACAGTTTGGAAACAGTTACTTTTGAATATAGAATAGTTATGAGAATTAATAAATGTCTGTTTAGTGTCGTTGTCGGATTCTTGTTCATGTTTCCGCCATCTCTCAGGTCTGAGAATGTGACTATTGACGACAAATCCTATCAGATGGATCGTTTGATTGAGCGGCGCATTGGCCCGGGGACAACTTATCTGCGTCTTCGTTTGCCTGAGATTCCTCTCAACGTTAATATGGTTATTGCTGATATGACGAATGAGTATGTCCGTGTTGAAAACTCTGTGGCCAATGAAAGCGCCAAAGGAACTGAAAAGATTGTCTCGGCTGCCATGCGCTTGTCAGAATCCGAACATAGGGTGATTGCCGGGCAGAATGCCAACTTCTGGGCTGTAAGTTCGCAGAGTCCTGACGGTAAGCTGTTTTCATCGCAGACACGTAATGTCTCCATACGAAATGGCAAGATGGTTACCGAATGCAATATGGCTTCAGAGATGGCCTTTGGCGGTCCGCTTCAGGTGACAGGACTGATGGGCATATCGCCTGATAAGGAAATATATATAGACTATTGTCAACCTTCCATGGTGATACGTGTCAATGACGGGATTGCTCTGTATAACGTTAGCCAGTGCAATAAGGGTGTGCATCCGGATGAAATCGGGATTTATAATAGTTTTTATGGCTCAGACACGAAATTTAGCCCAATTTCGTCGGAGCTTGATGCAAATGGCTTCTATCGGTTGGCTGAAGGTGGAGATGCGACAGAAGTAATTCTGGATATTGCTGACGGTGAGGAGTGGATGGGGGGCCGCTTCATAGACTTTATCGTCAAGGAAATCCGTACTGATGCAGGATTCGGGACACTTGGCAATCATGATCTTGCCATAGTCGGACGTGGAAATGGACGGACAAAGCTTGCCAATGTCAAGGTGGGCGATAGGGTGGCACTTAAATACACCTTTCGTTTTTCTCCATCTTCCTCGTCGGTCTATCCACTTGTGGAGACAGCTATCGGCGGCAATCTGCTTATGATGCGTGATGGAGAGGTTCTCTCTCGGTGCAATGCGGCTGATTATGATAGCATGACCTATCCCCGTTCGCTATACGGTACGTCGGACGATCACAAGACTCTTTATATGATGGTTATTGACAAATCGACTGATCCTGTCTACGGTAAATCGGCAGGCCTAAGCACGGCTAAGGCTGCGCAGATTGCACGTCATTTCGGATGTGCCTACATGATGCAGTGCGACGGTGGAGGTTCGGCTGAAATGTATGTTACAGACAGAATTGTCAATAAGACAACAGAGAATACGCCTCGTGCAGTTGCCAATTGCCTCATGGTCTTTGACGATTCTCCGGCTGATTCTGAAATATCAAGAATAGAAATAGATTATCCTGAAGAGATTGTCTCGCTTCCCCTTGGAGCTACATTCGAGCCTCGGATTCTTGCCTATAACCGTTACGATTCGTTACTTGACACAATACCTGATTATACTCTTGTATGTTCTGACGGCGTTGGTGTTGTCGATGGCTGTGGATTTATAGCATCCGACACTCCGGCATTCGGTACGCTTACTGTTGTTTGCGGTGAGAAAAGTGTGACACGTCAGATCTCAGTAGGAGGTGCGTTGTCATCCATCGGAAGCATTGCTTCAGACAATACTGACAGTGTTCTGAAGCTGACACCGCGTATGGTTCTTCCCGGCAGAAATGTCGGTCTTAAATGTCCGTTTATGTCAGCTGTTGAGATATACAATATCTCGGGTCAACTTTTGTCGCGTCATTCAGTGCCGGATTTGGATAGCTTTACAATTGCCGCGCCACAAAATCCGGGTCTCTATATCGTGACGGCTGTAACCGGTAGAGGCCGTTTTTCCCAATGTCTGGTGGTAGGATAGTCTCTATATAAGTCAAGTAGTTAATATTAAATCTGATAGCTTTATGAATAGAATTTTTATCGGTGTCTTTATGGCTATAGCGGGGACATTATGTTCTCATGCTGAGATTGCTGCTGATGTAGACCGTTATCAAGCCGGAAGTCAATATTACGCATATCCTGTGACAGATGACAATGCACCTGTGTTGTCGTCATCTCCCGAAGGTTATGAACCGTTCCATATTGAGCATTACGGCCGTCATGGAAGCCGTTGGCTTACTGCGGATGAACTTTATATGAGGCCGGTCGATTATCTCCGGCAGGCAGATATGAAAGGAAAGCTAACCGAGAGAGGTCGGCTATTGCTTAAACAGCTGATTTTTGTGAGCGAGGTCGCAAAAAATAAAGCCGGGGAATTGACCCCGCTTGGCCACCGTCAGCACCGTCAGATTGCCAGACGTATGGTTAAGAATTTCCCTGAGATATATCGTGCCGGCAATTATGTGAATGCTAATTCTACGGTGGTTATCCGTTGTATCCTTTCAATGGCCAGTGAAATTGCTGAACTGAAGGCTATAGAACCGGGGCTTAACGTAAAGTGTGATGCTTCAATGGAAACTCAGAATACATTGAACTACAATCATCTTGATATTCCGGCACAGCAGCTTATAGCGACAGCGACTTCTGAATTGTCCGAGAATTTTTCTGCCCGTCCGAGAGATATTTCATCATTTACTGAATTGGTATTCAATGATGCCGCATGGGCTAAAGACTCAATTGACAGCCGTAGTGTTTTTAAGTCGGTCTTTGAAGTGGCGGTTAATGCTCAGAGTCATGATAATCTTTATGAATTATATGATTTTTTCACTCCCGGAGAGTTGCGAGACGAATGGGTTGAACGTAATGCCGAATGGTATGTTACCGCCTGCAACACTCCTTTGACTTCAGGCCGTGTACCGTATTCGCAACGTTATTTGTTGAGAAGTATAATTGAAGGAGCGGATTCGGCAATCGTTTCCAACAAGGTAGGGGCCAATCTGCGTTTCGGACATGAATCGGTTTTATTGCCTTTGATAACACTTATGGAAATAAACAATGTTGATTACTCGACAGACAATATTGATAACTTGGCTAATAACTGGAGGAATTTTGAATTTTTCCCGATGGCTTCAAATATTCAGATTGTATTCTATCGGCCCGTAATTCAGGCTCATAATAGCGGTTATCGGCTCTCAAGTAATGATGAGCAGACAGGTAGTGATATTTTAGTCAAGATACTGCTTAATGAGAAAGAAGTCCCGTTTCCGATAAAAACAACATCTTATCCTTACTATAAGTGGGATGATTTACGTTCCTATTATGATAATAAATTCAACGGGTTTAAGGATAAGTTTCAGGAATAATGAATTGCCTAAGGCTGATCTTACATCAAATTAAAGTGTTCATACATCTCGTTAAAGCCCAATAATCAAGGAGTTGAGCATCGCACCAAGCAAGCTCAACTCCTTATTATTCTATCTTCCAGTGAATTTAAAGAGTTTAATATTCTTCCTCATTAAAGAAAGAATTGATTGTTTTTATGATTGATTATCAAGTGATTGCTGATTTGTTGATAGTTTTATGACAGCGTATTATGCAGTAAAATGCGGTGAAATGCCGGTGGCGATAGTTTTCAAGTGAGAGGTTTGAGTGGGTGTATTGTCTGTTATGGTGGTTGACCGGTGAAATTTATGTAGACAATATCGGGATTTCAGTATATAACTTACAAAACCCCATCTCAATGTATGTAGATGTCAACGAATAACCCCGAACCGATCAACGACAACTTGATTACCACCCTTATAAAAGAAATAAAGAGCCTGAGGGCTGAGCTCAATGACCTCAGGAGCGGACTGGAAACTACTAAAATCCAGCTTAATCCCAAGGCTCTTTATAATAATAAGGAGATACGGTTGCTGCTTGGTGTCGATGAACGTCTTGTGAAAAAATACCGTGATAACGGACTGTTATCATATATCCGTGAAAGTGACAAGTATTGGTACTTGGGCTCGGATGTGATAGCATTTCTTAACCGGAGCCGTTATGAGGCTTTTGCCTAAGCCAGCAGAATCCAGTATTTTTTAGCTTTACGAAAAACTGACACATCGTTTTAATCTTGTAAATTCGCTTGATACGAACAGGATTAAAACGATGTGTCAATGTGTAAAGTAGTAATATTCACGCGTGTGTCAACACGCATTCAGGACAACCAACGTCAGGTCAACGACCTCAATGAGATTGCCGGGCGACGAGGCTGGAATGTCGAGAAAGTGTTCTGTGAACAGATCAGCGGAGCCACCTCAAATAAAAATAGGGGCGAACTGGTTGCTATGCTTGATTATATCTCTGTCAACCATATAGAAAAGGTAATGGTAACTGAGTTAAGCCGTCTGGGACGCGATACCGTACAGGTGCTTGAAGTAATCGAGCGATTGAATGAATCCGGAGTGTCGCTTTATATTGACAACTATAATATCGAGACTCTGACTTCTGATGGCAAAATAAACGCTATGAGTCAGTTTATGGTCACGATACTTGCCGAAGTAGCGAGAATGGAGCGTCGTACAATCAGGGAACGCATGGAGAGCGGGTATGTCAATTACATAAATGCCGGCGGTCGTGTGGGCCGAAAACCCGGCTACCACAAAACCGCCGACATAATGCAAGTGGAATATACCGAAGAGCTACGACTTTTGCGAAAGGGTATCAGTCTGCGAAATGTAAGTAAGCTGACCGGCACTTCCGTGAATACACTCCGAAAGTGTAAATCGCTACTATAGCGTATGTATCAGGACATGAAGTTTATTAATACATACGACCTTCCTCTTGTAACTTCGCATGGATTTCTTTTGCGCGTCGTTTAGCATAATTGTAGTTGCGAAGGCTCTTAAACGATTCTGAAAAGCCCGGATTGTCCTTGTAGAACTTCGGTGAGAAGGCTCTGAGATGATATAACTGCATTGCGATAGCGTTAATTATCCCGCATTTGTCTTCAAGAGTGCCACTTCCGTAGCGGAACTCATTACACAGGATCTCATGGTTGGCCCACATACAGGCGGCGACCTGTCTTTCATCATTCGCATCGAAATCTTCCGGCATACAAGGCATTTTAATGGTTGTTGGACCAAAGCAACAAACTGTCATAGCATATTCTTCCTCCTCGCAGTCTTCATCATATTCGAGGGTATAACTAATACCTTCGCAATATAACTTTTCGGAGTCCTTTACGATGTATGCCCAGTTCATGCCTGCGGCTTCCTGAGCTTGTCTCATGATGTCCAGTAAGGTGTTTTTTTCTGTTGTCATTCTGTTGATTGAATTTAAGTTTGGATTGTTATTGAGTTGTGTTGAATCAGCTTTATTGCTGAGCTCTTCCGTTTGGTTATAGGAAAAATTTGTGGAATTGTTTAATTGATTGGTCATATTTTTGATATTAGAGTTTTGAAATTTTTGTTTCAGTGGATTGGATCTCCCTCTCGAATTGTGAGAGGGAGAGACGAATGGCTTTAGAACAGAGCCTCCGGCAGTCCATATTGGCTTAGGATATATTCATAATGATCACCGTAGCCGGTTCGGAATATGTGCATCTCAGGAGAAACCTGCTCGTAGAACGGATTCAATTCCTTATCAATGTATACCCTGTACAATATACCGTTGGGACATGCAACGATGATATGAGGGTAACCACCTGTTGCCCATGAGTCGCGATACTGGTATCTTGCCTCATAATAGACATATTCGGAATTAATCAACCTGAGGTTATACATCAGCCACCCAAGATTAGGATGTCGATCAAAGATGTATTTAGTAGTGATTTTACGCATAATGACCGTCAGAATAATGGTTGGATGTTGACTGATACGACACTCTCGATTTCCTTCAGAGTCTGATAGAAGCATGAACGACCATTGTATTCAACCTCCTCTCGTAGAATCTCGACCGCTTCGTCAAGCAAGCCCTCGTTATAGCTGGGGACAAAGAAGAACTTGCCATCTTTCTCCTTTATGATTCTCATGCGCCCTTCGATGGTCAGCATATACGCGGCAATTCTTTCTTCGCCATTAGTACCCTGTGCATTCTCTTCTGTAGGGAAGAAAAACACATTCTTTTGATTGTTAAGCTCCTCGTCTTTCAGGAAGCTGTGCAGACCTTTGCCCTTTGCAAAGATTTGCTGTAGGACGGTAAACTTTAACTGTCGATGTGCTATGATTATTTGTGTCATATAAGTAAAAAATTACGATTTAATGAGTCGGCTTCGTTGCCTTTCTGCCAGTTATATTAGGGATTGAGTAGAAAGTTTAGATTTGGGGTGAAATTTTATTGTTAATTGATGTTAACAAAATTATGGATGCTGATATATTCGTATAGCATCCCTCCGCGATGATACCTGGCCAAGATGGCTTTGATTGTATTGCAGGTATTCGAGAAGAGGACTGTTTGCAGGGGTTAAGAGATATACTTTTTCATTGTGTTGAATTATGAAGTTTCTATCAATGGTAGATCAACTTGATGAAAAAGTTTATACGAAGATGGATGTGACTGTAAATTTTTTTCTCCTTATTATATTAATTATATCCTCTTTCACTCAAAAACAATATAATACTGATGACACTTTTTGTAAAGTAACAGTGCTTGTCTTCGGAGAGATTATGTCAAGAGATAATGTTAAAATCACTAATTTTTGGAGTCAAGAACGGATTTAACACTCTGATTCTCAAAACAGCTTGGTCAATCGCAAAATAATGTTTAACTTTGCAGTGTACCGTTAAGTCGGTTCATAGTCAAAACACGAAAGTGTCTTACTGATTCTCATGTGTCTGAAGTGTGGAAGCTTAGAGACCAATGCGAGGAAAAGTGGACACTCTCGCGTCGTACACTCATACGGCGTGGGAGTTTGCACTTATACCCAAGCATTGAAGGCTTCTTCCACCGCCTGGACACATTTGGGATAAGATAGCAGCTTCCACGCTTTCGTCATTTTATCTCTTTCCTCAGGGGAGCGGGAAAGGCTAAACTCAGGCAAATGACCGAGACTAATACCGATAAGTTCCTTGAGGGTTTCCGTCAGTGGTGGTTAAACAAGGGACATTCCAGACGCAGCGCCGACAGCTATTGCTCAGGCATAAGGCGTGTCAACAGGGAATTCTTCCTTCCGATAGTCAATAAAGACCTGTTTGACGGGCTTGTCGACGCTGTGGCAAAAGGGTGTGCGGAGAACTTCCTCACAGCATTGGTCGGCACCATAGGAGAGAAGAGTAGAAACACTACAGACCCGACGGAGAAAAAGCGGCTTCAAGATAATGTGAGCCACCTGAAAAAATTCATTGAATATGTTGTCGCACTTCAGGATGACACTGTTGCTGCCATAGATCATAGTGAGACAGAGCTGCTCGACGACAGCGCTCTTGATTCCGACTTCGAGTTTTTTGACCATGATACACTGGCGGGCATATTCTCTCTTCGTATCAAGACACAAGACCGCATGAGCGCGGGTAAGAATGTTTTCTTCCCCATACGTATTCTTGGGAGTCTTTTCTCAACAGCAGACCGTTACCATCTCGATATGTTTGTCCGCAAGGGTATTCTTGCATCTGACGGGAGTCCTTTGTATCTCAAGAGATGGTATGACAGTTGGGTAAAGAGCATAGTCGGACGAGTAGTATTCCATACAGCCAAGGGCGACTATAGGCTTTCTGAAATCGAAGGTCTTCGGATTATGCGGTCTACGGGCAGTGTGTGGATTGTTGACAAGGAGCATTCACGTACTATACCTTTGTTGTCAGAAGGTGAGAACGGCTTGCAGCCTATGAAAGCAAAGTCATTGAAGCAAATCCATCTCGACCATACCGAACGCATGGAGGATCTTCTCATACGTCTCGAACCGGTGCTTACTGTCATGCGTCAGATTACCGACAATATAAAAGCATCTGTGAAGGGACAGACTGTAACTGTCAAAGACAAAAGAAGAAATGAGCATAAAATTGAACTCGATTCCTTCCGTCCCGGAACGCTTACACTCGTCAGCGGATGGTATTGCGACAATGTGGACTGGGACTTCATAGCCCCGCTGCTTTCACTTGTTCGTGTCGAGCTCGACTACATAGCCGCTGCCACCCGTCTGACAGCAATGTCATCCACCGACAACCTTAAAAAACACTGAGAACTTTACCCTGTTAGCAATAACAACGCCAAATGACGTTAAATCAGGTTATTGCAAACGGAAAACATTTACATTTGCAAAAATAACAACTACCATGCTTCATTCCAAGAACTTTGCCGACTCAATAAAGGCAATCAAGCAATATGTTGAAGCCGGAGACTATTCCAGGCCTCACATAATCGCTTCAGAGATGTACTATCCAAGGTTAAACCAACTCGTAGGTGAAAATAAGCGTATCCCCGGAGGCAAGGACGAACTTCGACCCTATTCATGGGGCGCTCCATCATATGCCCAACTGCCTGAGATCATGAAATGCGACACAGAGCATTTCTTTATAATACCTATCGGACGCGGGCGTGGAGAAGAACTCAAAGAAGTGCTTTCTCTTCCCATTGCATCAAAAGCTCCGTGGTTTATCTACATCGAGGATTCACTGATTCGTGAATGGGGTAATGATGTTGACTGCGACATCAACTTCTATGACTTTGACCGAGAGGTATGGCTCAAAGCAAGTGAGGAAATCAACCCGGCTACAGGCAGACGCAAGATAGACCGGTTCTATCTCGACTTCCTGAAGCAAGCCCCGGATGAATTCATCTCTTTGTACCCACGGGAGGGATCTTTCAGTATGACCCAGAATCAACCTTCAAAGTGGGAAGCTGCGAGCCATAGCCTTATCTCTGGGATAAAGCATATGCTTGAGTCTGCAGTTCGCGCCAATGGTCATAAAGGGAAGTCAGAGGAAATAGCTCCATTGGTGGAGCCTATGTTCCACTCGCTCTTCACTGATGGAGACATTGACTGGAACAAGATGTCTGATACGCTTGAAGCACTTCCCGAAGATGTATGGAAGAAGTCAATTATCCTACCGAATTGCGTAAAGGCAATGGCTGTCGACCTCTCCCGTGTGGACCAGTTCAAGCTGCATGCGATTTATCGACTAAACTGTGTCACTCAAAATGTATATGCAGCTCTCCATGAGTTTCACGGACTGCCCGCTGCAAAGTAACCGTCGGTAATCATGATAGACCGGAACTATTCAAAGTTTTACCATCACAATGTGGCTATGGACGGATGTCCCTTTGTCGAGGTCGACAATCCGGTCATAACCATTATTGGGCTTAAAGGCACAGAGGAGGCTGTCGCCTCGGCTTGTGCTTTGGTCACCAAAGAGTGGATAAAAGATTCGTTGTCGGAAGATTGCATCGAGTGGGTGCGCCAGTATCATAGCTTGGGATATTTTACCATCGAACTGCGTACCAACAACTATATCCCTCAGGTGTATGATGGAATCAAGGCCATCGACGGACTGACATCTGTCAAGTATGTGGTATATGACACCGCCTACAGACGCATGATAGCCAACGACAAGTATATGGCTGAGACGATTAATGGCTCTCGGAAGCTGGATTATGACATCGAACTTGATGACGATGACGATTTTTTCCCGATGATTTGTGAGCTGTCATTGCCAATTGATGACTTATGACACGTTTATGGTAAAACTACGCCTGCTACTTAACCTGTTGGTGACCATATCGTTTTTGCTATCGCAATGGCTGATACCCCTGTTGGCCATTGCGATGGCAGTGACGGTGGTGCATACGCATTGCGCTGTGTGTGGTGGCTGCATTGTGGCTCTGTGCCTTCCGTCCGTGGAAAATCTTCTCCGACGAGCGTTTCCCCGACTTCATCGCTACCGTGAAGCTCGCCATCATAAAGCTGCTGTCGTGATAATACATATTCGGTACCGTAAAGTATATTAGAAGACAAAAAAACAGATTAATACATGACCGATAAGGAATTAACCGCCCGTATCGCGGAATTAAACGCACAGAGAGCTGCTCTTAAAATGGAGCGTGACAAGCTTGTCTGGGAGGAAGGCATTCCTGCCATCATTGCCAAGATGAAGAGATACGGGAAGATGTCTCTTAATCTGAGTAGTGCTGCGGAAGCTAATATTTGTCTATCCCATAATGAATTATGGCGAAATTTAAGTGATGGACATTTTGCTGTAAAACAACTGTGTCTTGATGAAAACGACAATCTAATCGTTGTCTTTAACGCTCTTTTATTGAATGAGAAATCGGCAATGAAAGATTGGGTGTTTGACCGCGAGAACATAAAGAGGTCTGTTGATGAGGAAATTTCCAATGCCGTAATAGCTCCGTTACTTTCAAAACTTCTAGATGATGCTCTCTATAGTGACGTTGTAGATATATCTTCTGTGTTTGAAGTGATGTCGGGGGCCAAAGAGATAGACCTCAGTTCGGTTGATACGTCAAAAGTGACAGATATGCATGCAATGTTCCAAGGCTGTACCAAACTGACGTCACTTGACCTTAGCCCACTTGACACGTCAAAAGTGACTGACATGCATGAAATGTTCAAAGGGTGTCACAGACTGGAAGTTCTTGACCTCAGCTCGTTTGACACATCAAAAGTAACTGACATGAACTCGATGTTTGGCAGTTGTGAGGCGTTGACATCACTTGACCTCAGCCCGTTTGATACGTCAAAAGTGACGAACATGAGTCACATGTTTGAAAATTGCCAGGCGTTGAAGAGACTTGATATCAGCTCATTTAATACGTCAGCAGTGACGGACATGAGTCACATGTTTGAAAAATGTTGGGCGTTGGGATTACTTGATCTCAGCCCGTTTGACACGTCAAAAGTGACAAACATGAGTCACATGTTTGAAAGTTGCCAGACATTGACATCACTTGACCTTAGCCCGCTTGACACATCAAAAGTAACGAACATGGGAGCAATGTTTAGTGGGTGTAGTGAGCTGACATCACTTGATCTTAGCCCGCTTGACACATCAAAAGTAACGAACATGGGAGCAATGTTTAGTGGGTGTAGTGAGCTGACATCACTTGACCTTAGCCCGCTGGATACATCAAAAGTAACAAACATGAGTAAGATGTTCTGCGGTTGTTACTCGTTGACATCACTTGACCTCAGCCCGCTTGACACATCAAAAGTAACGGACATGAGTCACATGTTTGAAAGTTGCCAGACATTGACATCACTTGACCTTAGCCCGCTTGATACATCAAAAGTAACGAACATGGGAGCAATGTTTAGTGGGTGTAGTGAGCTGACATCACTTGACCTTAGCCCGCTTGACACATCAAAAGTAACGAACATGGGAGCAATGTTTAGTGGGTGTAGTGAGCTGACATCACTTGACCTCAGCCCGCTGGACACATCAAAAGTAACGAACATGAGTCACATGTTTAAAATATGTAATGCGTTGACATCACTTGACCTCAGCCCGCTGGACACATCAAAAGTGATGGACATGAGTAAGATGTTCCGCGGTTGTTGGGCGTTGACATCACTTGACCTCAGCCCGCTGGATACATCAAAAGTAACGGATATGAGCGGAATGTTCTGCGGTTGTAGGGCGTTGACATCACTTGACCTCAGCCCGCTGGATACATCAAAAGTAGCGGATATGAGTGAAATGTTTAAAGGCTGTGACAAACTGACATCACTTGACCTCAGTTCGTTTGACACATCGGAGATAACATATATGAGTGAAATGTTTTGGCGTTGTAGCAAGTTGGAGACAATCGATATGAGCACATTTAATCTCTCTAAGGTTAAGAAAAATGAAATGTGGGGAATGTTTACGGCCTGCGATAGTCTCAAGACCGTGATAATGAAAAACTGTTCAGCAGCTACTATCAAGAAAATCAAGTCTAAGTTACCGGAAGGTGTGGAAATCATTCAATGATGCATTTAGGAGAGCGATAGTATTCAGTCAGGGAAACTAAACTACCGCTCTCTTTATTTTTTACTCTGCTCCTGAATGTCGTAGGTTGAATTGTCAAGAAATTGCGTTAAAAACAGCAGTCACATAGTGTCAAGAAACGATTTAACTATCACTGTATCCGCTTATTGGCTATCTTTGCATGTGTGTAACTGATTCACTCAGTCTGCTATCATATTATAATACTCAACATTCTCTCAAAACAATATAATACTGACGACACGAAATGGAAATTCCCGATAAAACCGACATGGGCTATATGTGTTCACATGCGAATCTTTGCGATATGGAGACGCTTGACATTAGCTCTCTCGATACTTCAGAGGTGATTAGAATGAGCTATATGTTTGGATTCTGTGAGAACCTGATCTCGATTGATCTAAGCAGGTTAGACACCTCAAAGGCGGAAAGCATGCGCGGAATGTTCATTGACTGCCATGCGCTGACGGCTCTTGATTTAAGCGCGTTCGACACCTCGAATGTCGAGGATATGAGTGAGATGTTTCTGCGTTGTAATGGGCTGACTTCGCTTGATTTGAGCAATTTCAATACATCAAAGGTAGAATCGATGTTTGGCATGTTTGCGGATTGTAGCGAACTGGTTACGCTGAATATCAGTTCGTTTGACGCGTCCAATGCTGACGTGGGCAAAATGTTCTACGGTTGCCGTAACCTCAAGACCGTAATCATGAAAAACTGTTCGGACGAGACCGTAGAGAAAATCAAGGCTGAGTTGCCCAAAGGTGTGGAGATAATACTCTAATACCACTAAACGATAAGACTATGACGAACAAGGAAATGAAGACCCGGCTTGCGGATATGGCCGGACAAATATCAACTATCGAAGAGGAACGCAGGGAGTTTGTATGGACTGAATGTGTCCCGGCAATCATATCCCGTATGAAGGAGAAGGGGAAAAGCACTCTATACCTCCGGGAAGCAGAGTACAACAAATTCTTTGAGCCGGGTGAACTCTGGGGTATTTCAAGGGTGCCTTCTATGCAGCCAAAGAACTGCGTCTTGACGACGATAAGCTTATGCTTGAATACAGCATGGTCAGCTATAGTCAATCGACCTATAATATAGACCCGTTATATTATATAGCTCCGCATTATTATAGCGATGGTAACGAGGATGGCATGGTGGCTGAAGTTGACCGCGAGATTTCCGATGCCATACTCGTAGGCATAATCGATAAATTGCTTGACGATGAGATCTATAAAATAGGGTTTCACGGACGTGTCGAGGATGATTTAATGCTGAATTATACCATTGATAGTGATGAGTTCAATATAGAAGGTTTTACTTATTTCCCTGCCAAGGATATTCGTTTTGCATGGAATATGGAACGGCTTGACAAGACTGTGACACATCTGCCATTCGACATATATGTCAATACATGTCGAGAGACCGACCATCCGCTGGCACTTTTCATACCTGACGAATACCACGACCCGTTAAGATATTTTGCAGTAGTAATTTACGATGGCGGCTCTGTCGGATTTCCTGACGATAAACGTACAACCGTCCGCGACAGCAGGTATAGCTTAAAAAAATAGCCGTCCAGGTTTTGGGCGGCTATTTTTGTGAGAGTTTCCAGCGGTCGGGAAGCAGGTCGCGGTATTTTTCGATCGGGGTGTTTGGCGGCCATGCGGCACATCGGTCGATTATGTCGCAGAAGTAGTCGAAGACGTTGACTCCGCAGCGGTGGCAGGTGATCGCAAGAGAGTGGTACAGGGCGGCGGCTTCGGCTCCGGAGTGGGAGCCGATTGTAAGTCGGCGACGGGTCAGGGATATGTAGCGGTTGATTCGCTCGACTTCGTTGTTGTCGAGTCTGTAGGTGGGTGAGGCAAAGATGCGTGGTATCTCGTCCCATTGTTTGAGTGCATGTTCGGTGGCGGCGAGCAGCGGGTCGTCGGGTGGCACGCCGATGCGGTCTTTGACTGCTGTCAGTC
This sequence comes from Duncaniella dubosii, assembly GCF_004803915.1. Classification (NCBI taxonomy): domain Bacteria; kingdom Pseudomonadati; phylum Bacteroidota; class Bacteroidia; order Bacteroidales; family Muribaculaceae; genus Duncaniella; species Duncaniella dubosii. The sequence goes on from NZ_CP039396.1 coordinate 1,343,199, forward strand.
TCATGCGGATTTTCTCGAGCATCACCTTGGAGTATCGTTGTCTCCACTCAAGGTGCTTTCCCGCCGTCCATCCGTCTTTGCCTATGCGGTGCTGATGCTCGAAGTGGTAAAGGAGTCCGAAGAGCTTTGCTATTTCCTGCGCCTTTGGATTGTCTTTCAGATCGAGAAACTTTCGCTTGATGTGCTGCAGGCATGGCAAGCGTTTTATCCCGCTCATCCCACCGATTCCGATATGCCGGTATCCCGAGTAATAGTCGCACTGGAAGGCTCCGTTGAAGCCTTTTATGTGTTGCTCGAAGACTTCGGCCGAGCGGGAGCCGTCGTCATAGAAGAAGTACACAAGCCCGGTTGTCATGCCGACGAACACCCATATGTAGCCTTTCTTGATCTTTCTTCCCGAAGGAGTTGCCACCTGCAGCCGCACTTTCTGATAGGTCTCGTCACCGCAGATATAATTGTCCGCGACTATTGCCTGACCCAGCGCCTTGTATAGATTTTCCAGATGTACCCTTACCTTACTTACGAGCTTCTGTGCGGTGCCTTTGTCAAGGTCGAAGCCGTGGGCACGGAAGTATTCGACAGCATTTTCAAGTGGCATGCAGTGGAGATAGCGTAGCTCGGCGAGTCCGGCTATGAAGGAAGATGTATACTGCGAGTTAAGCAGCGGTGTGGCGGGTGCGGAACCTTTGTATATTTTCTCGTCCTGCACGTATTTTCTGACCTTGTAGATAATTTTTTTGAAGCGCATCGGCTCCATGACGTAGCGCACGACATCGCACTCGCCGATAAACGTCGCCGCCTCGGGATTGAAGTCCGGACTGTCAGGCTCCACTATAATGGTCTCCACCTCACACTCCGGATGCGTCTTCCTTTTGGCGCCGTTGTTGGTACGTTTCTTCTCTGGCTTCTGCTGTCGAGTTTCGGATGTGGCAGGAGTCGTCACCGGTTTCTTCTGACGCTCCGACGGCGAGCCCTGCAGACGCTGCACTGCCTGACGCGCGGCTTTCTCTTTGCTCAGTTCCGCACTTTTGCCTTTCATAGCCTCCTCCATTGAGGCCATTTGCTTGCGCAGTTCATCTACAGTCGCCACAAGCTTCTCGTTGGTCGACTGCAGCTTTTCATTGGATAAAGTAAGCGAGCTGACAGAGGCCAACGCCTCGTCGAGCCGCCCTTGAAGGAACTCGATCTGACGTTGCAGAAACTCTATCAACTCGTTCTTTTTCATGGTGTAAAGTTACAAAAAATATCTGACATTTGCAACTTTCCACGCCATTTATTTATTTGATTAACAAATTATTAAGCCTTATTTTACGGCCATTCTGAAGCGATTTTCGACCATCACCTTCACAGGCGTGAGGCCCCTCATCAGCATATAGAAATCGTCCCATTGGAGCCTGCGCACGCCGTCATCGCCCTTTTTGAGCACCTCCCGGAAACGGCCTCGCGACAGTCTTTTTGTGTACATCAAAAATCCGTCGCCATCCCATTTCAACGCCTTCATGGTCTTGCGGTCCTTTGAGAAAAACACATACACATCGCCCGATGCCGGAGAATGCCCCTTCCACGACCACACCATCTGGGCCAGACCCCGGATGCCGTAGCGCATCGATACCGGCTGCCGGCATACCCAGAGCCGCATATCCGCCTCAAGACTCCACATCACTCCTGCGTGTCATGACATCCACCAGAAGCGCCAGCCCCTCCGCGCTTATCTCTCCCAGACTCACGCCTCGGCCCCAACCGAGTTCGATGTGCACGTCACGCACGACACTGGTGGCACCGACATCCCGGCTCTCATCCGCAACCTGAATACCGGGAACCTTAACCTCCCGGAATAACGGCCCGCCACCTTCCCGCGACGAATCCGGTCTCTCCGGCAGACTGCGTTGATAATCGCTTATGCTGATTTTGCGGCGCCGAAGCCACTCATAAAGCCGCTGGACGTTGACGCCGGTACCGGCACAGAAACGGTTCAATGCGATATAGCCGTCTGTCTCGCATTGATTCTTGTAACGCGTCCATGTCTCTGAATAGACATCGGACAAAGACTTGTTATAACCCATGATTCTTTTTGTCGACAAAGATACAACTCTCTTTCGGAGTTCGTCAATATGCTATCGCGGATGGTTGTACCGATAAACTGTTAAGGTTCATGCACCATATAGAGCCGAGAGATCTTTCAAATGTGCTTAGATTTGCCAGCCATTATAAAGACATGTTGATACAACTGTCAAAGAGTGAGGGTGAGATTTCAGTTTGGAAACTTAATTCTGACGCCTTTCTGCTCAACAAGACACCGATTGACAAATCATATCTCTTAAAAGAGGAAGAGGAAGATGATGACTGATTCTTGAGAATTGTCAAGAAATTGAGTTAAAAACAGCGGTCTTGCAGTGTCAAGAAACGATTTAACTACCACTGTATCCGCTTATTGGCTATCTTTGCATGAGAAAGACTGATTCGCTCAGTCTCCTATTATATTATAATATACTCAACAATCTCTCAAAACAATATAATACTGACGACACAAAATGGAAAAATCGATTTTTATAGCTGAAGGAATGAGCACCCCGGAAGAGGTAAAGCAGGCGTTATGCGGAGAGATTCCGTCAGGACACCGACTGATTGCCCTGGACTATGAGCAGGATGTAAAGCTATTGGCGGAAGAGCCTTTGGGTTTCCTTTCCAGAATCTACTCCGGAGATTCCATTGACGATGTTGTCAGACAGTTAAGAGAGCTGGTAGTGAATTATAAGCTGTGGGGCTACAGGCGTGTGGTATTCCGTCTAGTCTGTCGACCGGACAGCGGAGTGACAGCCGGGCAACTTGACTCTTTGTCTACTCGTTTCTCTCGTCTGCCACAGGTGCTTGATGTGTGTTGCGGAATGGATGTCTGCGAGACGCAAACGGAGAATGTGCGCCTCCTGCTGCTGGCTTCAACGTCGTGCTATTATCCTTCGTTTCGGAAACATGCCTACTGACTGTTGGAACACTCCGGGGAGATACTTGCCGACCGTTCATTGTATATGGCTGCAATCGGTGACTGCTTGTTCTGCTCTTCGGCGCGCAGTCTGCCAAGGTTGGGAGGCCTTATTGAATGGTGGTCGCGACACCCCGATCTGGCTCGTGACCCCAAGGGCAACCTTTTACTCTACGTCCACAACTACGGAACTCGGAAAGCCGACATCCTGACTCCTGAAGGGAGGTGGATAATAGGTCGGGAGTTGCCTGAATTGCAATGGAGTAGAGTGCTTTGGGGGGATCTTACGCATGGAGAGTATAACTGGAACGAATCTCTCAATGAGAGTATCATGAAATACTCACAAATGAATGCTGACGGAGCCTGTACCATAGAGGAGGTAATAAGCAGGCTTGGACTTGACAACAAACAAAATGACTATGAAAATGAATGATATTGTAGAAAACATAAGCGATACACTCCCCGTGATGATGTATCTCCACGGGTTTATGTCGGGAGCCAACGGAGCCAAGCAGAGACAGTTGCAACGTCAGTTCAAGGGTCGCTACCGGGTGATTGCCCCAGAGCTGGACGCAGATCCCGACAGCTCTCTGGAGGTAATCAACCGCGCCATACGCGAGGAACACCCGGAAATAATCATAGGCACCTCGCTGGGAGGCTTCATGGCCCTTGAATGTGAGTCGGGCGATGCCGATGTGGTCATCGTCAACCCCTGTCTTTTCCCGAAGTCACAGTTAGCCCAATGGGTCGGTGAGGAGCACACATACTTCTGCAAGCGTCTCGACGGCGTTCAGACCTATACTCTGACACAGGCTACTCTCGACAAATATGAGCGTTATGACGCCGTGCAGTCGGTGTGTGACAACGCTCCGCGTGTCGCTGCTCTCTGTTCGACAGCTGACGACCTGCTTGGCGACTCGCATGTCAAAGCCCTGACAGGCTTGGTATGGGACAGCTTTTTCAAGGTAGTGGACGATTTCGGCCACCAGTGCAAGGATGCCGGGATGACACACCTCTACGACCTTCTTGAACTCGTCATCGACCGCCGTCGGAGAATGGGTGGCTCACCAAGGTCATTCAGTGATTTTGAAGAGATGGTACGCACCCGTCCGCAACCCGAAGTTCCCGGATTCTACCGTCTGACAGTGCGTTCGTATGAACCTGACCAAATGGATTTGAAGCGTGTGTATGTCAACCGGCAAACCGCGGAAGAGGCAGCCTGTGACCCGATGTCATTTCGCCTGGTAAGACGCAACGGTGATGTTGCAGTACGCATGATGCCGAGTGACCGCAATGTAAAGGTATTCAACCCTGACAGCGCGGATTATGCTACATTTCATGAGGCTGCGGAGGCAATGAACGGTCTGGTCGGAAATAAAGACATTCTTGATTTCGAGCTAAGACACTACCCCTTCGGTATAATGTCGCAGACACAGAGGTATGTGGAATCGTGGATGTATGACTTCCGGGGCTCCCTGATTCAGAAGTCAACCTGTTCACCTGTCCATAACAGACAACCGGGGATATATGGAAAATTCTTCGGTCATTTACCCGACAGTCTCCCTTACAGAAAAGGCGACATTGTAATCGTATTTGAACCGTTTCCGAATGGTAACCGTACATACGCCATGATGGGTGTGATTGCCGAAGAGCCACACACGGTCAAAAAAGGTTACGAATATTACCGTCGGGTGGTGAAGCGTCGCGAGCGTGACGGACTACCTGTGAGTGACTGGCTTGACGAAGAGAATTATCCCGGTTATGAGAATGACCGCTATCTGGTTCAGACAGGCTTTTATAATGAAAGCATGAACACTCTGTCCTATCGTCATCCGATGGAAATTTTCCCGGTGAAGTTTCCGGTGGGCTATGCTATGGTTGATCTGATGATGCAATGGCACTCTCAATATTGCGAACTGAGAAATAAAGACGAGCATCTTCATGAACGCATAGCGAGGACTCTGGAAAATGAACACCGTAATCGGGTTTATGGCATGGGGCGACGGACACAGGCATGTTTCGGTATACGTTTCCACATCGCCAAGAGACATCTGTTTGAACATATCGACGAGGTTCTTGCCGATCCGGCTCAGCGTTCCACTCCGTTACCGATAGCCTACCATCATACAGGAGAAAAGAAGGTGATGCTCGGAGCTTACCTGACATGGTGGCGTGATAACGGTTACGCCCCTGACGAGTGTGACAAAGAAGAATGGAACGCATTTCTGGAGTATAACAATACTTTCAATGTCAGTGATACAAATTTTCAGATCATTGATATAATCAACATGTACACTCAGGAAAACCCGGTATCATTATAGATGTATGACACTTCCGGATAACCTTACTCACGGTCAGTTTCTTGATCTTGCCGACCGCACTCCGTCGCTTGAAGGGGTGTGGATATACCGTCTGGAGCACACCTTCCTGAGCAACGGAGTGGTTTATCCCGAATTTGACATCTACACGAATGAATACCTCTTTCTGACGCTTGAGGATGCTGAGAGGCTCATGCGTGAGAGTCTTGTCAACCGGGAGGCGACATATCGGTTTATCATCACCCAGCTTCCTGTCGGACGTGACATCGGTGAGGAGACCGGTGCCTCATGGACTTATGGCTCGAATGGTGTACTTATTGATTCCAGAAGCACGACCACAGGAGATGACACTATCAGGTCATGCTTCTTCGGACGGCACCGGACGCGCATACTGTTCAGGAAAGGAGACATCGTGGAAGTGGTAGGGCGTGATAGCGTGCGCCTTGCGGTTGTCGCTGACGACGGACCGACCGTCGATCGGTTTTGGGAACGCTACGAAAGGTCTAAGGACGGTATGGGCTACCATGCCGATGCCAGTGATGACTGCTATTATGTGTTGGACGGACCCGGAGAGTGTTGTCATGACCATGCCGATGCCCTCTCCCTGATGAAGCCTTGCAGGTCTGTCCCAGAGGAGATCGCTGGTGTATTAAAAAGTTTTATAAAGTAGAATCATATGGAAAAACTGAATATCGACGAGGTGATGGCATTGCAGATGTCGGGCATGCCCACCTCACAAATAATAAAGACCAACCTTGCGGAGTTTGACCGTCTGTATGACGAAGACCCGCAGCTTGAGGAATATATCGCAAAAGCCAATTCGATACTCGACCGGCAGGAAAAACTGGGTATCGTCAGCATTTCGTGTCAGGATTCACGGTTTCCGGACCGCCTGCTTGCCATCGGTGCCGACTGTCCGGCGGTGATACATTGCAAAGGCAACCTGAAGCTACTTGAAGCCGAAAAAGCTGTGGCTGTAATAGGAGCGCGCTCGGCTGACAAGGAGGGGAACACGAAAGCTTATCAGCTCGGTGCGGACTATGCCCGGAAAGGGTATGTCGTGGTGAGCGGTCTCGCTCTCGGATGCGATGCTGCCGCCCACCGTGGCTGTCTTGATGTCAAGGGTGGCACGATAGCTGTCGTGGGAAACGGACTCGACATCACACATCCGCGCGAGAACAAGGTTTTGGAGGATTCAATATTGCGCAACGGCGGTCTGATGCTGTCGGAACAACCGATAGGCGTCAAGGCCAATCCCACGCGTCTGGTGGCCCGCAACCGCCTCCAGGCTGCACTCTCAGAGGCTGTGATACTGGCCCAGTGTCCGGCTCAAAGCGGCTCGCTCCACACCATGCGCTTTGCCCGCAAATATGGTAAGGAAAGTCTTGCAGCCACTTTCCGGCAGCGCACCGAGGCAAATGCCGGCAACTATGACCTTATTGAACAGAATCTTGCAAAACCGATATGATATGATTGATGTAAACGATAAATTTGCGACTCTGCTTAAAGTCGCCCTCAAAGGCTCGGATAAAGCCTTGCAGCAGGCCTACCGCCATTCGCTCAGAATGATTGCCGAGTATGACCTCGAATACGGACCTGAATCCCAGCCCCGTGAGCTTGAATTTCGTTGGGAGTGGATTGACGACTACCGTGTGCTGACCGTGCTGACCGACGGAGCGGGCATTCACAGTGATTTCTCACAGATACCGGGACTTGACGAATGTATCTGGCTGTTGTATGACGACGGTGCGGCAATAGCCGTCTCAAACGACACTGCCGGCGTCATGCTCAATCACCCCGACAAATTCGGTCTACCCTGCGATGTCAGGTTTGAGATTCAATAAACCATATCCGAACACCATCACATCAGTCAATCTCTCAGCCTGTGACACATCAGGACTGAGAGATATGTCATATATGTTTTACGGGTGTTGGGATCTGGTGACCGTTGACCTTTCTCCTCTGGATGTCTCAGGAGTTACAACCATGAAGTTCATGTTTGGGGAATGCCTCAGCCTTAAATCGCTTGACTTGTCGGTGCTCGATACATCAAATGTGAAAGATCTGTCATGGATGTTTCATGAGTGTTGCAATCTTCTACGGATAGACTTCAGGAACTTTGGCACTTTAATGGTGGAAGATATGAGCTGGATGTTCTCTTTGTGTCATAGTCTGGCCACTCTTGATCTGAGCATGTTTGACACATCAAGGGTAAAGGATATGTCCCGAATGTTCTACGAGTGTGTCAGTCTTGAAACGGTAGACCTAAGCTCTTTTGATCTTCGTAGAATCGAATCTACGGAAGAAATGTTCGCTCGCTGCGACAGGCTGCATACAGTCGTCATGAAGAACTGTTCCGACCATACGGTCGAAAGAATAAGTAAGGAGCTGCCTTCATCGGTAAAAATAATAAGATGACATGATTGTTATGTCCCCGGTTGTATCAATATAACCTAAAAGATTGAACCGCTGCGAAAAAGAGCGTGTCAGGATAACCTTTACAAGATTATTCTGACACGTTTTTATATTGACGCGGTTTCCTGTTCTAACACCGGTAGCCGGATATGTAATTTAGACTTCGAGGACTTTTTCATATATAACTTACAAAACCATCAGTCATTATAGATATGATCACAAATCCCAATTTCAAGATTGACGTATCCGTCACTGAAAAATGTTACAACTCCAAACCGACTCCTACCGACTATCGGCAAATGCGATGGAATAAGACCAAAATGAGTCTTAGTAGCTTCATTTCGATGGTCAGAATGGGTTACAGCTATTGCCATATTTACTATGGGAACCTGCGTAGGAAAAATAAATTTCTCTATACGCAAACCATAAGCATTGATGTTGACGATACCGATACAGACCTCGAAACATTCTACCGTCAATGCCAGTTGAATCCGACCTTTGCTTACGAGACATTTTCAAATGGTACTGGCGGAAAGTACAGCTATCGTCTGGTATATGTCTTCAAAGAGCGTATTAATATCCGTGCTTTCGGTGAACTGTATGAGAAAATATGCAGGATGACCAATCTTGACAAGACTAAAGACCATTGCGGTAAAGTCATCACACAGCTCATGAACGGAACTACATATGAAGCAAAGGTATTCCGCTCCAACCGGATATATTCGTCAATCACCGACCTTCCTGTCGATGCAACTGAACAGGAACAGATTGTCGCCTACCAACATTCACTTCTTCCTGTAGTACCAAACGTTTATAAACCCAGACACTCTTCAGCAATCTATCAACCTAATAATATTAATTCATCAAAATCAAATCAAAAACAATATAAATCTAATGACCCGGATTGGAAAAAACAGCTTGAAAGCATCAGTGTCCCTTTGAAGGTTCTTGCAGAGAGCAGACAGGAATTCCTATAGATTTATGGGAAGGAACACAGGCTTTTAAGGTGGTCAAAGCTGTCATATAACGAAGCCGGCTATTGTGTCATACCCGAAAATCATCTTTCACTGTTTGTACGTTATCGTAACAGGCGAGGGGAATGTACGGTCAACCGTTTCCGTGACGGGGAGAAACGTCGTAACCGATTGTTTACCGACGGATGCATCATACGCAAGATAAATCCCGGAGTAACATTCATGGATCTATTTTTCAATCTGGTTCACAGGGTGTATTTCTACTATGACAATTCCGACGGTGTGTTGTCTGATGAACTTATAGCCCGCAAGGCTTATGATGTCATGAATTATACCGAGTTCGATGCGATGGAGTTCAAGTCGCTTGACGCAGGGAAGGTCACTACTTCTCCCGGATACTGCCGTGAACACGGTGTGTCAAGACGATCATATTCCCGGAAGGCTCTTATGTATCAGAATTACGAATCCATACAGGCGTGGTATGAACCTGGGAAATCTGTTACCTCAAACCTGAAGGAAGCGCGCGACAGAGGGCTTACCGTCAGTCTGTCTACACTCCGACGCTATTGCAAGTTCAACAATATACCTGTCAATCCGGGACATTGCAATATATCGGAGTGGTATAACCCGGCTGTCTCGGTAAGACTTAACCTACAGACAGCACGGGCATAGGGCATCAAGGTGTCACAGTCGTCCTTATACAAGCACTGCAAGGACAACGGCATTCCAACTAAAGGGATGGCAACTTAATCTTGCTCAGCTCCTCACGTAGCCTTGCCGGCATAAAGTGAGCGTAGACTTTCTCGGTTATTTCAGTAGAGGAATGACCGAGAAGCTGGCTCACCATCGTCATGTCCATACCGTTGTTAAGGCTCAGGACTGCAAAGGTGTGGCGTCCGACATGGAATGTGAGACTGAATGATAGTCCCAGTTTTTCACCAATCACATTGAGAGCTTGATTGATACCACGTGTCTTTGTGTTCCTCACACGGTACAGGGCATCTGTGTCATCAAGGTTAAAGTCATCGTCAAGCAATCCGAAAACAAAGCGATTGTATCGACCTTTCCACTGTTCAAGTATTCCCATAGCCTGGTCGCTTAGGGGTATAACATTCCTGTTTTTTGTCTTGACCTGTATCTTGTTAAGAGTCCGTTTGTCGAAGTCTATGTCAGACCATTGCAGGGTGATGATGTCAATGACACGCAAACCACAGGCATATAGGGCAAACAGGAACATCTCGATATATTCCTTTCGTCTCGCTTCCTTATCTTCCGTGTAAAACTTTATAAGACACTCCAGTTCCTTTTTGGAAAGATGCTTCACGCTTGACTCATCATTCTTCTGGAGTGATACGGTCTTGATGATTCTCATCTTCTGTATGGCGGCATTGAGAGCCACCGGAATGTATCCCATGACCATTGCCTGTTGACAGCCTTTGAGTATAGGGGTCAGGGCATGGTTTATGGTATCGTCACTGTTGTCCTTGATCTCGCGTCTCCACTTTATGTGTGACTCTATAAGCTCCGTGGAAATCTCGGAGATATAAATGCTGTCGGGTGCATACGTACCGCGTTTTTCCGATTTCAGGAACTCACGGAATATTTTCATGGCGCTCAGGCCATTGCGATATACACTCTGACCGATTTTATTTCGGTCCAGTTCGTTTTTAAGGAGGTCTGACACATAACTCACAAAATCAATACCTTTGTCCTCGCGTGTTGTCGGGTGGTCGTCAAGAAGAGCCCTCATGGTCTCTACTGTCAAACGGTCGGGGTGCTTCTCACACCAAGACGCTATCTTGGAGTCAAACTCACTGACGCTTTTGGTAAGCCGGCTGTTGATATTGCGATAGTCAGGTCCGTAGCTTGCCCTGACACCGCCACGTCCCTTGTTCTCGTTAGGATTCCAGTCCTTTTCTTTGACAGAGATCCCGGTAGAGCGTCTGACTGCCACTGATTTGACAGCATATTCAATCTGGACCACCAGAGGGCGATCATTCTTGGTTTGTCTGGTCTTGTACAACCGGAAATGTCCGGTCGGGAATGGTCTTGCTGCTTTACCCATGTTGTATGTTCCGTTTCTTTTATTTTAAGCGAATTTACAACAGTTATACGACAGTTTATCCCGATTGTTTATATTCTTTTTTTGTCGGTGCGTTAATTTTACGCCAGTTTATTATGCTGTAAAAGGGGGTAAAATGCAAGAAAAAAGAGTTGGGCTATCGCGTGGTGCGAAGCTCAACTCTTTGGTATTCTTTGGGTTAATCCTTTTACGTGGGCTTAATACTCCTCCTCATTAAACAGAAAGTCTTCTTTCTGGGGGTAGTCGGGCCAGATGTCTTCGATACATTCGTAGGTGTCGCCTTCATCTTCGATTTCCTGAAGGTTTTCGATTACTTCCATCGGTGCGCCGGAACGCATGGCGTAGTCTATGAGTTCTTCCTTGGTGGCGGGCCAGGGTGCGTCTTCGAGTTTTGATGCCAATTCGAGTGTCCAATACATGGTGGTAATGTGTTAGATAAGTGTATATTGTTGATATATTTATGTTCCCACGTTTTTTGTGGGCGCAAAGGTAGTCATTTTCTATATATATACAATCGAATTCAATAGGTGATTTGTTAAATCTTCTAAACAATCGGCTATAGAAGGCTTTTTGATAAATAATTCTTACCTTTGCACTTCCTTTTTTCAGACGGCCTACAACCGGTCGCCAAGATTTAAAACCAATCTTTAACGTATGGTTAAGTTTTTACGCCACATTAATCTCCTCTTTCTGTTCGTTCTGACGAGCCCGATATTTTCTCATGCTGCTACTGACGATATGTCATCGGTGCCACGTATCAAGGAAGGGCCTGATACGCTTGCAATAGGAGAGGTGACTATTACGTCGATAAAACAGGGTCGCTCGCTGCTCAGACAACCGGTATCTGTGACCACATTGCGACAAGACGAACTTGAGCGGTTGAACGTCAGAGGGATAAAGGGCGCATCGGATATCGTTCCCAACTTTTTCATGCCGGAATATGGCTCGCGAATGACCTCCTCGATATATGTTCGCGGCATAGGGGCAAGAATCGACCAGCCTGCTATCGGGTTGAATGTCGATAATGTGCCGTATCTCAACAAGGATGCCTACGATTTCGATATGCAGGACATCCAGCGCATTGAAGTCCTGCGCGGGCCACAATCGACACTATATGGCCGAAACACGATTGCAGGACTTATAAACGTGACAACCCTTTCGCCACTACACTATCAGGGTGTACGTGCGATGGCAGAGGGAGGGACACACGATAACTATCGTCTCGGATTGTCATATTATGGTCTTCTCGGTTCTCGGCTTGGTATGTCGGTCAGTGCATACGGCTCTTTTCGCGGAGGATATTTCAGAAACAATTATGACGGCGACAAGGCTGACCGCGAGCGTCTCGGTTCTTTACGCTGGAAGACCGCATGGCGGCCGGTCGATAATCTCTTGGTCGAAAACGTCGCATCCTATGGCCATACCCGTCAGAACGGCTATCCATATTTTTTTGAAGACACGGATGAAATCAATTATAATGACACATGCTTTTATAAACGGATCACTTTTACCGATGGTCTGACGGTCAACTGGAGCACACCGTATTTTACTTTGGCTTCGATTACAGGTTTCCAGTATGTGAACGACAATCTTACGCTTGATCAGGATTTCCTTCCTGAAAGCTATTTTACCCTGACACAGAAGCAACATGACCGCAGTGTGACGCAGGATATCGTTTTGCGCGGGACAAAGGGAGGCTACAGCTGGCTTGCCGGAGTGTTCGGATTTTACAAGTATGCCAATATGAACGCGCCGGTCAACTTCGGCAAGGATGGCATTGACAATCTGATTTTAGGGAATGTAAACAATATGCTGCCTGCCGGAATGGCTCTCCGATGGGATCAGGACAATCTTTTTCTTGGTTCAGAGTTCACAATGCCCGTAAAAGGGGTGGCGGTCTATCATCAGAGCTCGTATGACTGGCGGAATTTCTCGTTTGCGCTTGGTCTGCGTCTCGACTACGAGCACACCGCCCTCAGATACCGTAGTCACAGCTCGTCGTCGTGTACGATGTATCGTGGCGAACGTCCTCTCGGATCGGTCAGTGTCGATATTGATGATTCCGACCGTCTTTCGCAGCATTTCTCCCAGCTTCTGCCCAAATTCAGTGTCACTTACAATCTTCCGCATTCAGCAATCTTTGCATCTGTCTCAAAGGGTTACAAGGCAGGAGGATTCAACACTCAGATGTTTTCCGAGTTTCTCCAGCAGCGTCTGAAGCAGGAAATGATGGGAAATATGGGCGGTGGACAGGGCGGACGTCCGCAGACGGTGGCCGAAGAGAGTTCAGACCTTGTCGCAGGGCTCGTCAACTACCATCCCGAAGTGTCGTGGAACTATGAAATCGGAGGCCATTTCAGCGTGGATCACGGACGTGTATACTCATCTTTTGCTCTTTTCATGATTGACTGCCGCGACCAGCAGCTCACAATGTTCCCTGAAGGCACGACCACAGGCCGTATAATGATTAATGCGGAGCGCACTCGCAGCACAGGCGGGGAATTCACTCTTGGCTATAGTCCGACCCCACGCTGGGCATTTAATCTTGCATACGGCTACACTCATGCCGTATTCCGCCGGTTCTCATATAACGGTAGCGAATACAAGGGCAATCATGTCCCTTACGCCCCGTCAAACACTCTCTACCTGTCAGCTACATATCGTCAGCCGATAAAATCCACACTGCTGAAAAGCATCGGATTCACGGCCGATATGTGTGGAACAGGTGAAATATACTGGGACGAAGCCAATGAATACAGACAGCCGTTTTATGCGGAAATGGGTGCTAACATCAGATTTGAACTTCCGTGCGGCAGTCTGGACATATGGGGAAAGAATCTGACTGATACCCGTTTTTCTACCTTCCGCTACGAATCGATGTCAAACAGTTTCTTTCAGCGCGGTCTCCCTGTGAGAGGAGGATTGACTTTACGCCTTGATTTCATGTCATTATAGCAATCGGTTTTTTATTCTCAATTATTTTAAGGATAAGTTAACCAAAATTTGCGGTTTTTTAACTAAACAGCTATATTTGCGCTATAATAAGCGGACATAAGTTGCGTTTATAAATAACTGTCTGTATCAGACAGTGACATGGCATCATATAACTCATAAGATAACAACCCCAAAAATAGACTATGAAGAAATACCTTCTTTCACTTGGCGTACTCATAAGCGCCGCTCTCTCACTCACCTCTTGTCTCGGTTCTGGCAGCGGCGAGCAGAAGTACACATTTTCTTACGGCCCGTCGGACTGCTTCAACCGTGTAGTAGACAATGAAACGGGTACTACCTACATTGGCCTGAACCCGATATATAACATTGTGTTTAATATGACATCAGCAACAGCAGATATCGACATATCCAATCTTCGGTTCAGTGCGGCTAATTCAGGTGTCACACTCCGTCTGCCATCCTTACCTCTCAAGCAGGATATAAAGGATGCCTTTTACACTGCGTCCGGAATGGATCTCTCACCAGTAGGCCAGACCTCTTCCTTCGTGTTTGACGTTTTTAATTTCCGTGCTTATCCTTTCCGTATGCCCCCGGTATATATTATTAATTATACCGTTAATGACCGTTATGATGTGACAGTCTATCCGACATTGCCGACCTATATAGGTTCTGTTTCAGCGACAAATCTTGCCCCGGAGGAAGGCAAAAATCCGGTGTTCAATCTCACTCCGGATAACGAGGCATACTATCAGCTTCTTATCAATCCTGAAAATATGACCGCAATGTTCCACGTGGCCAACGCAAAGTTTGCCGACGGTATGTCTCGCTATAGCTTTGCAACCAAAGGTCTGCCGGTCGAGCTTACAGCTGATGGATACCGCGTTGTGACCGAGGCCGGAAAAGAATATAATATCTATTCTCCCCAGACGGTGTCTTCAGATACAGCGACTCCGATTCCCGGATGTTCGATCAGTGACATAAGAGTCAACGCCATTCTTTCAACCGGTGCGTCAATCTCGTTTACCTGCGATCTCGGTGATATGGGCAAGTATTCTGTCAATGCCGTATTGCGCTATCTTCCCTATAATACAGAGGAAACAGATAAGCAGTAATTCTCTCGAATTCAGACGTTAAATATAAACAGCGAAGGCAGTCCATTAAGGAGAACTGCCTTCGCTGTTTATATGGCTTTTATATTATTTTAATCCATACTGGTCAAGGGCTGAATGCAGGGCTTCAGTCACCATAGCCTTAAGCTCCGGCGGAGATATCACCTTGACATCAGGGCCGAGCGAAAGGATTTCCTGCACAAAGTCAGGGGTCAGGCGCAGCCGATAGTGAAAATCGGAAAATGAATCGTGGATTTCCTCACGCTGTGAATGATGTAGAGGAAGCGCCCTCATGTATTTGGCCCGTCGTGTATTTGCGCGTATCAACACATCGTGTGGGTCAGCCTGAGTGAACACAATGCCAAATGAGTCTTTAACGAAATTTTCTGCATCGAAGTCGGGCGCGATTGTGAACTTCTCGCTTCCGATGGCCACGTCTTCCATTCGGTCAAGCGCGTATGTCTTTATTATCTTGTCGCGGATATTCAGGCCGGTGACATACCAACGCTGTTTGAATATTTTCAGGAAATAAGGCTCGATCACGACATCGCGTGTCGGATTGACACGTGTGTATGGCCGGTAAGTGAAATGGAGCTGAAGCTGTTCGCGCAAAGCCGAAATCACTTGCGACAGATATAGCCGGGCGGAGGGGACATCCTCAAGAAAAATTCGTTCAGACACATCCCTCACAGATGAAAGCACATTGCTCATCGCTGCCGAATTAAGCAGCCAGTCTGTGACACTTGCCTGATGAGAGTCACCGGAATCGATATAATATTCGTATGTGGTCGGATTGCACTCGATGTTGATGTTGAAAAGTTCCTCGATTGCGGTTCTGTAGTTATAGAAAGTTCTTCTTGGCAATGGGTTTCCGTCAGAGTAGGGCGACAGCATCCAAAGTTCGTTGAGCTTTTCGCGTGTAATCGCACCATAGCGTCTGATGGTATCGATGAGCCATATATAGCGGGCGAGCAGGTTGCGTGACATGTCGGTGGTGGTTGGATTGTGACACCCGTCAGTTGAGTCTGCGGGGGAAAAGGAATATAATGGACATTGCAATCATAGCTGCGAGTGCCCACGGATAATATAGATAAGGGAAGGGAGCGGCCGGTGAGATTCCTGCGAGAGATGTGGCAAGCAATGTCTGTGCGCCGTATGGTATGAGGCACTGGACCACGCATGAGGCGGAGTCGAGCAGCGACGCGCTTTTCCTCGGGTCAATGCCGTAGCGTTCGGCGATGTCGCGGGAAATTCCGCCGACCGTGATGATGGCTACAGTGTTGTTGGCGGTGCAAAGGTTCACAATCCCCACAAGCAGTGCGAGTATGGCTTGTGCTCCACGTCTGCCTGATATGCGTGACGTCAGCCCTTGCAGCAGAAACTGTATGCCTCCGGCAGCCTTGATGAGTCCTAACATTCCGGCGGCGAGGAGTGTGATGATGATGAGATCGCCCATCCCGTCGATGCCAGCTCCGGCAAATGAGGCCATGTCAATAAGGGAAATCCCGTTGACCATACCCATTATAATTGCCGTGAGTATGCCCAACGACAGGACTATGGTTACATTTATGCCTGCGATTGCGGTCGCCAAGACGACGATGTAGGGTAGGATAAGCATGTAGTCGCTTTCCTGTGCGAGCTGTATCGGCGGCGTGTCCTGTCCCATTATAATATAGGCAATGAGAGTGACAAGTGCGGCCGGTAGGGCTATCCATAGGTTGGCCTTGAACTTGTCGGCCATATTGCATCCCTGCGAGCGAGTGGCCGCAATGGTCGTGTCGGAAATGAATGACAGATTGTCGCCGAAGAATGCGCCACCGAGCACCACTGCTACGTAGAAAGCTGTGTTGGCTTCGACCATTTGTGCGATTTCAACTGCGAGAGGGGTCAGGGCTACGACCGTTCCGACCGATGTCCCGACTGACAGCGAGATGAAACAGGCCGCAAAAAACATCGTCGGGACTACGTATTCCGGCGGAAAGAAGCGCAGTGTGAGATTGACGGTCGCGTCAATCGCTCCGATTTCTTTTGCAATCGTTGCAAATGCCCCGGCGAGAACGAACACCCATATCATATACAGAATGTTGAAATGTCCTGCCGCACGTGAAAATGTCTCGATGCGTTCCATCAGAGGATGTCCGCGATAGATTGCCACTGCCCACATTGAAGCGACGACGAGGGCTACGGCAATAGGCATCTTATAGAAATCGTCGAGTATGACGGATACCATCACGTAAAGAAGCAGAAACACAATGACGGGCGACAGTGCAAGCCATCCGCGTCCCGGCGGGATGCGCCGGTCTGTGTTGATTGTCGGTTTTTCAATCATAGTTGAGTCGTGTGTGATATTTACGTAGTTGATAAGGCTACTATGTATTGATTGCAAAGGTAATAATAAATCTCAAAAGCCCCCAAAAGCAGATGATGATAGCTGTCGGAAACGTATCGTTCATAAATACTTTGGCAATGAACGGATTGTAAAGACATAAAAAAACGCCCCTTTTATTAAAGGAACGCGGCTGTGATTGTTTACTCGGTAGCCATTCGATGGCTTACTTTTCATTGTGGCATTTCGCTTCGTTGAGATAGAGTTCTGCTCGTGCGATGCAATAGTTTGCAGTGCGAAGTGCGTTTGCGGCTTTTTTGATTAAGTTGGTCATAATAAATAGTGAATTTAAAAAACCTGAATGTCTGTTGCTTTCTCTTAAGTAACGCTGCAAAGTTACAAAATGTTTTTAAATTATGTTGTATAACATATAAAAAAATTGAGCATATTTTCCTGCGTAGAGAGTTTTGCAGGGAAATTTGCTGGTAATCAGTGCGATATGTGCTTGCTTTTTCGCTTGAGACTCTATTGCTTCAGAATGGCATTTTATCGACGGTCCGTCCCCAGTTGCCACGGTCAAGATTACGGTAGGACAGCGCTTCTTGGATATGATGGGTAAGTATCGGGGCGCTGACAGCTTCTGCGGTGGAGAGCGAAGGGTCAAGACCATGTTCGAGGTCTGCTATTGTCCGTGCTACTTTAAGGATACGGTCATACGCCCGTGCGCTCATGTCGAGACGGGTCATCGCCTCGCGCAAGGTTTCGAGCCCTTTGCGGTCAATAGAGGCATAGTTCCGTAGCAGTCGTGACGACATCTGGGCATTGCAGTGTATGCCTCTCTCCGATGCGAACCGTAGTGCTTGGATTTCGCGTGCCCTGACCACCCTTGATTTCATGGCCTCGCTCTTTTCGCCTTCCCGGGCAGAAGAGAGTTCGTCGAACGCGACAGGATAGATTTCTATCTGGAGGTCTATGCGGTCAAGGAGCGGTCCGCTGATACGGTTAAGGTATCTCTGTACGGCTGCCTGAGAACAGATACACTCTTTTGACGGATGGTTGTAATATCCGCACGGGCATGGATTCATTGATGCGACGAGCATGAAACCGGCCGGATAGTCAATGGTATATTTTGCTCTGGAGATTGTGATGTGGCGGTCCTCCAGAGGCTGTCGCATTACTTCGAGGACCTGCCGTGAGAATTCAGGAAACTCGTCGAGAAAAAGCACCCCGTTGTGGGCAAGCGAGATCTCACCCGGGGCAGGATTAGCTCCGCCGCCCACAAGTGCGACCGGTGAGATTGTGTGATGTGGCGAACGGTAAGGCCGCGATGTCATCAGCCTTGAACCGCTCCGCAGTTTTCCTGCCACAGAGTGGATTTTGGTGGTTTCGAGGGCTTCGGATAATGTCAACGGGGGGAGGATAGTGGGGATGCGTTTTGCCATCATCGATTTTCCTGCTCCGGGAGGTCCTATCATGAGGATATTATGGCCTCCGGCACATGCAACTTCAAAAGCTCTTTTCACGTTTTCCTGTCCTTTTACTTCTGAAAAGTCGCAGTCGAATATGGCTGATGCCCGTGCGAACTCCTCTCGCGTATTGACACGGACGGGAATCGGATCGCTCTTTCCGATGACAAATTCAATGACCTCGCGGAGTGTCGACATTCCATATATATCTATATTGTTTACCACTGCGGCCTCGGTGGCATTGGCCACGGGTACAATCATTCCTTTGAAACCCATTTCACGGGCTTTGATAGCCATCGGGAGAACACCCTTTATCGGGAGTATAGACCCGTCAAGTGACAATTCGCCCATAATCATGAACGAATCAAGCGGGATGACAGGACTAAGCTGTTCGCATGCCGCAAGTATGCCGATTGCAATCGGCAGGTCGTAGGCCGCACCCTCTTTTTTAACATCGGCTGGCGACAGGTTGACAACAATCCTTCGCCGTGGCCATTTGTAGCCTGACTGGCTGACAGCCGACAGGACTCGCTGGTAACTCTCCTTGACGGCTGTATCGGCCATTCCCACAAGGGAGAACTGCACGCCTGTCTCGGCTACAACTTCGATGGTTATAACCAGTGCGTCGATACCCTGAACGGCAGCACCGTATGTCTTGATAAGCATGGAATTAGAGTGTGGTTTAGGTTTGTAATCGGGTGAGAGGTCAGTTGTGTGCGAGCAGTCTGCGCACGTCATCAATGCTCATTCCGCGCCGTCGGGCATAGTCGGCCATCTGGTCGTCGGCTATCGGGCCGAGCATAAAATAGGAGGCATCAGGATGTGCTATATACAGTCCGCAGACGGTCGCAGAGGGTTCCATTGCTCCGTTTTCGGTGAGCGTGATTCCGATTTCATCGAAGTTCAGCAACCCGGACAACACAAACGTTAGTTTCTGGTCGGGGAGAGATGGATAGCCTACGGCCGGACGTATTCCGGCATAGCGTGCTTGGAACATCTGTAATGGCGACAGTCTTTCATCTTTGGCATAGCCCCACAGCTCTCGTCTGACGATGGAGTGAAGATATTCCGACGAGGCTTCCGCAAGCCGGTGTGCGATGCTCTGGAGCAGTAAGGCTCTGTAGGAATCGCCTTCGGCTTCCGATTGACTGGACTTTTCGGAAAGGTCGACAGTCACGGCAAATGCTCCCGCATAGTCACCGGAGGGCATTATATAGTCGGCGAGAGAGTGCGTTGGGGCATTGTTTCGAGGAGTCTGCGATCGGAGTGTCGGGATGCGTGTGCTGCCTATAACGATATCGTCACCTTCTGAATGTGCTTCAGTCAGGGAGACAACGGCCTTGCAAACAGTATTGTCCTTTTCAAGCTCGCGCAGAATCTCCGTTGCATCGTCATAGAGCTTTAATATTTCTTTTCCCTTGGCCGTGTTTCCGGGACAATGTTTCTCGATCCATGCCTGACGGCATGCCGGGCAATCGTGGAGCGAGGTGACGGATGAGAAATCGCCGGGCATCTTCCACGCGTTGAAAAAGAAGCGCCAGTTGATATAGGGAATCACCTTTGCGACGGGTATTTCAATCACAGTGCGACCGTATTTGGCAGGTCTGACAGGTGTATACGGACTGAGTGTGTGACGGATTGAGCGCTGTCGGGCTTCGTCAAGCGATATTTTGGGTATGAGGCGTTCACGTTCGCGTTGACGCAGCGTTTCGTATTCCTCACGCAGCTCAGCAATGTAATTGTCGCGTGTTGCAGAGTTGAGCAGGCGTGCTGCGATGAGAGGATTCTGTGATGCGTCGGGCACATGTATGACAGGTGCAGAATAGCATGGTGCTATTTTGACGGCTGTGTGGATGCGCGATGTGGTAGCTCCTCCAACCATGACCGGGATTTTCAACCCGTTTTCTTCCATCAGTTCCACGACATGGGCCATTTCTTCGAGAGATGGTGTTATCAGGCCGGAAAGACACACGAGGTCGGGCTGTTCTTTTATGGCTGTGCCGACAATTTTTTCAGCGGACACCATGACTCCAAGGTCGATAATCTCATAATTGTTGCATGCGAGCACTATCGACACGATATTTTTGCCAATGTCGTGGACATCGCCCTTGACGGTTGCAAATATTATTTTTCCGGCTTTGCTTGTCTCGTGAGATCCTTGGCGTGCCTCGATAGCCGGTGTGAGTATGTTTACGGCGCGTTTCATAGTCCGCGCTGTCTTTACAACCTGTGGCAAAAACATCTTTCCTTCACCGAACAGATGGCCGACGTGGTTCATGCCTTCCATCAGCGGACCATCGATTATACTCACAGGATCATCGTATTTTTCGAGCGCTTCTGCAAGGTCTTCTTCGAGATATTCGTGGATGCCTTTGACGAGCGCATGTGTGAGACGCTCCCGACCGGTTGTTTCCTCCATGATTCTTCTTTCCGGCTTTCGGTCGCTGGAATCTGAGTCTGATTATCCTTGTCGCGGAGCATCTGCTGGGCGTACTCGATAAGTTCGTCGGCTGCATCTTCACGGCGGTAGAGCACAACATCTTCTAGCAGTGTGCGTAATTCCGGGTCAATATCGTTGTATGTGACAGAGGTTGAAGGATTGACAATCGCCATATCCATCCCGGCCGCTATCGCATGGTAGAGGAAAACGGCGTGCATGGCTTCACGCAGGTAATTGTTGCCACGGAACGAGAACGAGAGGTTGCTCACTCCGCCGCTCACTTTAGCTCCGGGAAGATTTGTCTTTATCCAGTTTACGGCGCGTATGAAATCAAGTCCGTAGCGGTCATGTTCCTTGATGCCGGTGGCGATAGCGAGAATGTTAGGGTCGAATATTATGTCTTCAGGGTCGAATCCGATCCGTTCGGTAAGGAGTCTGTAGGCCCTTTCGCAGACTGCTGTCTTGCGTTCGAAGGTGTCGGCCTGGCCTTCTTCGTCGAAAGCCATTACTACGGCCGCCGCACCAAGTTCCATTATGCGTCCGGCATGTGAAAGGAAGCGTTGCTCGCCTTCTTTCAGAGAGATAGAGTTGACTATTGATTTTCCTTGAACGCATTTGAGTGCCGATTCAATGACTTCCCATTTTGAGGAATCGATCATTATGGGTACCCGGGCTATATCAGGCTCGGCTGAGATGAGATTGAGAAATCCGCACATTTCCTTCCGGGCATCCATCATGCCGTCGTCCATGTTTATGTCGATAATCTGCGCTCCGTCTTCGACCTGTTTGCGGGCGATGGTAATTGCTTCGTCAAGATTACCCTCCTTGATGAGTCGCAGGAATTTGCGCGAGCCTGCGACATTGCAGCGCTCACCGACGTTGACAAAGAGCGAGTCGGGAGTGATGTCGAGAGATTCAAGTCCTGAAAGATGGAGACCTTGTATGGACTGTGGAATCCGGCGGGGAGTGTGGGCTGAGGCTTCTTTGGCCAGAGCGGCGATGTGGGCCGGAGTAGTTCCGCAGCAGCCACCGACGATATTCAGAAGATTCCTGTTGAAGTATTCCCGCATGTGCCGTAACATCGTTTCTGGTGTCTCGTCGTAGTCTCCCATCGCATTTGGAAGTCCTGCGTTCGGGTAGCAGCTGAGCGGATAGGGTGCAATTCGGGAAAGCTCGGTGATGTGGGGTAGCATGTCCGCCGCTCCTGAAGAACAGTTGATGCCCACCGATGCGATTGAGTCGCTGTGGCTGATTGATGTAAGGAATGCTTTCAATGTCTGTCCTGAGAATGTACGTCCGTCCGGGCCTGAGATGGTAACAGAGACCATGATCGGATATTTTCTGCCGGCTTCATTCATGACCTGTCTGGCGGCATCGAGACCTGCTTTTAGATTGAGGGTGTCAAATACAGTCTCGAAAAGGAGTATGTCGATTCCGCCTTTGACGAGTGCTCTTATCTGGCTGAGGTAAGCGTCAAACAAACCGTCGTAGGCGACTGCCCGCATTGCCGGATCGTTGACATCGGGACTCATGGAGGCAGTCTTGTTTGTCGGACCGATAGATCCGGCTACGAATATGGTCCGGCCTGTGGCGTTTTTGTGTTCATCGGCAAGCCGGCGCAGAAGTCTTGCAGCTTCGGTATTGATTTCCTCTACCAGTCCCTCCATGCCGTAATCGGCCATTGATATTGCATTGGCGTTGAAGGTGTCGGTGGAGACGATGTCTGCTCCGGCCTCGATATATTGACGTGCTATATCGGTGATTACATCCGGGCGAGTAAGTGTAAGCAGGTCGTTGTTTCCGCGCAGGTCACACGGCCAAGAGGCAAAGCGCCGGCCACGGAAGTCAGCCTCGCCAAGTCCGTAAGATTGTATCATTGTGCCTGTCGCACCGTCGAGTATTAAAATGCGCTCCTTGAGAAGCAAATTGAAGTCATCCACTGTGTAAAATATAATTTAATTTCGATACTTTTTGAATCTACGTTGGCTTAAAGACAGGAGCTTATGGCCGGAACCCTTTATTCTTGTTAGAGAAGTGTCTTAAGGAATGAGGTCAGTTCTTCTGCATTTTTTGCAGCCTGTGCCGCCGAAGGATGATAGTCTGCTCCATATCCGAGTTCACCTGTCTGTTCCGACATATCGAACCGATAGATATTGTCGGCGTTTGCCGCAAGCTTGTCAAGTGATGCCTTGACATCCTCAAGGGCTGTCCCATGGAGCATCGGTCCTGTAAGCAATACGATTTTGGCCTGAGGCTGGAACATGCGGAGATGTACGAGGAACTTCTTGTATGCTTCCTCGAACAGAGAAATGTCGTAGTCGTTGAGCGACGTATCGTTTGTCCCTAAATTGATACAGATTATATCGGGACGGAAGGAGGCATGATTCCAGTAGTGCGAAGGGTTATAGATGAGTGTGCGGTCATACTCGGCCGGCATCCGCTGTTCAGGTGTCCCCTCGCGAGGTCCACCATAGCTGCGGTACATACCGATTCCTGAGCGCGCCACCACGTTAAAATCGGCATTCAGCGAACGGGCTGTCAGATAGGCATAGCTGAGGGTGTGGTTCTGCGTGTCATAACTGTAGTGTGTCTTGCCGTCAGGCGCTTCGGTGCCGTAGCCGCAAGTGATGGAGTTGCCGATAAATTCTATTTTCAGTCCGGGTCGCTCCGGCGCAGGGAGCAGCTTAGGTGAAGTGCCGGAGATTGTGAATCCACGGAATTCAGGATGTTTTTCATATCCTTCGATGGCATACGTCACACGTAAAGAGTGTTTGCCCTCAGCAAGTGAGTCAGCGAGGGTTATAAGTGAATCGGAATCCGTAAAATTGATTTTGAATGGAGCGAGGGAGTCAATCTCTACCATGAATTGTCCGCTACCCGGAGAAGCCTCCATTGCAATTGACGAGCCTTCGAAGTTGAGCATGGCTGTCGTTCCGGGGTATGAGAATGTGGGAGGTAGAGAGTCGCTCCATAAAATACGTCCCATATAAAGTATCTCCGGATCTGACGGTTCGACTTTGAGCTGTTTTGAATCTGAGCAGGCGCATAGAATCAGTGCTGTGGCCGCAATTAAACTTATGTGTCGTGTTATAAAATTCAATCCCATTGGAAAATTCGTAAAATGAGAGGTTTGAGTGATATATCAGTCACAAAATTACACGATTTTCCCAATCCCGCAAAAAAAGAAGCTGATTGTTGGGCAAAAGGAAGTCAAAAGCATGATTTTTTTGTCAAACTTTTGGAATTCACCTGATTTTCGCTTACCTTTGCACCCGATTTCGCAATCTCTGGCAAGGACATGCAGCCTGCGTATATTGCGAGTAGTGTTAACATTTTTAATATACGTATAGAAAAATGGACTTAATTAAAGTTGCAGAGGAAGCATTTGCCACCGGCAAGCAGCATCCCGACTTCCAGCCCGGCGATACCATTACCGTGGCTTATCGCATCAAGGAAGGTAACAAGGAACGTATCCAGCAGTATCGCGGTGTTGTTATCCGCATCTCAGGTGACGGCGACAAGCGTCGTTTCACAGTGCGCAAGATTTCTGACAACATCGGTGTTGAACGTATCTTCCCCATCGAGTCACCCTTCATCGACTCTATTACCATCAACAAGTATGGTAAGGTACGTCGTGCCAAACTTTACTATCTCCGTGGTCTCACAGGCAAGAAAGCCCGTATCAAAGAGCGCCGCGTAGTGAAGAAGGCGTAAAGATATTGAATACCCGCCCGTCCGGGCGTCCCCCAACTCCATCGCCCGGACATAAAAAGAGCCGCATGCCCTATCATCGTGAGGTGAAAAAGCTTGTGTGGCTCTTTAACTTTGTATATGGCTGTAAGAAGAAATTCGAGTCTAAAATTTTTTCAGATCGGGGCGATAAATGCTGCTACGTCGGTATCACCAAGAAGGTCTGCAATCGTGAGCCACAGCATCAATAATATTATCAGAACAACCACCCCAATGGCAAGCCACAGTGTAGTGCCGGATTTTGTTTTTCTCTCGCTCATAATAATAGTTGTTTTAGGAATTCGTTTATGGTTGGAACTGCTATCTGTCATATTAACACATTGGATGCCGTATTTGTTGAACAGAATGCTCTTTAAGCATTTTTAGCTTATGAATTGACGATTTGGGCGGCGGTCGGATGTTATTAACATAGAACGATACAGTAATAATCAACTCACGAAACAGCCCGCGTCACGCACGCTTCAACATAATCAGACCGAAAGGTTTTCACACCTTTCTCCACGCGGGATTAATCGTCAATCGTATAATATAAACTATTTATGTTATGGGAACGAGAGAAATACACACACGATGCCTTGCAGCGTTTTTCACCTGTTGTATGGCACTCGCTTTCGCAGAGCCGACAGCAGCACAGATGATGGCTGACACGATTGAAGTCAGGCATCTATCCATTGGGATTGATGAGATAGGGCGAGAATCTCACGGCTCGGAAAATATTTACAGAAGACCGGCAGCATTTCCGCCGGTTACACCGGTAGAGGCTATCGCGGATGATGCCGGTATCCCGCTTCCGTCTGCCGATATTCCACAGCGGCACTGGAGCATCTATATGGAACCTTATTCACGGCATGGCGGTCTACATCCCGACTGGCATAGAATGTGGATTAACACAGCCGTGCTGTCGGGCGCTTTTCTCGGTACTCTGTTTGTTTTGCAATGTCTTCCTGAAGATGCCACAGCATGGAATCGAGCCGCGTATCAGAACACCACATTCTATTCTCGATGGTATAAGAATATATTTGTAAAAAATCCGGAAATAGACCATGATAATGCCATTTTCAACTATGTTCTTCATCCCTATGCCGGGGCTGCTTATTTCATGGCCGCACGGTCGTGTGGATTCAGTTTCTGGGGATCGATGCTCTATTCGGCCCTTATTTCGACAGTAGGGTGGGAGTTTGGTGTCGAGGCATGTATGGAACGACCCTCGTATCAGGATATAATCATCACACCGGTTGTCGGGAGTATTCTCGGAGAACTGTTCTATAAATGCAAGCGTCATATCGTAGAGCATGATTATACTCTGTGGGGGTCGCGGATTATGGGTAATATTGTTGTTTTTCTTGTAGATCCTGTCAACGAGGTGGTCAACTTATTCCGTGGCAGCTACGAGCGTAAATCCCATCTCGGGACTGATAACCCTTCTGTCATACGCGAACGGCCGCTTGTCACATCGACGCTCACCCCTGCCCTTGTCGGTGGCGCACCCGGTTTCACTCTTACATGTACGTTCTGATCGATCGGGTTAATGCTGTCGATGTCAGTCAGAAACTTGGAATATAATACCGTAGCGCCTCTTAATTGGGAAAATTCCATGTAAATTTACCAAGGAAGGTTGAAAAAGCCGTGGTAATATCGGGAATTTTGAGTAACTTTGCGCAAAATTTTTTGTTCGGAACCATGAAACGTAAATGCTATCAGGGGATGAATTTTCGTCCCTACATTTCAAATTCCCAGATACAAGAGCGCATAGGTGTGCTTGCCAAGTCGATATGTGACGAGTATGCCGAGCGTAATCCGCTGTTTATCTGTGTCCTTAACGGCGCAGCTCCATTTGCCGTGGATTTATTTCGTGCGTGTGAGGACATTGATGCCGAGCTGACTTTCGTAAGGCTGAAAAGCTACGATGGGATGGGGTCGACCGGCGTGGTCAAACAGGTGATGGGTCTGAGCGAGAATCTTGCAGGCCGACATATAATCCTTGTGGAAGATATAATCGACACCGGCAATACTATGGTGAAGCTTCTTGCCGACCTTGAAGCCCACAACCCTGCATCACTCCGGATTGCAACGCTTTTGTTTAAGCCGGAGGCGCTTCAACATTCCGAACTAAAGCCTGACTATGTAGGCTTTGAAATCCCAAAGAAATTCATCATCGGTTACGGTCTCGATATTGACGGCCTCGCCCGTAACCTTAATGACATATATATCCTCGATGAAGATTGAGGTCACGGTTTCGACACATAATTCAGTCAGTTGGTGTGGCTGCCCTGTGTAGAGTGGCCGGCACCCAGCTTAAATAAAATAGGATAACGGAATGTTTAATCTTGTAATTTTCGGTGCTCCCGGAAGCGGGAAAGGCACCCAAAGTCAAAAACTTATCGACCGCTACGGTCTTACTCACATTTCAACCGGCGATGTGCTTCGTTCGCAAATTGCAGCCGGAACAGAACTTGGCAAGATTGCCGACAGCTACATATCGAAAGGATGCCTGATTCCTGATGAACTCATGGTCGATATTCTGGCTCAGGAGATCGACCGTCTTCGTCCCACTTCAAACGGTTTTATTTTTGATGGATTTCCACGTACAATCCCTCAGGCCGAGGCTCTGAAAAAGATGCTTGAGCAGAGAGGCGAAGAGGTCCATTCGGTAATCGGCCTCGAAGTCGCAGACGAGGAGCTGATGGAACGTCTCATCAAGCGCGGCGAGCAGAGCGGCCGTTCCGACGACAATCCTGAAACAATCGGTAACCGCCTGAAAGTATATCATTCCACTACTTCGCCTCTGCGTGACTACTATACAAAGGAAGGCAAGTATACTCCAATTCACGGGGAGGGACATGTGGACGAAATCTTCAACAATATCGTCAATGCCATTGATGGTAGCCCCTGTGTGAAGGCTATCTGATTCTCCCTGTAATCACTGACAACTAAAATCTCATAAAAACTCAACTCTCCATGATGGATTTTAAACCTATCAGCGAGCTCACTTATGCCCAAAGCGTAAGTGAGCTCGAAAGTATTTTAAGAATGATGCAGAGCGACACCTGCGATATAGATCATCTTGCGGCCTATACCCGCCGTGCGACGGAGTTGCTGAAGGCATGCCGCACGCGTCTTACCACGACCGAAGAGGAGCTTCGCGATATTCTTGCGTCGCTTGGAAATGAAGTGGCCCGTAATTCATAAACATAAGTTTTTCTTACATGTCGGATCCTCTATGTTTAACATAAAGAGTAAATCGGAAAGTAACCGGAGGATAATAGTATTACCGAATTTTTCCTGTCATTTTTAACAGACATAAAAAATACCAAAACATATTATATTAAACATGAAACTTCTTCCTATCGCAGCTATCGCCATGACGCTTGCAGTTGCAACTACAGGATGTAAGCAGAACAAGACCGAGCATCTTGCCAGTCTTAATGTCGCTTACATGGACACGACAGTCGCTCCCGGCGCAGACTTCTACACCTATGTCAACAAAGGTTGGATGGATGCCAATCCTCTTACCGCCGAACATGCCCGCTACGGACAGTTCGACATTCTCAATGATTCATCAGAAACCCGTGTGCGCAATCTAATCCAGAATCTCGGTGCGTCAAACCCGGAGGAGGGAAGCGTTGCCTATAAGGTCTGGACTGTATACTCGCAGGCAATGGACACAGCGCGCCGCAACGCTGAGGGTGCCAAACCGATTCTTGCCGACCTTAAGAAAATCGAGGATACTCCACATGAAGGCATGGAAGATCTTTTCCTCTGGATGCACGGCAACTACGCAAGCCCGTTCTTCGGAGCCGGCCCGATGGAGGATCTGATGAACTCAACTGTATATGCCATGTATGTCTCTGGCGGTGGCATGGGTCTTGGTGACCGTGACTACTATCTGCTCAACGACGAACGCAATACTGCAGTGCGCAATGCCTACAAGAAGCTTATAGCCACTCAGATGCAGAATGCCGGATATACAGAGGCTGATGCTAACCGCATCATGTCCAATGTCATGAAGATAGAGACCGCTATCGCAGACTCAGCTATGACACGCGAGGAAAGCCGCGATATCCCCCGCATGTATAATCCACGTACTTTCGCCCAGCTTAAGGAATCATATCCGGCCATCAACTGGGACCGTTTCTTCATTGAGACAATGGAAATCGCTTCGCCTGATTCAGTGATTGTCACCGACCCGAAGAGCATGGCGCAGGCCAACAAGCTTATGAGTTCTCTCAGTGACCGCGAAATTAAGGACTACTATCTCTGGAAGTATGTGAGTCAGGCTTCGTCTAAGCTCAGTGATGATTTCACCAATGCCAATTTCGAATTCTCGAAAGTGATGAGCGGTGTTCAGGAACTCCGTCCGCTCTGGAAACGCGCGCTTGATGCGACCGAAGGTGCTCTCGGTGAGGCAGTCGGTGAACTTTATGTAGAGAAATATTTCCCCGCAAGTTCAAAGGAATATATGCTCGGACTTGTTGAAAATCTCCGTACAGCCCTCGGAAAGCATATTGCCAACCTTGACTGGATGAGTGATTCGACCAAGGCTCGCGCACAGGAGAAACTTGCCGCATTCACTGTGAAAATCGGTTATCCCGACAAGTGGAAAGACTACACTTCAATGGAAATCGATCCCAAGCTTAGCTACTATGACAACATGCACAATGTGTCGATGTGGCATCAGCGTGACATCTATTCCAAGTGGGGCAAGCCTGTTGACCGTACCGAGTGGGGCATGACTCCTCAGACTGTGAATGCCTACTACAATCCTCTTGCCAACGAAATCGTATTCCCTGCTGCCATCCTTCAGGCTCCTTTCTTTGATCCGAATGCTTCTGACGCTGAGAACTATGGCGGTATCGGTGTGGTTATCGGCCATGAGATGACCCACGGTTTTGATGATCAGGGCCGTAATTTCGATGCTAACGGCAATATGATCAACTGGTGGACAGAGGCTGATGCCAAGGCGTTCGAAGAGAAAACCAAGGGTCTTATCGCTCAGTTCGACGAGGTTGAAGTGCTTCCCGGCGTTCACGCCAACGGTCAGTATACTCTCGGTGAGAATATTGCAGATCAGGGAGGTCTTCGTGTGGCAATGACTGCATTCCTTGATGCTCAGGCCAAGAAGGGTGTTGACGTTAACTCTCAGGAGGCTCTTATCGACGGTTTCACTCCTGCACAGGTGTTCTATATGAACTATGCGAATCTCTGGGCCAACAATATCCGCGATGAAGAAATCCGCTCGCTTACCACCGGCGACGTGCATTCTCTTGGCAAGAACCGTGTAAATGTTACTCTACGCAACATCGCTCCCTTCTTTGAAGCTTTCGGCATTACAGAGGAGCAGCCGATGTTCCGTCCTGAAGCTGAACGTATCGTTATATGGTAACAGTAACTGTATCCACCGACGGGTACAGCATCAATTGAAATAAAAATAACAGATTTTCTTTTGGTCATGGACTGCAGGAAAATCTGTTATTTTTTTATTTGAGCTTTACGTTATTAACGTATCATGCTTGTATCGAAAGGAGATTGGCTTTGCCGGTTACAGTGATTGAGCGCAGGGTTGCCGGGAAGAGGAGTGTCTCACCTCGTTTGATATTCAGAGTCTGTCTGTCAGAGTCATTGTTATCGGTGGAACTGCTTATCTCTGCCTCGCCATCAAGACACATTACAATCGTGAACGATTCGCGTGTATGCGGAAGCTCGATGATTTCACTGTCTTTAGATTTGATGTTGTCTACGATGAAATAATTACAGTCAGCCAGAAGCGAGCCTTCCGGATTGGAACGGTAGTCGGGGTAGACAGTATAGTCAATCGCATCGCGGGCTTCGGCGGTGTGAAGCTGACGAGGATTGCCATCTTTGTCACGGCGGTCATAGTCGTAGATACGATAAGTGATGTCGCTTGTCTCCTGAATTTCCGCGAGAAGATTGCCTGCGCCTATGGCGTGGATACGTCCGGCCGGAAGAAAGAATGTGTCGCCGGGTGCGGAATCGTAGGCCGCGATAACATCCATGATGCTGTTGTCGGCCACGCGTCGTTCATAATCTTCGGGCGTAGTCTTTTCTTTTAGTCCGACATAGATTTTTGCACCGGGCGCGGTGTCTATGACGTGCCACATCTCGGTTTTTCCGGGA
Source organism: Duncaniella dubosii (assembly GCF_004803915.1). Lineage (NCBI taxonomy): Bacteria > Pseudomonadati > Bacteroidota > Bacteroidia > Bacteroidales > Muribaculaceae > Duncaniella > Duncaniella dubosii. The sequence continues at coordinate 1,374,150 of NZ_CP039396.1, forward strand.
CAATGATGACGTTTTTGGGCAAGGGCATCGTCAGGATGTACCTGAACAGAGAGGTCGTCGCAGGCATCAATGAGTTTGATAAGAAGAGGGAAATTCACTCCAAACTGACGGTAGATTGCCTCTCCGACAAGTTCGGCTCCGTATTCATTGATAAGTTCTGTTAGTTTTTTCCCTTTGAGCGGACCACGGTCGACAACAGAAACATGTCCGGGTACGGCTGAGATTTCCCAGCTTTCGCCTATACATGTCTGGTCGGTGGCAATTCCTTTGAACGGGGCTATACGCTCCCCTCCCCAGATCACAGATTTGAGGTAGGGTGCGAAATGCAGCACTTGAGTAAACATGTGTCAATAAAGATTTATAAAAACTATTGGAAACGTGGGGTAGGAGAGGAGATATGAGAATGCGTGTGTTGAGCTGTCAATCAGAGCATCCGCAGAGCTTCCAGCAATTCGAGTGTGTCGAGGCGTGAAAGAGAGCGGCGCTTCAGGAGTGTCGCTGCAAAGTCATGGGCCACGGACTGGACTCCGCGATGAGTGAAGACTCGGTTGAGGTAAGAGAAATTCTTGTCAAAAAGACGGTCGATCTCATCGTCGTCAAGCGAACATGCCTCATGTCCTTCCTCGCGGGCAAAGTCGTGCAGGAAATCATGAAGTTCCTGAGGAAGCTGCTGACGATCCTTGACCATGTGACGGCACATGAAATTCGACATGAGCATTCCAAGTCCGATGTTGTAGTTTTTCAACATCTGATTCCATGCAGTCTTTGCTGACACTCCGGGATTGCCTGCGAAATAGAAGTCGGGTGACATGGCGACCATATCGTTTGGGTCGCAGTCAAGGGAAATTGACGTGAGCATATCCTCGCCGTCAAAAATCATCAGACCGATGGCCATGCCTGTTGCGCCATAGCTTCGGTCGGTATCGTCGGTGTACTTCAGACTTTTCATATATGAGCAGAATATAGTATCAAAACATCCCTACGGGGTTTAGGGTTCTAATTTAAGTTCTAATTAACAACAAGGATTTTGGCAACGACATCGCCTTGTGAGTCGGTCTCGGAACTTACGGAGGCGAATACATAGTAGACTCCGCTTTTGACGCGTGCTCCGTTCATTGTGCATCCGTCCCATGTCGCCATGCCTCCCTGCGATGTGGTCTGGTAGACGAGGTGCATGCCTGAATCCATAATCTTGACAAGCGACTCATCCATAAGGCCCCGGATTGTGATAATCCCGGTATAGTCAGGGGTGACGGGATTGGGATAGGCAATCACATCGGAATAATCCGGCCGTGAAGGAGATGCGGTCGACGAATATTCGTAAAGACCGTTGAGAGTCGAGATAAAAATTGAATTAGAACTTGGATCGACATAAATGTCCGTGATGCAGTTGGTCGGGAGAGGAGAATTTGTCGTATTGAAATTCTCAATAATCTCATCGCCGTTTTCGCTTACGAGATATACGCCTGAGTCTTCGGTGGCAATCCATTTACGATTGGCGGCATCGACGGCTATGGCATATATTTTTTCAGTATCAAGCAGATAGTCGGCAAGATTAGTGCCGTCGTTTCTGGGGACTTTGAGACGGTTGATGCGGAAATCAGATGAAAAGACATTGGCAGGATTTGTTATTTCAAATATACCCTCGGTAGTACCGGCCCATACGCGTCCGCGCTGATCCTCGGTAAAACATAGGATATAGTCAGGTGAAAATGTCTTTCCGTCCTGATCTGTCAGTGATGAGATGACAAGGGCGGTGTCATCGGATGGATCTGTGATGGAACTGCCATAATATAAAGCAGAGAAACCTTGTTTAGCCTCTGCATCCGACATGAATATGGCCGGAATTTTGCTGCACTGGTGCATTACAATGTCGCGCTGCCAGATTGTGCCTCCCATGTCAAGCCCTATCCAGTCTTCCTTGGTTATAGTCGAAGGGTCTTTACGGCGTTTATCAGCCGGAAGAACAATCAGAGGTGGCCAAGTCTTGTCTTCTGTATAGACACCGACCAGCAGGTTTCCATGTTTGTCAAATTGTGCGGTGCTGGGTCTCCATGCCCAGTTTGCATTTTTGTTTATCAGAGAGTTCTCGTCAAATTTTCCGATTTGCCGTCCGTCTTTGACAACGTAGATACCTTCTATGCCGGAGCCTATATAGTGGATGGAATTGTCATCGGGATCTTCGAGCAGAAAGGTCGGTGAGAAAATATAGTCTCCTTTGTTGCGACGGCCATTGGTTGACGCAGATGATTTGAAAGTCAGACCTTCGGTGGCTTCGATGTCTGCCACGTTTCCGTCTTCAATCATGTTGCCTGAAAAAATCAGCTCAAGGAAATCACCGTTTCCGACCGCAAAATGAGCGCTCATTCCGTGGTTGGCGACCATGAAGCCACGGTTGTCGGTCAAAGGGATTATGTGTGATATATCTGAGAATGTGGTGGCATCCGTCGGACGGTATCTGTCGCGCATGACGGTCAGTGAACCGTTGTCTTCAAGCTTGTAATTGGCCAGACCGGTTGCATCTGCGGCCCAGAGAGATTTTGGTCCGTCGATGGTTGAAATTGCGTTGTTCATCAACGGCTCGGGCAGGGATATGGCTTGTGTCTGTGTCCAAGGAGCTGTGAAATGAAGGAGCTTTCCATCGGCAATGGCATAGGCCCCGTTGTCGACCGTAAAGATAGAACTTGTGTTCGTGACGGGAGTCTCTTCCAGAGAGGCGCTTCGGTTGTTGGCTGCGATTGAGAGATGATAGAGTTTCTTGTTGTTACAGTAGACTGCAAAGTGTGTGTCGCCCGACGGGTCATTGTTGCCTAAAGGAACGAAACCCTTGGGTTCTGAGAATATTTGGACAAGAAATGTGAACTTGTCAATGGTGTGATGCTGCCCGTTTTTAGGCGATGTGGTGACATAATATGTCCATTCGCGAGGATTAGTCACGAGGATTATGTTGTCGGGTGTCAGGCCGATACTTCTCACGTTGACGTTGAAAATGCCTGATTCGTCGACTTCAAAGGTACTATCGTTGTATATTACAAAACCGAAAGATGTGGCGATATATATTTTCCCGTCATCGAATTTAACATCATTGATGGTTTTGCTGTCGACATTTGCATTTTTTATGTCAGGGAGATTGATGCGCTCCCCTTCATCGGGAATGATGTCGATGTTACCGTCCTCATATGTTGCAAGAAGATATTTTCGTTCGAAATTATAGAAAATATCCTTGATGCGGCCTCCTGCAATGTCTACTTTTGGCTCGAAAACGCGGCTTTCGTCGTTGGTCTTGTCATAGGAGTGAAGAGAGCCGGATGTTGCGAGATAGACAAATTGCGGTGTCTCGATCAGACGGTCGGGAATACCGAAGACCGGATAGACTTTCCAGCTGCCTGTGGCAAGCTGGGCATTTATGGCAGCCGGCAGAAGTGCGAGTAGCAATAGGGGCAGCTTTCGTAACATTAGAGTGATTTTCAATGGTTGGAGAGGTTAAAAGGATGATTTAATCTTGGAGAGGGATGTCGCGGGAGATGACGGGACATCTCAGTCTACAGTCTGCAGATAGGCCATGAGTTTTTCTGTTGCTCTTCCACGATGGCTGATGGCATTTTTGGCATCGGCACTCATTTCGGCAAAACTCATGTCGCTTTCATCCGGCTGGAAAACCGGGTCGTATCCGAATCCGTCCGCACCGTGTGGTTCGGTGAGGATTCTGCCTTCCACCTGTCCCTCGAATGTCGTTTCGACTCCGTTAAGGATAAGAGCGATGACTGTGACAAACCGTGCGCGGCGGTCGGTGATGCCCTGAAGATTTTTCAACAGCAGTGACATGTTGGCCACGCTGTCGTGACCGGGACCGGCATATCTGGCTGAATACACACCGGGCGCACCGTCAAGGGCGTTTACCATAAGACCTGTGTCGTCGGCAAAACAATCATAGCCGTAATGCTGTTTCACATAACGGGCCTTCATGATGGCATTTCCTTCGAGTGTGTCGGCGGTTTCGGGAATATCGTCCTCACAGCCAATCTCTTTTAATGACAATATACGGAACTTTCCACCGAAGATACGGCGGATTTCCTCAAGTTTGTGGGAATTATTTGTTGCGAATACTATATCTTGCATATTAATTATAAACGTATTCAGTATTTTAATATTGCTCATAGCTTTTAATTTTATGGGAATGTCGCATCTTATGGCTGTCACAATGGCTTTAGGCAGATTTGCATTTGTAAATTTAGCCGATAGGCTTGGTGTGTCTGATTGTCAGGTGTTTAATGTGATAAGAATAAATTGTGAAAAAAAGTGTGGTTTTTATGCTGTTTAGTTTTGTAAATTTTTGTAATTTTACACCCTCTAAACTATCCCTTGCAAGTAAATCCTATGGCTGAAGAAGTTTACCATATTCCTGCGCTGCTCCCCGAAACAATTGAAGCCCTTGACATCCATCCCGGTGGCATATATGTCGATGCGACATTTGGAGGAGGCGGACATTCTCGCGCTATAATGGAACGACTCGATGCTGTAGCCGGAGGGCATCTCTATTCGTTTGATCAGGATGAGGATGCGGTGAAGCGGGCACCGGCCGACGACCGTTTTACTATGGTCTATTCCAATTTCCGTTTTATCACAAACTTCATGCGTTACTACGATGTGGACGGTGTCGACGGGATATTGGCCGACCTTGGAGTGTCGTTTCATCATTTCGATGATACCGAACGAGGGTTTTCCTTCCGATTCAACGGACCGCTTGATATGCGCATGAACCGTCAGGCACCACATTCGGCCGCTGATCTTGTCAACACTCTGCCGGAGGAGAAAATCGCCGACATTCTCTACATTTACGGCGAACTGAAGCAAAGCCGGGCAATGGCGCGTTCGATTGCCAGAGCCCGGCAGTCGTCTCCCCTGACAACGATCGGACAGCTTGTCGAGTGCGTGAAACCTCACATCGACCCGAGAAAGGAGAAAAAGGAACTTGCCCAGATTTTTCAGGCTCTCCGTATTGAAGTCAATGATGAAATGGGCGCTCTGAAAGACCTGCTGCAAGGGGCGATGGAAGTTCTGAAACCGGGTGGACGGCTTGCTGTGATTACATATCACAGTCTTGAAGACCGTCTGGTGAAGAATTTTATGAAAACCGGCGATTTTGTCGGAAAAGCCGATAAGGACTTTTTTGGCAAAATCAATGCTCCGCTCAAACCGCTCGGCAACAAACCGATAGTCCCTGATGCCGGTGAAATAGAGCGTAATCCCCGCTCACGCAGTGCAAAGCTCCGCGTAGCGCTCAAATTATAGATATCCATAACGCTAACTCTCAACTCAAAAAACATAAGAAGTGGCAACACGAACAGTCAAAGCCTCAAGGCGTCCGTCTTTACTATCCCGTATGTTCAGGGGGCAGATATTGTCGAGCGACTTTTTCGCCCGTCACTGGCTTCCGGTGGTTCTCGGCGTGGTGGTTGCGATGGTCTATATAACGACAAAGTACACCTGTCAGACCAACATGGAAAAAATCGCAGAACTTGAACGGAAACTCGAGATAGTCAACAACGAAAAGTCGAGAGAACGCAGTGCTTTCATGGGGCGCATCCGAGAGACGTCGATGCAGCAGATGGTAGATTCACTGCATCTCAATCTAAAAGTTCAGGCCCAGCCACCCTATAAGATTCCAAAATAGTGAAAAAGGACAATCGCAGTCATATTCTTATACGTTACGGTGTCATCATAGTTCTCATATTGCTCCTTTCGGCGCGTATCGTGATGAAACTATGCGACACTACCATAATTGATGCCGACAAGTGGAATCACAGAGCCAACGAGCTTCTCTCGCAGAGCAAGGTCATAGTGCCTCCGCGAGGCAACATTCTCGCTTCTGACGGTAGCGTGCTTGCCACGAATCTCAATTTTTATACAGCGCGTATAGACTATCGTGCGGAAAAGTTTAACGAGAAGCTGTTTCGCGATACTATTGACCATCTTGCGGCACGTATGGCCGAATATTTTCCAGTCCGCGATGCTGCCGGATGGAAAAAACATCTTTTGAAACCGCTTGACAAGGTGCGCGAGAAACGTCCGCGTGCCTATAAGCTCATGTCCGGCCTGTCGCACACCGATATGGAGATTATGAGGACTTTCCCGTTCTTCAGTATAAAAAATCGTAACCGCAACGGTCTGACGTTCGAGAAATATATGCGCCGTTTCAATCCCTACGGTGATATGGCTCGCCGAAGCATCGGTGGTGTAGGTGAGACAACAGAGAGCAAGGAGATACATGGAATTTCCGGGCTTGAAAAGGCCCTTGACTCGTTGCTATATGGAAAAATAGGCTACAGTAAGATGATCAATCTTACAAAAAAGATCACAGACTGGACCGATGTTCCTGCAATCCCGGGATGTGACATCGTGACTACAATCGATATCAATATGCAGGATATTGTCGAGAGCGAGCTTAACAACGTGCTTGATACCTGTGGAGCTGACTGGGGCGTGGCCGTCCTGATGGATGTGAGAAACGGAGATATAAAAGCAATCTCGAATCTCGAACGCAATCCGAGAGGCGAAGGGTATATCGAGGCACGTAACCGTGCCGTGATGGGCTACGAGCCGGGTTCGGTTGTCAAGACTCTTTCGATGATGATTGCCGTTGAGGACGGGTTGATTCCGGATCTTGACGAAGTGCTGCCGACCGGTGGGGGATGGGCCTATGCCGGTGGCCGTCCGATTACCGATGCCCATCATTCGGCATCGATAAGGGTCGGAGATGTCCTCGAACAATCGTCCAATATAGGCATGGCCCGTATCATAACAAGAAAATACAATGACAATCCCGGCGCTTTCTATTCGCGCGTGAAGTCTCTCGGTTTTCTCGAACCTATGAACACCGGTATTGCGGGTGAAGTTCCTCCGCGTTTTGACAGTATAGCCAATGACCGTGGCGGCCGTATCGCTCTGTCGCGTATGAGCTATGGCTATGCGACAGAGATTCCTCCACTCTATACTCTTGCGATTTACAATGCTATCGCCAATGACGGAGTTTTCGTCCGTCCGCGTCTCGTCAAGGAGGTGAAAGGGGCGATTGACTCGGTTATGCCGATAAGTTACATGGGCGACGGCAGGGCATGTTCGCAGCGCACTGCCGGAATCCTCAGGCAGATGCTCACCAATGTGGTGTGGGGCGATCACGGTACAGGGCGTTTCCTCCGCAACAACACAGTCAGGATTGCCGGTAAGACCGGTACATGCTACATGATTGAAAACGGTTCGTATAATCAAAACAAGAAGCGACTTGCTTTTTGCGGATTTTTCCCGGCTGATAACCCGAAGTATTCATGTGTGGTGTTGACGTGTCATCCGACCAAAAATTATTTCGGAGCTGCCACGACTTCCGGGCAGGTCCTCCGCAACATAGCTCTCAAACTCTATTCCAGAGGCATGCTTGGCAACAGTTCCGACTATCGCAGCAAGACTCCTTCGAATGAAGCACCGACTTTCTATGCCTCGGCGATGGGGCGCAAGGCTTACGACAAAGTGAAGTCCGAATTTTTGCTTCCTTCACACCGGGCACTCAAATCTCCTGTCACGACATCCAAAGGGACACTCCCCGATGTCAAAGGCTACAGTCTCCGTGAAGCGCTTGTAGCGCTTGAGACCGCCGGCTACAATATCTCGTATTCTGGATCAGGATATGTCAGGTCAATGACTCCGGCGGCAGGAACTAAAGTCCCGCGCGGTTCACGCGTAAGGCTGGTTCTTGCGAATTAAAATGAATACAATCACATTCTAACACATATATATTAAGGTGAAAAAACTTCAAGAGCTTCTCTCCCCGCTTGACATCATAAAAATCATCGGCAGTGATGATAAAAATATTACCGCTCTCACTTCGGACTCACGCAAGGTTGAGGACGGGACACTTTTCGTCGCCGTTCCCGGAGTGAGTGTCGACGGCCACAGGTTCATTCCCATGGCTGAAGAAAAGGGTGCTGTGGCAGTGGTGTGTCAGGAACTCCCGTCGGAGTTGTCAACCCACGTGACATATATAGTTGTTCCATCGTCGGCGCTTGCCCTCGGTTATCTTGCCTCGCAATGGTTTGATAATCCGTCGCGGAAACTGAAACTCGTAGGAGTGACCGGCACAAACGGAAAGACAACGACTGCTACACTTATTTATGAGATGGCACGTCTGCTCGGCCATAAGGCCGGTCTGCTGTCGACAGTGTGCAATTATGTGGATGAAAAGGCATATCCCACCGACCATACGACGCCTGATCCTTATACGCTCAACGAGATGCTCCATCTCATGGTGGAGGCCGGTTGTGAGTATGCCGCAATGGAGGTGAGTTCTCATGCGGCAGATCAGCAGCGTATAGCAGGTCTGCATTTTGTCGGAGGAGTCTTTACAAACCTCACCCGTGACCATCTGGACTATCATAAGACTTTCGAAGCTTATCTGGCTGCAAAGAAGAAGTTTTTCGACATGCTTCCGGCTGAGGCATTCGCCCTCACTAATGCAGACGATAAGGTCGGAGAAGTGATGTTGCAGAACACCCGCGCGCATCGCTATACTTACTCGCTGCGCAGCGATGCGGATTTTCGCGGACGTATCGTAGAGTCGCGTCTCGACGGGACATTGCTTTCGCTCAACGGAAACGAAGTGGAACTTCTGTTTACCGGAAAGTTCAATGCCTATAATCTTACAGCCGTCTATGGCGCTTGTGTGCTGATAGGCTGGCAGAAAGAAGATGTGTTGCGCGAAATGTCGCGTCTTGTCCCGGTAGCCGGACGTTTTCAGGCTTTCCATTCACCCAAAGGTTATACGGCTATTGTCGATTATGCCCATACACCCGATGCGGTTGTCAATGTCCTCAACGCAATACGCGAGGTCATCGGCAAGGACGGCGAAATTATCACCGTTGTTGGCGCAGGCGGTAACCGCGACAAGGGAAAGCGTCCCATTATGGCACGTGAGGCCGCCGCACGTAGCGAACGGTTGATTCTTACTTCAGACAATCCTCGCTTTGAAGAGCCCGAGGATATTCTCCATGATATGGAGGAAGGTCTCGACGAGGAGGCCCGCAAACGTACGTTGCATATAACTGACCGCCGTCAGGCTATACGTACAGCCGCTACCCTTGCCGGTAAGGGCTCGGTGATTCTAATTGCCGGAAAAGGCCATGAGGATTATCAGGAAATCAAAGGCGTGAAACATCATTTCGATGACCGCGAGGTAATAATGGAGATAATAGCTGACGAAAAGTGACGTCCTTGTTCCGAATGCTGTTGTTTTAATCAAAACGTTAAAAATCAGATTTAGAAAAAGTGCTTTACTATCTGTTTGAATTTCTGCAGGAATATAATTTCCCGGCTCTCGACTGATGAGCTACATCACCTTCCGTTCGGGTGCGGCGCTGTTGTTGTCTCTTTTCATCGCGCTTGTGTTCGGCCGTAAGATCATCGACCGTCTACAGCTTATGCAGGTTGGCGAGATTATCCGTGACCTCGGGCTGGAGGGACAGATGCAGAAGACCGGGACTCCTACAATGGGTGGTGTGATAATAATAATATCCATCCTTGTTCCTTGTCTGCTCGTGGGAGACCTCAGCAACATTTACATGCTCCTTATGATAATATCGACCATCTGGCTCGGGACTCTCGGCTTTTGCGATGATTATATTAAGGTGGCGAAACACGACAAGGAAGGCATGAAGGGAAAATTCAAGATTGTCGGTCAGGTAGGCCTCGGTCTCATCGTCGGTCTTACAATGTATTTCAGTCCTGATATAACCCAGCGCGAGGTTGTTCCGGTAGAATATACGGAGAATAATGTTGAGACAGTATATGTCGCGGATTCGCAGGATGTGAAATCAACGCAGACAACCATTCCTTTTGTCAAAGACAATAACTTTGACTATGCTTATCTTACAGAATGGATGGGGCCGTATGCACAGGCCGGCGGATGGATTGTGTTTGTCATTGTCGTCATTGTCGTTGTAGCGGCAACAAGTAACGGTGCGAATCTTACTGACGGCCTTGACGGGCTGTGTGCGGGAACTTCGGCTATTATCTGTGTGGCTCTTGCCATCATGGCCTATCTCGGAGGCAATGTCATCTACTCGACATACCTTAATATAATGTATATACCGCAATCCTCCGAACTGGTCGTATTCATGTCGGCCTTTATCGGCGCATTGATTGGTTTTCTGTGGTATAATGCTTATCCCGCGCAGGTTTTCATGGGTGATACAGGGTCGCTTACCATCGGAGGAATCATTGCCGTGTTTGCAATCCTCATCCATAAAGAATTGCTGATCCCCATCCTTTGCGCAATCTTTTTTGTTGAGGATCTCTCTGTGATGCTTCAGGTCGCATATTTCAAGTACACCAAGAAGAAATATGGTCAGGGACGTCGCATATTCAAGATGACACCGCTCCATCATCACTACCAGAAGCCGGGCAATTCGGGAATAGAGGCTCTCATCCAAGCTCCTCTAAGAGCCATTCCGGAGTCGAAGATTGTCACCCGCTTCTGGATTGTCGGCATTTTCTTGGCCGTAATTACTTTTGTAACTCTTAAAATCAGGTAAACATCCTGACCTCAACAATAAAAAATAACGAAATGGCAAAAAATCTCGTGGTACTCGGCGGAGGCGAAAGCGGCGTAGGCGCTGCTATCCTCGGCAAGGAAAAAGGAATGAACGTCTTTTTGAGCGACTATGGAACTATAGCCGACAATTATCGTCAGCAGCTCGATGAAGAAGGTATCGAGTGGGAGGACGGTCGTCATTCAATGGACCGCATTCTTGCAGCCGATGAGGTGGTCAAAAGTCCGGGTATAGCTCCTTCGGCTCCTGTCATGAAGGCTATCGCAGAGAAGGGTATTCCGGTGATTTCCGAAATCGAGTTCGCCGGACGATACACCGATGCAAAGATGGTCTGCATCACAGGCAGCAACGGCAAGACTACCACCACACTCCTCACATATCATATACTCAAGAACGCAGGTCTGAATGTTGGATTGGCCGGAAATGTCGGCCGCAGTCTTGCTCTTCAGGTCGCGCGTGACCATCATGACGTTTATGTCATCGAGCTGTCAAGCTTCCAGTTGGAAAACATGTATGCGTTCCGTGCAAATATCGCAGTGATTCTCAACATCACACCAGATCATCTTGACAGGTATGAGTACAAGATGCAGAACTACATCAACGCCAAGTTCCGCATTCTCAACAACCTTACTCCGCAGGATGCTTTCATCTATTGGCAGGATGACCCTGTGATTACCCGTCAGCTTGAACGCATACGCACGGAGGCGCAGATGTTCCCCTTCGCCGAACATCATGAACCCGGAAGCCGCGCTTGGGTCGATGATGAAGCGTCGCTTATAATTGACACGCCTGAAACATCTCTCAACATGCCGCGTGCGGAACTTTCGCTCAACGGCCTCCACAATCTTTACAACTCTATGGCTGCCGCTCTGTCGGCATGTATCCTTGATATTGACAAGGAGGAAATCCGTGAGGCTCTCGGCGACTTCGAAGGTGTGGAACACCGGCTGGAATATGTTGCGACTGTCAACGGGGTGCGCTACATCAACGACTCAAAGGCCACCAACGTCAACTCATGCTGGTATGCACTTGAATCAATGCCTGAAAATACAGTCCTCATTCTTGGAGGAAAAGACAAGGGCAACGATTACAGCGAGATTCTTCCGCTTGTCAAGGAAAAGGTCAAGGCCATTGTCTGCATGGGCAAGGACAATGCCAAGCTGCTCGATTTCTTCGGCAAGGAAGTACCTGAGATATATGATACCCATTCCATCGAGGAAGCTGTGGCAAAATGTGCGTCGGTCGCATGTCCGGGCGATACAGTGCTTCTTTCGCCCTGTTGTGCGAGCTTTGACCTCTTCAACAGCTACGAAGACCGTGGTCATAAGTTCAAGGAGCAGGTCGGAAAACTTAAGGCCTGAAGCTTCGTTCATGGCTTGAGCCTTGAAAGAAGCTCACGCAGCCCCTCATTCATTGTTCTTAATAAGTTCATCCTTAATATTTGAAATAAGTGTCAGTCGAATCTCCCTCCCTTCAGGTCGATGAGCAGCAGTCAACGGTGAAACCTAAAGCTGTCGCCAAGGCCGACAAACATATCTGGGGCATATTCATAGCCCTGTGCATCATATCTACGATAGAACTCTACAGTGCTTCCTCGCGTGAGGTCGCAAGTTCGTCGATAGGTGTGATGGGGCCTATCATACGTCATCTTGTAATGCTCGGTGGCGGCGCTCTGATTGTCTGGTTCTTGTCGAAACGTCATTACTCGGAGTTCATCCCACTCACACTCGGCTTTGCCGCTGTCAGTGTGGTCATGATGGTCTACGTGATGTTTTTCGGTGAGATTGTCAATGGTGCGCGCCGGTCGCTTACGATTTTAGGCATAGGCATCTATCCGGCCGAGATGGTCAAATTGTCGGCGGTGTTGCTTATAGCCCTCGTCATGTCGTGGAATCCGAACACACAGAAAGTGGGAGTTACCTCAAAGGCCGTTGTCTACTCCGGAATCATAGTCCTGTTTCTCAGCGGTCTGCTGATTGAACAGGGTCTTACCAACACATTGCTGCTGCTGTCTATCAGCTATTCGATGATGATTGTCGGAGGAGTGAGGCTCGTACACCTCTTGGTGCTGACTGTCGCCTATGCAGCCTGTGGCGGTGTGTTTATATTATATCTGCTTCTGAGCGAGCCGAAAGATATTCCGGCAGATGCTGACCAGAAGGTTGAAATGATTGACGGAAAGGAGAAGAAAAATCCGACCCGTCTTGACACATGGATTGCCCGCTTGCAGCGACATGGACAGGATTCTGTCCCTAAATGGGAGATTCCTGCTACCGGCAAGAACCGTCAGGAAATACTTTCATATATGGCTCAGGCCAACGGTGGCATCTATGGTGTCGGCCCGGGCAATTCGCGTGAAGCCTCACGGTTGCCGCTGGCTTTTTCCGACTATATATTTGCTATTATCGTTGAGGAGCTGGGGCTGATCGGTGGTATTGTGGTTTTGGTCCTGTATCTGTGGCTGCTCGGACGCGCCTTGGGGATAGCTTCGCATTGCAATCGCACTTACCCCGCTCTTGTGGTCATCGGAATGGCTATCATGATTGTGTTTCAGGCTCTGTTCCACATGGGCATTGTCAGCGGCTTTTTCCCGGTGTCGGGTCAGCCTTTGCCCTTGCTTTCGAAGGGCGGAACTTCGATTGCGGTCACTGCTATAGCATTCGGAATAATGCTTTCGATAAGCCGGACAGCCACACGGCAGGGCAGCAGGAAACAGGATATCCGCGATGAGATTGACGCTCTCCCCGAACAGTTTGATGCAGAAAATCAGATGCAGCTGTGAGCAATAAAGGCTTTATAAGTGTTAAATTTATAATTGAAATGTAAATTACCGCTTTTTAAAGTTTCTATTATAACATAACGAAGATACGACTATGACAGATTCAAGGAATAAAGGTGACGGAAGTCGCGCCGTGGAACGGGTATTGATTTCAGGCGGCGGGACTGGCGGCCATATTTTCCCGGCTCTTTCGATAGCGAATGCCATCAGGCGGCGCTATCCAGATGCTGACATCCTTTTTGTCGGTGCACAAGGCCGCATGGAGATGGAGCGAGTCCCGGCAGCCGGCTATCCTATCGAGGGTTTGCCTGTGGCCGGATTTGACCGCAAGCGCCTGTGGCGTAACTTCGGGGTGTTGATTAAACTGTGGAAGTCGCTTCGCAAGGCCCGCCGGATTGTCCGTGAGTTCAAGCCTGACATTGCAATCGGTGTCGGAGGCTATGCGAGCGGTCCGGTATTGAAACAGGCTCAGAAGCAGGGTATTCCTACTCTTCTGCAGGAACAGAATTCGTATGCCGGAGTGACCAACAAACTTCTCGCACGGAAGGCAAATGCAATATGCGTGGCCTACGACGGTATGGAGCGCTTCTTTCCGGCCGATGTTATAATCAAGACCGGAAATCCTGTGCGTGCCGATCTTGACGGATGTAAGCTGTCGCAGCGCGAAGCGAAAGTCAAACTTGGCTTCGATGGCGACCGTCCGTTGATTCTTTCAGTTGGCGGAAGTCTTGGCGCGCGCACCGTAAACGAGGCTATCGCGGTTTCGCTTCCGATGCTTCACGACAAAGGTATAAGTCTTCTGTGGCAGACCGGCCGATATGGCGAAAAAGAGTTTCAGTCGAAGGCCGCCGGTTATGACAATGTCAAAGCCATGACCTTTATTTCGGATATGGCTACCGCCTACCGTGCAGCCGATCTGGTCGTGTCGCGAGCCGGAGCAGGGACGATTTCAGAACTTCAGAATCTTTCAAAGGCTTGTATCCTTATCCCTTCGCCGAATGTGGCTGAGGATCATCAGCGGCATAATGCCGAGGCTCTGTCGACCAAGGGTGCGGCCGTAATGATACTTGATGCGGACGCTGTCCGTGATTTGCCATCGACTATCGCAGAACTTATCGCCGAGCCGGAAAAACGTGAGGCTCTTAGCCATGAAATATCCAAAATGGCTTTAAAAAATGCCGACGAGATGATAGTCGACAGGATAAAGGAAATTATTGGGAGATAACTATGCGGTTTTCATAGATAAAGCTCCTTGTTTATAATCATCTAAAGGGAATATGTCATGAATAAAGACTTGACCAACATACAGAATATATATTTTGTCGGTGCGGGTGGCATCGGCATGGCGGCTCTCGAACGTTATTTTCTTGCCAAAGGTAAAAATGTCGCCGGATATGACCGTACATCGACAGCCTTGACCGACGAGTTGTGCAGTGAAGGTGTCGAGATTTCATTTGACGAAAGTATCGATTCCATTCCGAATGATTTCCGCAATCCTGATACGACACTTGTGGTCTACACTCCCGCTGTGCCTGACAGTCTTCCGATTCTTGAATACTTCCGGGCTAACGGATTCGATGTGCTGAAACGTGCCGCTGTCCTCGGACTCATCACCCGTTCGTCACGCTCACTTTGTTTCGCGGGAACTCACGGCAAGACCACCACTTCATCAATGGCCGCACATATCCTTAAGAGCGGTTCGGTCGGATGCAATGCTTTCCTTGGTGGAGAACTCATCAACTATGGAACAAATTTCCTCATCAGTCCGTCGTCGGATTTCAGCGTTATTGAGGCCGACGAGTTTGACAGGTCTTTCCATCATCTTACGCCTTATGTGGCTGTGATTACAGCTACCGATCCTGATCATCTTGATATATATGGCGATGAGGCTGCCTACCTTGAAAGTTTCGCCCATTTCACCGAGCTTATCCGTCCCGGAGGGTCTCTTGTGATCCATGAGGATCTTAAATTGAAACCGAGACCGCAGGAGGGAGTCAGAGTCCTGACTTATTCGCGTGACAAGGGCGATTTCCATGCCACATATATCCGTCGTGAACCCGGCAACATCACTTTTGATATAGTAACCCCGAGAGGCACTATCCGCAACGTGAACCTCGGAGTTCCCGTCGAGGTGAATATCGAGAATGCGGTAGCGGCTGTGGCTGCGGTCTGTCTTACCAATGCGTGGGAACCCGAAGTGATCCGCGAGGCCATAAGCTCATATCGCGGAACCAAGCGCCGTTTTGAGACACATCTGAAGGAAGATAACGGTGCCGGTCATGTCATTATCGACGATTATGCGCATCATCCCGAAGAAATCAGAAAATCCATTGAGTCAGTCAAAGCACTCTATCCGGGCCGCAGACTGACAGTCGCATTCCAGCCCCATCTCTATTCCCGCACACGGGATTTTGCTGCTGAATTTGCCGATGCGCTGTCGGCCGCCGATTCGCTTGTGCTGCTCGACATTTATCCCGCACGGGAGGCTCCGATTGCCGGTGTAAGCTCTCGAATCATCTTTGACAATGTTAAATGTGAGGATAAAAGCTTAATTAGCAAAGAAAAATTGGTGGAAACGTTGAAAAATCGTAACTTTGACATCCTACTAACCCTTGGAGCCGGAGATATCAACACTTATATTCCTCAAATTATTGGCTCATTGAAAGAATAATCAAACTGTTTTTATTGTAAAAACCGTATTTTGAATAAACATGTCCGACTATATTAAGGCCATATTCTCATTGATGCTTGTCGTCTATCTCATTGTCGCACTTTCCATGACAGTGGGCGAGGCCGATACTCAGCTTTGTCGAGCCTTTGAAATATCGGTCGAGGACAGCGACGGCGGCCGCAGCTTCGTGACTGCCGGTGAGCTTGTCCGTGAACTTGACTCCCTCCCGGAGAAAGCTCCCGGAATGGCTCTTGCCAATATAAATACACAGGAGATACGCAAGCATCTGCTCGACCTTGACAAGATTGAGGATGTGGAGGTGTTGCGTATGACCGACGGAACCATACGCATCAAGGCTGTGCCGATTATACCGATTGCCCGTGTCTTTGATGCCGGAAGTTCATATTATATCAACAAGGCCGGAAAGAAGGTCGGCGCCGATGCGCGCTATCACAAGGATGTTCCCCTGATTGAAGGCCGTTTTGATTACCCTGACTCGACTTTTACATCGGAATCGTTGCTCCCTTTGCTCAGCTACATATCCAACGATTCGGTATGGAACTCCTACATTTCGATGATAAAGGTCAAGTCTCCGACCGATATCATACTTGTCCCGGTCATCCGCGAACATGTCATCAACATCGGCGCGCCCGAAGGATTCGATGATAAGTTTGAACGGCTTAAGAGATTCTACAGAGAGGTGCTTCCCCAGCAGGGCTGGGAGAAATATGACACTCTCACTTTGAAATGGAAAGGGCAGCTTGTCGCCTCCAAGCGCAGGCGTGCCACTCAGAAAGTTCCCGTCGTCCACTACGACGATGACGAGACGGTCGATATGGGAACTATGCTTGCAGGCGAAGGGGTAGCACCCGGACAGACTGTCCCCGGCGTGAAGGCTCATTCTGAAAAGCCTATCCCGGCAAGACAGAAATACTAAACATTAATCCGATAAATCATACATCCCCAATGGAAGATAAATATATAGTGGCTCTCGAAATCGGGAGTTCGAAAATAAAAGGAGCGATAGGCACGGTAGATGCATCAGGGACGTTGAGTGTGAAGACTGTCGAGGAGGAACGGCTCATTGACAGTGTCCGCTATGGCTGCATCCTCAATGTCCTTGAAACTGCAACTGCCATACGCACTGTGCTTAATCGTTTGGAGCAGCGTGAACCTCAGCGCAAAATAACGGGGGTCTACGTGGCGGTCGGAGGTCGTTCGCTCATGTCGCAGGAAATAGAGATCGAACGCAGTCTGTCGTCAGAAATGGAGATAACAAATGCATTGATCAACGATATAACGGATGAGGCTCTCAGCAACCAGCTTCATGAACGTACGATCGTCGGAGTGTCTCCGAAAGAATTTCGTGTCGACAACTTCCCTGCGCCCAGAGTGGTCGGCATGTTCGGATCCCACATATCGGCACGTCTCAATCTGATCAGCTGTCGCGACCAGCTTATGCGAAAGCTCAATATGGTGCTTGACGAGCGTCTGCATATCACTATCAATGATTTATTTGTCCGTCCTCTTGCCGAAGCAGACCTTGTGCTTTATCCGGAGGAGAAGCGACAGGGATGTATGTTTGTCGACTGCGGGGCAGATACGACAACTGTCGCCATCTACAAGAACGGTGTGCTGATGTATCTGTCGACAATTCCTATGGGATCACGTCATATAACCCGCGATATAACAGCACTCAATATTCTTGAAGAGCGTGCAGAGGATCTGAAGATTCAAGGTGGCAATGCGCTTACCAATTCCGATTCCTCTAATATGGTCCATAATGTGGCCGGAGTTGATTTCGTTCAGATAAACAACTATGTGGCCGCCCGCGCAGGAGAGATTGTGGCAAATGTCAACGAACAGATAAAATATGCCGGACTTAGTCCCGATAAGCTTCCCGGAGGCATAGTCCTTGTGGGGCGTGGGGCGAAGCTCAACGGTTTCGACCGTCGTCTTGCGAACATCACGACCATGAATGTTCGCTTCGGCTCTCCGACCAATCGAATCCGTATTCTTGACGGTCGTCTCAACGGTTCGGATCATGTCGATGTCATATCAATACTTGCAGCTGCTGCAAAAGAAAAAAATGTGTGTGAGTGTATGGAACGCATCATGCCGGAATATTCATATGCTTCCGCATCGCAGCATCAGCCCGTGCAACCTGTATCGGAACCTGCTCAGCCCTATCAACAACCGGCCTATCAGCAGCCACAGCAACCACAGCCTGCACAATATCAGCCGGCCTATCAGCCGCAACCGGTTTCGCAGCCTGCTCCGGCTCCATACCAGCAGCCTCAGCAACAGCCTTATCAGCAACCGGTCCAGCAACCTGTGCAGCAGCCGCAATATCAGCCGGTACAGCAGCCGCAACCGATACCACAGTCTGCACCATATCAGCCGGCCTATCAGCCAGCTCAACCCCAATATCAGCAGCCTCAA
Source organism: Duncaniella dubosii (assembly GCF_004803915.1). Lineage (NCBI taxonomy): Bacteria > Pseudomonadati > Bacteroidota > Bacteroidia > Bacteroidales > Muribaculaceae > Duncaniella > Duncaniella dubosii. The sequence continues at coordinate 1,392,640 of NZ_CP039396.1, forward strand.
CAACCGATACCTCAGCAACCGATGACTGGCGGTTATCCTTATCAGGCCGGACAGCAGCCTTATCAGGCACCTCAGACTCCGGATAATCCCTATCGTACGCAGGCGCGTAACATTACGGCTGCCGAAGCTCCTGCAAAACCGGCTGCCGAACAACAGCAGAGCAGGAACTGGTTTTCCAGAAAGCTGGGGGCGCTTCGTGACCGTGCGGTATCACTCATGACAGAACCTGTCGAAGATGATGATCCCGACAATGACAACTAATCAGACAACGCTTTGATATATAAATAGTTTAGAATAAATTTCATACACTGACGTCTAACCTCAAGCAGTAAAAAAATGGACGAAAACAAAAATCAGTATAATCAAGACATTTCAGACACCTCTGCCTTCAAGGGCAACACTATGGCACCTGACCTTGCATGCAATATAATGGCTATCGGTGTGGGCGGTGGCGGTAACAATGCCGTCAACCACATGTATGTACAGGGCATTAAAAGTGTCTCGTTTGTCAATATCAATACAGACCGTCAGGCTCTATGTCATTCGCAGGTTCCCCACACTCTTGAAATCGGCGACGGACTCGGCGCAGGCAACAAGCCTGAGAAGGCCCGCGATTTTGCCGAGGAGAGTGCCGAAGAGATTGCAGCCTTGTTTGACGACCAGACAAAAATGGTGTTTATCACCGCCGGTATGGGTGGTGGCACGGGGACAGGTGCCGCTCCCGTGGTCGCACGTATTGCCAAGCAGCGCGGTCTGCTTACAATCGGCATCGTGACAATCCCCTTCCTTTTCGAAGGTCAGAAAAAAATTAAGAAGGCTATTGCCGGAGCTGACGAGATGGCAAAGCATGTCGATGCCCTCCTCGTCATAAACAACGAACGGCTCGGTGAGATATACGGCGATCTTGATTTCCTGAACGCGTTCGGCAAGGCCGATGACACTCTCTCGATTGCCGCACGTTCAATCTCGGAACTTATCACTTGCAACGGGCTCATCAACCTTGACTTCAACGACGTTGACTCGACTCTCCGCGACGGAGGTGCAGCAATCATCTCGACAGGTTACGGCGAAGGCGAGGAACGTGTCACCAAGGCTATCCGCGACGCTCTCAACTCACCGCTTCTGAAAAACCGCGACATACTCGGATCGAAGAAGCTCCTGTTCAATCTATATTTCAACCCCAACGCCGAGGAGAAGTTCCTCATGAGCGAGACCCGCGAAATCACAGACTTCATCGGCTCGATCACGACCGATGTCGATGTGATCTGGGGTGTCGGATTTGATGAAAACCTCGGCAACGGTGTTAAGATGACCATCCTTGCCTCAGGATTCGATGTCACTCTCCGTGAAGAGGAAGAAGAACTCATGGCAAACGGCATGAGCGGTTTCGGATTCGGCGGCGGTAAGCCAGGCGGACGTCCCGCAACCACGACTCCTCCTCCCGCACCTGCCAAGAGCGGTATTCAGACAGCTCCCGCAGCCCCGGCAGTTGCGCCTAAGGTCAATACACCTAATCCCTCTGAGATCACCGACGAGCGTCTTGCCGAGGAATATGGTCTGACAAAAATCAAAGACCTCACCGAAGGCAAGGACCGTACGTCGACGATAATTCTCGGTCTTGACCAGCTTGACGACGATGCTATCTGTGATATACTTGAAAAGTATCCTACCTACAAGCGAGACCGCAAGATTGTCGAGAGTGTCCGCACCGGCATGTCGGAATATGTTGGCTCTCACACACCCTCACCGGTGCAGCAGGGAGGGTCGGCAGGAATGACCGTTGTCTTCGGCTGATCTGACACACTATAGATATTCATAGATATATGTAATAGCGAAGCAGGATTCCCGGCGGGAGTCCTGCTTCGCTATTACAGTGTCTGGTATGTTATCTTATATATTTGTGTGTGCGACCGGCTTTTACCTTGTTTCGTTGAGCAGCTCCGGCGATGGGGATTCGTAGTTTGAAATAGGAAGTTTGATCTTCATCAGTTCTTCGAGAGTGTGGGATGGTGCTTCGATTGAGTCGGGGACAGGCATACGGGAATATTGCCGGAAGTATTGCAGACAAGCGTCGCGCCACCATTTTGCATCGCGCAACTGCGTGTCGAGTCTGATTGCGACATCCGCATAAATTTCTGGGTCGATATATGGCCGTGCGTTTTTCCAGACATCCTGATAGGTTGCAACCTTGTCGACACCTCGCTGATAGGCGTGGCAGAGTTCATCCCAAAGGCTTCTGCCCGATTTCATGGTGTGAGTCCACGGGCGTGGTGAAACCATAGCAGGAATTCTTCGGGGCATGTGTTTATGTCGGCGAGCTGTTTTCTCATGCTCTCGGGATATTGCCCCGTGGCATTGCTGCCTGTCGGAGAGCGGTCAAAGCCAATGCCCACGGTGTCGGCTCGGTGATAATATACCGGCAGCCAGTCGGGGCGTGCGCCCTTGATATCACACCAAGGCTCAGGGCCGTAGTGGTGGCCGAAAGCGAAGAGATGGTGCAGTCCCAGAGGCATCATATAGTCGACCACGGCCTCACGGCTTGTCATAAACATATCGGAGAGAGATTGGTAGATGTCGTTTGGAGTCCGCGTTTTGTCGACAAGACTTAAAGCAAGCCATTCGTCTGCGATTCGGGATGGTGAAAGATCCGGATTCCATGCCAGCCGTCCGAACGCGTACCAGTTGGCTTGGGCGAGAGGGTTGCCTGTCCAGTTTTTGTCGTCACCGATGTTTGCGACACCTGCGACAGCTTTTAGCGATTCGGGACGGACATATTCAAAAAATTCACTCCACATCGGGGCGAGAAATGCCAGATGGTTCGCATGTCCGAGATATTCCTGTGTTACCTGAAACTCTACCATTTGGTCTGTTTCCGGCATTGCGCCGAAGAGCGGAGAGTAAGGCTCGCGTGGCTGAAAATCAATCGGACCGTTTTTAATCTGAATCACTACGTTTGACTCAAATTTGCCGTCGAGAGGCTGAAATTCAAGATAAGCCTGTTTCGCCCGGTCGGCATCGGCCGGAGAATAGACGAATGCACGCCACATGACAATCCCGCCGTAAGGTCTGAGCGCTTTGGCAAGCATGTTTGCCCCGTCGGCATGAGTGCGGTTGAAATCCATAGGGCCCGGCTGGCCTTCGGAATTGGCTTTGACAAGAAATCCTCCGAAGTCCGGGATAAGGCCGTAGATTTCCTTGGCCTTGTCTTTCCACCATTTGTTGACTCGTCTGTCAAGCGGGTCGGCGGTAGGAAGCGAGTCAAGTGCCATAGGAGAAGCGAAATTGACCGACAGATACACCTTTATTCCGTATGGACGGAATATGTCTGCGAGAGCGGCGACTTTGACCAGATAGTCGTGAGATAGAATGCGGGGTGAGGCATTGACATTGTTGAGCACGGTTCCGTTTATCCCGATTGCCGCATTTGCGCGTGCGTATTCCTCATAGCGTGGTGAGATGGTCTTCGGTAGTTCATCCCATTTCCACAGCGAGTGCCCCGCATAGCCGCGCTCTATTGTTCCGTCAAGATTGTCCCAATGGTTAAGTATGCGCAGTCCGTAGGCCGGGGAGCCGTAAAGGCAGCTGTCTTTTCCGCTTTGTGGATTGCGGAGCAGGGCGTATGCGCCATATAGTATCCCAAGGTCGTCAGAGCCTTGTATGACTATCTCATCATCTGTCCGGCTGATTGCATACCCGTTACGCGGGAGCTTCTTGGCGACTCCCTCCTTGGTAAGTCTGACAGGCTGGCCTTTCCAGTTGTCACGTAGTTCCCGTGATGCGATTGAGAGTGTCGGCGAGATAGTTTTTTGATCGACTGTCACTGAAGCTTTTCCCTCTTTTCCGTATGGAAGCCAGCTGATGTGGCTTTGGTCTGCTGTCGCTGACAGCGAGAGCATGATTAAAAGGGATAAGAAAAGTGTCCGATATTGATTCATAGACTGAAATATCTGGTTGGTAGTTGTTAGGACGGATTATATAGATTTTGCTTGCCCTTGGTCGATAATTCCAATATGTTGGTCATAATGTCTATCTGCTCAACTTTATGTTAGTCGGGAAAGTTGTATGAATATACAATCCCCAAATTCAAAAAGTCATGAAACGAATAGCAGCATTAGCCCTTTCGGCAGCAATCGCAGGTTCTACTCTTATGGTAGGACAGACAAATGTATCGTTTTGGATGGACCTTGGAGGGACTGGAGTAAGTGTCAACCATCATTCAGGCCGTCATGTACCGCCTCCACCTCCGCCACGCAGAGTGGTTCATTATGTGGACTATGGCTGGGACGGCCCGCGTGGTTATTATGATTACGGAGACCATCACCACAGCAAAAAGCTGAAGAAAAGATATAAGAAATATCGTAAGGCCCAGAAAAAATTCTACAAGGAACTCTACAAGCATCACAGACATCATGGCCGTCACCATTGGGATGACGATGATGATTGAACAGAGTAGGGACGTGGTTTTTACCGCGTCCCTACTTCCTGATTGCACGGGATATTACTCATTATAAGGGTCGCCGCCTCCGTCAATCGGGAGAATATGGCCTTCTTCATCGTAAGTAAGTTCACAGACCTTTAGGCTGCGTAACCATGATTTACCGCCGGAGGGTACACTGTCGTGATGGAAAAGATACCATTTGCCTTCATATTCGATGATGGAGTGGTGTGTTGTCCATCCGACAACGGGTGTGAGGATGACACCTTGGTAGACAAATGGTCCGTAGGGGTTGTCTCCGATGGCATAGCAGAGCAGGTGGCTGTCGCCTGTGGAATATGAGAGGTAGTATTTGCCATTGTGTTTGTGAACCCACGAGGCTTCGAAGAAGCGGTGGGGATCATCGGCTTTCAACGGATTTCCCTCAGCGTCGAGGATTACTATCGGGCGCGGTTCTTCGGCAAACTGCAACATGTCTTTTGTCAGACGTACGCAGCGGGAGGGCAACGCCGGTTCGTCACCTTCGGGAAGGCAAGCTGATTCAAGTGCCTTGTTGTCACGGTAGCGTTGCAGCTGTCCGCCCCAGATTCCGCCGAAGTAGAGATAATATTCGCCATTGTCAGGGAAAACACAGATATCTATCGAGTAAGATCCCCTTATAGGGTCGGGTTGTGGGATGAACGGCCCTTCAGGACGGTCGCTTATTGCAACGCCTATGCGGAATATGTCGTTCTTATCTTTTAGTGGAAAATATAGATAGTATTTCCCGTCCTTTTCCGCGCAGTCGCAATCCCAGAGCTGTCGGCCTGCCCACGGAATATCTGCGATATCGAGCGCTTTGCCGTGGTCTGTCACATGGTCCGTCATAGGATTGCCGTCGATTGTCAGGACGTGCATGTCTTTCATGACATACTGGTCACCATTGTCGTTCTCGATGTTTTCACATTCCCAGTCATGTGACGGATAGATATAGATTTTGCCGTTGAACACGTGGACGCTCGGATCGGCCATGTAGTCATCCGGGAACAGGTATCTTTTTTCAGGAGACAGTAGTTTCATTGTATATTGTTCTGATTGATTAATGGTTTACTATCAGTTCGCAGTGGATTCCGCGAGGCGGTTTTCCATGAATGGTTTTAGATTGTAGTCCCTGTCAAACAGCAGAGGATACTCGACACGTCCTTTCATCGGGAAATTGTTTTTCCATGACATGCCATCGTGTGTGCCCCATGCCGTTACTCTTGATATGACATCCGAGTGGCGGAGAAGTATGTCGGTCACAGAGTCCATCCGGCAGTTCCACCTTTCGGCAAGGTCAGCGGGCAGTCCGTCAGGATAGGGATTGAAGACTGTGTTGTAGACGATGCTGTCAGAAATATTGGCGCTACGGCTCACGGTCGGAAGAGCGCTCATGTCCCATTCGGTTATCATCACATTGCAGCCTGTCGAAGCATAGGCCTCGATCGACTTCTCGAATTCATTGAAGTCGGGATAATCCATTCCCATGTGGGCCTGCATGCCTATGCCGTCGATGCGGAGGCCTTTTGACTTCATGTCGTTTACAAGTTTCACGTATGCTTCACGCTTTGCCGGCACGTTCATGGCATAGTCATTGATGTAAAGTTCCGCATCCGGGTCGGCTTCGTGGGCATACTGGAATGCAAGCGGGATGAACTCTTCACCCAGAATATCATAGAAAGGTGATTTGCGGTAAGAGCCGTCTTCGACGATGGCTTCGTTGACCACGTCCCAACCCTTTATCTTGCCTTTGTAGCGGGTCATGACAGTCGTGATATGGTCGTGCATACGCTGTTTAAGCACTTCAGGCGCTACGGGATTGCCTACGGAATCGACTGCAAACCACGGGGCGAGCTGGGAATGCCATATCAGGGTATGGCCGATTATTGCCATGTTGTTGCGCTGTCCGTAATCTACGAATGCGTCGGCATCATCCCAGAAATAAGTATCCTCTGCAGGATGGATTTCCTCGCACTTCATACAGTTTTCAGCCACGATTGAATTGAAATGACGGCGCACGATTGAATCGGATTTAGGATCATTACCTTTGACATGGTTCATGTTGATGGCTGCCCCGATGAGGAAGTCATTGGCAAAATATTCTTTCATCGTCGGCTCGGCTTTCTCAGTGGCGCACGCCGAAAAGAATAGTAAGGTCGCTGTAGAGACTGGCAGGACGAATTTTCTCATAAACTGATTGTATTGATGAAATTTGGTTTGAGGTCAATTGCGTGATTCGATTTCACGGTTGATACGGTCGATCACATCGTCGTCAAGTTCATAGCGGGAGATGATGAACATTGCGAGAGCGAGAAGAATGGCGGGGATAACAGCCACAAGCCAGAGAATGCCCTGCTGTGCGAACGGTGTCTGCGTAAGAGCTTCTTTCTGGAAACCGACGAATGCGAGGACCAGGCCGGGGACTACACCACCCAAAGCCATGCCGGCCTTATAGAAAATACCGGTCAGAGCGTTTACTATGCCTGATATGCGACGGCCGTGGGTGTATTCTCCATAGGAGATGACTTCAGGCACGAGAGCCCACATATAGCCGGTGGCAACAATGACACCTGTCGATTTTATGAACTGGGCTATGTATACGAGTATCATGTATTGTTTCAGGGCTTCGATCATTGATATGGCATAGAGCATCATCATGCCGATGATTGCGACGATAAGGAATATGTAGAACATGCCTTTCTTGCCGACCATTTTCTTGATTGCGGGAATCATCGGCATGAAAATGAAAGCCGGGATTGAGCCGAGTCCCATGAATATGGACAGTTCGGCGGCAGAACCTCCGAGGTTGTACTGGATATAGTATGCGCCAGCTGCATTTCCCACGGCCATCATGGCAAATGCAGTAACAAAAAAGAATGCGAGAATGCGCAGCGGACGGTTATGGACAAATTCCATCCAAAGGTCTGTCACTTTGACATTCTCTGTTTCTTTTGAATCCATCACCACGCGTTCGCGGCACTGAGAGAAGCAGAAAATCAGCAGTCCGAGTCCGACGCAGCCATAGAGAGCCATAGTAGCGAACCATGCGCTGTCGTTCATAGACATGTCGGTCGTTTCGGTAGGGTCGAATATGCGCAATACGAATGGAATACCCATCCCGACGGCAAGACCTCCGACATTTGCCATGAACATGCGGACAGATGTCAGTTTGGTGATTTCAGCCGTGTCGCGTGTTAGTGATGCGTTTAGCGCTCCGTAGGGTACGTTGACGAGGGTGTAGCACATCGAAAGTCCTACGTATGTGATATAGGCATAGAGCAGAGAGCCGGAAAAGCCGTTCCAGAAACAGAGGATAGCAAAGCCGGTCAGAGGAATGCCTCCAAGTATCAGATAGGAGCGGTATTTTCCAAGACGGGGGTTATTTTTGTCGACAAAAGTTCCTACAATCGGATCCCAGATTACGTCGACTATACGTACAATCAAAAACATGACAGCCGCTATGGCGGGGTCAAGGCCATAGACATTGGTGTAGAAAAACAGCAGATACATGCTGATTGTCTGATATATCAGATTTTGTGCGAGATCGCCTGAGCCGAATCCTATGCACTGCAGCATGGAGAGTTTGTAGAAACCTTTGGCTTCTTGTGACTGTGACATATTGATACTTGCTTCCATGGATTAAAGAATGCTTATGGTAAGATGTGGTTGTTTTGACAGTTATTTCATGATTGCATCGGCGACGCGTCGGCCGAGTGTCTTTTTATCGAGCGGATGAATGTCGTTCCATTCGCCGAGATCGGAATTTCTGATGAGTGTTGCATTCGGAGTTTCCTCTGCGACTTCAGCCTGTACGCGACGCATTTCTGCCCAAGCCTTACGTCCGCCAGTGTCGGATGGATGTAGGAAATCGGCGAGTTCTACAATATAAAACGGCATCTCTGTATCGCCCGATGCCTTGCGCCAGTTGGAAATCATTGTTTTCAGCAACGCTCCATACTCATTGCGACGGCCTACGTTTGATTCGCCCTGATACCAGACAGTTCCTGCGACGGGGTAGTCTATTACCGGTGAAATCATTGCATTGTAGAGCACGGACGGTTTATAGCAATAGAATTCCATGCCCGGACCTTGTGGCATCTGCGCTCCGAGATGGTAGCGCCACTTGCCTTCAAGGCTTACAGATTCGTTTCCGACGATTATTTTATATGGTTTTTCAGCAACGAAATGGGGATTGCCGTTCTGGCTGATGACGCGGACGGTGACATTGTTTGTCCCCTCATGGAGAACACCTGCCGGAATGTTGTAGATGCGTGGAGGATACTGATAGCCTGTCGTGCCTACAAAAGTACCGTTGACATAGACCGAGTCGGCATCGACTATGCAACCTAAGCGGATTACGCCCGGTTTTCCTGCCATAGAGGCCGGAAGCTCGACATTCTTGCGCAGCCAGTGAGAGCCGTTGACCGGGTTAAGGCCGTCGTTGCTCCAGCGGTCTGTTCCGCGCCAAGTATTGTGAAGGTCGTCGCCGGTCACAGTTCCGTCTGTAAATGTTCCGCTGATAAGATCTGTCTGCGCCCATGACGAATCATCGAATTCGGGAGCATACCACTTGATTTCAGCATGAAGGCCGGGATCGCCTGACCACATCGCGGCATTCCAGCGTGAATAGTTCTCGCCTTCGAGACGCTTGATATTGTCGCGGTAAGAATCGTCGCTATATATGCGTTTTTCGTTGATTGCGCGCGGGAATGAAGAGAGAGCCGTTTCACTTATCCATGATTCAACCGGTGTGCCACCCCACGAGGCGTTGATTATTCCGACAGGCAAGCCTGTTTTTTCGTGAAGGGCTTTGGCGGTGAAGTAGGCGAGTGCAGAGAAATTCATTGCATCGTCATCGACAGATTTCCATGTGGTCGGACTCACGTCGTCGCGCTCGGTGGCAAAGTCGAATTCCTTTGGAACGACAAAATGCCGGATGTCTGCATTTTTGTAAGAAGCTATTTCCTCGGCAAACATATCGGTCACACGGTTGACCGGCAGCTCCATGTTGGACTGTCCGGAGCATAAAAGGACATCGCCTACGGCAACATTCGAGATGATTTTGTCGCCGACCTCGATGGTATAGGTACAGCCTGTCTTTAGCGCCGGTAGTGAGGCTGTCCAATGTCCTTCGGCGTCAGCCTTGACTGTGGTTTTGTTGCCTTTGATAACCTTCACGGTGATTTCCTCACCGGGATTGGCATATCCTCGCAGAGACAGTGGGCGGTCGCGTTGCACGACCATGCCGTCGGAATATATCCGGGGAAGTCTGACTTCGGCGTGTGCCGTCATCAGGCTAAAAACTGATATTATGCTTAAGGCGATGAATCGGGTCATGGTTTATGTTTGCAGTGATAAAGTTCGGTGGTATTATTTTTCGGAGGCGAAGATAGTTTATTTTGTTGAAATGTGGATTCTTCCGGCGTTACATATCCGTATTGATATGTAACATATCACTCATATTCGTATAATTTTACGTGGAGAATTTCAAAATCGTCGACACCGATACGGATGTGTCGCCCCTGATGGGTCTCATCGCCGTTGAGTGTGCGCACCCGCTTCCGGTTTCCATCGCTTTCGATTTCTATCTGTTCGACGGATGCGAGTCCTATGCGTTTCTCACGCCATCGGTCCGTGGATTCAGGCGTGCGGTCTTCTCCCGAAGCAAGAAATCCATCTTCGCCGAGAGTTTTTTCATATTGTCCGGAAGCATCCGAAGGTTCAAAAGCATATTCGGAATTTGCTCTAAAATGGGTATTACCGCCTTGGGATTTCTGTCAAAATATCACCTTAAATGTTGATTCAGACCGTCAGATTTATATTTTTGGCGGTAAATAGTGCGGAACTACGACAGACCTTATTGTAATGGTAACGGCAAGCTTATTGTGATGATGACATATATTATTGCCGGTCTGCCGTAAAGAGTCCTATTTTTTAGTCCTTACATGGCAGCCGTCAATTATGATTTCGCCTGTGTCGGCGAGATGACGGATTTCTGCGATTATGTTTTCACGTTTTTCTGCAATGTCACGCAAAAGCGAGGTGACTTCACAGCCCTCAGGCTGGTTTGCGCGGTAGACGATGGTTTTGCGAAGGTTTTCACGGCTGTCGGCCGTCGGTCTGTTTTTTGGCCTACGGGCACGGCAGACATCACATTTGCCACAATCCTGCGGGTCTTTTTCTCCAAAGTAGCGCAGCATCCCTTTGCCCGGCATTCTGTGGCCGAGAAGACAAACTCTTTCATTGCGTCAAGGCGCACGCGCATGCGCTCCCGTTGATGTTCGTAGACTTCAAGAGGAAGTATGACATGTTTCGGGAGTTCACGGGAAGTCGTATAATATATATAAGGTGTAGTCCGCCTCGGGATGTAGTGGATGGCGTGAAGCCGCGTGAGATAGAGGAGAGTCTGGTAGACTGTCTCGGTCGACAGCATTGTCGAGCGTGCGATGGTCAGCTCGCTTATGGGGACATAGTCGGCAAACAGGCCGGTGTAGGTGCGCAGTATACATTGAAACACCTCCTCGGCATCAGTTGTCATTTCAAGGCCATACAGTTCTTCCTTTTTCATGATAATCATGAGGCGGGAGGTTGATGTTGTCTCCTCGATGTATTCGATGTAGCCTGCGCGGCTTAACAGATGCAAGGCGCTTTGCGTCGGAATCGGTGGAAGGGAATATGTGTGGCAGAAGTTTTCGAGGCTGAATTCATAAAGCTGGCCGTAGCCGTCGCCTACAGCAACGTTGAGGAAGTTGCCCGCCAGCTCATACACATGGCTTATGAAGTCTTTCTCGGGGAAACTTTCGCTTAGTCGGCGCGAAAGTGTCGCTTTGTCGCGCGATGACGCGATCACGACTGCAAACGATTCTTTCCCGTCGCGTCCGGCACGTCCGGCTTCCTGATAATACTCTTCGAGCGACGAAGGAAGGTCGTAGTGAACCACCGTCCTGACATCAGGTTTGTCTATGCCCATTCCGAATGCGTTTGTCGCTACGATTACACGTATATGGTCATTTTTCCATGCGTTCTGGCGCAGTTCCTTGTCCTCAGGGGCAAGACCGGCATGATAGTAGTCGGCGCTTATGCCTTCCCTCGTGAGCAGCTGGGCTATTTCGCGGCATCTGCGTCGCGAGCGGACATAGACTATCGCGCAGCCCGATGTGGCGTTTAGCACACGAAGCAGCGTTTCCTCCTTGAAGTCGGCATAGCGGACGATGTATGATAGGTTTTCGCGTGTAAATGAACGAGCAAACACTCTCGGCTCTCTGAACCGGAGGCTGCGCATGATGTCGGCGGTCACCTCCGGGGTTGCCGATGCGGTCAGTGCGAGGATAGGCACATGCTCGCCTGTGATTTCGCGGAGCTTGGCAACTTTGAGATATGACGGGCGAAAATCGTAGCCCCACTGTGAGATACAGTGAGCTTCGTCGACCACTATGAGACTCACGTCCATGCTGCGGAGTTCGGCAATGAAATTGTCGTTTTGTAGACGTTCGGGGGAGACGTAGACGAGTTTGACTTTCCCAAGGCGGCATCGTGTCAGTCCGAGGTTGGCTTCGCGCCGTGTAAGGCCGGAGTGGAAGTAGACTGCTCTGATGTCGCGGTTCTTCAGATTGTCGACCTGATCCTTCATCAGTGATATCAGGGGTGTCACTACAATGGTAAGTCCCGGCAGCAGAAGCGCCGGGACTTGAAATGTGATGGACTTGCCTCCGCCAGTCGGCAGAAGTCCGAGCGTGTCATGTCCGTCGAGCACGGAATCAATGATTTCGCGTTGCATCGGCCTGAACGCATCGTAGCCCCAATATTGTTTCAGTATGCTCAGAGGCATAGGTCTGTGGCGAAGATCGGTTTTCGTGAGGACTGTTTCAGTCGAGATGTATTGCCTTGACGAAAAGCTGGATGGCAGATCCTCCTTTGTGCTTGTTTTCCTCGATAGTGTAGCAGATGCTGAACGGTTTGCCTGAATGGATATGGTCGAACAGCTGTGCGCTGTTGAACACTATTCCGTTCATTACCTTTCCGCATGTCGGGTCTACAAGGTCAAGTTTGATGTGCTCGCTGTGGCGGCCGACGAGTTTCGATGTGCCGAAATCAGTGACATTCCGTGTGCAGAAGACCGGTTTATTGTTGCCCAGGCCGAAGGGATTGAACTGTTTGAGAAGACCGAGAAACTCCGGAGTGATTTCAGAGAATGTCAGATAGGAGTCAATGTCGAGCTGCGGGGTGAGCTGGTCGGGGCGAATGTTGTCGCTGACAAACTGCTCGAAGCGCCGGGTGAATTCAGGGATATTCTCTTCCTTCAGTGACAGTCCTACTGCATATGTATGGCCTCCGAAATTCTCAAGAAGGTCGCGGACCGATTCGACAGCACGATAGACGTCAAATCCCTGTACCGAGCGCGACGAGCCTGTCGCCACGCCGTTTGAATAGGTCAGCACGACCGATGGCTTGTAATAAAGCTCTGTCAGTCGTGATGCGACAATACCGATGATTCCTTTATGCCAGTTCTTGTTATAGATGACAATTGATTTTTTGTCTGATAGCGTCTCGCTCTGTTCTTCAAGGATGGCGTTGGCTTCGTCGGTAATCTGCTTGTCAAGTTCTTTTCGGTCCTGATTATAGCGGTCGATTTCCTTTGCACGGGCATAGGCATCGGGTATGTCGCGCGACACGAGCAGGTCGACGGCCTCTTTTCCGCTCTGCATTCGGCCGGAGGCATTGATGCGCGGACCGATTTTGAAAATCACATCGCTGATGGTGATTTCGCGTGATGCAAGCCCGCAGATTCGGATGATGGCCCGCAGTCCCATGTTGGGATTGGAGTTGAGACGCTTCAGTCCGTGGTAGGCCATGATGCGGTTTTCGCCGACCATCGGAACGATGTCGGCTGCGATGGATACGGCCACAAGATCGAGCATCCCTTCCAGATCGGTGCATCCGAGTCCGTTGGAGATTGCAAACGCCTGCATGAATTTATAGCCCACGCCACATCCCGAAAGATGGGGGCATGGATAAGGACTCCCTTCGAGTTTGGGATTAAGTATGGCCACTGCCGGCGGAAGAGTCTCGTCGGGCACGTGGTGGTCGCAGATTATAAAGTCGATGCCCAGAGAGCGGGCATATTCTATCTCTTCGGTCGCCTTGATGCCGCAATCAAGGATAATGAAGAGCTTGACCCCTTGACGGGCAGCCATGTCTATGGTAGCCTTCGATATACCATATCCGTCCTCGTTGCGCGTCGGGATAAGGTAGTCTATATGGGAGTAGAAATTGCGCAGGTATTTATAGACGAGTGCGACGGCGGTTGTTCCGTCGACGTCATAATCACCATAGACAATAATCTGCTCCTTTGACCCCATGGCACGGTTAAGCCTGTGGACGGCTTTGTCCATGTCGGGCATTAGGAACGGGTCGTGCATATCCTTCAGCGACGGGTGGAAAAATTTTTCCGCCTCCTCGACAGAGGAAATGCCCCGTTGCACCAGCAGCTCGCTAATGGGCGGTACGCCGGCATAGCGCTTGGCCAGACCGGACTCCACTTCTTGTTCGTCGGATGTAAGGGGACAGTAATTCCATTTACTTGTCATTTATGTTGTTTCTTTTTTATTTCAAAAGAAGGCGGGAACGGGTCAATGGCTTATATGCCAGACCCATATAGAGGAAAAGAGGAAAAAACACTGAGGAGGTTGGATATCAGGGTAAAATTGGTAATCGGACACACCGTGCCCGTTCCGGCTTGTAAGCGTCGGAGACCGCTTTGTCTCCAACAAGGCACTATTACCCTACTATTTGCAAAAGTACGCAGAATATTTGGATAAATTGCCATAAGAAATGTTATTTATTTTGAAAACCTGTCTGCTCTATGGTAAAAGGAAAACGGATTCTTCATCATCAGTTCGAACCGATTGTCGCGATGGTGAAGAATCCGTTAATGAATAAAATCTGTATGGGGTATTATTTTACTTCTATGATAGCCCGTCGGTAGGAGCTTAGTTTAGGTGTTCCTGAATCGGAGACGGTAAGAATGATATGGATATTTTTGCCGGCGGCGTCATGCGGGATTGTAATTAAACAACTACTATTTTCTATTCCGTCAATTTTGACGTTCTTTTTGTAGCTGCTTGGTCCGTCATATTTGAACCATCGATAGGTGAGGGCATCACCATCCGGATCGGAGCTTCCGAAGGCGTCAAGCTTTAGTTTTTTACCTGCCTTGGCTTTGAGGATAAGAGGAGCTAAACTCCGTTTGCCGTTCAGTATTGCAGTCGGGTGATGATTGGCATCCTTGAATAGAGGAGTGACAGACCATATCATGCGTGCGGCAAAATCGTTGTATAGCTCTTCTTTCCATAGATTTATGGCGTTGACTCCCTCCGGAGCTGATCCATACATATAATAATCGTCGTAGATAGCTTCATCCTTCCCGCTTTTTACAATGAAGTCCATTCCTCTGATATTACGGCATTTTTCCTGGTCGAAGCGTCCTCCCCATCCTCCATAGTCAGGATGTTCCGGCGTATTTAATCCATTTGCGCAAAGGTAGAGGAATGCCGGGGAATCGCCTTCTGTCGCCCAGATTCTGTCAGGATAAATTGCACCGAAACTTCCACGGTTTTGTATGTTGTTTTTAGTCCAATTGTCATCCGGTGCCCAACCGTATATTTTGTCGTTGCGTATATATGTTATGCGGGGGAAATTTTTAGCTATCCATGCACCGGCATCATCTTGTCCGAGAACATCGTAAATACGAATTTTAGAACTGAATCTTTCAAAATCTTTTTCAGAACGTGTATTCTTTACTTTCCATATTGCCTGTGCGATTGTATTCATGCCTCCCCATGCCGTAAGCCATATCGGGCGCGGATCGTCTTTGTCAACTGCTTTTATTATCAGTTCAGAACCCGGAGAGTCTTTTCCTTCTCCGATTCCTGAAACATGAGGTTTGCTCTGTCCTCTGACTATTAGCGGATAGAGGACTTCCGGGCTTGGATAAGATTTGGAGTGTTCGCGCAAGTTTTCGTATACGTTGGCATAGGCATCCACAATCTCACGTATTTTTGAAGTATTGTCAGGAGTCTCTACCCACGAGGGGGAGCTTATGATACCTTCTAAGTCAATGCCATCTGCGCACGTTAGCAAATGGATTAGGGATTGGGTATCATCAGGATCAGCACCACCGAGGTCAGTAGTTACAATGAGCCTTGCCTTGTCGGAATTGTTGTTTGCAGTTTTGACTGTCTTTCCATTGGTGATTAACGTGACAAGGATAAGAAAAAATGTGAATATGTAGCGCATAGTCATATTATTTTACGTTTATTATCACTCTTCTATAGCTCTTGAGATTGAAATTCCCGTCATCAGTGACTTCGCAAATTATATGGATGCTTTTTCCGCTGTCGCCGGCTGGAATTAATAGTGATGCTGTGGCTGTGTGAGCATCCTTGACTACAGCTTTCCCGTCATAGTTGCTTGCCTCAGGTAGAATCCACCATTTTATCTTCAGATTATCATTGTCCGGGTCATAAGATTTTGAGGCATCCAGCCGGACACTCCTGTTTTCAGCTGATTTGATGATAACCGGGTCGAGACCTTTTTGTCCGTTGACGATGACTATTGGATTTCTGTTTCCTTTTCCCGTTGCAGCCCATTCCATTCGTGCCGCAAAGTTATTGAAGATTGATGGATAGAAATATTCTTCATACTTCCGGGATATTTTAGAAACATCTTCCGATGTGTTATTATAGCATACGGTGCTTTTGTCATTGGATAATGACTTTTTGAAATATCCGCCATAGCTTCCCTGTGCCGGGTCTTCCGGATTACTCAGTCCTACAGGCATGATGTAGAAAAAAGACGGGCTGTCTCCCTCGACGCCCCATTTATAGTGGGGATATACAGAGCCGAGGTTGCCTTTGCCTTGTATATGTGTCTCATAATCTTTCCAGTGAGACGCTCCGATATAGTTTTGAGAGAGCCATGCGCTTTCATCCCATATAAACATTAAACGCTCGCCGAAATTTTCTCTCATCCATTTGTGGGAGCTAAGCTGATGTTGCTCCCGCTGTCCCCAGTCAACATCCTGATCGGTTATTGAATAGATTCTTATTTTATCAACAAATTTTTCCAGACGTTTACTGTCACCATCGTTTTTTATCTTCCATAAGGCTTGTGCAACTGTATTCCCTCCGCCCCAGACAAGAATCCAGATTGACCGTGAATCTTTTTCCTCAGCAAGCTTTATCAATAGTTCTGATCCGGGAGAATCGTTGTCCTTTCCAAGTTTGTCGACTCCGAGAGACCGACTTCCCATCATAGTACGTTTTCTCAGGTATGTCGCGCTTGGCCAGTAGCCAATATTTTGGGTCTGTTCCTCTTTTGTGATTGACTTGAATTCGGTCTGGTCGGAACGCCGCATGAGGTTAGGCAAGTCTTTTTCGTAGGCGTCAATAACCTCATTGGCGAATTTAGCCCATTCGACCGGATAAGTTCCACCGCTGCTATTCCATCCGCCACTTGTAATTATTGCTTCTATTTCAAAAAGATCAGCATGGGAAAGAAGCCGGACTAAAGATTCCATGTCATCGGCCTCTACATCGGCCGGAGCGATATCGGTGAGGACTACGATTCTTGGTTTAGGTGTATTGTCGATAGACGGTGTTACGGCTTTAGCCGTGAATATCGAAACTGATAAAGACAGTAGGAAGGTGATAAAATTTTTCATGTTTCGGATTATTAGAAATTATGATCATAACTTGCTTTGCATCATTGCAAATATACACATGCTCCTTTATTCACAAAAACGATGTGACAAACAGGTATGGTTTTTGAGTCAAATATATACTAATTAATCCGAAGCCACTGGACTAAGCTTCTTCTTTTTCTCCTGTAATATGTATATCGAGCTGAGGGAAGGGGAAAGAGAGTGATGGATTGGAAGTGATGGCGTTGTAGAATTCCTCGTTGTGGTCGAAGAACACACCCCAGAAATCGGCGCTTCTGACCCATGCGCGGACTGTAAGTGTCACAGCGGAGTCGTCGAGTGAGGCGAGATAGACCACAGGAGCAGCCACGCTCGGCCCGTCGGCAGGTTTCTCCTGAAGGACTCGTTCATCCTTGGCGAGCAGACCGAGAAGCAGTTCGCGGGCCGCCTCGACGCTCTCGCCGTAGGCGATGCCTATTTTCCATTCGACACGGCGGTATGCTTGTGTCGAATAGTTGTTTACGCTGCCGGTCGAAAGTCCGCCGTTTGGAATGATGATTGATTTGTTGTCGGCGGTACAGATGATGGTGTTGAAGATCTCGATGCGTGTGACTGTTCCGGCAAATCCTTGAGCTTCAATGTAGTCACCGACTTTGAATGGCTTGAGAAGCAGGATTAGCACTCCTCCGGCAAAATTCTGTAAAGTTCCGCTCAATGCCATACCGATTGCGACACCGGCCGAGGCAAACAGCGCGAGGAACGAACTTGTCTCAAGTCCGAGGATGCCGATGACGGTGACAATAAGGATGAAGTATAATACAATCCTTACGAGGCTCATTATGAATGTGCTCAGCGACGGATCGACATTGCGCTTCGAGAGGATGTTGACCACAAAGTTATAGAGCTTCTTGATTATGTATTTGCCACCGTAAAAAACGAGGATGGCTATGGTCAGCGAGATAGCGAAATGTATGATGTCGTGGACAAGCGTGTCAATGAGCTGATCGAAAGACATGTTTTTAAGTACGCTTTCTTCGGCTTTGACTGAAGGAATTGAATCAGTCGGCAGAAAATCGAATTGTATCATGTTTGGTATGCAAAATGAGTTTAGATGATTATCAGTTGTTTAGGACAGGAGCTTTTGATACTACGTCATTCCACCATAAAGTGTGTGCGCAGCCGTGATAATCTCCGTGGTTTCCAAGGCGGACTATGTATGAGCCGAGACCACAGTAGCGGTCGATGCTTATGCCTGTGAATTCTCTTGATGTAGTGGCTTTGTAGACGACTGTCGCATCGAGTGCCGACCGCCATGCTTCGAGCAGGTCAGGACGGTTGGCAGTCAGAACCTCCATATAGGCTTCCATATCGTAGACGGGGTGACAGTCATTGCATCCGGGTGTGTCAAGTGTGTTTCCGAAGAATCTGAGATGCGATTTCGACAGCTCCTGCACAAACCACAGTCGTGGCGGAAAATCGGTTTGTGTGAGATATATCTCGCGTGTGGCATCGGCAAGCTTGTCGAGTGCGGAGGTGTCAATGACTGTCATCTGGCAGCTATAGTTGCCGGAACGGAGGTTGTAGTATTCAAATGTATTTGTAGCCATCGCCACTACATCAGGTTTTTCCGTGGCGAAAAAGGCCGGTAGATTCAGATGGTAGGGCATTCCTTCGCCTTCAAGTTCGGTGGGAGAGGCCACTATATAAGGAGTGTTGTGGCGGAATTCGTAGGCGATTTCTGCGGTCCCCATGAGGCAGCAGTCAAAATAGATGAAAGAGAAGTATTCGCCGTCAAGAGCCTTGCGCATGGAAGTGAGTGGCATCCACTTGTTGCGGTCAGAGCCATACGACCTTTTGACAGGAGCGGAGGCTCTGCTGTCGATGTCATAACTTCCGTGGGTCATCCATGCGGTAGCGTGTCCCCAGAATACGAGTCCATAATCGGATGCTGGTGCATATTCTTTCATGTCTGAGAGCACTTCGCGCATTCGATTGGCCTCAACCGAATAGATGTCGGGAGTGTCGGGGTATGTTTTGAGAGTGTCAAGTCCCTGTTTGGTGACTTCAATCAGCAGCGGGACATTTCCTCGGTCTGTCCCCGGGCGGTTGTGGTAGACGAGCAGTCTGCCCCCATTGAGACCACCATCCGCAGCGCCTTTCACCATCTCGTTGAGGTCTGCGCGGTTAAGCTGGTTGTATGAGCCTAAATTGTTGTCGGCCACCATATAGACGAGTACCGTTCGTTCGACAGGTTCGCCAGGCTTGGGGACGGGCGATGGTTCGTCCGTATCCTTGCACGCCGTAAATTGGCAGGCAATTATTACTGTAAGTAAAAGATTCAGAAGCTTTTCAATCATTTCGGACTGTTGTGACGATTTTTAGGTGTGTAAAGACCGTGGCTGGCATTAATAAGATTGAAAAATACTTTCGATTAATCACACAAGAGTTATTTCTTCTGAATGAGGTCGAAATGCCCTTGGAGGATACCTTGATAAATGCCAGAGACATAGTTTGCAAAGTTAGGATTTTTCTTGGCAGCTCAGTATCTATTTCATGATTTTTAACGACTGCTGAAATCATTGATAAAAAGGGATAATAAGAGATTTTCTGAAATTTTTGTCACAAATATTGCTGCTGGCTGTCAATTTGTATGTTCATCTCTATCACAATTCAACAAAAATGAAAACAGTCTTTTCAAAATTTGCCGGAAGACTCGGCTGTATAATCGCTTATGCTTCAGTTGCGATGATGGTTTTTCCATATACCTCATCGGCTGTCGCTCAGGACAAATCTGTCCCGGTCGACACTCTTGCTGAAAGCGTCGGTCTTGGCGAAGTCGTCGTGCAAGCCCCTAAGGTAATCCATAAGGCGGATATGGATGTGCTTTTCCCTTCAAAAAGTGCCATAAGCCATTCTCAGAATGCAATGGGGCTGTTGAATCATCTGATGATTCCGACTCTGAATGTAAACGAGATGGCCGGTTCGGTCAAAAGTGGGGGAGAGGATGTTGAGATACGAATAAACGGCCGTCTGGCGACCGTCGACCAGTTGCAGACAATAGATCCTTCGACGGTGAAACGCATAGAGTGGATTGATAATCCCGGTGTAAGATATGACGGGGCAAACGCAGTGCTCAATGTCGTGGTGTCTAATCCGACGGTCGGAGGTTCTTTCATGGCGCAGGGCATGCAGGCGCTTACGCAGCCGTGGGGAAACGGTTATGCCGACCTCAAGCTTAACAGTGGACGTTCGCAGTGGAGCGTAGGTTTTCAGGGGCGCTATACGAACCACGTTGATACATATCGTGAGTATGAAGAATCATTTACTTATTCCGATGGCACCTCCGTTACGCGGACCGAATCGCCGCTTTCAGGCTACGTGTCTCAGACAAATTTGCGTCCGAGGCTGGCATATAGCTATATAAATCCTGACAAGACGGTGGTCTGGGTGGAGATCTCGGCTAATAAGAGCTGGCCGATGGAGCGTTCCAACACCGGCCGCATGTCGTTGTCTAACAGTCCTGAGTCTGTCATTCTATACGAACGGGAATCAACCTCGGGCACTACTCCGCGTTTCAATGCCTATATCGAACAGTCTTTGCCGTCATCACAGACCATAGCGATTGATTTGAATACATCTGTGTTTAACGGCCGTTCGACACATGACTACGTTGAGACCGACGAGGCTACCGGCGAGATTATGACCGACACATATACGTCCATCAAGGACTGCAACAGGACTCTCAGTGCTGAACTCGACTATGTGAAGCGATGGAACAGAAGCAGACTGACCGCCGGTGTCCGCTACAGCATGGCGCGTAACCGTGCTACCCGCGAGTCAGGCTCTGTCACCCGGCAGTATCTGGACCGTACATACATGTTTGCCGAATATTTTCAACAGGTCTCAAAAGTGAGCCTGACCGGCGGCCTTGGGGCGCAATATCTCGATCAGCGCACGAGACATACGGGCAAGGGCACTTTCTGCTGGTCCTTCCGTCCGCGTTTTTCGGCGAGCTACCGTCTCGCCCGCAGCTCGCAGTTCAGGCTGAATTTTTCCACATGGCAGACCACACCGTCCCTTTCACAGACCAATGCGACTCCACAGCAGATTGACGGTTTCCAGTATCAGGTCGGAAATCCTGATCTGAAAGCCTATAATAATTATAGGGCAGCCGTTCAATATAACTTTAATTTCCCGAAGGTGACAGGCCGTTTCGAAGCACGCTGGACACGTTCGCCACACCAGATAGCCCCCTATATGGAGTGGAAAGACGACAATCTGTTGACATATTTTGAAAATAGCAGGGGATTGACAGCGTGGCGATTCAGTTTTGCTCCTCAGATTGAAATAATCCCGTCAGTCCTTACAGCGAAAGGATCGTTGAAATATTACATGGCCAAGAGTTCCGGCCGTGGCTATGTCCATAAATGCCATAATTGGAGCGGAGATGTGAGCCTTCTCGCCTATTATGGAAATTTCAGCTTCATGGCCAATTATGAAGTAAATCCGGCTACCCTTTCAGGCGAGACTATTTCAACCGGTGAAAGGACATCGACCATCGCGCTGAGCTATAAATGGAAAGGTTTCATGGCCACGGCTGGTATGCTTATGCCGTTCAATCACTACAGCATGCAGACCGAGTTGCTCAACCGCTATAATTCTAACCGGAATGTCTTGCGTAGCAAGGGTTTCGACCGCATGCCGTTCATACAGGTTGCCTATAATTTTAATTGGGGTAGGCAGAAGCGCGATGTGTCAAGAATCATTGACGGAGAAGATGATTTACACACGGCTCTTTCATTTAAGACAAAAAATAGAGACATATCTTCCCTTACCCGGTTCATTTCGAATCGGGTAATTTTATTGATGTTGTATGTCAGGGATTTATCTTTTTGTCAAAATCTTAATTTTTTCATTTTTGGCACAGGAACCGCATGAGTTTAGTAAAGCTCATTGAGACATGCCTCATGAGCTCTGCCACTCCTTTTCTTTTGTCCGACCGCTTTTTGCGAAGCCCTTTCCATATTGAAAATACCGAGAGGACTATTCTCTGGATGGTGTCAAGATTGCGGGCAGCTTTAGACGACTTACGTTTGATCCTGTCTTGCAGGAGATTGACATCCAGCCCCCAGTGCATGCTCTCTATCGACCAGTGGTCTCGCACATATGCCCCGAGAGCGGGCGTGTCGGTTGGCAGACTGCTCACATACAGCCTTTTTTCGGAGGTATGCGCGCCTGTTGACTTCCTTACCGTGTCGGCTTCATATTCTATTATCGTCATATTGCCGCCCCATTTCTCCTTGTCTGCTATGACTTCAAGCCCGTCGTAGACACGATAAGTCCGGGTCTCGATTCTGCCGTGTCCGAGTTCCGGCCCTTCGGTATATGAATAGACGGGCGTGAGCCCCTCAAGTCTGTCTTCCACGCCGTAGCGCAGGGAGCGCTGGTTGGCCTTGAGTTCTATCAGGAAGTCACCGCCTTGCTCCCTGATTCTGTCGATTATCTCCTTCTGCATGGACATGGCGTCTGCGGTTACGATCTTTCCGGATATGTCGATTTTGTCAATCAGTACCGGGACTGCCTTTATCTCGTTGCTCTTTTCCTGACATGCTTCCGTTGCCACTGTAATGCCGGCATTGAAAGAATATGCCGACACAATATCCGGATTGCGCCCGTTTTCCTGAACGGTGCCACGCTCGGCCTTACCGTCCACACAGACTATTTCCCTGTCGCGGCACGCCTTAAGCAGCTCATTGCGGAAGCCCTCGGCGAACGCCTGCATCCTGTCGGCCATGGATAAATCGTCGACACCGTTCTCCACCCGACAAAGGGTAGCCTCCGAAGGGATTCCATTCTTCAGTAGACCCATTTTACGGAGTTTTTTGAGATTGTGTCTGCCGAACGCTATTATATCAGCACGTCCGACATACCCGCAGGTCCGTCCCAGTATCATCAGAATGATGATGTCACTGAGCCGGTGACGGATGTTTCCTTTATCACACCTACGGAAATC
The DNA here is from genome assembly GCF_004803915.1 of Duncaniella dubosii. Taxonomy (NCBI): domain Bacteria; kingdom Pseudomonadati; phylum Bacteroidota; class Bacteroidia; order Bacteroidales; family Muribaculaceae; genus Duncaniella; species Duncaniella dubosii. Next base: position 1,415,806 of record NZ_CP039396.1, read on the forward strand.
AGGGACTGACCAGGCAAAATTCATCAGGCGTTCCAGGATACTGCCCTGTGGTATGAATTTATTTAGTACTTTTGCGGCATGATTGGGCTTACGTGCCTCAATCGAATGTTTTTGGTCAAGCGGATCCATTTTTGCGTAACTATTTGATTTTCACCTATAAAGTTACTAAAAATCTGCCGCTTGGCCAAATTTTATGAATGCTTATTTTATTAATAATCAGGGAAATAGTCACATCTATACACGCAGGATGCCCTCTATAAAATAGCACATTCATTGAGTGTGCAACGTATTCTTAAATGAAAGAGCCGTGTGATTTACAGCAATCAAAGGCTGCCGGTCGATAATAAAATCAAAAAAAATCATTAATTTTGTCACAAATCAGACGGAAGAATGTCATAAGAGTGATTGCCGTCCCCGGACTATGACGGACAGTAAGAGAACGAAAATGGACATTGTGACCTTCAAAGAGATATTTATCCCGATGAATCGTCTGCTTTACGGGCAAGCGTTGCGTATGCTTCGCGACCCCCTTGAGGCGGAAGACATGGTTCAGGATATATATGTCAGCCTTTGGGAGCGCCGGTCGGAACTTTCCGGCGTAGACAATCCTCAGGCTTATGCTGTGACAATGTTGAAGAACCGTTGTCTGAACCGTCTGAACTCACAAAGATTCACCGAGGATATTGACAGTATGCAGCTTGAAAGAGAGTCAGACATGCCATCACACCATGTCGAACTTCGTGACCGGGTCGGGGCTGTGATGAATCTCATCGGAGAGCTGCCCGACCGACAGCGTCAGGTAATCCTCATGCACGATGTCGACGGATATCCTAAAGAGGAGATTGAACGTGTCACAGGGCTGTCAGCCGACAATGTCAGGCAATTGCTTAGCCGGGCAAGGCGATTTATAAGGAATCATTTTTCCAAAGATTGAAACTGGTAACAAAAGAATAATGAACATAGACACCATATCCCGTCTCAGGGCGCTGCTTGCCGCATATTATGCCGGAGAAACGTCTGAAAGCGATGAACGCGAGCTTCACCGTTTGCTCGGCGACGCTTCGCTTCCGGATGAGTTTGAGGCAGACCGGCGCATGATATCGGCAATGTCGCTGTTTGCTCCTTCTGATGGATTTGAAAAGAGGCTATCAGATAAAATTGATCAGATGGCCACTGATGAAACCGGTCGGAGAAACCGGTCAGGCCGTTTTAATATCACACTGTTGCTTCGGGTGGCAGCTTCGCTTGTCGTCGCCGTGGGTGTCGGTGCGACGCTCTTCTTCCACCGGCCGCAGTCTGGCAGCGACCTCACTCCCGAAGAGGCTTATCTACAGACAGAATTTGCCTTGGCGGTCTTTGCCGATGCCCTCAACAAAGGCTGCGACGGAATCAGGCTGGCCGAAGGTTCTGCGGACGATGGGGTTCAGAAGGCGCTTGCCTCCATTGGTATCATTGTGGATGGAAGCGGTATAGTGGAAAACGATAAAACGATATGACAATGAAACGGATATTCATCATCATTATGCTGGCGCTTGCGGTTGCCGTAAACGCACATGCCGATACGTCTCTCTATGAGAAGTGTGAGAAGCAAAAAAGCCTCACCACTGTCTATGTGACCAGAGCTATGCTCGACATGGTTGTCAATACCCAGCCCTTGGATGAGAGGACTAAAGCCCTGTTGAGCGAGAACATAGATAATGTGCTTATCGTGACAAGCGAAGTTGACAAGGGCATTGAATTTCTGGCGAAACTAAGTAAGGATTTTACCTCTAAGAATGGTTATGAGATGCTTATGCAGATTAACGACGGGAAGGAAAATGTGAATGTCTATCAAAAAAAGATTTCCGTCGGAAATAATCAGTATGTCGTTTCTGTCCGAAGTGAAAAGGAATCCGTAATGATTGTTATGGAAGGCATGCTTAAACTTGAAGATATGGTCCGTATGACAGGTGTCATGGATAAAAACAGGGCTAAAAGCAAACTAAAAAGTGCAAAGCCCTCAAAACCTACAAAATAAGAAAACGACAAACTTAATATATTATTCTAATTAATAGACTACGAATAAGCGATGCGTGCCCGTGAGAGTACGCATCGCTTGTTTTTTACGGATGTGGACTTGTTGAAAGCCTATTTTTTCTTTTTCAATCGGTCATTATTGACTTTTATCACGAAAACGATTATAGATGATACTGTCGTAATCAGGTTTGTGATTATAAGAGGCCAGTTGTCGATCATGAATCCTTGGATAACGAAAAATATACTACCGAATCCAAGCAGAAGGAACGTAGGCATCGCTATGCCGTCGGTGTCGCGTGTGCGTATGGTATAGATGGCCTGTGGAAGATAACCGCACACCATGCAGATGGCGGCGGCGTAGCCTACGATGTTGATGATTAGAGGTGACATGATAGGGAAGGTGTTAAGTTTGAAGTATTAAGTATGAAGTTTTTAAGAGTATGGTGGGAGGTGAGGAGACATGAGTGGCCACAAAGGAGCGTTAATGATATTTTAACGTCGAATGGGTCAGTTATGTTGCCGTTTTTTCTTAATTTTGCAATTTCCCAACCATTCGATTCCGCCTATGCGTTCCGTTTCAGCTTTAAGGCTGCTTTTTATATTTGTCATGACCGTCTTTTTGGCCGCATGCGCGAGCATGGGGCGTCCTGAGGGCGGACCGCGCGACATGACTCCTCCTGTTTTCGTGCGTTCGAATCCTCGTCCCGGTCAGTTGAATGTTTCCGGCAACAAGATTATTGTCGAGTTTGATGAAAATGTCGCTCTTGACGATGCTATGAATAAAGTGGTGGTCTCTCCGGCTCAGCGTACGACTCCGGTAGTCAGTGCCAACGGTCGTCGCGTGACTGTCGAGCTTCGCGACACACTGAAGCCTGATGTGACATATACGATCGATTTTGCTGATGCCATAAAGGATCTTAACGAAAGCAATGTCCTCGACGGTTTTGCCCTTGACTTTGCCACCGGCGATTCCATTGACTCGCTGCGTATATCAGGAATGTTGTTTGAAGCCCGGACATTAGAACCGGCACAAGGGATGGTGGTAGGTGTCTATTCGAACCTTTCGGACACTGCCATAAAGACTCTCCCTCTCGAACGCATCACCAAGACAAATCAGCTCGGTCAGTTTACATTGCGCGGACTGAAAGCAGGTACTTACCGTATATATGCGCTCAACGATGTCAACAGGGATTATCATTGGGACCGTTCGGAAGATGTCGCGTTCTATGATGTGACCGTGTCACCGTCGTCAGAACCGGCTCAGTTTGCCGACACTCTGATAAATGTGGCTGGCGAGGACTCGATAGTGATGCGTGACGGAACCCGTTTCCTGCCCGACGATGTGTTGCTCACGTGGTTTAACGAGGGATATTCGTCGCAATATCTGCGTAATTACGGACGTTCTAACAAGCATATCATCGATTTTGAATTTTCAGCTAAAGCTGACACTCTTCCGATAATCAAGCTGCTCAACAGCCGGCGCGCAGGTGAGGATATTTCGCAATGGGCCGTGCTTGAAGCCAATCAGACGCTCGATACGCTCCGATATTGGATTACCGACACTGCGCTCATGGCTATGGATACGCTTATGGTCGAGGCGCGCTATCTGATGACCGATACCCTTGAACAGCTTTCAATGACGGTCGATACCCTGCGGCTTGTCGACAAGGGGGCACGAAACCGCAAGCGGCAGATGGAGAAGGAAGCACAGCAGCGTGAGAAAGAGCGGGCGAAAGAACGAAAAGAACTCGAAAAGCAGGGTGTTGACCTTGATTCGCTGGATGCGGCCGATACTATTCCCCCACGTCCCGAACCGATAAAGTTCAAAGTGACTTCGGCTGCAAATCAGGATGTCCACCGTCCTTTGTTGTTTGCATCGGAAACGCCGGTGGCGACTTTCGATTCCTCGCTGTAAAGCTGGAATATCTTGTGGATTCGACTTGGTATGCGGTCGATGCCCCGGTGATCAAACGTATTTCACCGCTAAATTCACTGAAGTTCAAGGCTGATTATAAATGGTCGCCCGGAGAGAAGTATCGCCTGACAATCGATTCGGCGGCCATATATGACATTTATGGTCTTGCGAATGATTCGATAGTCCATGAATTTACGGTCAAGAAGCTTGATGAGTATTCGTCGCTATCGTTCAACATAACAGGTCTTGACGGGCGTCCGGCCGTTGTCGAGGTGCTTGACGGGTCTGATAAGGTGGTTGCCTCGGCTCCTGTCAACGGAACAATAGGCAAGGTGGAATATCTGTCGCCCGGGACTTATTATGCCCGTTTGTTTATCGATTCTGACAGTAATGGAGTTTACACGACGGGTCTTCTTGATTCTATACAGCCTGAGGAGGTCTATTACTATCCCAAGAAAGTAAACCTGAAGAAAAACTGGGGCGTGGAGCAGTCATGGAATATCTATGAACTTCCGATTGATATGCAGAAGCCACTGGAAATCAAGAAGAACAAGCCCAAGCGCAAGCGTGGTGAGGAAGTGCCCGGCAATGATGAGGACGAAGAAGAGGATGAGTTTTTCGATGATCCATTCATGAACGCCGCTAATAGAAATCAGCTCGGGAACACGAATTTCGATGACCGTCGCAGGAGGTGACGCATCGTTTCGGATACAAAAAATCGCTCAGACAGTAATCTTTACTGTCTGAGCGATTTTTTGTATCATTCCCTATGCCGGTTTACATTCTTACTTTGCTTACTTGGTTGCCCTGATGACGGATGAAAATGCCGTTTTCAGGATTGGCGACGCGTATGCCCTGAAGATTGAAGTATTCTACCGGGGCGTTTGTGTCATTTGCCTCAATGCTTTCTATTGCGCTCTCAGCTCCGGGATAGTTCAGAGAAATAAGCTTCTGATCGGAGTTTACGACTAACTCTTTGGCGTTGTTGATTTTGGCGATGTCTTCAGCTGTGATAGGGAAAGTCATGGTAACGCTTCCGTCTGAGTTCTCAACAATAGTCGCCTCGTCGTTTGAATGAAGAGCACTCCATGAATTATCACAAATCTGAGCCCATGTTGGCATTTTTGCAAATACGACAGATAGTTTTGAGGTTCCTTCCGGGATGACTGTGAACACATTCGCACCGCAAGCACGCTCGCCGTAGCAGATTACATTCGTAGGATTGAAGGCATCCGGGATACGCTCTACTTTGGTTATGGTGCAACCGCCGTCGCCTTGCACGAAAATTGACCCGCTGGCATTTTGCAGCATTTCATCAGTGACACCTACTATAACAGAATCGGTGGCCATGTCGCTGTATCCTATTTTTGCTGTGCCCAATAGATTTGCCCAAGAGCTGTTTTTTACCAATACCTTTCCGTCTGCGCTTCCGGGTGCAGAGAAGGTGTATTTAATGGCATCGCCGGCATTGAGCTTGGCCGGATTTATAGTTGCTCCACTGTTCCAGCCCGATATGACAAGTTCACCTTCAAACAGAATGTTGGGGTCGATGTCTTCAGCGGTAATTAGGTCGACGGAGGTGACTACTATATTCTGACCCTGTATAATGGGTCCGGTGTTTTTAAGCTGACTGGCTGCCGTGGCGTTGAGGTCCCATGACGCGTCTGTGCCTGTGGGTTCTGGAATCCTGTTCCGTCAAGCTCGGGCCATCCGGTTGTATTGGTTTTGACACCGAGATTGGTGTAATTGATTGCCGGGTCGAGAGTCATGTCGACAGTGATGTTTACGACGAGTTTGCTTCCTTCGGATGCGGCGGTAAATTCCGAGGCGGGGACGCTTACATTGTCGCCCCAGCCTTTAAGCTGAGTGTTTCCTTCCCATACTTTGATTGTTGTCGCCGAAATAGTCATGGATGCGGCAATAGCCAGTGTGCTGACGAGTAGTTGTTTGATCATAAGCGTAATAATTAATGGTTGATGTTGGTAGTTAGATGGTTTGAGATTTGTAGTTTAATTTAAGGTAAGAAAGCGCACACTGCGGTTTCAATGTGCATTTTTGCAAATTTATGCAAAATAGTGTGTGTGAAATGATACTATTTTATCCTATTTCTTGCATAATCTTTCTTGGCGCATAGAACGGCTGCGGGTCTTAGGCTGATGTATAATCGGCGAAATGAATGGAATTATTTTCCTGCAAATTGCGCAAGTTTTTGCATTTCAGTGAAAATTCGTAAATTTGCACCTCAGTTATGAGCGCCATTGAAGACATAAGGCAATCCCTCAAGTCAGAACTTGAGCGGCTGGACACATTGATCAGCCGTACGCTTGATTCGTCAAATACTTTGATGAATCAGGTGATTGGCAACTATTTGGAGCATAAGGGGAAGCAATTGCGCCCGATGCTCGTAATGCTGACTGCCCGGCTTTTCGGCGGAGTAAATGACGATGCGCTTACGGCGGCTGCTTCTGTCGAGATTCTCCATAATGCTTCATTGATTCACGATGATGTTGTCGATGACTCTGGCCGTCGTCATGGACATGCGACCATTAATGCCGTGTGGGACAACCACGTCGCAGTGCTCGTCGGCGATTTTTTTGTTTCCAATGCCCTGAAACTTGCTACCGAGACAGAGGATTTGCGTGTGATACGCGCGATAGCCGATCTTGGAAAGCTCCTTTCGCTTGGCGAAATGGACCAGATTTACAATGCCCGTTACCATGAATTGAATGAGGAGGCTTATTTTAATGTGATTTCCCATAAGACAGCATCACTCTTTGTGACCTGTGTCTCTATGGGGGCATATTGTTCTGGGGTCGATGACTGGCGTCTTGATGCCATAAGGGAGTTTGCGGAGTTGTTCGGGCGCTGTTTCCAGATAAAAGACGATATTTTTGACTATTTCGATTCGCAGGTCATCGGTAAGCCTACAGGCAACGATCTGCGTGAGGGAAAAGTGACTTTGCCGCTTCTCCATGCTCTTTCCAACGGTGCATCGCCTGAAAGAGATGAGATGCTCAGCCTTTTGCGTGAGGACCGGGTTCTGTCAGATAGCGATATCCGCCGGCTGATTGCATTCACACACGAAAACGGAGGTGTGGAATATGCCTATGCCACTATGGAGCGGATGCGTGCAGAGGCTGTTGCTATTCTTGACAAGTTTAACTCGCCGTTGACTTCACAGTTTATTTCGCTGCTCGACTTTGTGATAGCCCGTGAAAAGTAGTGGAGGTGTGAGGTTGGATAAAGTATGATTTAGTATGTCTGTCAGTATGACATGTGTTAAATACTGTGATGATAAAAATACAATAATTAACGTATATTAAGCTTGTTGCAGAAGTGCAAAAACACGTTTTAATATTTTAGCGTAATTTCACATTATAGTTAAGTTATTGGATAGCTGATAGTTACTATCTGTCGTCGGGCGGTTTTACCACTATTTTACATTTTTTGACTTGGCATTGTTTTTTCAAATGCTTCAAAATGACTATCTTTGATGTGAACGAACGAAAGATGTAAAATTTCGTTAAAACCAGATAAATGGAACAGACTCTAATCATATTCAAGCCATCTTCTATCGAGCGCTCCCTTGTCGGCCGGATTCTCTCCCGCTTCGAGCAGAAAGGTCTTGTCATCACCGGCATGAAGATGATGAAACTCTCCGAAGAGCTTCTGCGCCAACACTACGCTCATCTTGTTGACCGTCCATTTTTCCCTCTGATTCTTGCCTCTATGACTGCATCGCCGGTCATAGTAATGGTGTTGAAGGGTGTCGATGCAATTTCGGTTGTGCGCGGCATGACAGGTGCGACAAACGGCCGTCAGGCAGTTCCCGGCACTATAAGAGGTGATTTTGCGATGTCAAATCAAGAAAACCTTATCCACGCCTCCTCCTCTGCCGAGGATGCTGAAGTTGAAATCAGACGTTTCTTTTCGCCTGATGAGATTTTTGACCGAACTCCGCTCCAGACTCCGTTCGTTTACTGTTCGCTGGAACTCCAACCTTGAAAATACGTCTGCAAGTATCTTAACCTTAAGCCATCATATCGCTCCTCCCACTGGAAAAAACATCAAAGTAGACCAATGAAATTTTTAAAACTCAAAACTCTTCTCGCAACTTTACTCATATCGACAGCAGCATTCACTGCAAATGCTCAGCTAAAGTTACCTGCCTTACATACAAACCAACATAATTCTCTGATAGCAAACCAGAAACCATCAATCAACCCTTTTAAGATTGAGAACAACGATTTGCTTCTGAATCAGATTAAAGAGCGAGAGGCTGCTATGAACAACGAGATTTATGCCTCGTTCTGGAACAGCGACCGTGTCAATCCTTACGGGACAGCGGTGACAATTCCCGAACACAAGGATATTGACGTTTCCGAATACACTACTCCTACCCCGGGTCACATAACATCCAACTACGGATACCGCTCGCGCTTCGGACGCATGCACTATGGTATAGACCTGAAACTTCAGGTGGGTGATACGGTCCGCGCTGCTTTTTCCGGCAAAGTCCGTCTGACAAAATATGAAGGACGCGGATATGGCTACTATGTGGTTGTCCGCCATGACAATGGTCTTGAAACCGTTTATGGTCATCTAAGCCGCTTCCTCGTTAAGCCTGACCAATATGTCAAGGCCGGAGAGCCGATTGCTCTCGGTGGTAACACAGGCCGCAGCACCGGTGCCCATCTCCATTTCGAAACCCGCTATCTTGGCATTCCTATCAATCCGGCGGCTATAATAGATTTTGAAAACGGAGTTACGCATAAAGATATTTTTGCTTTTGACAAGCGGACTTACGGTAAGTCTCAGAAATATTCTCCCACCAAACGTTCGACAAAAAAATATGCTTCCCGTAAGCGTAAATCAACCAGACGCTCGACGGCTACTGCGAAGAAATAATCCATACATAAAAGCGATATATGACAATGGCCTCCACAAATAGTGGAGGCCATTGTCATATATCGCTTTTTGACGGATCTGCGAGCGAATCCCAGAAATCTTTTTTGAAATACCGCCCTCATGTATAATTCAGAGTTTTTCTTTTTCAAGTCCGCGGCGAGTCTCGTCGGTCACGGGCACAAGCGGCAGCCTCAACACTTCTTTGTAGCGGGGGAACAGTATATGGAGCATACATTTTATACCCGAAGGATTGCCGTCTTTGAAAAGCAGTGAATAGAGTGCTGAGAATTGCTGGTGGAGCTTGGCGGCGGCTTCAGGGGTTTCATCCTCCATGCTGCGGTGAATCATATCGACGAATTGTGACGGATAGGCATTGCCGAGCACAGAAATCACACCGTCGCCGCCGATTCGGATCATGCTGTGGGCAAGAGAGTCGTCGCCCGAAATGACAAGGAAGCCCTCGGGACGGCGGGTAATCACTTCCTGTGCCTGCTGCATATTGCCGCTTGCCTCTTTTATCCCGATGATTTTGCCACGAAATTCTTTGGCGAGACGGATAATGGTGTCGGTGTTCATGTTTACGCCTGTTCTTCCCGGAATATTATAAAGAATCACCGGTATGGGTGAGGCTTTGGCGATTTCGGCGAAGTGACGGTACATTCCTTCCTGCGTCGGTTTATTGTAGTAGGGGACTACCGACAGGATCGCATCAAATTCGTCCATGCGCGGTGTTTCAGTCAGTTCCTTGACGACCGAACGGGTCGAATTTCCACCTACGCCGATCACTACCGGGCAGCGGTGGTTCACGTAGTCAAGGATGTGAAGCGCAAGTTCGTGTTTTTCATCCGCAGACAAAGTCGGGGTCTCGGCAGTTGTTCCAAGAGCCACAATGTAGTCTGCCTTGCCATCGATAAGATAGTCAAGGTGCATGTCGAGCGTATGATAGTCAATATCTCCGTTTTCCAGAAAAGGGGTTGTCAGCGCGACACCCATTCCTCGCAAATGCTCTGTTGACATAAAAAATTAATATTATTTTATAATGTGTCAGTTTTACCTAAACAATAATGACAATTCCGAGTTGAAACCGCCTAATATATTGCAAAATTACAAATTATTCTCAAACCCTGCAAGTTCCGCGTTGCCTATTGCCATGCCGCATGTTATAGGTGCCACTATCGGAGAGGGTGTCTATTCAACGGAGACATATATTTCTGTTTGGTATGTTAAAATTTGTTATTTAATAGTACCTTGTATTGCATAGTACCTTGCGAGTCTATATCTTTGCACTGTCAACGGAAATAAGTGCACGTCTCCGTTGCCGTAACCCACCAACAACTTCATCATTGAATCATGAACATAGACAATCTCAAATCACAGATGCGCAAAGGCATGCTTGAGTTCTGCGTTCTTCTTCTCCTTAAGCGCGGCGATGCCTATGCTTCCGAGATGATAGCACGGCTTAAGGACGCTCATCTCATCGTGATGGAAGGGACTCTCTATCCTCTCCTCACCCGCCTTAAGAATGACGGACTGCTTTCCTACCGCTGGGAAGAGTCGATGCAGGGACCGCCACGGAAATATTATTCCATCACTACGCTCGGACTTGATTTCCTCGGCCAGCTCCAGTCTTCGTGGGACGACATATCACGCTCTGTCAATCTTCTTCTCTCCGACCAGACAACTATCTCTAACACCTCAAACATCACAGAAGAATGAAAAAGACATTTCCCGTCAACATCAATGGTAATATATTTTATATAGACGAAGATGCTTATAAGCTGCTTCTTGATTACCTCTCTCAACTCCGCACGACTTTTACCGGCGCAGAGGGTGAGGAAATAGTCAACGATATCGAGTCGAGAATCTCCGAACATTTCGACGAACGCATCCGCCTTGGAGCAAACGTCATTGTGCTTGAAGATGTCAACCGTGTCATCGAGACTATGGGGCGTCCGGAAGAACTGTCGGATGAATCACGCCCCGAAACCGACAGCCAAGAGGAGACGACTGATAGCTGCGGCTCGCAGAACGTCCCTCCTTTCAACGGCACTCAGGCGTGTCCGCCCCCTCCGATCCACAAACGCCTTTTCCGTGACATACGCCATCGGGTGTTCGGAGGCGTAATTGCCGGACTTTCGCAGTATTTTGACTGGGACGTGACCGTAATGCGAATACTGTTCGTAGTTCTTACGCTCTGCACCTACTTCTGGCCTTGCGTGATTATCTATCTCGTGGCATGGATGGTTATCCCCGTCGCACGCACTCCGCGTGAGATTCTTGAAATGCAGGGACAGCCGGTGACTCTCGACAATATCGGACAGACGGTCATCAACAATTCAGTTCCTCCTGCCGCTCCGGTTCCTGACACGGACACATCATCATTCGCCTATTTCGTCAACACGTTCTTTTCCATAGCCGCTAAATTCATCCTTGGTTTCTTCGGACTGATAGCGGCAGTGACAGCTATCGTGTTCTGCTGTCTGATTCTTGTGGCAATCTGTGGAATCATAATTTACTGGACGAGCGGGGCGACCACCATACTTGATGGCCTTGACATCTTGGAAACCGCAGCTCCGTATATTTCTTCATGGGGAGGAATCGCAATATTCTGTGCAATCCTTCTGCCGGCTCTTGCCGTCACATGGGTAGCGTCGTGTGTGCTGTTCAAAGCAAAGACACCTTCCAAAGCCGGAATCATAACCGCTGTGATTCTCGAAATCATAATCATAGCCATAGCAGCCGTACTCATGGGGCTTGCCGACCATTATGAGGATCAGGCATTCTGCTTATTCTATTCAATGGCTCAACCAATCTCATTCTCCCTCACCTCATCAATCGACTCTTTGTCACAGGTGGCTGAAACTGCCGCATCCATCCCTTCGCTCACCCGAAATGCCGTAATCCCCTCGGCCATACTTGTCGCACCGGCTATAACCGCGTAGGCTGTATGAAGTGGGTGAAATAAGACTCAAAATAGCATTGAAGGCTGTAACTTCTTGTCGTAAAGACTAATTTTATATAAATTTGCAAGCGGACAGCAGAAACCATAAGTCCGCTTGCAAATTTTTTTATCCAAATGGCCCGACGACACACAATATATAATATATGGCTATTCGTCATATTCCTGACCTTTCTTACGGCAGCCTGCAGTACTGACGGAACGAAGATTGCCGAAGATGTCATTCCGATGTCCGATATAGACCACCTTCGGGTTGCGGGAATGACCGCACTCAACAGGGCGGATTTTGACAGTGCGATAATATGTGGCCACCGTCTGCTGGAGATTGCTGATAAAAGCAGTGGGCGTGCGGCTCAGAATGCCGACATCTATGGAAACATTATTCTCGGACAGGGTTTCCTGTTCAACGACAGTGTAGGTCACAGTTACCGCCATCTTCACGAAGCGGAACTTCTGTGTCTGAAACATGGCAATGATTCCGCACTTGCTTCCGTCTACAACGGTCTCGGCCTGTATGCCTCTAACATTGAAAAAGACTTTCCCGGAGCGTTGCGTCACTTTTTCAACGGACTCGATGCCGCCAAACGTTCGGCAAATCAACGCTTACATTCATTGCTCCTTGTAAACATAGCCTCGATCTATGCTCTGAACGATGACCCGGCCGGACTGAGATATGCGCTTGAATGTTACAGGCACGGCAAGCGTAACAAGGATAATTTTCTATGCTACACAGGTGCGATGACTGCGGCCTATTCCTATGCACTGCGCAAAACGGATACGTCGAAGGCTCTTGACTATATCCGGGAGGCTGAAATCATTCTCCATTCTGATTCTATACGCGACGGGTCGTCACTTTATTATATATACGGACTTCTGCTGCGCCAGCAGGAGCGTGATTCGGAAGCGGCCGAGTGTTTTCGTCAGTCGATTGATTTGCTCAAGGCCAATCACAATGAGGGCGATATCAGAAGTTTCATCGAGTATTCCGACATATTGTTTAAAAGAAACAGGCATACGGAGGCTGTCGCAGTCCTTGATTCCGCATTGATGATTACTGACAGCGGCCATTCCGGGATATTTCGTCAGGATGTCCTTAAGGCGCTTGCCGTCACCCACCGTCTGCTTGGAAACGATGTATTGTCACGGAAATATTTCAGCATAGCTGAAAATGAGAATAATGTCGAAGATAAAGCCGGCAAAGAACTCATCATCGAACATATCAAGAGCAAATATGACCTTGAACGTGCCGATAACGAGGTCAACCGTCAGCGTGTCGAGCTTCTTGAAAAGGAGCGTATCGTAAATTTTCTGATTGCAGCCGTAGCCGTAGCTCTCATATTGTCGGTAAGTTTTATTTATCTTTACCGGCGGAAAAGCCGTCTGTACTCTACAATTGTCAGACAGATGACGGAGACCGCGCGAGAGGAAACCAGACTGCGCGCCACCATCAGGCAGCTGGAAGATTCGATGTCATCGGCATCTGGCGATAAACCGGCAAAAGATAGTCAGCCTGATGCTCCTTCATTGAAGAAGTCGCCTATTCCTGACCATCTTGTAGCGGCTTTCGAAAGTCTTATGCTTGATCCTGCGGTTTATACCGACAATCTGATTTCAAAAGACAAAATCGCACAGATGCTGAAGACCAACCGCACATACGTGTCGCGTATTGTCAACGAGGTCTATGGGATGACTTTTCCACAGTTCATCAACAGTCTTCGTGCCAAGGAGGCCATACGCCGACTTTCAGACGCAGAATGCGACACACCTCTGAAAGCCCTGTCATCGGAACTCGGTTATAATTCAATGACTACTTTCTACACTAAGTTCAGCGAGGCCACCGGCATGACTCCCGCTGCCTTCCGTGAAAAATCCCGCTCGATAGCTGCCGGTCAGACTCCCGGTGGGGACAATGACAAATCATAACCGTTTATTGGTATAAACTTTCAGTTTGCTATAATTCATCGGGGTTTGGCTTATAAATAATTTCATAAACGGCAAAATTTCCGACATTGTAATAGCAAATTTGCCTTTGTTTCATTATTTTATGGTTAATTTGCAAATGAAAGTTTAACCAATTCATTGTCCATTTCATGAAAACCTTAACCGACTTTATCAACCGAGGTCTCATGGCGGTCATCACTCTTGTCATCACCTTCAGTGCCGGAGCGCGTACAATATCCGGCATAGTTGTCGATGAGAACGACGAACCGCTTGCCGGTGCGACCGTCAGAGAAATTCCCCTGAGTTCCGATAATTCCGTGGCAATGGTCATAACGGATCTTAACGGGCATTTTTCCCTGACCGTACCACAGACCGCCACTGAAATTGAAGCCTATTTTCTCGGCTATCTGACCAAGAAAGTCAAACTGACTTCCGCGGATTCCTACAAGATAGCGCTCCAGCCAAACGACGAAATGCTGGATGAGGTGGTGGTCACCGGCTATCAGACACTGTCAAAAGAACGCACCACCGGCTCTTTTGCGAAAATTGACCGAAAGCAGCTTGAAAACCAGCGGATCACGTCAGTGAGCGATATGCTTGAGGGACATATTGCCGGTTATACCGACGGTAAGATACGCGGAACGACCTCTATGCAGGGAATCACGACTCCACTCTATGTGGTTGACGGTTTCCCTGTCGAGCGTACTGAAGTCACCTATGCAGGCGGAGGTTTCAGCGAATCAGTGCCGGATATAAATATCGACGATATTGAAAGCATAACAGTCCTTAAGGATGCGGCTGCCACTTCGATTTATGGAGCGAGAGCCGCCAACGGTGTTATCGTCATCACAACCCGCAAAGCTCAGAAAGGGAAGGTCAATGTGATGGCGTCGGCAACCTTTTCGGTAACACCCTATAAACGTTACAACACATATACGCCTGATGCTGCCGAGGTGATTGCGGAAGCCCGCGACTGGATGTCGCAGAATCCTAACTTCAGCGGTGAAGGAGCAGTGGATTATGCGGAGAATATGTTGCGCAACAGCAGTAATCTTTCTCCCCATGTCAAGGCGATCTATCAGCGCTATGCCGGAATGATAAGTGAACAGCAGTTGAATTCAATGCTCGACAACTGGGCCTCGCAGGGATACCGTTACTATGATGAAGTCGATGACATCGAACGCCGCGATGCGACTACACAGCGCTACAGCCTTTCGATCTCGTCATCGGGGGAGCGCAACAGTTTCGTCGGGACGGTATCCTACAACCGTGACAACTACAACGCCATACATTCATACAGGGATGCGCTTGATATATCTCTGCGCAACACGATCGACATGACCCGCTGGCTATCTGTAGACCTCGGGGCTTATGTCAACTATTCCGGTTCGCAGACGCAGACATATTTCCTGTCGTCGCCCGGTTTCACTGTAGCTCCATATATGAGTTTCTATAACGAAGACGGTTCCACGATTGTCAGCCGTCAGGAGGACAGGCTTACTCAGTCGCGCTTAAATGCCATCAACAAATATGGTCTTTACAATGAGGATATTGACCCTATGGATGAACTCGGACGCTCAAATTCGACTACAAGCGACCTGCTGACACGTGTCTATGCTCGCCTGAATTTCAAGATAACCGACTGGCTGCGCTTCACGACTCAGTTCCAGTATGAGTTCGGTAATTTCCAGCGCAAGCAGATTTCGGAGCAAGAAACCTATGCGGTGCGCAGTAAAATCAACAACTTCGCCTCGTCGCCTGACGGTGTGAATGCCAAGTTCAATCTTCCCTACGGTGACATATATTCAAATGGCACCAATGACCAGCGCACGTATAATTTCAGAAATCAGCTTGATTTCAACAAGACTTTTGCCGGGGTGCATGACATAACGGCAATCGCCGGTATGGAAATGCGTCACAACAAGACCCGTTTCGAGAGCAATACTCTCTATGGCTATGACGATGATCTTAATCAATGGACAGTTGTCGACCAGTCGGCTATCCAGTCATTTTCCAATGCCATTTTCAGCCGTCCATGGATTGCCGCGACTGACTTTGCCTCAATCAATGAACTGACCAACCGTTTCATTTCATTCTATGGCAATGCCGCTTATGCGTTTGACAACAGATATATGATAAACGGCTCTATCCGAACCGACCGCACGAATCTTTATGGTACGAGCAGCAAGTATCAGGGTAAACCTATCTGGTCGACGGGTGTGGCGTGGAGAATAGATCAGGAGGAATTTTTTAATGCCGGATGGGTCAATATGCTAAAATTGCGTGCGTCATACGGCATCGGCGGCAACATAGCCAAGAACCGCTGGCCATATACAGTAGCTTATTATTCGACCAATACTCATCCGGGAGTAGGCGGTATGCAAGGTTCGATAAGTTCACGTCCTAACCCGAAACTGCGCTGGGAGAAAACCACCACAACCAATGTCGGTGTTGATTTCGCGCTTTTCACCAACCGTCTCAACGGTTCTGTCGAATACTATAATAAGAAGGGCACAGACCTCCTTGCTTCCTCCAACGGTATCTCGGTTGAAGGACAGGGTTTCTCAACCAATGTCATCAACAATGGCGAGATGACCAACCGTGGTTTTGAATTGAATGTCAACGGCGTTATTATCCAGAACCGTGACTGGTCTTGGAGTGCGCAGGGGGTGATAGGCTATAATCATTCCAAGGTAGACTATGTGAATGTCGAAGCTCCTGTCTATTTTCTGCAGCTTGATCAGCCGGAGGCATTTCCGCGTGTCGGAGTCCCGTTTACCGCTCTTTATGGATATAAGTGGGCCGGTCTGAGTGCTGACGGTCTGCCTCAGGTATACGATGCCGAAGGAAATGTTTGCAGCAGCAATACCCCGACAAATCTTGATGACATCATATATCTTGGAAGCTATACCCCGACCTATAGCGGTTCGCTTTCAACCAACCTCCGCTGGCGTGAACTTACGCTCTCCGCATTGTTCCTGTTTGAAGGCGGACATAAGCTGCGTTGTGCCGATTTCACTTACAATGACCGCTGGAAGAATCCGGGCGATGAGGCCGTCACTGATGTCCCGCGCTATGTGGCCGGTGAAAATCCGTCGCTTTATTGCAATATGGACCTCTACAACCGGTCGTCTGCCGTTATCCGTGATGCGTCCAACATCCGTTTCCGCAATATCTCTCTTACATATAATGTTCCCGGCCTGTGGTGCTCAAAATTTTATGCCAAGGATGCCCGTCTGATGTTAGGAGTGGAAAACATTGCCGTTTTTGCAAAGTCGAAAGCAGCAAAACATACTATCGGAGGCTATCAGAAACCAACCTATATGCTCTCACTTAATCTCGGTTTCTAAACATTACCAAAGAATTGAAAAATGAAAAAATATATCTCGTTAGCCCTCATTGTGCTGACTGCCGTTATCACTGTCAGCTGCGACAATTATATCGATGTGATGCCTAAGGGCATGCGTATACCTAAAACTCTTGCCGAATATGAGGCGCTGTTGCGCTATGAGTATGCGGTGAACTATCTGCCGTCGCTTCAGGACCAGTATCTGCTCAACGACCGTTTTGTCGGAGCTAATAATTGCCGTAATGTCGATGACCTTCGTACGGCACACTACATGTGGAAAGATTCGCGCGACAGAACCGAACTCAACGCCTCGGCTGAAGATGTGTTTGACAACGGCTATGGAATCATCGGCATAGCTAATACAATCATCGAGGAAGTGCCCGGTGCGACTGAGGCGACAGAGGCTCAGAAAGCAGAGGTCATGGCCTATGCATACGCCATCCGCGCATTTGTACTGTTTCAAGTGGTGAACTATTATGCCGATGCCTATACTCCTGAAAAAGCCGCCGCCACTCCAGGTATACCGTTGATTTATAGCGGCGGTCTCGGGTCTCCGTGGCATCAGGGATCTGTAAAGGAGGTCTATGATCAGATTCTTGCCGACTTCAACAAGGCTATTGAACTCGGAATCCCGGAGACGTCAATGACTGCCATCCATCCCAACCGTGCTGCCGTCGAAGGTGGGCTGGCACGTGTCTACCTTTCGATGCGTGACTATGACAAGGCTCTGTCGCATGCAGAAGCAGCTCTTAAACTGCACGGAGAACTGTTTGACTGGCTTGAGTTCTATAACAGCTACAAGGAGCGTATTGAAAATCCGGAAGACTATACGGCTATCACATCGCCGATGGCGCACACATGTGTGGAAAATCTGTGGTTCTGTTCCGGTAACGGCAATCCGAACTATCCTTGCCGCGACATGGACATTTCAATCGAGCGTGCAGCCAGATTTGAACAGGGCGATATGAAATTTCTCGTAAGATGGAAAAAATACCAGTCATCGACCGACCTTTACTATCAGGGCATTCTGAGCGGTTATTACAATCTTGCAGGTATCGCTACGCCGGAAGTATATATGATTAAGGCTGAGTGTCAGGCTCGAAATGGTGCGGTAGACGATGCGATGCAGACTCTCGACATTCTCCGTAAGTCGCGCATACATCCCGATTTCTATCAGCCCTCGTCGGCTTCGACTACCGCTGAAGCTATCGAGCTTATACGCCGTACTAAAGACAACGAGATGATGAACACCATGATTCCCTTCATCGACATGAAGCGCTATAATGCCGAAGGAACCTATGCGCGGACTCTTACGAAAGAATTCGACGGACAGCGCTATGAACTCAAGCCGGATTCTCATCTTTGGACAATGGTTTTTCCGGCCAATGCGATAAATCGTCCGGGCAATGGAGTCCTTACTCAAAACAGCAAGTAGTTAACCTAAATACACATTATAATAATGAAAAAAACGTTTATTGCCGCCGGGCTTGCGGTGTCATTGCTCACCACGGCCTGCGGAAGCTCTGAAAAAACATCGTATACCATACACGGTGAGATTGCTGGTATACCCGACAGCTCGGTTGTACTTCTTTCTTCTTTGACCCATACATCTCCCGACACGATTGCCGAGGCCGTGGTCACCGACGGTAAGTTTGAAATCACCGGTGTGGCAGAGGAGCCACGTGCGGTCACACTCTATATAAAGGATAACTACGGAAGCAAGGTCTTCATGCTTGAGAATGCAGACATAAGTATAAACGGAGTAGTGAAATCCAATGAAGTTCCCGACGGTAAACTTCGTTTCGATTTTGACGAGGTCTCTGTGTCAGGTTCTCCGATGACCGATACATATAATGAGAAAATGTCAGGCCGCCGTATGCTCGATTCGATGTTTATGGCTCATCAGGCCGCATATCGTCCCTTGATTGATAAATATTATGAAGCTCGTCAGAACGGGAACAGTTCTCTTGTCGACTCGATTAATGCGTCGGAAGAATACAATCGAATGAGGATGGCCGAAAAAAATCTGTTTGCTGCCGCAGACTCGATTTTTGACGCATCGGTCATTGCAAACAAGGATGATTTCTGGGGGCCGCTTCTCATGATTTCTCAGACCAGCTATCTGTCAGCAGGCCAGCGCGAGCTTTATGAAAGCCTTAGCGACAGTGCGAAAAACAGTTACTACGGCCGTCTTGTATACGATGAACTGTATCCCGTAGGCCGTCCGGGCGATAAGATGCCGGAATTTGATGCGGTCACTATTGACGGGACCAAGACCGGCCTTGCAGCTCTGTGTAAGGATAAAAAATATGTCATTCTTGACTTCTGGGCATCATGGTGCGGACCATGCCGGCGTGAAATTCCCAATCTGAAGGAAATATATTCGGATTTCGCCGACAAGGGATTTGACATCATAAGTGTGTCAATCGATAAGGAAGAAAAGCCGTGGATAAATGCTGTCGAAAATGAAGGTCTGAAATGGGTCAACATCCGCGACATAGACCATAGCATAGCAGATAAGTATAAGGTTTCAGCAGTTCCTACGATGTATATAGTAGATTCCGAAGGCCGTCTGGTGGCAGAAAACCTGCGCGGAGAGGAACTTGCCGCAAAAATCAAGGAACTTTTCCAAAACTAAATCACCGGGAATAGATATCCTTAGTACATGTAGTAGATGTGCATTTATCGTATTGCGCATACTCATGAGTGGATTCCTTAACGGTCATATATGACAACTTCTTTATGCAGAAAGGTCATCGCATAGCGGTGGCCTTTTTGCATAAACTTATTTTTAAATTAATGGGATTTTTGAATTTTTGTCCCATTTTTTCGCTCTGAAAGCCTCTCTCGCTTGTTTTATTCAAAAAAGTTTTCTATTTTCGCTAACGACAAAGACACCATCAAACCGAGCAAGGCATGAACCTGATTGAGCAATTTCTCGAATATCTAAGATTGGAGCTCAACTATTCGAAGCTCACCGTCGACGCTTACCGTGCCGACCTTAAAGCTTGGGCTGTCTTCGCTACTGACAATTGTCCTGACTCGCTCAGACCGATGGATGTCACAACATCTGACTTGCGACTGTGGATAGGCGCTCTGGCCTCCGGTGGCAACTCGGTGCGCACCATCCGCCGGAAGGCTTCATCGCTGCGGGCGTTTTTCCGCTATCTGATGAGCCGTCATGGCCTTGATTCCAATCCGGCTTCAGGACTCATCCTTGCAAAAATACCAAAGAACCTGCCGGTCTATATCCGTAAGGAAGACACGGAGCGCATTCTTGATGACGTTGATTCGGAAACAGACGGTGAATTCACCGCGTCGCGCAATCGTCTCATTATAGATTTGTTGTATTCGACCGGAATGCGTTGTTCCGAACTCGTAGGACTCCTTGATGTCAATACCGATACCCGCAAGGGTGAACTAAAAGTGCTCGGAAAGCGTAATAAAGAAAGAATAATACCTATCGGTCCGGAGCTCATGGAGGCTATCGATGCTTATCGGGTGCTTCGCGACAGTTCGCCGGACACGTCAATCTCTCTTCACGACCGTCAGGCCCCGCTACTTGTAAAGGCGGACGGAGCTCCGCTCTATCGCCGTCTGGTGTATAGGGTTGTAAACAGAGCTTTGACCGAGGGTAATGTTCATGCTGCAAGGCTGAGTCCTCACGTTCTGCGTCATTCGTTTGCAACCGATATGCTCAACGCCGGCGCTCCGATCAGCTCCGTCCAGCAGCTTCTTGGTCATGCCTCTCTCGCATCAACTCAGATTTACACTCACGTCACGTACAGTGAACTTAAACATAATTACCAACTCGCACACCCACGTGCACTAAAAAAAGGAGGAAAAAATGGAAACTAAAATCAATGCCATCCACTTCGACATCAGCGAGAAACTCACTTCCTTTATAAACAAGAAAATAGATAAGCTGACCCGCCGTTATCCTAATGTAATGAGCGCTGAAGTCTCTCTCCGCGTGGTAAAACCTGAAACCGCCCTCAACAAAGAAGCTATAGTCAGCCTTATGGTCCCGCAAGAACCCGATCAGGTGGCGACAAAAACAGCCGATACGTTTGAAGAGGCTATCGATCTCTGCATGGAAGCACTCGACCGCCAGCTCGAAAAAGTAAAAAATAAGAAATAATTCTTTAATCTAAAAACTCTCAATACATATAAGTTCAGAGATCAAGAAACATCCTGATATCAGGAACAGGGAATAAACCTGAATTAAGTTCATAAAAAATCAAGGGCAACCTGGTCAAACCCGACCGCGGTTGCCCTCTGTATTTCTATTGACTATGCACCTTGTTATATTTTAATTTTAAAATTTGTGGAACCAATCTTAACTATATAAATACCTTTTTGTTCTATTGGAATTTCCCGGCTATCTCCCTTATATACCAATTTCCCAAGAGTGTCATATATCGAAACAATGCCAATTCCTTCAATATAGATGGTATCTCCTTTACTCCAGACTGCAATATTATCATTAGATATTTCATCTATAGATGAGCTCAAGCTGAAATATATATTTGTAAAACGCCTCCAATCCGACAATACATATTCCTGATATTTTATCTCAGGCACATATAAAATAGCATTTTTATAAACCTTTTCACTAAAAGCATTCTCGTCAAGAAATGGAGGAGTATAGGCTGAAACATGAACTTCTGTAATTTTATTATCGGGAAAAGCCATCCCGCATATAGAATCAATCCCTGATGGAATCCTTATAGAAATTTCATCTGTCTTTTCCATTAATTCAGAATCAAATATAGGCCCTTTTAATTTTGTAACCTCATAAGACAGTTGTCCATTATAACCTATCTTCTCCGGAATCGTCAATTCACCATTATTTCCCTCTATGTAATCTATAATTCTTGCAGGCAAGGTCTCCACGGCTCGTGCCGTACGTTCCACTGCTAAACCTGTCACAGCGATCACATGTTTAAAAGTAGCCAGTTCTTCAAACTCGCGCACATCTGACAACTCAAGATATTCCTCCCACCAGTCACAGTTAGCGTGAGGATATGCTATTGTGATAGTATTGCTAAAATAAAACCTGACTTCGTTTAGGAAATCTTCCAATATTGCCTTTTCCCTTATAAGTCCTGCTGTATCATTTACTTCCATCAATTGCTGACATACGGCAGACATTTCATTAAATCTGTCGAAATACGGTATCCATTTGTCAACATTAAATATTTTTGCCTCATTTCTACACTCTGATAATATAACGTCATTCAATCCCGGAATAATATAACTTTCAATCTTATCATATAATTCAGGAAGCATTCTCAGAATCTCTTCCTGCCGGATAAAAACTGCATCAATTTCACTATGCAGATTGAAAAAAACATCCCCATACGAATCATAACAGTCCTGATTATTAAATTTATCAATTGAATCCTGTAGCTCAGTGATTGATGCAAGCAAAATACCTGCGCGATCCGCAAAATCAACTCGACTTTCAACATATATTCTGCTTTCCTCTCCCAAATTCTTGAGTTTCTGACGACATAGTTCCACAAATTTTGTATTCCATGTCTGGATACGCATATTATTAGAATCCACAGAGTCCTTTAGTGTATTAAAATGTCCTTTAAAATCAGGCAATAGCTGTGGAGAAATCAGCGTTGCGGTTGATGCTTCAGGATATAACTTAAATACGAATCCTATCGTATCATTGAAAATATAATTACTTTCGTCCAACTGGAAAGCATACTCCCTTCCGTCAGCATTATTCATACACAACACTACAATAAAAGCACATAAAAAACTTTTCACTCTTTCCATGTTCTTAGAAGTTATTTAAGGGTAATCTGTCCTCCAACCACCGGTATTAAAGATAAAAAAGCGCAGGACAATGTTCTGTTTATCATAACAGAGGCATCGCCAAACGCCCATCCAAAAATAAACAGTCCACTCCCACGCCTAATCGGATATCTATACCCATCGCGGGGAGTTGACATACGACAAGCATGAACGTTGTCCGACTGCTTAATCCTTTTGGATAAAATTTTGGCGAAATTTCTGTTATAGGATAAAGCACGAAACGCTTCACAATATAATATGAATATGCGATGGCTCTCTTGTCATCGCACTACAAAAGTATATAAAATTTTTTGTGTACCAAAAGTACGAAATAGAATTCTGTTATTAAAGTTTTAAATTATAAATAGTTGAGAATATCAGAGAGGTATTGAGAGGCGGTCTTGCCTGTAAGGGGGTGCTCCCAGGTAGGGGAGAGGTTGGCGAGGGGGATGAGGACGAAGTCGCGCATGTGCATGCGCGGGTGAGGCAGGGTTAGTTGCGGATTGTCTATAATCCAG